>CAZPFS010000071.1:0-2787 GCA_964585925.1 uncultured Syntrophomonadaceae bacterium | reverse complement strand
CAAGTTCTGTCATCGGCCGTCCACCCAAGAGATGGAGATGCAAGTGATAGATAACCTGTCCCCCATCCGGGCCGCAATTAATAATTACCCTGAACCCCTGGCGATCGAGATTAAAAGCCCGGGCCAGATCGGCAGCGACCAGATGAAGGCGACCGACCAATTGCGCATCACTTTCGTTTAAATCGAGAAGGGTGGGGATATGCTTCCGGGGTATGATCAGTAAATGAACCGGAGCTGCCGGGGCAATGTCCTTGAAAGCCAGGATTTCATCATCTTCATAGACTAGATCGGCCTCTAGCTCCCGGTTGGCTATTTTACAAAAGACACATTCATCGGGCATACGGAACCCTCCCCTAGGAAATAACTTTGTATATTATAACATAGCCACTATGGCTTGAGAAGGAAGAGGGGTATTTCTTCGATCTCATTTCTTCGATCCCAAATATCAGAAATCGATCGATTCAAGTCTTGGAGTGCCGTTAATCGCTCCAGGGCAAATACTCGCCCCGCTGTATTGCATCGTCCAATATTTTTCAGCTATAATTGATTTATCATCAGCTATAAACCGGCTTGCAACAAGGGAGGCCTTTCGGTGACCGCGGGGATTGATGTGCAACAGGCCATAAACAGAACCGACCTGGTTTTTATTGATGTGCGCTCTCCCGAAGAATTTGCCAGGGAATCGATACCGGGGGCAGTCAATATACCGCTATTCTCGGACGAACAGCGCCGGCAATTGGGTATCGTCTATAAAATAGAGGGGGAATCGGCCGCCCGCCGGAAGGGGCTGGATTTTATCTCCCCCCGTTTGCCAAAACTGGTGGAGGAGGTATGTCAGGCTGCCGGGGATAAAACCCCCTTGCTTTATTGCTGGCGCGGCGGTATGCGCAGCTCAAGTCTTTTTCAAATATTGGGGATGCTAAAAATCCCCGCCTTACGCTTGCAAGGCGGGTATCGAGCTTACCGTAAACATGTTTACCGGTTGCTTAGCGATTACCAGATCAAACCCGAATTGGTAGTGCTAAATGGTCTCACCGGCGTAGGAAAAACAGCAATTATTAAAGAACTCCAATCCCGGGGTTGCCCGGCAATCGATCTGGAGGAACTGGCACGCCACCGCGGCTCGGTGTTTGGAGCGGTTGGGCTTGATAATCCCAGATCCCAAAAGAATTTTGAAGCGCTGTTGTTGATTGAACTAAATAAGTATCAGGGCTTTCCCTGCCTCGTTATCGAAGGTGAGGGGACCCGGATTGGCCCTGTTCACCTGCCCCGTTTTTTAAGCATGGCCATGGACGAGGGGATCCATATACTGGTCACCGCCCCCCTGGCCCTCAGGGCAAAGCGCATTATAGGGGAGTACCTTTTCCCGGAGCTCTCCGAGGAAAACCTGGATCGGATTAAACAGGGTCTGCTATCACTGGAACACCGCCTGGGGAAGGACAGAACCGCTCGCTTGTTAGCCCTCCTTCGGGAGAAGGATTTTCTGACGGCAGTGCAGGAGATCTGTACCTGTTACTATGACCGGCTATATGAGGACTCCAAACCGGGTCACCAGGATTTTGCCACCATCCTCAATGCGGGTCAAATTGACGAGGCTATTGAAAAATTGATAGTTTTTTTAAACCATCGTTATCAAATATCATGTTTACCCCAAAAGGAGGATTTTTCATATGAACCCCTATGATCTGGCCTATCAACTTTCCAAGGCCTTGCAGGGCTCAACCCAATTTGCAAATTTTAAACAAGCTCAGGATAAAATAAAGAGCGATTCCACCGCCCGAGAAATGCTGGTTGATTTCCGTCGCCAGCAGCTACTGCTACACCAACAGATGCTGGCCGGGCTGGAGGTCGCCCCGGAGCAGGAGGAAAAACTGGAAAAACTGCATGCGATAATCAACATGAATTCCTATATCAAGGAGTTTCTGGAATCGGAATATAATCTGTCCGTATTGATGAGGGATGTAGAGAAAATAATCGCTGACAGCCTGGCCGACCTGGTAGACACGGAGCTCTTTGCTGCAGCCCTACCGAATTCAATGGGAGAAGAAGAGGAAGAGCTGGAATAGTGAGAGAAAAGATAGCGGACATGCACGAGGGCATGCCCGCTATCGGTTCTACTTACACCACCGGTATATGGCCAGGGCCAAAACCTTTGTGGAATTGATCAGATCATCGATTTCAACGTATTCATCTACACTATGGGCTACCCCGGGAGTGCCGGGTCCGTAGACCAGGGTGGGTATGCCGGCGGTATTAACCAAATGTCTCGAATCATTGGCTGACATGCTGGAAACCTCCATCTCTTGCCCGAAACAATCCTTGCCGGCCTGTAAAACTGTCTGCACAATATCCGCAGAGGGTTCAATTTTGCAGGCATCATCATAATGCAGGAAAGAAAGCTCAGGTGGGTTTTCTCTCAGCCACGGATCCTGTTTTGCTCCATCTTCCACCGCCTTCCTGATCAGACCTTTGACCATATTTATGCCCTCAACTCCCGTGCTACAAGCAGGGGTAAAATAAACAACCCCGCTAATAACACATTCCAGGGCGGTAGAGGTCGCATAGGTTCCGCCGACAATTTTGCCTATACCCAAAGAGAACTTTACCTCATCTTTGTTTTGTTCCCGTTCTAGTTCCAACAGGGCATTGATCAGAAAAGGCAGTTTTTCATTGGCACTGATGCCATACATCTTCCCATTTCTCCACCGCGTACCGGTATGGGTTTCTCTCCCTTTTATCCTTATTTCATAATAGGCCGCACCACCGGATTGGACGACAAGCCGTGAA
>CAZPFS010000070.1:0-3653 GCA_964585925.1 uncultured Syntrophomonadaceae bacterium | reverse complement strand
GTATATCCTTCCACGTTGGCTCCCAACAGAGGGACATAGGCCAGTGGGACAACGCAATATCAATATGCAAGTACCTGTTCGACAGCGCGAAATCCGAGGGCATCACGCTCAAAATGCTTAACCTGGGAGGAGGCTTCCCCGCGACCTATATCTCCCCTACGCACGAGACCTCCGTGTACGCGACTGAGATCATCCGCTTTCTGAAGGAGGACTTCGGAGAGGAGCTGCCGGAGATCATCCTTGAGCCGGGCAGGTTCATGGCCGGGGATGCGGGAGTACTCGTCTCGGAGATCGTCCTGATCTCCAAGAAATCCGAGGCAAATCAGTACTCCTGGGTCTACCTGGATGCGGGCAAGTTCGGAGGCCTGATAGAGACGCTCGATGAGGCTATAAAATACCCGATATACACGGAAAAAACCGGCCCGACCCAGGAGACGATACTCGCCGGTCCCACGTGCGACAGTATGGATATCCTGTACGAGAATGAAAAATACGCTCTCCCCGCCTCTCTGGAGGAGGGAGATCGCCTTTACTTCTTCACCACCGGTGCCTACACACAGACATACTCCTCGGTATGCTTCAACGGGTTTCCTCCGTTGAAGGCATTTGTCCTTGAATAATACAGTCGTTTCTCATATACTCTACATGTTGTGTCCGTCGGGGGCGGTTAGGCCGTTCCCGACGGTCTGTTGAGTTATGCATCATGAAAGGAGGACTGGCCAATGGAGATTCGCCAAAAGAGGGCGAACGATCTTTGGTTTAGCGAGGAGCAGACTTCCAATATGAAGCTCTCCCTGCGCTTATCCGACGTGCTGATGAGCAAGTCAAGTCCTTATCAGGACATACTGGTGGTCAAGACCGAGGAGTACGGGCGAATGCTCGTGCTGGACGGCGCGATCCAGATAACCGAGCGGGACGAGTTTTTCTACGCTGAGATGATGGCGCACGTGGCGTTATGCTCCCATCCATCGCCTAAAAGGGTCCTGATAATCGGCGGAGGAGACGGTGCCACTCTTCGCGAAGTATTGCGCCACGATAACATCGAGAAGGCCACCCTGGTGGACATCGACGAGGAGGTTATCAAGGCCTCCAAGGAGTACCTTCCCACCATAAGCGTGGCGTTTGAACACCCTCGCGCGGATATCAGACCGATGGACGCGCTCAAGTTCGTGGCCTCCTGCCGCGACGAGTTCGACATCGTCATCGTAGACAGCACCGACCCAGTCGAGTTCGCAGCAGGACTGTTCCGTGCCCCCTTCTACAGAGATGTCCTTAACGCACTGAAGGATGACGGTATCATCGTAGCCCAGACCGAATCCCCAGTCTCCGACACTCATGTAGTCAGGGGAGCTTACAGCGAAATGTCAACTGTTTTCCCTGTAGTAAAAATCTGCTGGAGTCCGATGCCATCATACCCGAGCGGGATGTGGACATATACCATCGGCTCGAAGAAACACGATCCGGCCGTCGTACGCAGGCCCGCACCGGAGGGGACGAAGTACTACACGGAGGATATCCACAGAGCCGCCTTCACAATACCTCCTTTCCTAAGGGATCTGTTGAAGGAATAATACGGGCGCACTACACGCGCGCATAATTATCATCCGAGAGGGGTCAAGCAAGAGATGAGAGTAATAATCGCCCTGGGCGGCAACGCGATTCTCCAGAGAGGTCAGAAGGGACTTGCCTCTGAACAGAGGGATAACGTCCAGAAGACGGTCGATCAGGTAGTTCGCATGATAGCGGCGGGGCACGAGGTGGTCATCACGCACGGCAACGGCCCGCAGGTCGGAGCCATACTTATCCAGAACGAACTTGGCAGTTCCTCGGTTCCGGCCATGCCTATGGATATCTGCGGCGCAGAGAGTCAGGGTCTGATCGGCTATATGTTCTGCCAGAGCATCCAGAACACACTGAACACCGAGGGGATAAATGGACATGCCCCGGCCTGCCTCATCACGCGTGTCGAGGTCGATACCGCCGATCCCGCGTTCGCTAACCCCACAAAGCCCGTCGGCCCCTTCTACACCGAGGAGGCCGCAAGGAAGCGCGCCGCGGAAACTGGAGAGGCCTGGATCGACGACGCGGGTCGCGGATGGCGCAGGGTGGTCCCCTCTCCCGACCCCAAGTCCATTGTTGAGGCGGACGTGGTCAACACCCTTCTTGAAAAGGGCTTCACGGTTGTGGCCTCTGGCGGAGGCGGAATCCCGGTGATACGCAGAGAGGACGGCACCTGGGAGGGAGTCGAGGCAGTCATCGACAAGGACTTGGCTGGCGAACGCCTCGCTGCGGCGGTGAATGCCGACCTGCTGATGATACTGACAGACGTTCCGAAGGTAGCCATCAACTACAACACGCCTGAGCAGAAGTGGCTCGACACCCTTACCCTCTCGGAGATGGAGGAGCTTGAGAAGAAGGGGCACTTCAAGGCAGGCTCGATGGGACCCAAGGTCAACGCTGCACTGCGCTTCGTCAGGAACGGAGGGGAGAGGGCCGTGATAGCCAGCCTGGAAGAGGCACTGGAGGCCCTTGAGGGCACAAAGGGCACTCAGATAGTCAAAGGCTGAGAGGGAAGAAAATAAAAGAGCCTCCGCTTAAGCGGAGGCTCTTTTTTGACGAGGGATACTAAAGAAGCGGAGGCGTTCCCGGCCCAAGGGGAATGCCAAGTGTGTACCACACTATCAGCAGTAGAGTGAAGGCGATCAGATATGCGATAGTGTATGGCATCTCCAACGATACAACAGTACCGATGCCGATCTTCTGGTCCGGGTCGGTGCGGTACTGCTCCAGTAGCCCTATGACCACCGGCACGTAGTAGGAGAGCGGAGATATGATATTCGACGACGAGTCTCCGATACGGTAGGCAACCTGTGTAAGTGCTGGCGAAAACCCTACTATAGAGAACATCGGCACGAAGATAGGTGCCAGAATCAGCCACTTGGCGGATCCGCTGGTGATGAAGAGGTTGATGAAGGTGCTCAGCAGGATAAACATTACCAGCAGAGGTATGCCTCCCAGGTTCATCCGCTGAAGCCACTGGGCGCCCTCCACGGCGAGGATCGTGGTCAGTTTACTGTCCGTGAACATCTGTACGAAGACAGCTGCAGGGAGGACCACCACCAGGAAGCTTAGCCCGCCTGCGAGCCCCTTCTGCATCAGCTTCGGCACGTCGTCCATCTTCTTTATCGTCCCTGCCCCGTAGCCGTAGGCAATGCCTACGAAGAAGAAGAGGAAGAAGAGTATCCCCACTATGCCGCTAAGGAAGGGCGAGCTCGGCACGATACTGCCGTCGTCCGCACGGAAGAAGGAACCCTCGGGAAGTGTCAGATAAAGCAGCGCTCCAATACAGAGCACTCCCACGACCGCCGCCCAGCGAAGTCCGCGATTCTCCTCCGGCGTAACCCTGTGCTCCTTGAGGGCATCGAGATCCTTTCCGTAGTCGCCGTCGCCGAGTACCCTTACGGTGAACTTCTCTGTAACGTATGTAGTGACTAACATAACGATTATTGTGGCCACCGCCATGAAGTACCAGTTGATCAACGGGTGGGTCGGCCCGGGCACGTTCATACCCTTGGCCGCCGACTCGGTGATCCCGGCGAGGAGCGCGTCCGTCCCCGCGATGAAGAAGTTGGCCGTGAAGCCGCCACTGGCCG
>CAZPFS010000069.1:0-3911 GCA_964585925.1 uncultured Syntrophomonadaceae bacterium | reverse complement strand
GATTAGAAACCATCCGTTCCAATCTCTATCCGGTGGATTGGGATGCGGATCCCCTTTATCAGGTGATCCGAGAGCTCCAGCAAATTGCAACGGAGGCGCAACCCTCCCGGGGACTTTAGTTGATGTTGTAAAAAAAGTGAGCCTTTACTGCTTTGCCCGTTCGATGAATCGGCGATAGATAGGTGAAGTATCCCCATCGGCCCGGTATGGGGGGTGTTTCCTGCGGTTTTACCGCCTGCTTTTAAGCACGATTACCGCCACCTCCGGGCGATTGAGAAAACGAAGGGGGATGACCGAGTTTCCAAGTCCCCGGGTGACATACATCCGGGATTTTCCCAGGGAATAGAGTCCGGCGTCGTATGCGGGGAAGAAGGTGATATCGGGAGAGAGAAGCCCGCCCTTGAAAGGTAGCCGGATCACCCCGCCATGGATATGGCCGGAAAAAACCATATCGGCGCCCCAGGCCGCGTATTCCGCAAAATATTTTGGGTTATGGGCCAGCAACACTTTGAACCGGTCCGGGTCGGCCGTGCCCATCTTATCATCCAGGAAAGCCTTTTTTAATTCGGCACCTTCCCAATGGGCTGTATCACTGCCGGTATAATGATACAGAGCCGATGTAAACCCGTAAATCCAGATCGATTGCCCTTCTCTTTTTATTTCAAGTCGCTGGTTGTCCAGCAAGACACCCCCGGCACCAGCAATCCGGGCGATAAAGGTCTTAAAAACGTCTGTTTTGCCGTTCTGTTCTCGGCTTTCGATGATCTGCTCATGGTTGCCCAAGGAACAGTATACCGGGTAGCTCCCGTTTAATTTTTCCAAGAGGCGGATGAAAGCACCGCCATCATCATTTTGGGAGTTGATCATATCCCCGGTAACAAAAATTGCATCCGGCTTTTGCTTTTCAATTACCCGGGCCAGCCTGGCATTGCCCGCTCCGAATTCTTTGGCATGCAGGTCACCGATATGGACAATTTTAAACCCATCGAATTCCTCCGGAAGTGTCTCCAGCTCAATTTGATTGAAGGTCACCTGGATCCAGTTATTGCCCGCATAGGCAAAAACCACCAGCACCCCCAGAATGGGAATTCCATTTCCCCCTTGGGGTTATGGCTTCCCTTTTTTCATCTTTTTCTTCCCTCACTCGCTGAATTGCTGTTACCCTCATATACTATATAACAATTTTTACCGATCATTAACCGGTGGAATAGGGAAAACAGAACTATCAAAAAGCCATGGAAAATGATCTTTAAACAGTCATTTGCGCCAAAGGCGATTGACAGTATTTTTAATTTGCAATAGCCTAGTCTAGTGTTCGTATCCCTTTGTGCTATATTCTATGGAAACTACCGCAAACCTTGGAGCACCGAGCAGCCTGTCTTCTGCTCGGGTTCACTTAGGATAGGGGAGGTTCAATGAAAGATCTGACTACCGGCAATGAAGCGAAACTGATTTTCAATTTCGCCTTGCCAATGTTAATCGGGAATGTGTTCCAACAGCTCTATTCCTCGGTGGATGGTATAATTGTCGGCAGGTTTTTGGGGAAGGGGGCTCTGGCTGCCGTCGGGGTCAGTTTTCCGGTGATCTTTCTGCTCGTTTCATTGATCATGGGCATCGGCATGGGCACGACGATTTTGATTGCCCAGTATTTCGGCGCCCAGGAGATGGATAAGGTAAAAAAGACCATCGATACCGCTTATATTTTTCTGTTGATAGCCTCCCTGGTCATTACCGCCCTGGGCTTATTTTTGTGCGGGCCCATATTAATTCTATTGAAGACACCGGTCGATGTTTATCCTCTGGCCAAGCAGTACTTGCGGATAATCTTCGCGGGGATTACCGCCATGTTCGGGTACAATTCGATCAGTGCCATTTTAAGGGGGCTGGGTGATTCAAAAACCCCCCTGTATTTTTTGATCATCGCCACCCTGGTGAACATAGTCCTGGATTTGCTGTTTGTGATCGTGCTTGGCTGGGGGGTAGCCGGTGCTGCCTGGGCTACGGTGATTGCCCAGGGGCTTTCCTTTCTATGTGGATTCTACTATTTAAACCGTACCCGGCAGCGATTGTTTAGGTTCAAGTTGGGGGAAATGAAGTTCGATCGGGATATATTTTGGTTGAATGTCAGGATCGGCCTGCCTACCGGAATACAGCAAATGTTGGTCGGTTCAGGTTTCATGGCCCTGTTGAGAATTGTCAACGGTTTTGGAACGACGGTAACTGCCGCCTACACCGCGGCCACCGGGATCGATTCCTTTGCTTCCATGCCGGCCATGAACCTTTCAGCAGCACTTTCTTCATTTGTTGGGCAAAATTTGGGGGCGAACAAGCCGGAGCGGGTTAAGAAAGGGCATCTGGCCGCACTGGCCATGTCCGCGGCTATTTCGCTGGCGATGACCCTCGTGGTCATTTTGTTTGGGAAAGAACTGATCGCACTTTTTAATACCGATCCGGCAGTGATCGAGGTCGGAGCTCGCTATCTTCTAATTATCGGTTCTTTTTATGTGGTATTTTCAATATTTTTTACCACCAATGGGGTTATGCGGGGGGCCGGAGACACGATGATCCCGCTCGTTGCCACCGTGCTTTCCCTTTGGTTGCTCAGAGTTCCGGCGGCGACTTTTCTCTCCCAAAGGCTTGGTTCGGACGGGATATGGTGGGGAACCCCGGTCGGTTCGACCTTTGGCATGATATTCAGCGTGATCTACTACCGCACCGGCCGCTGGCAAAGAAAGACAGTGATCAAAAGGCAGAAAGAATAAGGGCTTGGTAGAAGATTTTCTCCGGTTTTCTATACACAGCGCTTCTTGCCAGGCCTGTCAATTCATGTTATTACTATTAATAGAAAAGCAGATCACTTGCCTAAATTTGGTTAGTTTTACCGGATACTATTTTATTCGTTTGGGGGGCGTTCGGCCGTGGGATTTTGGGTGATCCTGGCAACGGTTCTTCTGATGCTATCTTTGGGGATAGCGGTTAAATATTTTAAATGCTACTGGTTGATCGCCGGTTACAATACCCTGCCCCGATCGAAAAAAGAGAAGGTGGATGCGGCCGGGTTGGGCAATTTTTTGGGCAACGGGATGTTCCTCCTGGCCGCCCTGTTGTTGGCGGCGGGTTTGCTGCACTGGGCCGGTGTTCCCCATGTGGAGGTGGTGGCAGGGGTTGTTTTTTTTGTGGTGATTTTTTTCCTGCTGTTGAAAGCCCAGCGCTATGATCATAACCCGAAAACAAAAAGTGACCGTCTGGTACTGGGGTTGGTGTTGGGCTTCTTCGTCCTAATCGGTCTGGCTGTGGCCGCCCTGATCGTGTTTAGCAGTATGCCGCCGCCGATCAATATCACCGATGATCATCTCGAAATTGGGGGACTGTACGGTATCGTTCAGCCTGGCGCCGCGATCGATGGGATCTTCCTAAAAGATGAGATGCCGGCCATTTTGGGCAAAACCAACGGCTTCAATGACGGTTCGGTCAAAAAAGGCTTGTTCCGGCTGGAAGACCTGGGAGAAGTCATGTTGTATTTACAATCCCCGGTGGGGCCTTTTATCCATATCGACACTTCCGACAGTTATATAATCATCAACTACAAAGACAGGCAGGAAACCGAACAGCTTTATCGGGATTTGCTCCCGCTATTGAAGAAATAGTCAGGGCGCCTTCTCCCGATCCGGGGCGGTGATGGGGCCGGGCGAGCACCGCCGGCATCGTTAAATTATGGGTCCACAAGGCTCCCGATATAAAATTCAAGGGGTAAGATATGCCCGAACAAAAACTTATTTACCTGGATAACGCGGCCACATCCTTTCCCAAGCCGCGGGCAGTGCTGCAGCAGGCGATGGAGGACTATGCCCGCCTGGGGGTATCCCCCGGCCGGGGCAGTTACGATCTGGCGGTGGAGGCGGCAGAAAAAG
>CAZPFS010000068.1:2665-3942 GCA_964585925.1 uncultured Syntrophomonadaceae bacterium | reverse complement strand
CCTCGGCCGTTCCCCTCTGCCCCGCGGTCAACAGGGCATTGCCCCCGAGGGCAATTGTAATTTTCATTTCTTGCCATGCCTCCCAGATCTAATTATCATCATTAAAGGATTATTCCATAAAAAAAGGGGGGATCCCTTTGTTTACTCTGGCTGAATGATCCGCCGGTTATTCAACAACTACCACAAAAATTACCGGTTACCCGGGCCGGATCGCCATTTTAATGGAAACAATTGCCGGGCGGGGCCGATCAATTCCCGGAACGGGCAGGGGCTATGTATGAATAGAAAGATCTGTGGCTCCTAAACTAAAGATTGTAATCGAGGTAATAATCGTAAATGTTGCGATCCCGGCTAAAGATCAGGGCGACCAGGGCCGCTCGGATCCACATCCCATTGCGAACCTGCTTCCAGTAGGCGGCCCGCGGATCCGCATCTATATCCCGGGATATCTCCTGCCTCCGGGGCAGGGGGTGCATGAGAACCGCACTGGGCTTGAGCAGGGGAAGTTGTTTTCTGGTAAAGGAATAACGATCCAGATCCAGCGGTTTCCGGTCGGTCCCATCAATTTTGTCCCATTCATCCTGCAGCCGGGTCATATAGATGGCATCAACCTGGGGGATCACGCTTTCAAAATCGTCGGTTATCTCGTAAGAGACTCCGGCCCTGTCCAGGTAGGCTCGGACATCTTCATCGATCTGGAAATCGTCGGGGGCCACAAAGAACTGTTTGATCCCCCGGTACTTGGTCAACAGGGTGGAGAGGGAACGGATGGTCCGCCCGCGGAGCAAATCGCCGACAAAGGCAATCTGTTTATTATCGAGGCCGCCCCACTCTTTGAAACTGCGCTTCAGGGTGTAAATATCGAGGAGGGCCTGGGTGGGATGCTGATCTTTCCCCGAACCCGCATTGATCACCGGCACCGGTCGGTCGGTATCGTCGAGCAGCTCGGAGATGGTTTCGGCAAAGTTGGCCTTGAAGTGGCGCATGATGATGATATCAAAATAGGAGGAAAATATTCTAACCGTGTCCTCCTCCGATTCCCCCTTAACTTCCGAGCTGGTCTTGGGGTCGCGGACCTCGGCACACCTGATGCCCAGGATCTGACAGGCACTGTAGAAGGAGAGGAAGGTTCTGGTTGAGGGCTGAACGAAATAGAGCATGGCCCGTTTGTGATGCAAAGTCGATTCCAAAAATTCCATGCCGGCCTTGGTATTGGCAATTTCCCTGATTTTATCCGCCAGATCACAGATCTCATCGATAAATCCCCGTTCAAATTG
>CAZPFS010000068.1:0-2655 GCA_964585925.1 uncultured Syntrophomonadaceae bacterium | reverse complement strand
CTGCCCACTCCTTTGATCCCAGTATAGGATTGGTCCCGAGATACCAGAAACAGGGCGTCTTTTCCCGCTTTTTGATGACCGTCTTTTCCATACGCCCCGGCCGGCGTTGAAGAATTGATCCCGACAAAAAGTTTATCCCCGGCGTCCCTCCCTGTCAAGCAATATTTTACCGGGCTATTGAGGTTGTTTATACAATAAATCCCCCTGAATAGCCGAAGGAGGAACCGCCTCGGCGGCAGCTCTACCCGCTAGCCCGGACTCCAGGGGGACTGACCGGCTCTTCGGCTCTGGGGCCGAGAGCCGAAATCCGGTTCTTGCTTTTAATTGGCCTGCGATCGGGCCCCTAGACGATACCCTCCTCACGGAAGGCGGAGATCTCCTGTTCGCCATAGCCGAGAGAGGCCAGGATCTGATCCGTATGCTGCCCCAGGGTGGGCGGCGGCAGGACCACTCCGCCCGGTGTCGCGGAGAGCTTGATCGGGTTGCCGAGCAGCTTGATCTTCCCGGCTGTGGGATGTTCCCTCTCCACCACCATCTCCCGCACCGCCACATGATCGTCGGTCAGCACCTGATCCAGGGTGCGGATGCGCCCGCAGGGGACACCGGTCTTCTCCATGATCCCCACCCACTCGGCGGTAGTTTTCGCCACGGTTATCTGTTCGATGATCTCCTTCAGCTCCGCCGGATGCTGATTGCGATCATTCATGGTGGCGAACCGGGGATCCTCGTTCAGCTCCGGACGCCCCAGAACCTGGATGAAGTTCTCCCAAAGCCGTTGATTGCCGACGGCAAATATGACATACCCGTCCTTGGTCTCAAAGATTTCGTAGGGGGTGATCATCGGGTGGCGGTTGCCGACCCGGTTCGGAGCCTCTCCGGTAGCCAGGAAATGGCCCGCCTGATAGGTAAGGATGGAAATTATCGAATCGAGCAGGGAGATATCCACGAATTGGCCCTGACCGGTTTTCTCCCTCACCAGCAGCGCCAGCAGGATCCCTTCAAAGGAATTGTGTCCGGCCAATATGTCGGCGATGGCTACGCCCACCCTTTGGGGCGGGCCGTCGGGGAACCCGGTGACGCTCATCAGCCCGGCCTCTCCCTGGATCATCACATCAAAGCTGGGTTTTTCCTTGTACGGGCTGTTGTGACCGTAGCCGGTAACGGAACAGTAAATGATGTCTTCCTTGATCTTTTTTACATCTTCATAGGTCATGCCCATCTGGGCGGTAATACCCACCCGGTAATTCTCGACGAATATATCCGCATCCTCGATCAACTTCGTCAATATCTCCCTGCCCTTTTCCTGGCGAAGGTTCAAAGCGATACTTTTCTTGTTGCGGTTGAAGGACATGTAGTAGGCCGATTCACCCTTGATAAAAGGAGGGCCCAAGGCCCGGGAATCGTCCCCCTTGCCGGGGCTTTCCACCTTGATCACCTCCGCCCCCATGTCGCCCAACCTCATGGTGCAGTAAGGACCGGCAATAAACCTGCTTAAATCGACAACCTTAATTCCTGCGAGTGGCTTATCCATTACACACTGTCTCCTTATCTTATAATTCATTTCTGGCCATAGCTCGTTTCTATGTTAGCACAAATATTTCCTGCCGCAGATCGGATTACCCGTTTATTTTAAAAACCTCGTCCCCTTCCCTGACCTTTGCGCTCACCTTCAACCCCACCATATCTCCCGGCTCAGCCTGGGCAATTTTTTCATGTTCTACCTGCATCGACAGTAGGTTTTGCATAAAATCGGTTTGCAAACCCCTGAACCTGATCTGGTCCCCGAGGGCTAATCTGCCGGAAAGTTCGACCACCGCCACCGATATTTTGCCGTAGTAGTGGATTACGACCCCTACCCTTTCATCTCCCGTCATTTTATACACCCCCTTTACCTATTCTGTAACATTTTACCGGATCCTGTTGGGGCCCGGAATTTCAGCGGTAATTATTCATCGGGTGGAATGAACGGCCGGTATTTGGGGGAAATTAAAGCGAAAAGGAGGTTAAATCCATGGATCAGATTAGACCGGTAGTAATCAAGTTCGCCTACATCGCCGCCATAACCCTTATTTTCCTTACTTTTCTCCTCACTCCCTCGGTGCCCATACTGGCCTCCCTGGGGATATCGGTGGTGATAACCCTGGTGCTGTTCTACGCCGGAGACCGGTTTGCGCTGCCCCGCTACGGGGCGCTCACCGCCTCCATCGCCAATTTTGTGCTGGCCGCCCTGGTTTACAGCCTGGCCCGCTCCTTTGTCACCCAACCGCTCTCGGGAGGGGTTGTTTTTTCCTCGGCGGCGGTCATCGGCGTTGCCGAATGGTTTTATTACCGTTTTATCCAGTTTTCTCCGCTGATGGGAGGCGATCTGCCCTCCGCCCCCGGTGAACAACCGGAAGGCGGGGAGGGCCCGGGTGAAGAGCACCGGGAGCCTTCGGAAGAATAGCGGTAATCGGGTGGCAGGGCCGGCTCGAGGAAAGATCGATCTTGCCGCCCTGCAGCCGGAAAGGCCGATCCGGTTCAATTAACCTCTGCTGTGCCCGATCCTTCAGCCGGAGAAGTATAAACATCTCATAGATTTTTATTATCTATGGGATGTTTTTAGAAGGGAACATCTATATTGAAAGGGCCCGTCGCAAGGGTTTCCCCGCCCCCTCC
>CAZPFS010000067.1:0-4040 GCA_964585925.1 uncultured Syntrophomonadaceae bacterium | reverse complement strand
TTTACCTGAATATCTCTAGCCTTGAAGGGGTGGTGATTGCAGATGTTTTCAACCTTTACAGCCATATTCGAAGCCCTTTCTTCGATCGAACAGGATCTGTCCGGTGAGATCACCGATGCCCAGAGGAAAGAAATAATTGAAACTCTGATCTCCTTAAGAAATACCATGGATAAATGCGTCGAGTACTGGATTAAATTTGAAGAAAAGGTTAATCAGATCCAGGATCGTTTCTCCATTTCATTGCCTGAAAGTCTCCCACCGGGTTTCATGGAGATCGATCTGGTGGATATGCCCACCCTGAGTAGGGAGCCGGATAATTCTCCCGACAGCAGCAAAGAACAGGAGATAAATCTAGCCGCAGAAGAAGAAGACGAGTTTTTAAGCCTCAGCGGAGAAGGGGCCGTGACATCCTTTAGAAAAGCCATGGGCTTCTGGGGACTGGCCATGGTCACGGAGGCCAGCAAAGAGTTTAAAAATGTCACCGCTCAGCAGCCAAATTTTATTTTAGGCCATTTTTGCCTGGGGATAGCCTGCGCCCAACTGGGGCAAAGCGAAAAGGCGTTTAAGGAGTTAAAACTGGTTCTAGCTTTGGAGAAGGATACCTTTCTGCGAGGTATGGCTTTAAATACTCTGGGCGTGATCCTGGCCGCCCGGGAAGATTACCGGCAGGCTTTGCCCTATTTTACCAAAGCGACCGAGGAGGAGCCTAGCCTGGTCGAAGCCTGGTTCAATCGGGCGGCTATTCATTATAATTTACAGCAGTATCAGGAGGCGGTGAATAATTTCGAACGGGTTTTGGAGCTCTCCATCGGCGATTGGGAGGCCGAGATGCACCGGGGTAAAGCTTGCGTATTCCTCGGTCGCTATGAGGAGGCCCTCGCAGCCTTGGAACGGGCCTATAATATTAACCCCCGTGAGCCCTTAATCACCTTTGAGTTGACCTATATTTACCGCCTGCTGGGCCGCAATAATCGCGCCCGTCATTACGGATTTATAACCCGCCGCCTGCTCAAACTAAAACCCTAACCGGGTCTAACAATTCCAATTGGCAGGATTTTCCCCCCATAAAACAGAATTATAAACTATAATTTTAAAAGTCCATCCAACAGAACGGTGATTATTTTATTGACTTGCTTTATATTAAAATCTGCCCCGATGGAGGTCGCAATGGGACGAAGAAAAATAGCTTTTATCGGTGGAACAGGGGTCTACGGACAGTATATCACCGGGCAGCAGGAAAAAAAGATTTCAACCCGCTACGGAGAGGTGACCCTCCGCTTCGGACAACATCGC
This sequence comes from uncultured Syntrophomonadaceae bacterium, assembly GCA_964585925.1. GTDB lineage: Bacteria > Bacillota > Dethiobacteria > DTU022 > DTU022 > JAAZLS01. Next base: position 2,747 of record CAZPFS010000067.1, on the reverse strand, counting down.
CAGCAGGAGATATATTTTTTGGCCCGTCACGGTTACCGACACTCGACGCCCCCCCATCTGGTCAATTACCGGGCCAATATCGCCGCCTTGAAAGAGTTGGGGGTCGATGCGGTCATTGCCACGGCCGCCGTCGGGTCCCTGCAAGAAAAAATGTCGCCGGGAGACAAGGTGATAATCGATCAGTTCATCGATTTTACCAAAGGCCGCCCCTCCACCTTTTATGATGGAGAGGGGGGGGAGGTAGTCCATACCGACTTTACCGAGCCCTATTGCCCGGAGTTGCGTGCGGCCCTGATCAGGGCGGGCAGCAATTTAAAACAACCGGTGATCGATGGGGGCTGCTATCTCTGTACCGAAGGGCCCCGTTTTGAAACCCCCGCGGAAATTAAAATGTTTGCCCGTCTGGGTGCCGATGTGGTCGGTATGACCAATGTCCCGGAGGTTGTCCTAGCCCGGGAGGCGGGACTATGTTATGCTGTTATCGCCTTGATCACCAATTATGCTGCCGGGATCTCCCCGCACAAACTTTCCCACGAAGAAGTAATTGAAGTCATGTCAAAATGGAAAATCGATCTGGATCAACTGCTGGAAAATTCTCTTTTAGAGATCCCTGAGCTGATGAGCTGTGATTGTCGGCAGGCGGGTAAGCATTGGCCCGGCGGGGGTTTTGCTGACGAGGGGTAATCTCCGTTTTCTCCGGGGGATATGAGATAATTGTTTGCTTTAACTGATCGAAGGGGGCTTTTCATTGCATAAAACCTTGATAACCGGCGCCATCCTTGTGACCATGGATGAGGAGAGGCCGGAACATTTCCGGGGCGATTTACTGGTAGAAGGTGACCGGATCGCTGCCATCGTCGCCCGTCCCAATCGAATCGAGGGCCAGGAAGTCGATCGTCTGATCGAGGGTGATGATCTGATCCTGCTGCCCGGCCTGATCAACACCCACGGCCACGCCGCGATGACCCTATTCAGGGGCTATGCCGATGATCTGCCCCTGATGCGCTGGCTGGAAGATAAAATATGGCCGGCGGAAAACCAACTCACCGGTGACCACATCTACTGGGGGACAATGCTGGCGATTACGGAGATGCTTAAAGGCGGTACAACCACCTTTACCGATATGTATTTTTTTATGGAGCGGGTGGCAGAGGCGGTGGCCGCAAGTAAAATGCGGGTTATGCTTTCCCGGGGCCTGGCCGAAGGGGAGAACGCCGGCGATAAATTATTGCAGGAAGCCGAGGAGCTCATCGATAACTGGCAGGGTCAAGAGAACGGCCGGATCAACACCTCCCTGGGTCCCCACGCCCCCTATACCTGTTCACCAAAGTTTTTGGAGAAGATCATGAACATCGCCGCCCGGACCGGCCGCCCCATGCAGATTCATCTGGCCGAAACCGCCGGAGAGGTGGAAAAACACCGTCGGGAATACGGAAACAGCCCCATCATGCATATGGATAATATCGGACTGTTTGAGTTTAAGGTAATTGCCGCCCATTGTGTTCACTTGAGCGATGAGGATATCTCCATCCTGGCCCGGAGGGGAGTGGGGGTGGCCCATAATCCCGGAAGCAACCTGAAGCTGGGCAGCGGTATCGCTCCTGTAACCGCCCTCCTCGAGGCGGGGGTCAAGGTGGCCTTGGGTACCGATGGGGCGGGCAGCAATAATAACCTGGATATGTTTGAGGAAATCTCCCTGGCGGCCCTGCTCCCGAAAGGCATCCACCAGGATCCAACGGTCGTCCCGGCTAAAGAAGCGCTGAAAATGGCTACCTCTGCTGGGGCGGAGGTACTTGGTCTTTCCGATCTGGGCAAGCTAAAGGAGGGTTATCGGGCAGACCTGATCGCCCTTGCAGGCAGCGCCCCTCATCTGAATCCGCTCTACAATCCCCTGGGGCACCTGGTCTATGCAGCCGCTGCCGCCGATGTTTCTCTGGTCATGGTCGATGGTCAGATCCTGGTCGATAAGGGAGAATTGACCGGTCTGGATGAGGAGAGGATCATTTATGAGGCTAGTAAACTCGCCTACCGGCTTTTTGGGAAAAGCTGCTAAAGCGGCAGGAGGATTCTAAATGACTGAGACAATTTTGATTACCAATGATGACGGCATCCACGCGGAAGGGATCCAGATGCTTTGCCGGGCGCTCTACCCGCCCCCCGAGGGCCTCAAGTACGAGATGCTGGTGGTGGCGCCTAACCACGAGCAGAGCGCGGTCGGTCATGCGATAACCATGCACCGACCCTTAAGGGCAGAGAAAGTGCGTTTTTTGCACAATCCAAATCTGGAGGGATGGTCGGTCAACGGCACCCCCTCCGACTGCGTCAAGTTGGCGGTCGAGGCCATCCTCACCGAAAAACCCCGCCTGATCATCTCCGGGATCAACCGGGGTTCAAATCTCGGTACCGATGTGCTCTATTCAGGAACCGTATCGGCCGCGGTAGAGGGGATAATACTGGGTATCCCATCCCTGGCCGTCTCCCTGGCCAAGGGAGACGATTTTTCCCATGCGGCAGATTTCATCCGCACTCTCCTTCCCTTTGTCTGGCATACGGAGCCCCCGCCGGGAACCCTGCTCAACATAAACGTCCCGGCTGTCGATGGCCACCGGAAGATAAAAGGGGTCAAGGCCACAGCCCTGGGACGCAGAAGATACCGCAATGCCTTTGAAAAACGGACCGACCCCAGGGGGCAGGTCTATTACTGGTTGGCCGGTGAATTGATGGAGGAGAAAGGCCGGGAGGGGACC
>CAZPFS010000066.1:0-4058 GCA_964585925.1 uncultured Syntrophomonadaceae bacterium | reverse complement strand
GGATGCACTGGCGCACGGTGACCGGTTTTGGATCGTTTAGCAACCCCAAAAACTGATCGATGACCTTCTCCGTACGGTTCTCCCCGTCCCATCTTGCATTCTCGGCGAGGAGCATCAGGCCGATGCCCCGCTGGTACGAGTTGCTGCTGCCGAGTTTATCCCGAAAAATCTCCCAGAAGGGGTAAACATCACCAAACAGCGCCGACCTGTTCAACAACAACAGGAACGCCCGATAGCGGATATCGTCATCCTTTGCAGACAACCACTCCACGAGCAGTTCGATATCGTCTCTGGCCAGGGTCCTGGACACTTCTTCGAGATCGCTTTTTTCGATCGCCATCATGCTTTCCTTCGTGATCATCCCCGTCCCCCCTGTGCGGTTATTTCCCCGCTTTCCCCCATGGCGAGGCGATCAATCCTGCCAGTTCCACCAATTTTCCTTGCCCTCCGGCAATCTTCCACCCTGATCCGCATAGTGGACCGCCAACCGGTAAAGATAGAGGGCACAGCGATCCACCATGCAACCATGATAGGCGCAATCTTTCAGGTAGATCTCCTGCGGGTCCTGCCCCTTCAGAGACTCGATCGTCGGGTATCCGGCATTGATCAGATGATCGGCCATATTCCGGCCGACGCCCGGGATCTGTTCCAGTTCCGATCTCATCATATTGCCCTCCTTTTCTCCTTACCAGAGAAAGGGTACCAACCTGTATTTCGTTTTCCGCGAGTACTCCTCATATCCTTCCAACCCTTCCAGGAGCATCCCGTCTTCCAAATATGTTCGGATGATGATCAAGACAGCGATAACTCCCAGGGTCGCACCGGTAAGCGGCGTCATGAAGATCAATAACCGGGCCAAACAGAAGAGCAGAACGGCCAAATATGCGGGGTGCCGGACAAGACCGTAGACGCCCCGGCTGACAACCCTTTGATCCCGCTCGCTCTGAATTCTGGCCGTTGATTCCAGGTAAGGGTTGACCATCACCGCACCCAGAGAAATGGCCGTGGCCATAAGGAACAAGACTATCCCTGCCCAGAAGAAAACCGGGAGGACCGCTGTTCCAGCCGCTTCAATGCCCGCTATCAAATAAACAATAAAAAAGTCCAGCAGCCAATATATGACCAGTAGAATCTTGTCCCACAGGGGCGAATCGGTAATTACTTTTCCCCGCTGAACCAGTATTTCCGGATTTACTCTGTATACGGGGATGATGACCAGGGCCGACAGGAAATAAAGAACAAAAAAGATCCATGCTTTCAAGCCCATCACCCAGCCGGACCCGAGCAGAAAAAATAGCAAACCGAGGAGTTTCTGGGTAACCAACCGCAAGATATAGTTGAAAGCGCCTTGTTTTAAATCATCGCTGATCGTTACCAATTTCATCCCCCACCACCAGGCTGACCCGGCCTTGCTCAATAACACATTAATATCCTCGCATGATAATAACATGATTCCCCATAAAGGCATATTTTACCTTTTGAGCATCAATAATATTTCCGGCCAATTTGAGAGAAAAATGAATGCTCCGGTTCATCATGGCCTGGCAGGATAATAAAAACTTTTTAAATTGCTTGACAGGCAACAAAACCGGCGGTAAAGTTTAGGTGATGTTAAACAATTGAATACTCTGTTTTCAGGTGTTGCAAAACATAATAGGGAAGCCGGTGGAAATCCGGCGTGGTCCCGCCACTGTAAGTGGGAGCCCCCTTAAAAGCCACTGACCCGACGGTTGGGAAGGCAAGGGTGAGCGATGAACACAAGCCAGGAGACCTGCCTGAAATTTGAAGAATCCCTTCGGTCGAAAGGGTAGAGCGACAAATGGAAGCCGCGGAAATCTACCCGCGGTATTTTTATGCTACTGCCAGTCCTGTTCAACCGGGGGTCGGGCTTTTTTTATACCCGATCAAAACTACAGGGGGAAAACCCGATGAAAAAGAGCTTTATAATTAGCCGTTTTTTCTTGCTGGCAGTGATAGCCTTGTTGCTGCTGGCTCCGGCCGGTTGCACCAAGGATGCGATCAATAATGAAACACCCGGAGGAAGCACCCTGGTGGATCTCATGGGCCGGGAGGTAGTGATCGCCGGTGAGGCCAAGCGCATTATTTCCCTTTCCCCGCAGCACACCGAAATACTGTTCGTCCTGGGGTTGGAGGAAAGGGTGGTGGGGGTAACCGATTACTGCAATTACCCGCCGGCAGCGGCAGAAAAAGAAAAGGTGGGCGGATTTACCGACTCCAATATCGAAGTCATTTTGACCCTGAAGCCGGATCTGGTCTTGGCGGGCAGCCCCCATCGGGAAGTGGTCCCGCTGCTGGCAGAGAGAAATATTCCGGTTCTGGCCATGGAGCCCACCTCGGTGGACGAAATTTATGAAACCATTCGTTTGATCGGGGCCGCCACAGGGGCGGAAAAGATGGCGGAAAAAATAAGTGATGAGATAAAAGAACAGATAGCCGGTGTTCAGAAAAAATTATCTTCCCTGACAGAGGAAGAGAAAACCCCGGTCTATTATGAGCTCTGGTACGATCCCCCGATGAGTGTCGGCAACCGTTCCTTTATCCACGAAGTGGTAACCCTGGCCGGGGGAAAAAATATATTTGCCGACATCGACGATAACTATCCCACGGTCAGTGCAGAATCGGTAGCCCAGAAAAACCCCCGGGTGATCCTTTACTCCGATGATCATGGCAACGTGGAAGCGGTGAGAGAACAATATAATCAGCGGCCGGGCTGGAACAAAATTATTGCCCTCAAGGAAAACCGGATTTATGCCATGGATTCGGATCTCTTTAACCGGGCCGGACCGCGGGTAGGCCTGGCTGTAGAGAGTGCGGCGGCCCTGTTTTACCCGGATCTCTTTGGGAAATAGCCTTTTGTGGACAATTAACTACTTTCCGGGGTGGATGTTTTGAAAAACAATCGGACCGGTAAGGGCCGGAAAATACTGATCCTCTATTCCCTTTTACTGCTGATAATGCTGGGCGCGACGGCCGCAGCCATAAGTATCGGAGCGGTCCCCTTTGCCTTGCGGGAGATCGGCAGCATTTTCCTGGATCTATGCCATCTGCCTTGCGGGATGGAGATCGACCCGATTAAAAGGGATATCCTCCTGCAACTGCGGGCGCCCCGGGTGGTACTGGCCGGGGCGGTGGGCGCCTCCCTGGCCGTGGCCGGAGCGGTCTTCCAGGGGCTGTTCCGCAACCCCATGGCCGACTCCTACGTGATCGGCATCTCCTCCGGAGCCGCCCTGGGGGCGGTGGCCGCCATGCTGTTCGGGCCTGCGGCAGCCTGGAGCGGGATGGGCTCTGTCCCCCTCTTTGCCTTTGCCGGCGGCACAGCCACCCTCCTCCTGGTTTACCGGATAGCCCGGGTGGGACGGGAGATACCGGTCATGCCCCTTTTACTGGCCGGCATCGCCCTCAGCTCCTTCCTCTCGGCCCTGGTCTCCCTCCTCACCTATTTTTCCGATGACAGGCTGCACCAGGTGGTATTCTGGATCATGGGCGGACTGAGCGGGGCCACCTGGTTAAAGGTAAAGATCATGGTCCCCTACGCCCTGCTGGGCTTCGCCGGCGTCTATTTTTTCTACCGGGAGCTAAACGCCCTGCTCTTTGGTGAGGAGACCGCCCGCAGTCTGGGTATCGATACTGAAAGGGTAAAAAAAATACTTCTGGCCGGTTCGTCCCTGATGGTGGCCGCAGCGGTCTCCACCAGCGGGATCATCGGCTTTGTGGGGCTGGTGGTGCCCCACTTCATCCGCCTCCTCATCGGGCCAGATCATCGCCACCTGCTGCCCGCCTCCGCCCTGCTGGGGGCAATTTTGCTGATCGTGACCGATACCCTGGGACGGACTATAATCGCCCCCCGGGAGCTGCCGGTAGGGATTATCACCGCCCTTTTGGGAGCACCTCTGTTCATTTACCTGTTAAAGAGACGTAAGGAGCTGCGCTATTTTGAACGCCGGGAGTGATCAATTGAAGATCAAGCTGAAGGTTCACGATTTAACTTTTCTTTATGATCGCCACCCCATCCTGGATCGGCTGGAATTCGCCCTTAC
>CAZPFS010000065.1:0-4214 GCA_964585925.1 uncultured Syntrophomonadaceae bacterium | reverse complement strand
CCGGTTCTGTGAGGGGGTGGGGGTGAAACTCCCCCGCTCTACTCGACACCTTGGCTCACTTGAGTAATAAGCCGGGGTTATTTCGATCCACCCATCCCGGCAAGTAATTTGTTGTGGATATCTTTGATACTGCCAAAGATGTAATCAGGCTTAATTGATCCGGTGCTCACATCTCCCCTGGTGGATTCACCGGTGAGGACTAAAATGGAGGTGATGCCGCCTTTTTTGCCGAGAAGGATGTCGGTGTAAAGCCTGTCCCCAACAATGGCTGTTTTATCTCGCTGCAGGCCCCTGGTGGCAGCCAGGTATTCGATAACCAGGGGATTCGGTTTGCCCATTATTACCAGGGGCGAAATGCCCGTACTTGCTTTGACAAATGCAATGATCGCTCCGCAGTCCGGCATGTAGAGGCCATCCTCCAACGGGCAGTTCAGATCGGGGTGCGTGGCGATATAAGGGCTGCCCTCTCTGATATAGCGGGTGGCGTCAAAAAGTTTTTGGTAATCAAGCGTAGTATCAAAACCGATCACCACGAAGTCAACAGGGGGATGGTTATTGTATTCGTGTACTAAACTGAAACCTGCTTCAGCCAGCCCTGCTTCAAATTCTCTTGTCCCTACCGGATAAAGCGATGCTCCCGGCCTGATCTTGTTCAGGTAATAGATCAGCACATCGGTGGATGTGACCACGCTTTCTCTGCCGACATTTATCCCGAAACCCTTAAGTTTTTCGAGATATGCTCCGGTGTTTTTTGATGAGTTGTTGGTTAAAAAGCAGTAGCTCTTCCCCTGCTGTTCAAGCAGGTCCAGAAATTCCCGGGCTCCGTCGATGAGCCTCTTTCCCAGATAGATAGTCCCGTCCAGGTCCAGCAGAAAAAAATTGATGTCAGCAAGCATGCCTCTGTCACTTTCCATTTGTAATGATCATTGCCTCTTTAAGCCGGCCGGGGCGATCGGTGATCATACCGTCAACCCCCAGGCCGATCAGTCTTTTTACCTCTGCGGCTTCGTTTACTGTCCAGGGGATCACCCGGCAGCCGCAGCGCCGGGCTATCTCCATGTATTTATTGTTGACATATTTATGGAAGGGATGAAGCACATCAGGTTTGCCGAAAAGGGCAAAGCTGCAGCTGCCGGGGGATACTGGAAAGATAAAGTTGTGCAGCCAGCCCGTGGGTATGCGGCGATCGGCCTGCTTGACCTGCTTCAGGATCTGGGGATTGAAGGAAGAGATTACCGTGCGTTCATAAAGGCCGTATGATCCCACCACACCGGCAATGGCGCAGGCGATCCGCTTATTGGCCTTCCCGGTGTAGGTCTTTATTTCAATCATGATGCAGGCTTTCTTGTCAACGGCTTCGATGACCTCCTCCAGGGTGGGGATAGGTGTTCCGGCAAATTTGCTGGAAAAGGCAGCGCCTGCGTCAAGTGATTTCAATTCAGCCAGGGTCCGCCTCGCCAGCAGTCCCTTCCCATTAGTGGTTTTATGCAGCGCGTAGTTATGTGCTACCGCAATGGCCCCATCCCTGGTCAGATGAACATCCAGTTCGATCCCGTCAGCCCCCTGTTCCAGGGCCCATAAAAACGAGGGCAGGGTATTTTCCGGCGCCTCATGGGGGGAGCCGCGGTGCCCCAGGATTATCGGCGGGCTTATCTGTGCGCAGCCCCTGTCTGCCATTTTTTTAAATCACCTGCTCTTCAAAATTCCCGGCAGATGCTTCTGCTGCAGCCCTGGCTTCATGTTCCCTGAGACTGTCCAGCACCTTTTTTTCCGGGTAGCGCGAGAAGAAGTAAAGGCCGATGAGTGAGAACAGGGAGACCACCAGCAGGGTAAGTTGGACTCCCAGGGGCTCGGCAACGTCTTTACCGAAAGTAGAAATAAGGAAGCCAAATGTGACGCCGGAAAGGGCGATCACAATTTTTAAAGGCACCGCCCTGGCCCCGTAAAACATGGCCTCTCTGCGTAATCCTGTTCGAAAGGCATCTTCCCTGGCTATGTCCGAGGTGGTTGAGTAGACCAGGGCGGAGAGGGCAGCCAGCGGAAAACCGCAGAGAAAAAAGATGCCCAGACTGATATAAGTCAGCAGGGGAGTCATATAAAAACTGAGGATAAAGAGGACCAGGGTAGCCAGGGAAAAGAAGGCCACCGAGAATAGGATCACCTTCTTTTTGCCCACTGTTTTGCCCAAATGGTTCACCAGAGGGAAGCTGACCATAGAACCGAGCAGGGCAGACCCGGCAATAAAAGTCAGGAAATCTTCTCCTTTTTGGAAAATCACGACAGCGTAGTAGGCCATGCTGTAAGTGACAATGTTTACACAAAACATCAGAAAGAGCTCGCCTGTCAAAAATGTAACAAAATGCTTGACGCCGAAAGTTCTCTTCAGTGATTCAATTAATCCCGTTTCGACGGGAGTACTGGGGAGGGTATGTTTTTTCTCATCATAGGCCAGGCATGAGATATATCCCGCCAGGCAGGCGAAAGCCGTAAAAATGACCGCTGCCCAGCCATAAGAAGCGTGAAAAGAGATTCCTTCTGTTCGGAGAAATTTGACAATGGGGGGAAAAGCAACAGTAACCAACGCCACCCCCACCAGCCCAAAAATGGCGATAAAGGTGTTCATATTGATTCGCATGGGACCGTCCTGGCCCAACTCTGAAACCAGTGCCAGGAAAGGGTTGGCGTAGGCGGTAAAGGCAATGTAAAAAAATGAAAGCATGACGCCGCACCAGACACCGTTGAGGACGCTTTCACCACCGGGGACAGGTGGAAAAAATATCAGCGCAGCAAAGAGAGCCATGGGGAGGGCGCCAAACAGTTTAAAAATTTTTCGGCGTCCAATCCTGGAGAGACTGCGGTCGCTTAAATAGGCCACCACCGGGTCGGCCAGAGCATCAAAAACGCGCCCCACAACCATGATCAATCCGATAACTGTCAAGAAACCCCAAAAGGTCCCGCCCGAAAAAAGCTGGGGCGCGCCCAGTTCCTTGGATGGTAAATAAAAAATAGGCAAATAAAGGAGAATTATCCGTTCGGAGAGATTGAAGGAAAGGGCTCCGATGGAGTACAACAGCTGCCTGGAGAGGGTAAAAGGAGCCAATTTATTCACGGCTGAATCCCTCTTTCTGTATAATTGTCCAAGGACATCCTCTGTAAAGTTCGCGCTTTTCGTACATTTATCCTTCCAGGAAATGAAGCAGTGAGCCCGCTATGAAAATAACTTAAACCTGGTGCCTTGTAATGCAATGCATTTTGTTATATAATGCATCTATGGAACTGACCAACCCGTTGATCCAGATCAAAAAAGGTGCCCTCGATTTCTGTGTGCTGGCGCTTATTGCCTGTGGTGAAAGCTACGGTTACGAGATCGTAAAGACCCTGGGCGAACAGGGTTTGACCACCACAGAAGGAACGGTTTATCCTTTACTGGCCAGGCTGCAGAGGGAGGGACTGGTTACATCAGCCTGGCGGCAGATGGGAGAGGGGAACCCCCGGAAATACTACAGAATCACCCGAAAGGGTGAAGCGGCACTGGTTCTGTTCAGGGAGCACTGGGGTGAATTTGTTTGCAACGTGGATCAGATTTTAAAAGGATGCGTGTAAGCCCATGGATCACAAAACCGAAATCATACTGGGGCGCTACCTGGGGGAGATCGAGAGTGAACTGGCGGGGCTGGCCGGGACTGTCCGCCGGGAAATTATCGCAGAAATCCGTTCACACTTGCTTGAAGAATGGCGCAGGTGCGGTGAAACGGGCGAGGAAAACATGCTCGCCATGATCAACAATTTCGGAGAACCCCGGGAAATTGCCGCCGGGTACCTCGAAGAGTACTCAGGCCGGCCCGCAGCGTCCAGCAGGGGCGGGGCGCCCTACCCGCCAGCCTGGCTGGTTGTTGCTCTTACTTTTTTCCTTTGGCCCGTGGGGATAATTCTTTCCTGGCTTTCGCCCGCCTGGAAGACCAGGGATAAACTCATCGCCACGCTGGCTCCACCCCTTTTTACCTTGATAATAGCAACAGTTTTCTGGATAATTCTGGACGCATTGATGGGAAAAACAGGGTAGGCGGATCAAAAAACGGCAACATGACTCAAAAGGGAGGTAAGTAATTACAATGTTGATGTTTCTTCCGGTCAATGCTATTTTACTAGCGCTGGTCCTTTGGCCGCTGTTTTCCGCGATCTACCTGGCTGCAACGAAAAAACCGGGTTACTAA
>CAZPFS010000064.1:0-4228 GCA_964585925.1 uncultured Syntrophomonadaceae bacterium | reverse complement strand
TAACTATTAACAGGGAATAGAAAAGCCATCGCAAAGCGATTTCGTTCTTCTCTTGACAACGTTTGGGGGAGGCCATTGGGATGGTTCGGTTCCAATGACTACATGGTGGGCGTGTTTTTTTCCGGTTCACGAACTGTATGGAGCAACCACCGCCCGCGGGATTGATGACTGAAACGGATAGGTGTTATAATGAGCCCGGATTGAATTAAAGGGGGTCAGGGATGATGCCGGACGGAAAGATCGGGATAGGGATGCTGGGGATGGGCACGGTTGGCGGGGGAGTAGCCGCCATTATGGAGTCCCGGGGGGGCGATCTAAAGGAAAACACGGGGTTTGATTTGCAACTGAAAAAAGTGCTGGTTCGGGATCCCGCCCTTTCCCGAAGAACCGATCTTCCTCCCCAGTTGTTCACCACCCGGGCAGCCGATATTCTGGAAGATCCGGAGATAAAGCTGGTAATAGAATTGATCGGCGGGATAGAGCCGGCACGCAGCTATATATCAGAGGCCCTTCGCCGGGGAAAATATGTGGTTACTGCCAACAAGGATTTGATTGCCACCCATGGGGAAGAGTTGTTTAAAGCGGCCCATGAACACCACCGAAATATTTTTTATGAAGCCAGTGTAGGTGGAGGGATCCCTTTGCTGCACCCCTTAAAGCGCTGTCTGATTGCCAACCGCATAGAACGTTTGCTGGGGATCGTTAACGGGACAACAAACTACATTTTGACCCGGATGGCCCGGGAGAAGACTGATTTTCAGCAGGCACTGGCCCAGGCCCAGGCAAATGGCTTTGCGGAGGCAAATCCGGCCAATGATCTAGAAGGAAGGGACGCCGCTTACAAGTTGGCCATCCTGGCGGGATTGGCTTTTCATAGCCGCATTGATCCCGCTTCCATTCACGTGGAGGGGATCACAAATGTTACTTCCGAAGATATTTGCTACGCTCGGGAGCTGGGATATGCCATAAAATTGTTGGCAGTAGGAGAGGAACTGAAGGAAGGGCTGGCCCTGAGTGTTCACCCTGCACTGGTGCGGGAAACCCACCCTCTAGCGGCGGTATTTGATGAGTTCAACGCCATTTTCATGGTGGGAGATTCGGTAGGGGAGGTCATGTTCTATGGGCGGGGGGCCGGGGCGCTACCCACCGCCAGTGCGGTTATGGCCGACGTTCTGGAGGCAGCCCTGATAATCAAATCCGGTGGGGAAAGCCGGGTGATGGAGATGGGCTATCAACGCAAACCGATAATCCCGGTGGGAGATTTGAATTCCCGGTTTTATCTTCGCCTGCAGGCCTGTGATCGTCCGGGAGTGTTTGCCGACCTCGCGACTTCATTCGGAGATGAACAGGTTAGCCTGGATATGATCATCCAGAAAAGCAGTATCGAAGGGATTGCCGAAATCGTGCTGGTTACCCACAATGTTCAGGAAGCATGTTTCAACCGGGCTCTATCGCGAATCAAGGCTTTGGAAACAACTAAAAATGTAAACAGTGTATTCCGGGTGTTATAACAGGGAAAAGCCACAAAAAACAGCAAACCCGGCCACGGCAGGCAATGTTTGACAGCATATTATCGGCAGGAATACCGGATTGTGTTGTGGAATAGGATAAAGCAATCTTCTTGCGGGATGTATACCTTCAACCGATAGAACGGGGTGGTGAATGGGTGCCTTTTCTTCCTTCGGGATTTCGACCTACCTGGCTGGAGATAGATCTGGATTGTATCGCCCATAACATCCAGCAATTTCAACAATTGTTGGGCTCTGGGGTGAAGATTGCGGCGGTAGTAAAAGCCGACGGCTATGGTCATGGGGCGGTAGAAGTGTCCCGGGCGGCAGTAGCTGCCGGTGTATACTGCCTGGCGGTAGCCTTTCTGGAAGAAGGGGTTGAACTTCGCCAGGCGGGAGTCGAAAATCCCATATTGCTTTTGGGGTACACAGATCCGGCCCAGGTCCCCGCCCTGTGCAGGCACCGTTTAATTCCTTCGGTATTTGATCTGAATGTAGCCCGAAAAATGTCCGCCGAAGTGGGCAAGTTAGAACGTGAGCTCCCGATCCACGTAAAAGTTGATACAGGTATGAGCCGCCTGGGGGTTGGCCCCCGGGAGGCTGCAGAATTTATAAATGAAATTTTCCGTATGCCCGGATTGAAACTGGAAGGGGTTTATACTCACCTGGCGGCGGCCGATGAAGAGAACAATAAATATACGGGAAACCAGTTGTTGCAATTTAATCAGGTTATAGAATCCTGCCGGAACCTTGGTGTCTTTCCTTTGTATCATGCCGCCAACAGCGCGGCTGCGTCAGCCTACCCCGAATCCAGATTCGGCATGGTCAGGCTGGGAATTTCTCTTTACGGATACTACCCTTCGCCGTTGCTCCGTGATAAAAAATATGTTTCCCTGAAACCGGCCCTTTCTTTCAAAAGCCGGGTAGTGTATTTGAAAGAAGTGCCACCTGGAACGGCCATCAGCTATGGCTGCACGCATATAACATCTTCCCGATCCGTGATTGCTACCGTGCCGGTAGGCTATGGTGACGGTTACCGGTGGAATCTTTCCAATCGGGCCTGGGTCCTGGTCCGGCAGCAACGGGTGCCTGTGATCGGCCGGGTTTGCATGGATCACCTGATGCTGGATGTAACCGGGGTAAAGGGAGCGCGGGTGGGTGATGAGGTTGTAATCTACGGGCGGCAGGGGCCGGAAGAAATCACGGTGGAAGAGGTGGCCGGTTGCCTGGGGACAGTTAATTATGAGCTGTTATGCGCCATCAGCCGGAGGGTGCCCCGCCTGTATTTGCGCAAGGGGAAACCGGCGGCTATACGGGGATCACTGGATCTGAAAATTGTTTAAGTGCGACTTCTTTTTTGGGGGCGATCTGCATAACAATTAACCATAGCCGTATAATAATTAATATGCCTAGCATCGCTGGTTACAAGGAGGCTAAAGGGTAAATGCCGGAGACCAAACGGATCATGATCAGCTTGCCGGACAACCTGTTATCGGAAGTAGACGGGGTGGTGGCCAGCGAAAAGAAAACCCGAAGCGAATTTATCAGAGAGGCCATGAAGCTTTATCTTCAGGAACGTAAAAAAAGACAGATCCGGGAAAAGATGCAAAAAGGTTACCTGGAGATGGCCAGGATCAATCTGACCTTATCGCGGGAGGCTGTTTATGCGGAAAATGAGGCGGAATTGATCACTGAAGAATTAATTGGCGGAGAGTGACCCCATGGAGGTAAAGCGAGGGTATATCTTTTATGCCGATCTCAGCCCGGTGGTAGGCTCCGAGCAGGGCGGAATTAGACCGGTGCTGGTAATCCAGAATGATATTGGAAATTGTTACAGCCCGACGATAATTGTAGCCGCCATTACCTCCCAGATTGATAAAGCCAGGCTCCCCACTCATATCGAAATCAGCTCCGGCGATTATCAACTGGAGAAGGATTCGGTAATTCTGCTCGAACAGATCCGAACCATTGATAAACAGAGATTGAAAAAGAAGATTATTGAATTAGATGAGCGCATCATGCGCAAGGTGGATGAGGCGCTGCGAATAAGTTTGGGGTTGGTTGAATTTTAGTGAATTGTGGTAATTCGGAAATGACGCGGAACAGAGTCTCAATCAAATGAGGCTTTTTTTATTTCTCTATAAATTACTTGTTGCCAAATATCTTCTCCCTCCCGGAGGGAAAGGGGCAGATTCAGGTATTTCTTGAATTGAAGTGATTTCTTTTCTTCCTGAAAAGGGAGGTGGGGGGATTTTATTATCAGGCCGGTGATCGGGATAACCGTCAATTACGACTATAGCCGGGAAAGGATCTGGCTACCGGTTTCCTATGCCCGGTCCGTTGAATCCGCCGGAGGTCTTCCCCTGCTGATCCCTTTTCTGAAAGCGGTCCGCTACTCTCTTTGGGATAGCGTGCAAGGAATTATTTTTACCGGCGGTGGTGACATTTCTCCACTTAATTTCGGCCGGGAGCCTCTTCCCGGCCTGGGGGAGACCGACCCGGGGCGGGATGATCTGGAGCTATACCTGGCCCGGGAAGCGCTTTGCCGGAATATGCCGGCGTTGGGGATTTGCCGGGGAATGCAAATATTAAACGTGGCCGCGGGCGGAACCATAATCCAGGATCTGGGTTCAAACTATCTGCAGCATTTTCAAAGATCACCCCGTGACTATCCTTCTCACAGTGTAACGATCACGCCCGGTAGTCTTTTGGCAACCATT
>CAZPFS010000063.1:3761-4241 GCA_964585925.1 uncultured Syntrophomonadaceae bacterium | reverse complement strand
AGGCTCTTAACGAAAAACTTGGTGATTTTTGGAAAGAAAAAAATAAAATAATTAACCAAACTCTAAAAAAAATAATAACTCTAGCTTTTTCAAATATTAACGATATAATTCAAATCAAAAAAAACACCTATAAGGATTCGGTCTACCTGATGCGCTTATCGAGCTTGCTTCGCGGTTTGGAGGGGATTGAAGGCGCCGAGGTAATTATGGGTACTGAACATAATAAGGATTTTCTAAAACAGGGCCGGTTGTTGACCGCTGAGATCGAAAAAGAGGCCGCCGCCAATGACATGATTATCGTCGTCAGTTCCCAGGATGAAAATCGTGCCCAGGAGGCTATTGAGCGGGCTTTGTCTGAACTGGATAAAGGGGTTGATTCGGAAGCAGGGGAACAGGGCGGGGATAGTGCCTTTACTTTTGAAACAGCCATGGCCCTTCTACCCGGTGCAAACCTGGCCCTTCTTTCCATACCGGGTCCCT
>CAZPFS010000063.1:1576-3751 GCA_964585925.1 uncultured Syntrophomonadaceae bacterium | reverse complement strand
ATGCGGGATTACACCTCTTGATATTTAGCGATAATGTACCGGTCGAGGCGGAAATTGCCTTGAAAAAAAAGGGAGTCGAAAAAGGATTATTGGTGATGGGCCCCGATTGCGGGACAGCAATTATCAACGGTGCCCCGCTGGCCTTTGCCAATGAGATCAGAAGGGGCGAGATCGGGGTCGTGGCGGCCTCCGGAACGGGGCTGCAGGAGGTCACATGCCTGATTCACAATTTAGGTGAGGGGATCAGCCAGGGCATCGGCACCGGCGGCCGGGATGTCAAAGATGTCGTGGGCGGAATAACCATGTTGGCGGCTTTTGAAGCCCTAGAAAATGATCCTCAAACAAAGGTCATTGTCCTGATTTCAAAACCGCCCGGCGAAAAAGTTGCCCAGAAAATATTGCAGAGGGTGTCCGGCAGTGCTAAACCGGTGGTCATCAATTTCATTGGCAGTGACGATACGGAGCACGTAGGCGCTGTCTATGAAAAAGCAAATACCCTCAAGGAAGCAGCGGAAAAAGCCGTATCCCTGTTAAGGTATGGGCAGGTGCAGGGGATCAGCGATCCGGGGGCGGAGCTGAAAAATATTGCCCGCTGTGAAAAGGGGAAATTGAACCGGGGGCAAAAATATTTGCGCGGCCTATTTTCCGGGGGAACCCTCGCTTACGAAAGTATGGTCATGTTAAGGCGCTCCTTCGGGGACATTTACTCAAATATCCCCCTCAATCCGGATTATCGCTTGAAGGATTCGTATCAAAGTGAGAAACATACGATCATCGACCTGGGCGAGGATGAATTTACCCAGGGGAAGCCTCACCCGATGATCGATCCCAGTTTGCGCAACCGATCTATCGTTAAAGAGTCGCAAGATCCTGAAACGGCAGTTATTTTGCTCGATATAGTGCTCGGCTACGGGGCCAACCCGGATCCTGCCGGCCAGGCCTTGGCGGCCATCCTCGAGGGGAAAGAAGAAGCAGCCCAGGAGGGGCGCCACATAATTTTTGTGGCTTCCGTATGCGGGACCGATGCCGATACCCAAAATCGTGCCGAACAGGTTAAAAAACTTGCGGATGAAGGGGTTTTAGTATTTCCCAGCAACGCGGATGCGGTGATGTTTATCGAAGAGCTGTTGTCTTGAAAGGAGGGAATGACAATGTCTGTCAACGGTCAAGCCATGCCTTTGTTTGGTGACGAACTCAAGGTAATCAATTTGGGGCTAAAAGATTTTGCCGATAATCTGAAGGGGAAAGGGGTACCGGTGGTTCATGTCAAGTGGTCACCTCCGGCCATGGGTGATGACAGTCTCTTGGAGTTGTTAGATCTGTTAAAATAGAGTAAGGGTAATCGATGGCCATTGCAGCTGCCCTTTGAGGCAGCCATTTTTTAGACCGGTATTTGCTGTTTGCAAAGAGATGGGATTACCGGCCGCCATTTTTACCCGCTGGCAGGTATGCCTATGGAAGGAACGAAAACAGGCAAGTGGGCAGTTTAAAAATCAAGGCAGAATGGATCTCCGAAGATCTGATCGATTATCGGGGTGTGTTTGAGGTCAAGGTGGTATCGATACACCGGCCAGTGATCAACTTTCTGGTGGAAAGCTGGCCCCATCTCCTCCTTCTGACCGGTCCCAAACTATACCGGGGGCCTGCCACCCTGAGCTTTGGCGAAGAAAATTTCGCTTTCCTGAGAGAGGTTGCCGGACAAATTGACAGGGGTTCTTTTGCCGCGGGGGAGCTGGTACTGGCAGGGAGCGGGATTGAGGCAACCCTGGACTGGGTTGGGGGGCCGGTCCTTTCCTTTGGATTACCCGCCCGTTTGTCCCTCCCGCCCGGCGAAGTGATCGCAAACCTGGCCTCCTGTCGACATGCCCTGATGGAAAGCTCGGCTTCCTCTGCTGCCGCGATTTTGCTTGGGTTAGATGGTGGGGAACCGTATTTTCGTGAAAAATTTGCCACCAATTTCCCCCAATTTGTTGCCGCCTTGCTGGAAGGCAATGAAGCAGGCCTGATCAACCACAGCCAAAACATAATTGGGATGGGCCGAGGCTCAACCCCAACCGGAGACGATCTGCTCTGTCAGAGTGTCCGCAAGCTGAAGCCAGATCTGTCGATCTGTTTTAAGTTCCCAGGGCAACCAACTCACCTCCGATGTATTAGTGTACTAACATACTAATACAG
>CAZPFS010000063.1:0-1566 GCA_964585925.1 uncultured Syntrophomonadaceae bacterium | reverse complement strand
CTGCTCTGTGGGGCCATGTTGGCCGCCCAATATCATGCCCATTGGAGTGGCAAGCTCAATTGGCACCGACCGGCATTACCGGTTGGGCCAGCCCCGGCGACCACCGCTCTCTCTGCTCATAGCCTGGAGCTGAGTGCCCGGGGGTTGGCTGTTACACCGGTGCGCAACCATCTTCTCGCTCTGTTTTCTACAAAATGGAGAAAGGATTTGCTCACCGCGTTGCTCGCGATGGGCTCTTCGACCGGCTATGATCTGGCCGTTTCCATACAGGTAACCCTGGAACATTGTTTCGGTATCGAACATTAACGGCCATTCCCGGGCCAAGTAGCTGTGGTTGTTTGCCCTCTTTCCTGGCCCGACATGCTGCGAATACGAGTGAAAGGACCTGGTTTTCCACTTATTTGGACGAAAGAGTAATATGTCAACAATAGAAAATGTATGGGGCAAGTTGGAAACAGGCCGGCTATTTGTCGCTTCTATTTTATTTTGGTTTTCCCTGTATGCTTACATGCCTGTCTTCGCCCCCTATGCAGAAATAAGATGCAGCAGCCATACAATGCTGGGGCTTATCCTCGGCTCCTATGGTTTTATACAGATGATTTTAAGGGTGCCGATTGGCATACTGTCCGATGTATATTCTAAACGTACTCTATTTGTCCGGCTTGGTGCATTATCCGCGTTTATTAGCAGCACGGGCCTCTGGTTATTTGTCAATGCCAAGGCCATATTGTTTTTCAGGGCCATGGCCGGTGTTGCAGCATCGACATGGGGCATTTTTATAATCGTCTTAACAAACTACAACCCCGCCCCCCAGATGAAAAAATCGGTCGGTTTCATCCAGGCGATGTCGCCGACAGGCCAATTGCTGGCCTCGATTATCGGCGGGACTGTTGCCGAGCTCTTTACGCAGCGCACCACTTTTTTTGCAGCTGCTATCGGCGGACTCTTATGTTTTATCTTAACCCTGGGTGTAGATGATCCTCAAACCACTGACGAATCTGAAACCATTTCTTTAAAAGACCTCGCCTTGTTAGCTAGGAACAAATCCTTGCTATTGGTGTCGGGGTTGGCCGCAGTCATACAATTCGTGACCTATGCTACGGTCTATGGCTTTACGCCGGTTATGGCGAGCAGTATCGGTGCCGGTAATTTCGAGCTCGGTCTTTTAACGACCCTCTCTATTGTGCCCGGGATATTTGCTTCGATAATTTATGGAAGTGGAATCTTTGCTAAAATCGGGGAAAGAACAACCCTCATCGGTTGTTTTCTAGTTACCACCTGTTCAGTTGTTGTCGTTCCATACATCCCCACGGTTTCCCTATTAATAGTCACTCAGTTCATCGGGGGTTTCAGCCGGATGTTGGCCTTTACAATGTTATTGGCCAGTAGTCTAAGCACGGTCAGTGATCATAATAAAGGAACAGCAATCAGTATTTTTCAAGCTTTTTATGGCATCGGTATGTTCATAGGGCCGCCCGTTCTGGGAACAATCAGTGAATATGCCGGTCTGAGCTGGGGTTTTTGGATTGTAGGGCTTATAACGGGCATAGGTTCCCTTGGTACGAT
>CAZPFS010000062.1:3432-4287 GCA_964585925.1 uncultured Syntrophomonadaceae bacterium | reverse complement strand
GTTAACCGCTAGCGCCTGCGCTGTTAACAGGCGCAGATCAGCACCCACCAGATCCCCCGCCTCCAATAGCAAAATATCCCCCGGGACTACCTCCTTGGTGGTAACAGCGCCTAGAGAACCCTCCCGCCGGACGGCAACCTTTGGAGCAGTTAGCTTCTGCAACGCCTCCAGTGAACGTTCAGCCCGGTATTCCTGGATCAAGCCCATGAAAGCATTGAATACAACAATGATCAGAATAGCTATGGCGTCAGTATATTCGCCCAGCAGCGCCGATAAGAAGGTTGCCCCCAGCAACACCAGAACCATGAAGTCTTTGAACTGATCGATAAAAATGCCGAGGATGGAAAGGCGGCCGGCTACATCAAGGGTATTGTCCCCATATCGCTTGCGCCGGGCCTCCACCTCGGCCCTGGTCAGACCCTGCAAAAAATCGACCCTCATCTCCCGACACACTTCTTCTCCGGTTAGGTTGGTCCATTGTAAAGACAATAAGAACCTCCTCTCTGCTCAGGCCTTTTTTAGTTAATAATGATAATAATTGTTATGCCCTGTCCATTGATTTATTACCGACAGCCCAGAGCCGGGGAGGTCCAAAAATGCCGTTAATTCAATCCGCTCCGGAGAAAGACACCGATTCCACCGGGGGAGCGAACCGCCCGTTGGTAACCGTCGGCTCTAGAGCCCCATCCGAGCCCGGGCCGGACCGGGGCATCTACTTAGATATTGAACCGGGAGGGGATTGCCTTTATAATTAAACTCGAGGTGGGGAAATTGAACACAGACGTGTTAACTTTAACGGCGGTAGTCGCCGAGATCAAAGCCCTGGTCGGTGCCAGGATAGACCGGATATACCAG
>CAZPFS010000062.1:3128-3374 GCA_964585925.1 uncultured Syntrophomonadaceae bacterium | reverse complement strand
AAAGATCGTTTGCTGCTATCAGCCAACCCCCGGTTTTCAAGAATCCACCTAACGGGTGAATCCCACCGCCATCCGGAACAACCCACCCCCTTCTGTATGCTGCTTCGAAAGTATTTGGTGGGGGGGGCGATCCGGGAGATCGGGCAGCCGCCCATGGAACGGATTGTTACATTTACGATCAGTGCCCTGGATGGAATATTTACCGTAGAGCTAATTGCGGAGATCATGGGGCGGCGCAGCAACCTT
>CAZPFS010000062.1:0-3118 GCA_964585925.1 uncultured Syntrophomonadaceae bacterium | reverse complement strand
TCCTGGTCAACCGGGAGAGACGGATCCTGGGAGCCCTCAGGTTCAGCAGCTTTGAACAGAACCCCTGTCGTCCCATCGTCCCCGGGGAAACTTATCTCCCCCCCCCGGTTCCCGACAAATTAAATCCCGATGGGTTAAGCCCGGAACATCTGGCCGAAGCGATAGCCCGGCAGACAACCGCAGGCAAAGCCCCGGAGAAAGCTCTCCTGGAACTGGTCCAGGGGATAAGCCCCCTAGCCGCCGCCGAGCTGATTTACCGGGCAGGCTGGGATCAGGGGGAGCAGGGGGGATCCGCCCGGCGCCTGGCGAAGGAAACACTGGCTCTTTTCCAGGCTATCGACGGAGAACAATTTGAACCCTGCTGGGCCCGCCATAAAAACAGGTATGCCCCTTACCCCCTGACCCACCTGGGCGCCCCCCAGCTAAAATATAAAACCATGAATGGGCTGTTGGAGGATTACTATCGTCAGGTTATCGCAGAAGAAAATACCGGCAATCTGCGCCGATACCTGGAATCAAAAATCTCCAGGCTGCTTTCCAAAGCGGAGCACAAGCTGTCCGAACAACAACAGGACCTGAAGCGAGCAGAGGATAAGGATCGTTTTCGCCTCTATGGGGAGACACTGCTGGCTTTTGCCCGGCAGGTGCCCGCCAAGGCCGGGCAGATAGAGCTGCCAAATCCCTATAGCCCGGAAGAGCTGATTCAAATCCCGCTGGAACCCAGGTTATCTGCTTCCAGCAACGCCCAGCGGTATTTCAAGCTTTACAGGAGGGCGAAACAAACGGAAGATAAAGCCCGTAAACAGCTAAAACTAACCGGGCGGGAAGTTAATTACTGGAACAAAATGTTGGCCTCCCTGCCACAGGCCGCTCCCGACCTGTTGCAGGTAATCAGGCAGGAACTGGAAGATCAACCCCCGAAAGCGGCTATTGCCAAAAAATCGACGCCCTCTCTGCCGCTGGCCTTCCGTTCAGCGGAGGGAAAGACCATTTTAGTGGGACGTAATCGCTACCAGAATGATCTTCTGACCTTTAAATTGGCATCGCGGCAAGACACCTGGCTGCACGCCCGGGGACTGGCCGGAAGCCATGTCCTGATCAAGGACACCCCCTTTCCTCCTCCACCGGAGCTTCTGGAGGAAGCCGCCGGGTTAGCCGCATATTTCAGCAAAGGAAGGGAGAGCCGGGCAGTTGAGGTGGATTATACCGCTATTAAATTTATTCGTCGTTTCCCGGGCGGCAAACCCGGCCAGGTCCTCTATACCCATTACCAAACCCTGGTCATCAGACCCGACCGGGAAAAGCTTCAGAGCTTGCTTGCCCAGATTTCCCCGCCCCCAACCACCGCTCGGGACTGACTGGGATCCGGCTCGACGCTAGCGGAATCAAAAAGCCACCCGGGACCGGCCCCGATGACACTGGGCCTTATTTTTGGCCGAGACCTGCCAGGGGAATCAGACGTTCTTTGCAGCAAGGCTGCGGAGACCGCTGCGAAAATAGCTCGGCAGGGAGGCTGTAAAGGTGAGGGTCTGCAGACTGCGGGGATGGACGATCTGAATGCGGCGGGCATGAAGGGCCTGTCCCCTCAAAAATTCGCCCGGCAGCTCCGGTCGGCTCTTGGGGCCGTACAACCGATCCCCCACCAGGGGAAAGCCCAGGTAGGCCATATGAACCCGCACCTGATGGGTCCTGCCCGTATGGAGGAAGACCCGGAGCAGGGTAAAGCGATCCAGATACGCCCAGACCCGGTACGAGGTGATTGCTTCCCTCCCCCCGGACACCACCGCCATCCGCTGGCGGTGGAGCGGATGCCGTCCCACCGGGGCTTTAATTCTACCCCCCGGCAAGGGTACTTGACCATAGACCAAGGCCAGATACTCCCGCTTGACCTGGCGATCTTTAAATTGCTGTGCAAGTTCCCGATGGCTGAAGTTATTTTTGGCTACCACCAACAGCCCGGAGGTATCCTTGTCCAAACGGTGTACTATCCCGGGGCGCAGAGGTCCGCCCAGGGTGGAAAGAGAGGAGGGGTGGGCGAGGAGGGCGTTGACCAGGGTGCTCGAATAATTCCCGGGAGCCGGATGGACGACCATGCCCCGGGGCTTATTTACTACCAGCAGATCCTCATCTTCGAAAATAATATCCAGGGGTATCGGCTCGGGGTCAAGGCTGGGTAGGACCGGTGGGGAAGGCAGGGATAGGGTCACCCGATCACCTGTTGAGAGGCGCATGCTTTTATGCCTACAGGGCGTTCCATTGAGAGCGATCAGCCCTTCCTGGATAAATCTTTGGATCCGGGTTCTGGAGAGACCGGTCAGCTCCTTGGAGAGAAAGATATCGAGGCGGCTGCCGGCCTCCTCCCGGGTTACAAAAAGCTCTTGCTCCACGTCTTACACCCTGTTTGCAGGACGACTTTTGAACATGAGTGCCCCCACCAGAGTGAGCAGGGATAACAGGGCCAGCCCCAGACTGAAGATCTGAGCCAGAGAAAAATTAAGCCAGACCGCCGGTTCGTCCCGGAAAAACTCGGTGATAAAGCGTAAAACACCGTAAAGCAGCGCCAGCATGAGCAGTTGAAACCCTTCAAAAGGCCTTCTGGCCCTGATCCGGTAAAGCACCAGAAATATGATCAGTCCGCCCAGGGAAGCGTAGAGTTGGACCGGATGGCGCAAAAGGTTGTCAACGGCAGCAGCGGGCAGAGCCCAGGGCACCCCACTCACTTTTCCATAGCAGCAGCCGTTTAAAAAACAACCCACCCTCCCCAGGGCATAACCCAGAGCCAGATAGGGGGCCATCAGATCGGCAAATGAAAGCAGCGGCAATTTCCTGTAACGACACCAGCCGACCAAGGCCACCAGCCCCCCCAGGAACGCCCCGTAAAAAGAAAGCCCTCCCAAACGAGTAAAAAATATTTTTATCCACTGGCCCTGGTAATACTCCCAGTGTAGGATCACGTATAATAGCCGGGAACCGACCAGGCCGGCGAAAGAAGCGGCAACCACCGCCTCCAGAACATGATCCGGATTAAATCCCTCCCGGGAAGCCTGTTTCAACAAGCCCAGAGAGGAAACCAGCAAGGCCAGGGCAAGCATAAATCCGTATGAATAAATGGGAAATC
>CAZPFS010000061.1:0-4304 GCA_964585925.1 uncultured Syntrophomonadaceae bacterium | reverse complement strand
TTAATTAAGCAGCGTAGGCTAAATTATCGTTGGCGTTTATAGCCGTTCCATGTTTTTACCAGGCCATGGTCCTGGACCTGCCGCTTCTATCTCCATAGCCCCCGTCGAATCCTTACGCCCCCATGTTTCAAATTTGTTATAGGCAACTTGCTCTTCAGTTGAATGCTTTTTCTTTCAGGGCTCGCTCGGCCTCCCGCATGCTCTCTTTTTCGCGGAGGGCCTGCCGCTTGTCATACATGTGCTTGCCCTTGGCCAGGGCCAGTTCAACCTTGACCAGGCCGCCCTTTAAATATAGTTTCACCGGCACCAAGGTGTAGCCCTTTTCCTTGACCTTGCCGGTCAACCTACCTATCTCCCGGCGATGCATCAACAGCTTCCTTTTTCGCAGGGGATCGTGGTTGAAACGGTTCCCCTGCTCATAGGGGCTGATATGCATATTATATAAGAATAGTTCGCCGCCTTCAACCTGGGCATAGCTGTCCTTTAGGTTCACCTTGGCCTGACGCACAGATTTAACCTCCGTGCCGGTGAGCACAATCCCCGTCTCAAAGGCCTCCTCTAAAAAATAATCGTGCTGCGCTTTTCGATTTCGGCTGATTACTTTTTCTTCCATTTATACTTCCCCCGTTTAGCTGTTACCATACGGAAACACCCAGACCCCAGGCGACCTGAATATTAATCGCTCTTTACCGCTGAACTGATAAATCAACCCTATTTAAGCCGGTCGCAGTTAACCGGTAAAATAGGGTCGGTGTTTACCAATAAAATAATAACATAAACGGCTGCCCGATGTCAATAGTTGGTGCAATTTTCTTGATAATTGGTCCGGGGAACAGAAACCCTAAATCCCCCCGGTCCCCCTTTCAAAAAAGGGAGAATCGAGAAAGCCCCGCTCCCTCCGGCAAAGGAGGGGGATCAAAAAAGCCCTGTTCCCTTCTCCGTGACTCACTCGGCCAAGGCGAAGGTTATGTTGCCCTCCAGGCGGCTGGTCCGGATTACTTTAACCTGCACCTTATCGCCCAGGCGGTATATTTTTCGGCGATGTTTTCCCACCAGGGAGGCCTGGTTTTCCATATAAACATAATAATCGTCGTCCAGATCGCTGATGGGGATCATGCCTTCCACGGTATTATCCAGTTCCACAAATATTCCAAAGTTGGTTACACCGCTGATAATCGCCGCGAACTCCTCTCCGATCTTGCTTTCCATGTAAAGAGCTTTGGCCAGATCTTCGCTGGCCCTTTCCGCTTCCATGGCTACCCGTTCCTGCTCTGAGGAATGCAGGGCGATCTCCGGCAGGTGCGCTTTCAAGGCGGCCAGTCGCTTGGCCGATATTTTGCTTTTCTGACCGTATTCGCTCAACAAGCGGTGCACAATCAGGTCCGGATAACGCCGGATGGGAGCGGTGAAGTGGGTGTAACAGCGCGAGGCCAGGCCGAAATGACCCTCGTTGGCAGAGCTATAACGAGCCTGAGGAAGGGAGCGCAGCAACAGATACTTGATCAGTCTTTCCTCGTTCTTCCCCTTGGTCTCCTGTAGCAGCCGGTTCAAATGAAGTTGGGTTACCTGATCCGCTCTCCCCGGTAGCCGAAATCCGAGAAAGCCGACGGTTTCCAGAAATGTTTTCATTTTTTCCTCTTCGGGGATAGCATGGACCCGATATAAAGCGGGCAGCTTTTTCCGGTGGAAATGGCCGGCAATCACCTCGTTGCAGAGGATCATGAATTCCTCGATCAGTGATTCCGCCCGGCCCTGATTACGGCGTTCGATGCTCACCGGGAAGCCCCGGTTGTCGAGCTTTATCTCTGCTTCCGGCAGATCAAGATCCAGTGCTCCCCTTTGCAAGCGGCGTTGTTTCAGAGCGCCGGCCAGCCGTTCCATGTTTTTCAGGCGCTCCAGCAATTTTTCCGACCCTTTTCCGGGATCTCCGCCCTCCAGGTATCCCTGGACCTGCCGGTAGGTCAGACGCTGTTTAACCTCAATGATGCTGGGGAAGAAGCTGTAATCAAACAGTTCACCCTCCAGATTGACCTCCATCTGCACGGTAACTGCCAGCCGTTCCTTGCCGGCCTGCAGACTGCAGAGTTGTTCGGAAAGCAGCGGAGGCAACATGGGGATAGCCTGCTCAACCAGGTAAACGCTGGTCCCCCGGTCAAAAGCTTCCTTGTCCAGAGCCCCACCCTCCCGGACATAGAGTGAAACATCGGCAATATGTACCCCCAAGATGTAACGCCCGGGAAATGAACCACCCTCTATAGAAACGGCATCGTCAAAATCCTTGGCTGATTCCCCGTCAATCGTTACCGCGAACAGGTTTCTCAGGTCTTTCCTTTTTTGATCATGGGCAATAGCCGCGATCTGATTTTCATCAGGGAGTGTTCCCAGTTCTTTCAGGACAGCCCTGGGAAATTCGCCGGGCAGGTTGAATTTGTACCTGATGGATCTTTGTTCGGTCTCGCTGGAATTAGCCGGCCCGATCTTTTCCACCACCCTCCCCCGTATCTGCCGCCCTTCATCAGCCCAGTGATCAATTTTTACCACTACCTTTTCACCGGTGTGGGTTTTGCCCATACTCTTTGCGGAAACCTCCACCGGCTGGGTCAGGCGGTGCTCGTCGGGAATAACATAGCAGCGTTTGCCCTTGCGCGCCAGGGTTCCTATCAGTTGGCTGCTTCCCCGCTGCAAAATCAAAACCACTTCTCCCTCATCCCGGTGACCACGGCTCGCTTTGGAAAGCTGAACCAGCACCCGGTCTTTATGAACCGCTCCGTTCAGGTGGCGGGCTTTGATATAAATATCTTCTTTTCCGGAAGCATCGGGTTTTAGAAAGGCAAATCCGCGGCGGTTGCCCTGCACGGTTCCGGTCAAATAACCAAAACCCCGGCCGTGGCCGGGATCCGTCAGGAAACCTCCGGATAACAATTTTTCCAGCTGCTGCTGTAAGACCAACCTGTCTTCTCCCGGGAAAAGCATGGAATCAATCAATTTGTTGCAGGTTAATGCCCGTTTCCGGGGCTTGGAAAGGGCCCGCATCAACCTTGAGGCAATAGGAGAGGTCATCCGAATTTTTTTCAAGCCCATGTTACAATCCAAGCTCCTCTGAGACGCCCTGCATGGCGGAAAGACTGATGGCAATGAATCCATCCAGGGAAAGCCCCAGCTCCCGGCAGCTCTTAATTTGCTCTCGTCCGGCTCCCCGAGCAAAGCTTTTTTCCTTGAATCGTTTCAACACAAAATCCACATCAATAGCCGAAAGTTTCTTTTGGGGGTGAATCAGGGCCGCTGCCACCAAAAGCCCGGTGATAGGATCCACCGCATACAGGGCCTTGTCCAGCAGGGTATTTCTTTTAACCCCCAGGGCCTCATTATGGGCTTTTACCGCCTGCACCAACTCCATCGGCCACCCCTTTTCTTCCAGCATCTGTGCCCCCAACAGACCGTGTTTTTCCGGCTGATCGGCTGTCTGATCGTAATCGAGGTCATGCAGCAATCCGGTCAGTGCCCAAAGCACTTCATCCTGGTCAAATTTGGCAGCCAGAGCGGCCATCACCGCCTCTGTGGCCAGCATGTGTTTGATTAAATTTTTGTTTTTAACCTGACTTCTCAACAGCGTCAGGGCCTTTTCTCTATCCACTTATTTCCTCCCAAATATCTTACTTGAACTATAATGGCCATTTTAACCACTTAAAAATCAGGAATCAACCGGATTTGGATTAAAAGTCATATTCCACCCGGTCAAGGATTCCTTGTTTTTACTTTTGCTCGGGATGGCCATGTGGCCATTGTCAACCCCCGTGTCAGGCTCCCGCCCCTTGACAGGCTAGCGGAGAACTGTCAACAGAACACATAAAGCCATCCAGGCCACTGCCAGCCAAGTGGTAAACCGGCTCAGCTTTTCATCAAAGCCCTTCTTTTTTCCGAAAAGCGTCTGTGCCCCACCGGCAATGGCCCCCAGTCCGGTGCTCCGGCCCGACTGTAAAAGTACGATGGCAATTAAACCCAGACAAACGAAAATGAATATTATTTGCAGCACCAACACCAGCATCGCATTACCTCCACAGTTGCAATGTTACAATTGTATCATAAAATTGGCTGGATGTGTACGGTCCAGTTAAGATCCAGGATTGAAATCCCCCTAAATCCCCCTTTAAAAAAGGGGGACTTATGAACCCTAAATCCATCCTTAGAAAGAGGGACTTATAAACCTAAATCCATCCTCCTTAGAAAGGGAGACTTATGAACCCTAAATCCATCCCCCTTAGAAAGAGAGACTTATGAACCCTAAATCCATCCTCCTTAGAAAG
>CAZPFS010000060.1:0-4797 GCA_964585925.1 uncultured Syntrophomonadaceae bacterium | reverse complement strand
AAGGCCCACACCGGGCCGGAAGGAAAAAGCAAAATGACAACGACCATCAAATCCGAAACCAGCCGCTTCACCGCCAAGGAACTCCGCACGAAGCTGTGCGACATGGACGACGCCGATTTGGATTCCGGCCTTCGCGCCTTGGTTCGGGAAGAAGGAAGCCCGTCCGTGCGTTCTTGGGCGAACGACCACGAAGCCTGGAACATGACACTGCGCGAAGCGATCTCCTACCTTGTTGAATCCATCAACACGGTGAATGAATGAACCGCGCAGCTCAATCGCTTGGCCGCCTCGGCGGCCTCGCCAACTACAGAATCCTAACGGCAGATGGCCGAGCCAAGAACGCCGGAACCGGCCGCCCTTCATGGTTCACCCTTGAAGAAGCAAAACGCGAATACGACCCCGGCGCCGGGGAAATCATAATTGAGATTGACCCAGGCACCGGCCGGAAATTGTGGGAGGTAATCCCATGAACCACCCCCGCACAGTCTGGCAAGCCACGATTGCGCTACTGATTTACCGCCGCCCCGGTGTGACTCCGGGACGGTTTAAGCAGGGAATTAAAAAAACGGCCTACCAAACAAGGCCAGCGGTCCCCGCCTAGGCAAAGCAGCCACGCCCCCCCCCGGCAATACGGCCGGGGGGCTTTTTTGTTGTCGCCCGTCGGCGCCCCCCGTAAGGGAGGCACCGCCGGGGGGAACCCCTCCATTTTTTTTCGGCCGACCGCTCGCGTTGTCCTCACGGTCGGCCTGCAGCCGCCGGCCTGCCGCCGGGGCGATCCTCTCATGCCCGCGGCGCGACCCGCATTTTTCCGCCGACCCCTCGCGCTGCCCTCGGGGTCGGCGGCCAATCCGCTCGTTTTTTGCCAGTTTCGCCCTCCCCGTATGAAAATACGCATCAGTTATGACAGAAGTCACAAAACCGGGAGAAATCATGGAACCCACCGCGACCCCTCCGGCGGCCCCTGCCGAGCAGACCGTCGACCTCGAGCAGATCAAGACAATGGTCGACCTGCCTGCCACCGCCTCCGACGTTGAGCTCATCACCGTCCTTGTCAACATCATCGCCAGCCTTCAAGAAAAGTACGAGGGCGTTTTGCGGGATGCCGTCGAAATGGAAGACCGCGTGACCAACCGCGACCTGGCCGACTTCGCGGACGTCATCGACGAAGCCACCATCCCGTTCTGGAAGGAACAAATGCTCGTCAACCGCGCCGCCACGGTCGAAGCCCTGACCTTCCTCCGGTCGAAGGTGGCCCAGCCCGAGCCCCCCGCCGCCGCCCCGGCCCCCGAAGCCGAGCAGGTCAGAATCCCCCTGCGGAACCGCTTGGCGCCCATCGTGCGTCCGACCTATGAGCGCGTTTCCGCCGAGCCCGCCGCCTCCAAACGGGTCAACACCGTGGCCGCTCAGATCCGCAACCGCGCCCACGAAATCCAGAAGTCAGAAAAAATCCCCTTCATCGTCGCGTTCGCCCGCGCCGAGAAGCAATTCAACAAGGAATAACCAGCCATGAGCCAAAGCAACACCCAGGCCGGCCAGATCGTCCTCAATTCCTCGGAAGACCTCCAGGGGAAAGAGGGGCTGCTCGCCGTCATCATCAACACCTCCAACGTGGCCGAACTGGCTCTCCCCTCGGACGTCAGCGACCTCGCTCTCTTCGTCATCACCGACGGCGGCGATAAAGACAAGAACACCGCGGCCTTGCCGCTGTCCCCCGACCGCAATGTCCGCCTGAAACTGAATGGGACTTGCGTCCCCGGCGACGTGCTCGTCCTGGCGGACATCGACGGCACCCACGACGGCATGGTCAAGGTCCTGCCCGCCGTGGGCGGCACCTATCGCGGCCTCGCCATCGCGGAGCAAGTCGGAGCGGATGGCCAGTTGGTCAAAGCCCGCCCGGCCCTCATCGGCAACATCACCGTCATGTAAGGAACACGAATATGAAAAAGACCATCCTCATCCTTGCCGCCCTGCTGATTGCGTCCGTCGCTTTCGCGGCCGACGCCGACACCACCTGGCGCGAAAGCCTTCGCACCACGGGCGTTACGCAGTTATGGACATCGGCTGTTACCTTTCCAGGGAACATCACGGTTGCGACGAACGCCACCGTAGCCGGGACCGTAATCCTGAATGCCATCGACACGACCGGCGCCGCGGACATTGACATCGGCTCTGCCGACGTCACGGACGTCACCATTGTGACGGACGGCGGCACGGTGATCCTCGACGGCGATGTCACGCTCAACACGCTCATCTTTACGGATGACGCCACCGCCGCCCCGACCAACAACTTGTCAGCCGGCGTTGCCGTGACCGTCAATGGCACCAACTACTGGCTGGGCCTCTACCCCGCCAACGATTAACCAGCCAGAAGGAAAAACGACCATGAACCGCCTCTCCAACATCAGTTCTAACCCGACCCTCAAAGAGTTCGCCCAGGGCGCCGCCCAGGAAGCGATTCAGCCCGTCGCGGACTTCATCGCCCCGACGGTCCCCGTTGCGACCATGAACGGCCGCTACAAGGTCTACACCGAAAAGAACCGCTTCCACATCCCGGACACCCTCCGGGCCATGGGCGGCCGCGCAACGGAGTTGCGCTTCGATGCGACCGACGCGGCGTTTAATTGCGAGCCCCACGCGCTGGACTACCCCATCGACAACCTCGAACGGATGGAAGCCGACGCGCTGGAAGACTCGCTCCGCGAGGGTGCCGTCGCCGTGGCGGAAGTCGCCGCGCTGGCACATGAAAAGAAGGTCATCGACATGGCCCTCGAATCCGCCGGCGCCGGCACGGGCAAAACCTGGGACAGTTCCGCCGACCCGGTTTCGGATGTGGACGACCAGATCCTCGCCGTGTTGAAGGCCGCCAAGTACGGCAGCCTTATGGGAATCGGCGTTCTGTTCGGCGCAACCGCCTGGAAAATCTTCAAGAACGCGGCCAACGTCCGCGCCCGGTTCATCACCGGCAGCAAGAGCGCCAAGAGCCTTGCGGTTCCCAATGAAGACATCGCCAGCCAGCTGTTCCTGGCCCAGCCCGAGGTGAAAACCTCGTTCATGGTGTACGACAGCGGCGCCGAAGGGCTCGCCGCCAGCATCGGCTTCGTGCTGGATACCAGCGTCTTGATCTTCGCCCGCAAGGCGAACCCGACGCGCCGCGATCCGTCTTTCATGAAGACGTTCCGCCTCATGAACAAGTTCATGGTCCCCGGCTCCTACGTCCGCGAGGACGGCCGCGCCGAAGTGGCCAAGTTCGACTGGTCGGAAGACGTCCGCGTGACGAACAGCGCGGCCGTGGTGCGGCTGAACATCAGCTAAACCCCGAGCATTCCCCACCCGGGGCGGTCGGCTATGCCGCCGCCCCTGTTTTTTTAGCCGGAGGCCGAGCCATGGAATGGGTAGAAATCACAGTCGAGGGAGTGATCGCTCGTATGCCGACCGACGTCAAATCCCGGTACGACGCATGGCTCGTTTCCTACCCCGACAAGGCCAACCGCCTGGCCGAGATAACAGCCAACACCATCCGGGAGTTCCGAGACAACATCAAATCCGTCCCCAAGAACTACTGGCATGAGGACGAAACCTATCTGCCACAGTCGGCCATCCGTCATGTGGACACGATCATCGTGTTCACCCTCGCAATGGAAATGGGCATTCCCATCGACACGGCCGGCACCGGCGCCCGCTACGCGGCCGACATCTTCCTACGTCAAATCCTCATGGGCCGCTACACGACCACGACCGAGGAAGGCGGGGAGGGAACCCCCCGCTACAACGCGCCGACCCGCGACACCGCAGGCCGCGCATTGCCGGCGTTTCTGGCCGTCATGCTGGCCTTCGTCCAGTTCGCGGCGGGGGGATGGATACGGCCGGATTCGGCCATCTACGATACCGAAATCCTAACCACCTTCGTTCCCTCCGACTATTCCATCACATCCGCAACCCTTTTTGGACACCTATCGGGAATCAACAACGCGCTCACCTCCTTATCGACAAACAAAGCGTCCGTTCTCATCTACAACGGCATCACCAACACCGCCAGCGCAGGTACGTTCAATCTTGGCGATCTACCGTTTATTTCCAACTCCAACTGCAACTGGCGCATCCTCACCAGCTGCGAAGACATCCAATACCTGTACGGAACGAATTTGCTCCTGCGATTGGCCTACGGGGAAACCGACACCCCAAAAGCAACATCGATCACCGTAATAACCAACCCGCCAACCATCACCATCGTTTTTGAAGCCATTGGAACTTCAAACCGCCTCGAAACCGCGACGGCATCCAACAATCCCGTTTGGTCCGAATGGACAGATTGCACGTGGCAATATGACGCCGGCATCGGAACCGTCGTCGCAACTAATATCGACCTCGACGTTCCCACCTGGGCGAGAATCGTTTCTCTTTCGGGAATCGTAGTCACCAACCCATATATCCACATCACCGCGCCGCTATACGTCGGATCGGAAACGAGCGCAGCGAACCGCGCCGTTACCTATTCAGAGATCACCAAACTGGAATCTTCTAAAGCATCCAAAAGGGAAGTATCCTTTTACACTCCATTGATTCACCAGCTAATGACTATTGGTGCACCATCCATCGGGACGAATATGGAAACGGGGATCATTACAACCAACTGGATAACTCCTGGGGACTCTTATACGGTATGGGATTTCGACACAACCAGTGGCACCGCATTTTTTAATGAATCCACCATCTCTAACCTCACCCTCGGCGGCGTAACCCGCACCAACTGGCCGCGCGGCGACGTGCTTGGGGCGACGATCAACCCGCCTCACACCG
>CAZPFS010000059.1:1381-4810 GCA_964585925.1 uncultured Syntrophomonadaceae bacterium | reverse complement strand
CGTCAGGAACTGGTCGATCAGATAACCGGCATGCCCGTGCAGTTCGATCAGTTCAAAACCGGTGGAGGCGGCTCGCTCAGCGGCCTCGGCAAAGGCGGTAATCAGGGTTTCTATTTCCTCCACATCGAGTTCCCGGCAAGTTATGGCCGGATTGGCAAAGGCCGGAACGGCGGAAGCCGAAACCGGCGGGCAGTTTTCGTCGGCCAGGTCCGCCTGCCTGCCCATACCCAGGGATAGCTGGATTCCCGGCACAGCTCCCCCATAGCGGATGATCTGTGCCAGGTCGTTTAAACGCGCCAGTTTATCGGTGGCGTCATTCAGGGCGATATTCATCAGAAGGGGCGCTGGATCTACCCCCATCTCCACCATCGTGGCCTCGACCAGGATCAGACCCACACCGCCCCGGGCCCGGGCGGCATAATATTCGATCTGGGGCCAGGAATAGCTGCCGTCATCGGCAGCCAGGGCGGTTCCCATGGGGGCCATGACCACCCGGTTGGGGAGTTCGACCGGTCCAATTTTTGTACGGGAGAAAAGGTGGGGGTATCTGAAGGACATTTTTTATGTCTCCTTTGTGGTATTGGTGGTTTTAAGACAAAACCCTGCTCGTCAAAAAACTCGATCTAGCGCTCAGTTTGCCACAAAAGAAATATTTTATTCCCAAAGCAAAAGGGACGTACCTTTTTGCTTTGTTCTCCCCCGCCCATCCTTTATTCCCTGAGTTTCTCCAGTATATCGACGATTTCATCGCTATTTAAAACCCTGCCATAAGAAACAACTTTGCCGTCAATGACCAGTGCAGGGGTAGAGATCACGCCATAAGCAGCGATCCTGGAAAAATCGGCATATTCTATCTCCTTCAAAACGTGGTTTTCAATCAATACAATACACAGGTGATATCAGACCAGCTCTAGACAATAAACGGCTGTAAAATGTTGAATAAATAACCGACAATAATGATGCCTGCAGTGCAGATAGCAATGAATATGGCCAATAGTTTCGGCCTGATCGCTTTGCGGAGCATAATCAGGGATGGAAGAGACAGGGTGGTGACCGCCATCATCAGGGAGAGCACTGTCCCCAGGTAGGCCCCTTTAAAGAAAAGCGCTTCCGCAATTGGAATAGTGCTAAAAATATCGGCGTATATCGGTATACCGATTAGGGTAGCCAAAACAACACCAAAGGGATTGTTGCCTCCAAGCATGGAAACCACCCATTCTTCGGGTATCCAGTTGTGGATGATTGCCCCTATAGCCACGCCGATCAAAATATAGGGGAAAACCTTTTTAAAGGTTGAAAGGGTTTGCTCTCGTGCATAGATCAACCGTTCCTTTTTTGTAAGATCCGGTGACTCAAGATCAATGTTTTTGGCCTCCATAATAAAATTTTCAACGTATTTCTCCAAGCCCATCCTTTCAATTATGGAACCGCCTATTATAGCGATTAACAGGCCGAAGATGACGTATAGAATCGCTATTTTCGCGCCGAAAATTCCTATCAGCAAAAGAAGGGAGCCAAGATCAACCATCGGTGAAGAAATAAGAAAAGAAAAGGTTACACCGATCGGTAAACCGGCAGAGGTAAAACCTATAAACAGTGGAATGGATGAACAGGAGCAGAACGGTGTTACTGTTCCAAGCAGCGCGGCGATGGAATTCGCCCCCATGCCTTGAAAATGTCCTAATATTTTTCTGCTGCGCTCCGGGGGAAAATAGCTTTGTAAATAGCTGATCATAAAGATCAGGGCGCATAATAAAATCACAATTTTTAAGACGTCATAAATGAAAAACTGGAGGCTTCCGACCCAGGGATTGGCAAGATCAAGCCCCAATGCGGATAATGTACTGCCGACTAAATAATTCAGCCATTTCATGCCCAGGATTTGATTTTGAACAAATCCCCATATTGAGCTAATTATTGACATTTAGTAAACCCCATTTCCCAAAAATAAAATTAGATCATCGCCCAGCGATCCTCAATGCCCTTTCCAGATCAAAGGTTTTATTATAAAACCCTGGTTTTTAGCTCAGTTGGTTGGGTTTTCTCCCCCTTCATAATTGTGTTTGGCGTGATCATCTCCTCGAGAAGAGATACGGCATTGGCACCGCCTACTTCACTGATCTTGTAATGGGTCCATTTGCCCTCCTGCCGGCTTTCAACAATGCCCGATTCAACCAGGATTTTCATATGGTAGGAAAGCCCCGACTGTCCCAGGTCCAGCTGTGCCAATAAAACACAGGCGCATTTTTCACCGCTGCGCAATAACTCAAGGATCTGCAAGCGCTTATGATCACAGAAAGCCCTGAACACCTTGAGCCGTTTCCGATAAATTGTCTTCACACAATCACCTCATATCAAATAAATTTGATATGTTATCAGCATAAAAGTCGGATCAGATTTTGTCAAGATGAAATGGAGCGAGAAAGTGAGAGCATATCCTTTATCGTGCACAAACGCAGGGATGGAAAGCAGGAGGGAGGGGAAAGCAAAAGGGACGTACCTTTTTGCTTTGTTCTCCCCCGCCCATCCTAATCGGTTTAGCTAACCCGGGGTGGTTTTGCTCTAGGCAAGCGTTCTATTGATATAGACGGATTCAAACTTTTCCTCAGAATAGCTGAGCAGGCTGATCGATGCCGTGTTGATATTCAGATCCCAAAACCCCTGTCCCCTCAATGAAAGGAGTTGGAGGAGAAACAGCCGGATCGTCCCGCCGTGGGTTACTAGCAGGACATCCTTTTCAAGCAGTGCAGGCTTCAACCGCTTGTTCAGGAAGAGCTCAACCCTCATCCCCATTTCCTCCAGGCTCTCCCCCTCCGGCGGTGAGTGGCCAAAGGGATCTTTTAGCCAATATTGAAGCTCTTCCGGATAGGATGTGGAT
Source organism: uncultured Syntrophomonadaceae bacterium (assembly GCA_964585925.1). Lineage (GTDB taxonomy): Bacteria > Bacillota > Dethiobacteria > DTU022 > DTU022 > JAAZLS01. The sequence goes on along the minus strand of CAZPFS010000059.1, from coordinate 1,932 downwards.
ATCTGTTCCCAGGTCAGCCCTTCCCATTTTCCGAAATTCAATTCCCGCAGCAGGGGACTGGCTTCCGGCTCGACGCGGTGGCCGCTGCCGATAATCTCCGCTGTGTGGGTGGTCCGTTTTAAATCGCTGCAGTAAAGGCCAAACGGCTTCCGGATCCGATGCCGGAAAAAGGCGGCCAGCTGTTCGGCCTGCTGTATTCCATAGGCGGAGAGCCCCTCATTTTTCCAGCCCGAGAAGCATTTTTTTTCGTTATCATAGGTCGTTCCGTGTCGAATCAGGTAAAGGTTCATGATTGTGTTCCTCTCCGTTTTTATCTGTATCTGATGAAGATTCTGCTTTTGTCCGGCATCTCATTTGTTGCTAACACCGGCTTCGCTGAAGGTGGCCATCTCGATTACAATCCGGGCGGCGGCCTCCACCAGGTTCATGGCCAGGGCCGTTCCCGTCCCCTCGCCCAGGCCCATTTCCAGATGGAGGTAGGGTTGGAGCCCCATATGCTCGAGGAGCAGCCGGTGGCCCGGTTCCCGGGAAAGGTGGGAGGGGATCAGGTA
>CAZPFS010000059.1:0-1371 GCA_964585925.1 uncultured Syntrophomonadaceae bacterium | reverse complement strand
GCGGATCGCCAGCAAAGCGGCGGTGGTGGAAATAAACCCGTCGATCACTACCGGCAGGCGGCGGGAGGCTGCTCCCAGGATCAAGCCGGCCAGGCCGCCCAGCTCCAGGCCGCCCACCTTGGCGAGGACATCCAGGGGATCGCCCGGATCGGGCCGGTGCAGCGCCAGCGCTTTTTCCAACACTTCAATTTTGTGTTCCAGACCCCGGTCGTCCAGACCGGTTCCCCGGCCGGTCAGAAGAGAGGGGGGGCTGCCGATCAGGGCGGCGGCTACCGCGCTGCTGGCGGTGGTATTACCGATGCCCATCTCCCCGGTGCCCAGGACCCGGGTGCCGGCTGCCCATTCTTCTTCGGCCAAAGCGATCCCCGCTTCTACTGCCCGGCCGGCCTCCTCCCGGCTCATCGCCTCCTTTTTGCCCATGTTGGCGGTTCCGTAGCGTATTTTAGTTTTTCTGATCCGGGGTGAATCCAGATCGCCGGCGATGCCGATATCCACCACCTTTACTTCCACCCCGTTCAGGCGGGAGAGGACATTCACCCCCGCGCCATTATTTACGAAATTCAGCACCATCTGGGCGGTTACCTCCCGGGGGAAGGCGCTGACCCCTTCGGCGGTTATGCCGTGATCGGCGGCCATGATCATGATTACCTTTTTGCTGCCTACAGGGAAAAGATCTCCTTTGATGCCGGCCAGTTGCACCGACAGCTCTTCCAGGCGGCCGAGGCTGCCCGGAGGTTTGGTCAGCAATTTTTGTCTCTCCCTGGCTTGGGCCATGGCCTTTCGGTCAAGGGGTTTGATCCGGGAGAGGGTCTCTTCAATTATTTTCAAATTAATGTCACTCCCAACAAAGCCTTTTTTACCAGGCGGCTACCCCGAGAAGAAAACCTATTTCGGCTATCAGGCAAGCCGCTCCTAATAGATCACCGGTTGCCCCCCCCAGGAAACGGGAGGCTTGCCCTATAAAGAAGAGGGAGATCAGGGCCGCCGCCGCCCCGGTTAAAAGGGGGAGGAAAAGAGGCGGCAATTTCAGAAAAAGGATCAACAGCAGAGCGGCGGGCAGGGCGCTGGCTGCCACGGCCCCCGGCCAGCCCAGTTCGGCGATGAAAGATCGCCCCAGGCCCTCTTTGCGGGCCGGGGCGGTGGTCGCCCCGGCCAGAACCAGGCACCAGCGGCCGGCCAGCGGCAGCGCGATCAGGGTGGGCACCAAAAGGGCCGGTTTCAGGCCGGTCAGGACGGCGTATTTGAGCAAAAAGTAAAGAAGCAGGGCACTGGCGCCCATGGGACCCACCGCCCCATCGCCCATTATCTCCAGGGCTTGCTCGGGATCGCGGCCGGCGGCCAGCCCGTCGGCGGAGTCGGCCAGCCCATCCC
>CAZPFS010000058.1:0-4844 GCA_964585925.1 uncultured Syntrophomonadaceae bacterium | reverse complement strand
TAATCCTGCGGCACGCAGTCGGCCTGATCAATAAGTTCCCGAATGAAGGATAGCAACAGGGATAACTCCTGAAGCTTGGTAGACAAACAGATAGATATGGTAATATTCGGGGGCGGATTAATCCGCCCCCGAATTGCAAATGTTGCGCCGCTGGGTAGAAGATCCTCCATGTCAAGGAGGTAACCGGGTTTCCCCCGGGTTGAGAATGGTTACAAGAATCCTTGACAGTTGCTCAAAGGAATTAAACCATAACCGTTGGTTGCCACGTGTCCCCGGTGTCAGAGACAATGGAAACGTCCCCGTGTCTCCTTCTTAGGTGGCGTAATTGGCGCCATACCTTTTAATTTTCTGTGTCGTTGTTTTTTCGAGTTCATTCCACAACACTTCGACGACATTAATTTTTTTATAGGAGGGTAGTTTTTCGTTCACGCGTTCAACGGCAGCTTGGACCACCTTGTACACATCTTCTTTTGACGGCATATTGCTGTGCAAATAATTATGGATGAAATGAAAATCGGGGAATATCTTCGCTTTGATCGTGGTGCTTCCCCGCCTATCAGACACCTCCAGAACAAGTACCTCCGCAACCACATCTTCTCCCGCCAGCCTTTCCTCAAGCTCTTCCGGATAGATATTCTTTCCACAGCGTGTCACCAGGACATTTTTCTTCCGGCCGGTGATATAGAGAAAACCGTCCTCATCCATTTTCCCCAGATCCCCCGTGTGAAAGAAACCATCCCTCATCACTTCGGTGGTGGCCTCCAGGTCATTATAATATCCGAGCATGATGTTATCGCCCTTGGCAATGATCTCGCCGATACCGTCAGCATTTGGATCGTGGATCTTCATTTCAACACCGGGTATCGGTAATCCGGCCGAGCGGGGATTGATATAGAAATCGTTGTTTCCCGCCAGGAGCGGTGCACATTCTGTCAGACCGTACCCCTGACAGGTTCTAATCCCGAGCTGGCAAAAGGCTTCCACCACTTCCGGCTTAACAGCAGCCGCACCAACGATCAGCATGTCCAACTTTCCTCCGAGGGAGGCTTTGACTTTCCTTTTTACGAGGGCCTTTATATAAAATGGTAGTCTGAGCAACAGCTCATTAAACGTCAGGTCGTCACTATCCTTTAAATATTTTTTAGGAAGGCCCCGGCGCACCGACTTTTCGATCTTTGTCAGCATGAAGTCGAGGAGACGGGGAACGGCAATGATCATGCTGGGATGGTACTCCCCGATGTTCTGTGCAATAAATTTAAGTCCGTCGCAATAGGAAATTTTCCCGCCACCGAAAAGAAAAACTAAATGCCCGAGGGTGGCCTCATAGGTGTGGTGCAACGGCAGAATGGAGAGAGCATGGCGTGTGCGGTCTACTTTTACAATTTGGGTGGTGGAGCGGATATTGGTGCAGATATTTTTCTGTGACAAGCATACCCCCTTGGAACTTCCGGTCGTACCCGAGGTGAATATCAAAATGCTCATCCGGTTCTCGTCTATCGGCAGGGTGTCGATTGCACGGGAGCCCGATGAATACAACTGGCTGCCTTCTTGAATAAGCCCGCGGATAGAATTGCTGCTTTCAGGATCGAGGCTGTACATTTCAGCCTCTTCTTTCAGCAGGGGAGAGATCTTCTCTTGAATATTCCGATCGGCAATTACCGCCGCACAGTCACTGAATTCAATAAAATCTGCTATGTCCTGAACTTCTAGTTCCTTATCTATCGGCACCACAACACCGATGGTCGCCGCCGCTAAATAGGATATAATCCATTCGTAACTGTTCGCGCCAATCACCGCTATTCGTTTTCCGGCGTAATCAAGGGTCAGCAGCCGGGTACAGAGAGACTGGTAATCCTTTTTTAGCTCCTCGTAGGTGATATTTTTGTTTTTTAGGACGAAAGCGTTATCTCTCTTGTACCTTTCCGCACTTTCATAAATCAGCTGCCGAAAATCTTTAAGAGCCCTGACTTTATGAACCCTTTTTAAACATTTTTCATAGGTGTTGATAAGCGTATCCCCCTCTATCAAATAAAGTATTTCAGCTGAGCTGAGTTGGAGCTATAAGGCTAAAGAATATGATATAAACATGCCGTGTGTCACGTTGGTAAACTAATTCTACAAATTAGTTTACCTTCAGTTTACCATGCAAAAAAGAGCTATACCATAGGTCATGTTCTTCCAAACTTTGATCTGTTTTCTCTTTGGGCAGGGTCACAACGAATTCGCTGCCTGCACCCGGCTCGCTCGTGACGTCAATACGGCCGTTACACAATTCGATAATCCGTTTGACGATAGAGAGCCCGAGTCCCAAGCCTTGTCCGGAATGGGAGGTATCAGCCTGATAATAGAGGTCAAAGATGCGTCCCAGGGTTTCTTCGTTTATTCCCTGACCCGTATCCGCTATCTTGACCCGAATATTATTTTCATCCTCCGATACTGCAACCGATATTTCGCCGCCCTTGGGCGTAAATTTAATGGCGTTTCCAAGCAAATTCAACCAGAGATGCTGCATCAATTCTTTATTCCCCTTAAACAGGATCGGTGGAAACTCCCCGCTGAATTCTATTTTTTTATCCAACCATTGCTTTGAGAGAATAATCGAGCACTGCTGCAGTTGGTCGCCTAAAGAGTAGCTCTCCACATCTGTTATGATCTGCTGTGTCTGCAGCCTTGACAGGAGGATGGTGCTGCTGGCCAGATTTGCGAGCCTCGTCGATTCATCCACTATAATTTTCAGGTATTCAACCTGTTTTTCCCTGGACAAATCTTTTTCAAGTAAAAGGGAGGCGAACCCGTTGATCGAGGCAATCGGGGTTTTATATTCGTGGGAATAATTATTGATAAAGTCGTTTCTAAGCATCTGCACGCTTTGAAGCTCCGCACTCATTTTGTTAAAATCCTCGTAAACCTCAATCATCGCATCCTTTTCATGGATGGCAATTTTGGCGTTGAAATCGCCCCTGGCAATCCTTTGTATTCCCTCTGATAATGTCTCAACCTCTTTTAGTCTCCTCTTGTACATCATTGAATTGGAGATGATAGACACGATAGCCAGGATGATAAATGTTCCCAGGTTCTGATAGGCGGCGCTCTCATAAACATTTTCGATTTTAGCTACATCGCTGATCAGCCAGGTCATGATCATGTAAGCAGATGCCGCAGTAAATATGAAGATAAAGGACTGAAGTGCAATTTGAGGAATAATTCTCCTTGAAAATTGTTTATAAGCCTTTTCCCCCATAATTATTCCCCCGCGATGTCCGCTTTATAGCCGAGCCCTCTAATCGTGACTATGCTAAAGCTGCTGATTTCCCTCAACCTGTTTCGTATTCTGCTGATATGTGTTTTCACCGTTTCCTCACCGCTCACTGCGTTTACGCCCCAAACACTATCTAGCAATTGCTCTTTTGAAAAGATACGATCCGGGTAGGAAAGCAGTTTAAACAATAAATCAAACTCCTTCTTCGGGAGCTCAATATATTCCGCCTCTGTATACACAGAATATTTCTCAGAATCGACGGTCACATTATCAATTATAATTCTCTTCTCTTTCGCAATATTTGCCCGCCTGAGCAGCGCATCCACCCTCCAGATCAGCTCATCGCTGCTGAAGGGCTTGGTCATGTAATCATCTGCCCCCAAAGAAAAACCACGCTGCTTGTCCCCAAGGGAATCCTTTACCGTCAGAAGGAGAAACGGTATTGTATAGCCTTCCCTCCGGAGGGTTTTCAAAAGCTCATAGCCATCCATGCGGGGCATCATCACATCTGCAATGATCAGGTCGATATTTCCTCTATAGATGATTTCCAGGGCTTCCAGGCCATCGCCGGCGCTGACCACCTGATACCGATCTTCCAACCTAGCCGCGGTCAACAGGCGCATGTTCTTCTCGTCCTCAACAATTAACACTGTGGCCACATTTACACCTTCTTTTCATGCCGGGGACAGCTAAATCGCTCTATCTTCTATTATAAACATTGGAATAACTGGATCGTAAACTTTTTCACAACATTTGTTTACACTGAGTTTACCAACACATAAACGCAGAGGGGAACACAGAGGGACGGTTCTTTTGTGTCCTTCTGAGCCGCTCACCAGCCAGCCTTGGGTTTAGTGCAGGAAAACACAGAGGGACGGTTCTTTTGTGTCCTACTGTGCCGCTACCAGCCAGCCTTGGGTTTAGTGCGGGAAATTGAGCAGAGCAACCCCAGACCGGCAGTGTGCTTTTGCCAACCAAAGTCACCGTCCCCTCGGCCCACTATATCGTTCGTATCACTCCGAAACTGACACCGGTCAGCCGCTCAATTTGCCTGATAGACAGCCCTTTATCTTTGCACACCTTGATAATTTCATTACGTTTACCCTTTTCAAACCTTTGGATCTCCCTAGGGCTTTGGACACCGGATATGCTTCTGATAAATTTGCTGGCTTCTTTGTCATTTTGCCTAATATTCCGATCATAGTCTAGGCATTGATCCTGGCTCCCCTCCATGTTGAATTCCCTAAATAATTTTATTGCATTTGCCCTGTTGGTCGAAAAATAATTCAGGCCGAAATCAATATCACAAATTATCGGTTCTCCCACATATTCTTCATAGCTACTCCACCGGTAATCGGCTAGGTCCTCTACCATGCCCGCCTTTACGGGATTCTGGTGTATATAACGAACCACTGTAAGAAAGTAACTGTCGTTTTCAACCACTTCGCTTTTGTAACGGTCCTGGAACAAAGGGCCCCGGCGACCATATTTCCAGTTGTACCAATAGACATAGCTAGCGCCAATCCGCCTAAAGGCAATGCCCAGGTTTTCTGTTTCTTCCTTCATTAGCAAATGAAGGTGATTG
>CAZPFS010000057.1:0-4880 GCA_964585925.1 uncultured Syntrophomonadaceae bacterium | reverse complement strand
GAGCACCTGACTTTTAATCAGGGTGTCCCAGGTTCGAATCCTGGATGGCTCACCAAAAATAACCCCGTTAACTCCCTTCAATGAAGATGTTAGCGGGGTTTTTGACGTCGCTTTCGTGCCCTTGTACCGGATCAAGACCGGTTAAATCTTCTATCCTCAGCCAAGGTTTTTAGAACTTACCTCCGGATCCTCCCCGGGTCCGCCCCGATGAGGCTGCCAATTTATCTTTAAACTGCTCCACCCCATATTCCTGGCCCATTTGTTTTTTAATTGTAATATAATTTACATGCAATTTGACGTGCCAAACTTCTTTTGTCCATATTATATTTTTTAGTTATGGTGAATGCATATTTGATATCAAAGGGTTTACATTAAAGTAAAAGGAGTGAAACGCTTATGGTGATCGAGATTGCCACCTTTGCCGGAGGTTGTTTCTGGTGTATGGTCGCTCCCTTTGCCGAACTGGCCGGGGTGTTAAAGGTTCGTTCCGGGTATACGGGGGGGAGGAAAGAAAATCCCACCTATGAGGAGGTCTGCTCCGATCAAACTGGGCACCGGGAGGCGGTGGAGATAACCTTTGATCCCCGACAGATATCCTATGATCGATTGTTGGAGATATTTTGGCGCCAGATCGATCCGACCGATCCGGGGGGGCAGTTCCATGATCGGGGTGAATCTTACCGGAGTGCCATCTATTACCATGACTCGGGGCAGAAAAAAAAGGCCGAGCTCTCCTTGCAGTCCTTGGATCGGGAAGGTCGTTTCGATAAGCCGGTGGCAACCGAAATCCTCCCCGCCACTCCTTTTTATCCTGCCGAAGGGTACCATCAAGATTTTTATCTGAAAGACCCCGCTCGCTACCGGCTGTATCGTCACGGGTCGGGGCGGGATAACTTTCTCCTGCGCCACTGGGGCAGAGAGAAGAAAGGGGAAAAAGGCTTGAGGCAAAAACTGACGAAGCTCCAATACAGCGTAACCCAGGAGGGTGCCACCGAACCGCCCTTTCACAATGAGTACTGGGACAACCTCAGCGAAGGCCTTTACGTCGATGTGGTCTCGGGCGAACCCCTGTTTTCCTCCAGGGATAAATATGATTCGGGCAGCGGATGGCCCAGTTTTACCCGGCCCCTCCAAGATGGATCGATCGTGGAAAAACCCGATCGCAGCCGGGGTATGGATCGGATCGAAGTGAGAAGCAAAAAGGCCGACTCCCATTTGGGGCATCTGTTTTACGACGGTCCCGACCCGGACAAGACCCGCTACTGTATTAACTCGGCTGCTTTGCGCTTTATTCCCAGGGGAGATCTGGAGAAAGAGGGTTTGGGAGATTATTTGGGGCTTTTTGAATAGGGGTCGGGATGAAGTTCTACCCGACCGCCCCATGGAAAAAATAGGCCGGCGGGCAGGCCGGCCTTCCTGTTTAAATTTGGGAGTTGCCAATAATGATTTAAGAGTTTCGAGCCCCCTCGCCGGGGGTGAGGACTATTTTTTACCTTGAAGAAAACGGTAAATATTTTGAGCTGTTTCATAGCGGTTAGCTCCGCTCAGGTCGATAATTTTACCGCCCTCTATCCCCTCCAAGCCACCACCGGCAATATAGATCTCCCTGGCCTTGAGCCGGCTCAGGGCTCCCCGCAAGAATATGGGAGCATCTAGATATTGCACCAGCGGCTCGGCAAGAACAAAATCAGCGTAACTGCCTAGAACAATGGCTTTTTCTATCAGGGGTTCTCCTTCCTCTAGAAAACCAGTGATTTGAGAGAGAAAACCCTCCCATCCTCCCTCTCTCCCCCGGATGACCCGGGGACAGTTTTTCCCGGTCCAGTGATAATGCTGCCTCATACAATCGGGAAACGGCAGCAGGGTAGGCACTTCACTGATCAGTTTAGCGCATAACCAGGCGGCATTTATTTCCGCCAGCTCCCGATTTCCATCGCTATTTTCACATATTTCAAGGCCGATGCTCTGGCGGTTCCCCGTTCCGTTTGCCCCATCACCCGCATGCCAACCGTGTTCCGATAAGGGCAACTGCTGAATGATCATCCGGTCATCCACCGTAAAATGCCAGCTGGATAAAAACTCCGGGTCCGGATTGGTGCGCACCCACCTGGAATGACTTTTTGCATCGGCGCCGGCATCGCTATTGCCCGTATCATGGATAGTAATATATTTGGCAATCAGCTTGTTTCCCGGGCGGTTATGCCGCCCGCTGGGGATAAATTCCTCAACTATATTTATCATCTTCCCCCTACCTCCTTTACATTAAAAGAGAGCCCAACGCCCGAAAACGGCTAGGCGGGTCTAGACCCGCGGATATACAGAAATGAAGAGCCGGGTACGCAATATTTTATGCCTGATGGGCCCAAAATGTACCCGGATTGGCCTGATCGCCTTTCTTCAAGTCGGCCGTCACGATCTGATTTTTTTCATCTATCCCCCCCCGTCAACCTGTGATATGATCAGAACATATGTTCGGTAGGGGGGAAAGGGTATGCAGGAGTCTAGAACCATCCTCCTGGCAGATATGGAATCCTTCTATGCCAGTGTGGAAATCGCCGCGGATCCTTCGCTGCAGGGGAAACCGGTGGCCGTCTGCGGTGATCCCCGGTTGCGTCACGGCATTGTCCTGGCGGCCAGCCGGGAGGCCAAAAATTTCGGAATTAAAACCGGCATGCCGGCCTGGGAATGCCGGAGATATTGCCCCCGGATTATCTTTGTCCGTCCCCATATGTCCCGCTATCTGGAGACCTCTTTGAGACTCACTTTGCTTTTCGAGGAGTTTACCGATCGAGTTTTTCCCTACTCGATCGATGAACAGTTTTTGGATATAACCGGCTGCCAGAGAATCTTTGGGTCTGCCGCCCAGGTGTCGTCCAAGATCATCGATCGGGTGCAAGAGGAGATAAATATCCGCTGCCAAATCGGGATCGGTGAGAATCCCCTGCAGGCCAAAATGGCCTGTTCCCAGTTTGCCAAAAAAAACAAAGAGGGCATTTTTGAGCTAAACCATCAAAACTATGCCCGCCATATATGGCCCCTGCCGGTAAAGGATCTATTCGGGGTCGGCTACCGAATGGAGAGAAATTTGAACCGGATGGGTCTGCGCACCATCGGCCATTTGGCCCAGCTGCCCAAGGAAATATTAATCCGCCGCTGGGGTATCAACGGGGAAGTGCTCTGGCTCAATGCCCACGGTCTGGATCAATCGCCCGTCAGTTTCGCTTCCGGCGGCGAGCTAAAGGGGGTAGGCCAATCGATGACCCTGCCCCGGGATTACTGGAAGATAAAGGAGATCGGGGTTGTTCTCCTGGAGTTGACCGAAGAGGTTTGCCGCCGGGCCCGGGCCCTGGGAAAAATGGGCAGGGTCATCAGCGTTTATGGCCGGGGCGCCGACTTCGACCAGCCGACCGGCTTCTCCAGGCAAAGCAAGCTGCTCCGGCCCACGGCCCTGACCCTGGAGGTCTATCCCCAGGTAAAGGAGCTGTTTTTAACCCACTGGGATCGCCGGCCCCTCCGAGCGGTGGGGGTAAGACTTACCGGCCTGGTCAGCGATTGCGCGGTGCAGCTCTCCTGGTTTGGAAACCGAGAAAGGGCCGACGCCCTGACCCGGGCCATGGATGATGTTCGGAAAAGATTCGGTCCGACCAGCCTGTTTCGGGCCAGTTCCCTCTCGGCCGGGGCCCAGCTGTTTAATCGGGCCAAAATGATCGGGGGTCACGAGGCATGAGTAGAAAATTTCTCAATCAATTTGCCTGCAGCCGCCTCCTCCTGCCCGAACACCGGGAGCAACTGCAGGGCCACCACCGGGCCAGGAATAAAAAAGAAGAGCTCCGCCCGCCTTGCCTGGATGAGCAGCAGCGGGAGGAGCTCGATATTCTGGTCAATCAATCCCTCGGGCAGGGGTTGGAGATCAGGGTGATCGCCCTCGGGGAGGAAGGGCGTTACAGCACCACCGGTCGGGTGATCCGGTTGGATCCGGTGAGAAAAAGGATCACCCTGGCCACGCCGGCGGGGGTAGAGGTAATAGCTCGGCCGAAGATAATCGGCGTGGAGGCAATTTCCCCTCCCCCCGATCCGGTTTTTCTGCGCTAGGCCTTTCCGTAGAAGCACAATCGCTGGTAACCCATCAACGCGGCCGCGCCGGCAACGGTCGTGCCGTAAAAATAAACCGGTTTACCGGCGGCCTTGCTCAAGAGTTCAAAGGCAGTGCCGTTAACGAAGGTGGTCCCGGTGATCAGCAGGATATCGCTCTTGGCGATCAGTTCATCGGTTTTTGTCACCCCATCCCAGATTTCGATCCCAAAACGGCTCATTCCCAGATTATCCGTATCCATGTCCGTTACCCGGATCAGTTCTGTCCCCAGCTCTTGGACGCAGCCGGAAATGATACTGGGCTGGTAGCCGATGATGCCCACCGGCACCAGGCCGTATTTTTCCTTGATTTTACGGGCCATCTCCGGTCCACAGCGGTCCGGTTCGCTATCCCGGCAATGAACGGTAGCGGTGGCCACTCCCAAATGGTTCAATGCGGCATTGACGGTGGCAATAAAAATGGCCCTCTGGCTGTTGTCATCCAAATTAAAATCCAATACTTCCTCTAAAGTGCCCGCAAAGGTAACCGGGGCATTGGTAAAGGCCTGTCCCCTCCCGTCGAGAACTGCCGCTTCCAGCAGCACCTCCTTGCCCCGTAAAAGCGGGTAGTCGGAGGTCTCGGGGCGGCCGATAGCCTGAACGGTAGTTAAAGGCCCGGCGGTGACCGGCAGATTTTGCCACCCTTCAACCGATTTCAAAAATGTTTTGAATTTATCTTTTAAAATATGGTAACTGCAGCAACTATCCACTTCAAGCTCCTTCCAGTCTGGAATTGGAAATATTTCAGA
>CAZPFS010000056.1:0-5145 GCA_964585925.1 uncultured Syntrophomonadaceae bacterium | reverse complement strand
TGCAAGACAGGACCGTCTCCATCTAGGGTTCGGGGACAGGCCTGCAAGATAGGACTGTCCCCATCTAGGGTTCGGGGACAGGCCTGCCGGACAGGGCAGTCCCCATCCCGTTTACCACAGGCGCGGCTGCGATTGGCTTCCGGGGTTCGTCTTCAAATCAAGGTATTTGCAGGCCGCCACGGTAATCACCCGTCCCCGGGGGGTACGTTTGATAAACCCCAGCTTCATTAAATAGGGTTCATAAACATCCTCCAGAGTTTCCGGCTGTTCGCTGATCGCGGTGGCCAACGTATCCAGACCTACCGGGCCGCCGTTAAATTTTTCAGCCAGGGCAATCAACAGTCTGCGATCAATTTCATCCAGCCCCAGCCGGTCCAGTTGGAGCATCTGAAGAGCACTCTCGGAAACCTCCCCGGTAATGACATTGTCGGCTTTGATCTGGGCATAGTCCCGGACACGCTTTAACAGGCGGTTGGCAATCCGGGGAGTTCCCCTGGATACCCGGGCTATTTCCGCCGCCCCTTCATGTTCGATCTCAACATTTAACAGCCGGGAAGCCCTGGCAATTATTCGCTGCAGTTCTTCCAGGGAATAAAATTCCAGTCGATCCACCACCCCGAACCGATCCCTCAAAGGCGAGGTCAACATTCCGGCCCTGACGGTAGCCCCCACCAGGGTAAACGGGGGCAGCTCCAGCCTCAGGCAGTGAGCCCCCGGTCCCTTACCGATTATTATGTCCAAGGCAAAGTCTTCCATGGCCGGGTACAGCAGCTCTTCCACAATTCTGGATAAACGGTGAATTTCATCAATAAACAGAACGTCTCCCCGGCCCAGATTGGTCAAAATCGCCGCCAGGTCGCCAGGCCTTTCCAGGGCGGGCCCAGAGGTGGCCTTGATGTTGACCCCCATCTCCCGGGCTATAATATGAGCCAGGGTTGTTTTTCCCAGTCCCGGCGGGCCGTAAAGAAGAACATGATCCAGCGGTTCACCCCGCTCGCGGGCAGCCCTGATATAAATGGTGAATTTTTCCTTGATCTTTTCCTGGCCGATGTATTCTGCAAAACTCTGTGGCCGCAGCCCGTATTCAAGCTGTTGATCATCTTCCTCCTGCCTTCCGGCAGAAACGATTCTATCGTGCACCCCTGCCCCTCCTTCCTTTTAACCGCCGCCCAGACTTTTCAGGGCCAGACGCAGTGCTTCTTCTTTGGATATTTGGCCGGTGTTTTCCCGGTGTACTTTGGCCATCGCCGCTGCCGCCTCTGATCTGGAGTAGCCCAGCCCCAGAAGCGCCTCGGTGAGATCTTCTTCCGGGGGAGACAGTGTTCCGTCTAGAGCCTGTTTGTCAATCTCTCCGGCGGGTATAATTTTGGGCAGCTTGTCCCTGAGTTCCAAAATCAAACGCTGTGATATTTTTTTACCCACACCGGGAACCTGACAGAGAAGGTGAATGTTTTCTCCCATGATGGCCCAATAAATCTGGGAAAGCGTCAACATGCCCAACATGGACAGGGCAAGTCTGGGCCCAAACCCGGAGACGCCGATTACCAGGTTGAAAAAATCCCGTTCCAGGGGTTTTTCAAAACCATAAAGAACAAGTTCGTCTTCTTTATACACCAGCCTGGTGTAATAGGTAACCGGATTGCCTACCGCCTCTGCGGGGAGCGGTTCCCCCGAAGGAGGCACAATTATCTGAATGCCGGTTCCCCCCACCTCTATAATTACCTTGCCTTGTTCGGATTCAACCAGCCGGCCCCGTATATATTCGATCATGCTTTTTCCCCCGTAACCTGTTGCCACCGTCTGTGCTGGAGGTGGCAAATCGCTGCCGCCAGCGCATCGGCTTCATCATCCACCGGTGGAATTTCTGTCAAATGCAACAATGCCTGCACCATCTTCTCCACCTGGATTTTGTCTGCTTTTCCAAAACCGGATACCGCCTTTTTTATCTGCAGGGGAGTGTATTCATAAAGCTCTATTTTATGCAAGGCCGCCGACAGGATCACCACCCCCCTGGCTTCGCCAACCTGCAAGGCGGTACGGGTATTTTTACAAAAAAATAGTTTTTCAATGGAGATTGCCCGGGGGCGATGGTATTCAATCAACACCTCCAGGCGGCCGAATATCTGGGCCAGCCGATCGGGCGCCGGATCCTTGGAGTTGGTCAATATACAGCCCGAGTCTATTTTCCGCCAGCGCCCGTTCTGCTCTTCTACTATCCCGTAACCGGTAATGGCCACTCCCGGATCAATCCCTATTATTTTCAACGGATCAACCTGCCCTTCAGGTACATAAATAATAGTATTCTTTAGTATTGAAGTTAAATCCTTCCGGGGAGCAGACAAACAAAAACCGGGATCTTCAGATTCCCGGTTTAAAATGATCTTTCCCAAACCCTTTACATAATTTTCCTAGTCTGTTGGTTTAACTGGTAAAGGCCTCCAGGAACATCTGTTTTTGTTCCTCTGTTTCAAAAGGCACACCGTTTTCCAGGTTTTCCCGGTCGGTATCTTTTACCTTAAAATCTGTTACCTCCACCAATTTTCCCCCGGGAGGATGACCCTCGTAAATAGCAATACAGTCGTTAAACAGACCAAGGTAAAAGTGCCCCCGGCAGTTTGGACAAATATCCTGAACCAGGGTCAATAAAAATCGCGGCTGTTTCACCTCTGAACTCAAATCGGTCAAGTGCCAGCCATCGGGGATATTTATATCGGTGGTGAAACTCTCGAGGTTAAAATTGCTGTTTAACAGCGCCTGCGACAGATCAATCAACCTCTGGGGCGGCAACTCTGCATCAACCGGTAGCTGATGATCAGCATAGATCCGGCTGTGATCACAATAGCGGTACAGGTATTGAACCAAATAGGAAACTGTTTCCTGCTCGATGTTTGTTTCCGGTTGGGTTTCCGGATTTCGCTTCAGCCAACGATTCCAGAGATCGCTGCGGGTGTAGGTAAACAACACTATTACCGGCGCCAGCCCTACCAGCAGCACCAGTATCCATAATCCGGCCCAGGCTGCAGGTCGCCACCTTTTTTTCTTGGGTTCCTGTTCGGACATTTTTTCACCTTCTCCGGTGCTGATCTTGAAAAAGTATAATGCCCCGGGAGGGTGAATATTATGCATGCAAATATTAAACAAGGCAGGACGATTTTTGATTATTCGTTCATTAATTCCTCGGGAATATCAAAATTGGCAAAAACATTTTGAATATCATCATGTTCTTCCAGGGTTTCCAACAAAATGATGATTTTTTTCGCTTCCTCCGGATCGTCAATATAAATGGTGTTCTTAGGAAGCATGGTTACTTCGGCGCTGTTTGGCTTCATACCGGCCTGCTGAAGATAATTTTTGATTTCTTCCATTTTTTCAGCGGCGGTAATTACCTCGTAGGCGTCCCCTTCCAGCTCCACATCCTCCGCCCCCGCCTCCAGAGCGGCCATAATTACCTCATCTTCTTCCAGACCCGTTTTGTCAAAGACAATTAGGCCTTTACGTTCAAACATCCAGGCCACACAACCCGCCTCGCCCAGATTGCCCCCATGACGGGACATTATGTGCCGGATCTCAGCTACCGTCCGATTTTTATTATCCGTCAACCCTTCCATCAGCAGCGCCACACCGCCCGGGCCGTAGCCTTCATAGTTTACGCTATCCAGGCTCTCCCCTTCCAGCCCCCCGGTCCCCTTTAGAATCGCCCGTTGGATACTGTCCCCGGGAAGGTTGTTTTCACGGGCTTTCTGAACCGCCAGTCTGAGCCGGAAGTTGGATTCCATATCCCCGCCGCCCTCGCGGGCGGCCACAGTCAGTTCCCGGGCCAGCTTGGTAAAAATTTTCCCTTTCTGTTCATCTACCCGGGCCTTGCGGCGTTTTATATTTGCCCATTTGGAATGACCGGCCACATCATATCTCCCCTTCCACAAATAGTTAATAAAACAGGCTGCCCTTCCTTAAGCGTCTGTTCAGTCGGTTCCTTTGATCCTGTTGTTTCAGGAAGGATCGGGATAAACCGCCTTGGCTATGGTTTTCATACCTCCCCGGGGATTAAAGTTACCCGTTACGGTCATGCAAAGCGGTGAAATCAACTCCACCAGATCATCTAAGATTCGGTTTACCACCTCTTCCTGAATGATCCCCGCCTGCCGGAAGGAGTTGAGATAAAATTTAAGGGATTTCAGCTCCACGCAGGTATCTTTCGGGATATAGGTGATGGTCAGCTCCCCGAAATCCGGAAGCCCCGTCCAGGGACAGAGGGAGGTAAATTCGGGAAATATGATCTGGACCTCCGTCTTGCGCCCGGCAAAGCTAAAAGGTACGGTCTCCAACACCCCCCGGTCAATGTCCGGCAGATCTTTAACTCCGGTCTTTGATTCAGATTTGTTCTTGTGGCATGGCATTTTTTTCACTTTCCTTTCGAGCCCATTTTACCCCCAGATAACAAAAAGGGGTATCAGCCAGAGCCAGAACCAGTTTAACCAGGTACTGGCTGAGGACCATGGTCGTCAGCACCTCCCAGGGAACTGTCCCTGCAAAAGCCAGGGTAATGAAGATCGCCGTATCCAGGAGCTGGCTGACCATGGTTGACAGATTGTTTCTAAGCCACAGGTGCTTTCCCCCCATCAGCTGTCTCAAAAAATTGAAAGCCCACACATCATGGCTCTGAGAAACCAGGTAGGCACACATGCTGCCCACCACTATCCGGGGAACAGCCCCGAATATATTTTCATAGGCGGCCTGATCGGGCCAAATCGGCGCCGGGGGCAATAATTTCCCCAACTGTAAAAAACCGATAAGTATCAGATTCATAAAAAAACCCATCCAAACCAGATCTGAAGCCTTTTTTTTCCCCCACACTTCACAAACCACATCGGTAACCAAAAAAGTTACCGGAAATACAAAAACCGCCGCCGGTATGATCAGGCTGCCCAGTTGAACCAGTTTGACAGCAGTGATATTTGCAATCAGCAGACAGGTGATAAATAATGAATTGAGAAAAAAAAGCTTTCTAGACAAACCCATTTCTCCTTTTTATACTGAGATAAACTGACTGTTATCAATAATTATAGGACACTTGCCGTAAAGTTGAAAGGGCGCGCGTTCACTCACTTAAAATGTTACCGAAGGGACTTCGGCTCACTCACACAG
>CAZPFS010000055.1:3018-5152 GCA_964585925.1 uncultured Syntrophomonadaceae bacterium | reverse complement strand
TTAGAGGCGAGGGGGCCTATCTGATCAATTCCCGTGGAGCCAGGTTTATGGAACGGTATCACCCTTTGGGTGAGCTGGGCCCCCGGGACGTAGTCTCCCAGGCAATTATAAGCGAACAAAGATCCGACGGGGAGCGAGTTTATATTGATTTACGGCATCTTGACCCGTCTTACATACAAAAACGATTCCCTACCATTTATCGCAATTGTCTTCACTGGGGCCTGGACATTACCCGGGAACCGGTTCCGGTCTCCCCGGCGGCTCACTATTTGATCGGAGGGGTGGAGGTCGATCTCTGGGGAAAAACCGCCCTGCCCAATCTGTATGCCGTTGGGGAAGTGGCCTCCACCGGAGTTCACGGTGCCAATCGGCTGGCCAGCAATTCGCTGATGGAAGCGCTGGTGTTTGGATACCGGACGGCGCAGTCTGCCGCCCAACTAATTGACGATGATCCGGCCGGCGGTCCGGCGGCCTTCAATGCGGCTCGGTCGAAACCGTCAGCGGGGGAACAGCCCCCGCCCGATTGGCAGGAGTTTCGCCGCCGTTTACAAGAACTGATGTGGGAGGGAGTTGGCGTAGAGCGCAGCCGGGAAGGGCTGGAGCAGGTTGAGCAAGAGCTCATGTCCTGGCGTTATTTGTTGGACTATCCGGGCAACTGTCCGGGAGAAGTGGAACATCAGAATATGTTGCTGATCGCCTTGTTGATGACCAGGGCGGCTCTGGCTCGGGAGGAGAGCAGGGGATGCCACTTCAGGCGGGATTTCCCCGGTTCGAACCCCTCTTTGAACAATTGGCATTCCCGCTTGCAAAGAGACGATAATTGTCTCTAATTCAAATCCGGTTGTCAAAGCAATGAATGTATCTATGGTTTCTAAGGGGTAGAGGAGAAGAGCCGGGATCATCCTTTTTGGTTCGGGCCTGCAGTTCCCGGCGTCAACGCTTACGAAATGGATATATGGGTGGGGCAAGCCCTGCCTTCTGCACGGAAGGGGAAATTTTGATGGAATTAATAATAGACTCACTGGTCAAACGGGCTTTGCTGGAGGATCTGGGCAGCGGGGATCTGACCACCCGTTACGCCGTCTCCCCCGACCACCGGGGGGCGGGGAAGGTGGTAGCCAAACAGGCTGGGACCATTGCCGGATTGCCGGTGGCGGAACTGGTCTTTAAAAACTTGGATAATCGGATCAGATTTATTTCCCTGTTCGAGGACGGACAGGAGGTAGGGCCGGGGGAGGTTGTCGCTGAGATAACCGGTCGGCTGCAACCCATGCTTTCAGCAGAACGGACCGCTTTAAATTTTTTGCAACAACTTTCCGGCATTGCCACTATGACCCGGCGTTGGGTAAAGGAAGTGGAAGGGACCCGGGCCAGGCTGGTCGATACCAGGAAAACCGCTCCCGGTTTGCGGGCCTTGCAGAAGTATGCAGTTCGTATGGGAGGCGGTTATAACCATCGCCTGGGTCTGGACCGGGGGATATTGATCAAGGACAATCACATCGAAGCGGCAGGGGGTATTGGAAGGGCGGTGGAGGCGGTGCGCAACCAGGCCCCCTTTACCGGCAAGATCGAGGTGGAGGTAGGGGATCTGGCCGGGCTCAAGGAAGCCATAGAGGCGGGGGCAGAGATTGTTATGCTCGATAATATGGATCTGGAGACCATGACCGAGGCGGTAGCCGCAGCCAGAGGCCGGGTGCTCCTTGAAGCCTCGGGGAAGATCGGGTTTGATGACCTCAAGGCGGTGGCTGCAACTGGAGTGGATCTGATCTCCTGCGGGGCGCTGACCCATTCCGCCCCGGCACTGGATATTAGTTTAAATATAATCAGGGAAAATCAATAAAGGCCTTATCATTGGAGGGGATTTCAGACTATGACCCAGAAAATTTATGATCTCATCGTGTTGGGAGGCGGTCCCGCCGGGGCTACCGCCGCAATCTATGGTGCCCGGGCCGGGCACAGCGTCCTGTTGTTGGAGAAGATGATGGTGGGCGGGGAGATAGTCTCCACGGAACTATTGGATAATTATCCCGGCTTTCCCGCCGGTCTGTCGGGTTTTGAGTTTGGACAGCGCCTGGAGGAACAGCTGCGCCGGTTTGAGGTGGAGCTGGTCATGGAAATGATTGAGCAAACATCG
>CAZPFS010000055.1:0-3008 GCA_964585925.1 uncultured Syntrophomonadaceae bacterium | reverse complement strand
TCCTCGTTATCGGGGGAGGAGAAGAGGGCTTTTGTCGGCGGCAGGGATTACGTGGGTAAAACGGTGGTCATCGCTACGGGAACCATCCCGAAAACGTTGAATATAGAGGGCGAACAGGAACTCAAGGGCAAGGGGGTGTCCTACTGTGCGGCTTGTGACGCCCATTTTTTCCGGGGCAAGCCGGTGGCGGTGGTGGCCGAGACCGATGCTGCCCTCAGGGAGGCGATAGCCCTGGCCGGGGTAGTAGGCAAGGTATTTGTAATCAATCGCCGGGACTCTTTCCGCGGGGCAGGCGCCCTTCAGGAGAAATTGCTCTCACTCCCCAATGTGGAGATCCTCTGGAATACCACTGTCGGCCGGATCGAGGGCGGCCGGCAACTCGATTCCCTGGAAGTTGTTCAGGAGGGGACCGCCCGGGCATTGGCGGTAGAGGGGGTTTTTATCTATTCGGGACGGCAGGCCAATACCGAATTTCTGAAGGGGGAGGTAGCCCTTGACGATCGGGGTTATATCATAACCGACGAGCAGATGGAGACCTCTTTATCCCGGGTTTATGCTGCCGGTGATGTCCGCCGGAAGAAACTGCGCCAGGTGGTTACTGCTGCTGCCGATGGCGCCATTGCCGCCACCTCGGCCAGCAAGGCGCTGAGGGGGATAGCCTGAATAACCCCTTGCTTGAAGAAACCAAATAGCAAGAACGACCTGCCCCTTTGGCCTGTCATGCCAAAGGGGTTTTAACGTCCGGGAGCCGGATAGTCCATATCCCCTTAAGGGATAATAAGATCACCTGCTAATAGGGGTGATCAAATGAGGCCGATGTGGAAAGGGGCCATCAGTTTCGGGTTGGTAAATATTCCGGTGCGCCTGTTTGCGGCGACCGAACAGAAGGATGTTAAATTCAGGTATCTGCACGAGCCTTGCCTGACACCGTTGGAGTATCATAAGGTCTGTCCTCATTGCGGGCGGAAGGTGCCTCCCGAAGAGATTGTCAAGGGTTATGAATATGAGCGGGGCCGGTTTGTAGTAATTTCCGATAGCGAACTGGAGCGAATCCCCACCGACACAACCCGCAGTATCACCATCCTCGATTTTATTCGTCAAGATGAATTGGATCCGATCTATTACGACCGTTCTTACTACCTGGGGCCCGGGGAGGCGGGAGAGAAGGCTTTTCTTCTACTGCACCGGGCTATGGAAGAGGCGGGGATGGTAGCCATCGCCCAGGTAGTGCTGCGTTCCCGGCAGGCTTTGGCGGTAATTCGCTGTTACGGTGAGACTTTGGCCCTGGAGACCATGTTCTATCCCGACGAGATCAGGGGTTTGGAGGAGATGCCGCCTTGGAGTCGGGAAGCCGAGCTCAGCGATCAGGAGATCAAAATGGCCCGGGAGCTAATTACCCACCTGACCGCACCCTTTGAACCGGCCAAGTATGATAACCGGTATCGCAAAGCTCTATTGGCGATTATCGAGGCTAAAATTGCCGGCCAGGAGATAGTGGAAACCCCGGCCGCCTCCAAGGCGGAGGTGGTGGATCTGGTCGAGGCCCTAAAAGCCAGCTTGACGGTAACCGGCGGCAGCGATGCTGAAAAGGCCAAGAGACCTAAAAAAGTTGGTACCGCCTAGCCTTTCTGCTCCGGTTAACCGCTGGTTCGGCAGGCTCAGACCGATGGAGCCCATGCCCCGGGCCGCACCCTTTGATGGTCCCGGCTATTGCTTTCAAATTAAATGGGACGGGGTGCGTATGCTGGCCTTTAACGAGGGCAGGGGGGTACGCCTGCAAAACCGCCGGGGAGGCGAGCGAACATTTCAGTATCCCGAGCTTCAGGTAATTGGGGAACATCTGAGGGGGCGGGAGGCGATTTTTGACGGTGAGATCATCGTCTTGGCAGGGGATAAGCCCAGCTTTCCCCGGGTCATGCAGCGGGACCAATGCCGTCGGCAACAGGCATTGGCTTATTTACGCAAGGCTCATCCGGTGACCTATTGTGTGTTCGATCTCCTTTTCCTGGATGGTGAAGATCTGACCGCCAGTTCCCTTAGCCGTCGGCAGGAGTTGCTCGGCGCCCTTTTGCCTGAAGTCGGGACTATCTATGTTAACGATAATTTTGATTCAGGCCGGGCCTTATTTGATCTGATGGTCGAGCGCCAGTGGGAGGGGATAGTGGCCAAGGAAAAAGCGGGCAGGTATACCTGGGGGCCTAAAAAGTCTGCCGGCTGGCTGAAGATCAAATATCGCCGGCGTCAACTCTGTTTGGTAGGCGGGATCTCTTTCTCCAAGGGGGCTCCTTCCGCCCTGCTCCTCGGAGCTTACCGGGACCGGGATTTAACCTATATCGGTAAAGCCGGTTCGGGTCTTTCCCGGCAGGACCGGTTGGAGCTGAGGGGATTGGCCGCTAAGCAAGCCCGGGGGAAGCCTTATTTTACCAATCCCCCCCGGGGCAAGGATCTGATCTGGCTGAAGCCGGAACTGACCGTGCTGGTGGAATATGCAGAGTGGACCGACAATCTGCAGCTCAGAGCGCCGGTGATAATAGGATTTACCGATCACCCGGCGGTGGAGGCACATCTGTAGGAACCTGGGGGCGGGGATAGCCCCCGCCCCCAGGCCGGGGGAATGGGTTGTGGATTTTAAGGCGGGGGTCAGGACAGCAAAATGGCCCATGGGGAAAATGCAGATCGGAGGTGTCACCTTGGTGCCCGTGCTGTCGGTCAACAACAAGGAGGTAAATTTGACCAACCTGGCCAAACTGCTCTGGCCCGATCAGGGCCATACCAAGCAGGATCTGATCCGTTACTATATTGAGATATCACCTTTTCTGCTGCCCCACCTCCAAAACCGTCCCCTGGTGGTGCAGCGGTTCCCCCAGGGTATCGAGGGGGAATCCTTTTATCAAAAGAATCTCCCCGCAGGATCACCGGATTGGATTGAAACTTGCCCGGTTCTCCACGAGGGGGATAAAATTACCAACTATATCCTGGCCAACAATGTGGAGACATTGGTCTGGCTT
>CAZPFS010000054.1:0-5191 GCA_964585925.1 uncultured Syntrophomonadaceae bacterium | reverse complement strand
TCCACGGTCAGGTAATCCTCGGCGTAGCCGTATTTGGTTTTGCTGGCCAGATAGTTTTTGTACTCTTTCAAATGCCATGGATCTAAATCGGGATTTTCCTCGGCAGAAAGATAATTCGGCTCAGGAGTGAGGTAATCAAAGCGCCAGAACCCGCTGTTCAGAATGTAGGAGGTGACCCGGTCTACCAGCAGCTTCACCCGCAGGATCTTTTCACCGCTGACCATTTTTACGCCGGGCAGGGCGGCCGCCTCCGCCCGGTCCTGTTCGCTGATCCCCGGCCGGTGGGGGTTATCTTCCACCATCCAGTTCATGGTCACCCTTTCTTTTCTGAGGGTATAGTCATAGCCGTAATCGTGAACGGCCTCGCTCAGCAGCGGCGCCGCCGCCAGCGAGACCAGGGAGAGAAGGACGATGCTTACGGCGAGCATGGTGGTGATCCCGGCCTGCCGGCTTTTGTAGAGGGTGCGCTGGCGCCCGGCGATCAGTCGGGGCAGATCAAAGAAGGCTCTGCTCGGCAGCCGGCTGTGCTTCATCTTGCGGGTCAGAGCCGCGTTGCGGATGGTCTGCAGGGGTGGTATGCGGGAGGCTTTGCGCAGCGGGAGGGAGGCGGCCAGGAGCACGCAGAGCATTCCGGCGAAGGCTATTGCTATCAGGGCCAAGAGATTCGGCTGAAAGAGGTAGCTATCTCCCAGCACCCGGGCGATTCCCCAGACGGTGAGCGCGGCCAGAGCCAGCCCCGGGGGGATGGAGATCAGGGCGAGCAGGAGAGCCTCCCGGCCGAAGATCCGGCGGATCTGTTTTTGGGTAGCCCCCACGGCCCTAAAGAGGCCGATCTGGCGCCGCCTAGATTCCAGATTGCCGGCAAAGGAGTTGATGATTCCCAGGCAGGCCGCTCCCACCAGGACAAAAAAGATGATCATGAAAAAGATGGAGGTGGCCGCGATCGATTGACTGCCGGCGCTGTAGTCGCCGCCGTAGTAATTGCCGCCGAAGAGCTGGTAGCGGGTCTGATCCAGAGCGGGCCGGCCGTATTCGCCGATGATCCCGTACTCCTGCAGGAACTCGTCCAGATGCGCGAAGAGGTTTCCCCCGCCGGCTCCGTAGATCCCGTAACAGTTCACCACCTCTTTGCCGCCGGGCCCGATCATCTCGTCAGCCGCCAGCACCCCTGCCGGGTAGTCGCGGTAGGCGGGGGAGGTGTTCCCCCAGCGGTTGAGGTAAATATATTTATCGGCCAGGAGGCCCACCAGGGTATAGCTTTTTTTCACCGGTTTTTCCAGGAAGGAGGTCCCGTCGGGGATGGCCAGGGTCAAAGTGATCTGCTCGCCAACCTGGATCTTGGTGCGCAGCCGGGCCAGAATGCTTCGCTCCAGGGCGATCTCGCCGGCTTTCTCGGGAAGCCGGCCTTCCAGGGGCTCACGGCAGACAAGCTCCCGGGCCGTCTCATCGAAGCGGGCCACGGAGAAGCCGTTCTCCCGGCTTTGGCCGTCGGGAAGGACGTAGCCCAGTATCTCCGCTTTGCCGTACCTGGTAAAAAGGCCGGCGCTGATCAGTTCCTCCAGGGGCAGATCCCGGCAGTGGAAGATCACCGCATCCTGGCTCCCCAGGCGGTTGCAGTGTTGCTCTTTGAGCGAGCTGAACATGGTGTCGGCGAAGAGCAGCGCCGCCGCCACAAAGTAGATTGCCAGCACGATGCCCACGGCCAACAAGATATATTGCCGGCGCCGCCGGCGCAGGTTGCCCAGGGCGATGGTGCTGATGGAAAATTTACGATTCATCGCTTATCCCCCCCTTCCCCTTACAGTTCACGGATATTTTCCACAATGCTCTCCCTGAAAATAGTCCCTGTTTTTGAGCGCAGGTTCAGGTAACCGATCCCGAAAATGAGGGCCACGAATAAAAGGGGTTGCCAGATCGGCACGAAATCGGCAAAACCTTCCTGGGTTTTGAGCAGCCACCCGCAGAAGGCCAGTTCCGCTACCAGACCGCCGATGGTCCCCCAGGCAAACATGGAAAGCAGCTGCCGGCGGTAGGAAAGCTCGATCTCCCGGCTGGAGGCGCCCACCGCCCGCAGGGTGCCGATCTCGCGGCGGCCGGCCCGGATGCGGGCCGATAAGGCGTTGTTGATCATGCTGGTGCAGATGGCGAAAAAAAGGATCAAAATGGCGGCGGTGGCGATGAGCAGACCGAAGAAGTTTCGCCGGTTCTCCCGGGTCAGAGCCAGATAGGAGGTTAAATTTGTGCCGGTGGTGCGGGCGGCGATCAGCGCCAAATTCGCCTCCAGATATTCCTCCAGGGCCTGGTCGGGGCTTTCGCTCAGGGTAACCGCCAGCGCGCTGTAGGGCAGATCGAAGCCCAGTGCCTGCAGTCCGGCGGTAGTGGTGACGATATTGCCTACTTGGGGATAGAAATAGCTGGAAAAGCTGCTGGCCAGGTATTTGTCGCCGGCCTCCGGTGTTAAAATTGCCCCGATATTCACTGTTTTGTCGATGCGGATCACATCATCGGGCAGTTTGCGGCTGTCGTCGGCGTGGTATTCCTGCGGCCCGTCGGGGCGGCCTCCCGGGCTGTTGTTATAAAGCAGGCTTAAGGCAAGCCGATCGCCGGCTGCAAACATATCATTTCGGCCAATGGAGCTGTAGGTAGTGTGGGGGTCCAGTTTGTAGCGATAGCTCCAACTGGCGGAGCCATCATGCTCTTCATAAATAAAACCATATACTTCCGGAGCGATGATCAGGATCTCTTCGCCGGCGTTAAGTTTATCCAGGTTGATTTGGCCGGAAACGACGAAGGGGGTAAGCTTTTTGACCAGGATTTCGTCGGCGCCGCAGCAGTCCACGGATAAAAAATCGCTGTTGTAGCCGTACTTGGCCTTAAATTCCTGGTAGTTGCGGTATTGAATCGAAAGGCGCTCATTTCGGGACGGGTCATCATAAATATTTAAATATTCACCCTGTTGTTCCGGAGAGAGATAATCAAAGCGGTCGTAGCCGCTGTCAATAATGTAAGGCGTAATCTTCTCAGGCAGGATCTTGACCTGAAGATTCTTCTCCCCGGCAACTTCTTTTACGCCGGACAGAGCGGTCGCCTCCGCCTTGTCCTGCTCGGTGATCCCCGGCAGGTTCAGGTTGTACTCCATCAGCCAATCGTGCCAGGATCCCTGTGTTCTTAAGACAAAATCGCATCCGTAATCGTAATCGATTTCCTTTAGGACCGGGGTGAGGGCGAACACCGCCAGCGAAACGAGGACGATACTTAGAGCCAGAATCACCGTAATGCCGGTCTGCCGGTGCGGGTAAAGGAGGCGCTGGCGAAGGGCGATCAGCCGGGGGACATCAAAGGCAGCCTGGCTTTGCAGGCGGCTCCGCCGGGCCCTGCGGAAAAGATCCACATTGCGGATGGCCTGCAGGGGCGGTATCCGGGAGGCCCTGCCCAGGGGGAGGGAGGCGGCCAACTGAACGCAGAGCAGGCCGGCGGCGGCTAAGCCGAAGATGATCAGGGCGCTGGGGCGAAAGGTGTAGCCGCTGCCCAGAACCTTGCTGATTCCCCAGACCGTGAGGCAGGCCAGAGCCAGGGCGGGGGGGATGGAAAGGATGGAGAGCAGGAGCGCCTCCCGGCCGAAGACTTGCTTGATCTGCTTCCTGGTGGCCCCCACGGCGCGGAAGAGGCCGATCTGCCGGCGCCTCGATTCCAGGTCGGCGGCAAAGGCGTTGATGATCCCTAAGCAGGCCGCGCTCACCAGGACCAAGGTGATCACGATCAGGAGAATAGAGGTGATCATAATATCGTCGGAGCTGTCGTTGCCGAAGTTATCCCCTGGAAACTGATAGCGGGTCGGGGCAAGATCGGCCATGCCCCAATCATTGAGCAGTTCATTTTCGTTACAAAACATTTCGAGCTGTTCGTAGGAATCCTTGGCCTTTCCGCTGAGGGTCCCGTAGCAGCTCACCACCGGCCGGCCGCCGGCTTCGATCGGCTCGCTTTCTGCCAGCAAGCCGGCGGGGGGATCGCGGTAGGCGGGCCGTTCCAGGCCGAGGCGATTATGCAGATAGATCAGCTTATCGCTGAGAATGCCCACCAGGGTATAATTTTTTTGGACCAGCCCCTCCAGGAAATCGGTGCCGTCGGGGATGAGCAGGGTCAAGGTGACCTGGTCACCCACCTGGGCATCTAAGCGCAGCCGGGCCAGGGTGCTTTGCTCCAAGGCGATTTCACCGCTTTTTTCAGGAAGTCGGCCGCTGAGCAGATCTTTGCCGGCCAGTTTGAGGGCGCTTTCATCAAAACGGGCGATGGAGAAGCCGTTTTGCATACTTTGACCATCGGGCAGGACGTAGCCCAAGGTTTCGGCTGTCCCGTACTCGGAGAAAATTCCTTTTGAGAGGAGCTCGCTTAGCGGCGCCTCCCGGCAGTTGAAGATGATTGCATCCTGCCTGCCGTTATGGTGGTAATGCCGCTCCTTAAGCGAGGTGAACATGGTGGCTCCGAAAAGCAGGGCGGTAGCTACAAAGTAGATCGCCAGCACGATGCCGGTGATCAGCAGCAGGTAGCGCCCCCGCCGACGGCGGAGATTGCCCAGGGCGACGGTGCTGATGCTCAGTTTAGGCTCCATCGCCGTCATCCCTCGCCGCGCTGTCGTGGACAATCGCCCCGTCCTCCAGGGTGATGATCCGCTCCGCCTGCTCGGCGATGTTCAGATCGTGGGTCAACAGCACCAGGGTTACCCCCAGCTCCCGGCTGGCATATTTCAGGAGAGCCAGCACTTCCTGGCCCGACTTCCCGTCCAGGTTGCCGGTGGGCTCGTCGGCCAGGAGAACGGCTGGTTTGTTGGCCAGGGCCCGGGCGATGGCCACCCGCTGCTGCTGGCCGCCGGAGAGGGCCACCGGCAGGTGATCGAGCCGGTCGCCCAGGCCCAGGATCTCGATCAGCATGGCGATATGTTTTTCGTCGGGCTTTTTTTTGTCCAGGAGCACCGGCAGCAAAATATTCTCGTGGGCGGTCAGTTCCTGCACCAGGTTGTAGGCCTGGAAGACGAAGCCGAAGCGGCGCCGACGTAAAATGGAGAGCTGGTTATCGTTGTAGGCAAAGAGATCCTCCCCCCGGTAGTAGACTTTTCCCGAGGTGGGGTACTCCAGGCCCCCCAGAATATGGAGCAGGGTCGATTTGCCCGAGCCGCTGGGCCCCCGCACGGCGC
>CAZPFS010000053.1:0-5202 GCA_964585925.1 uncultured Syntrophomonadaceae bacterium | reverse complement strand
CGTCGGGCTCATAACCCG
Source organism: uncultured Syntrophomonadaceae bacterium (assembly GCA_964585925.1). Taxonomy (GTDB): domain Bacteria; phylum Bacillota; class Dethiobacteria; order DTU022; family DTU022; genus JAAZLS01. The sequence goes on along the minus strand of CAZPFS010000053.1, from coordinate 5,184 downwards.
GAGGTCGCAGGTTCGAACCCTGCCCCCGCAACCACTTACAAGGAAATCGCAGTTGCGGTTTCCTTAATACATTGGAAATTTATTTTTGAGACATTTGCTCACGTAGCTCAGGCGGCAGAGCGTATCCTTGGTAAGGATAAGGCCACCGGTTCGAATCCGGTCGTGAGCTCCATGGCGGCGTAGCTCAGCTGGCAAGAGCATGCGGTTCATACCCGCAGTGTCCGGGGTTCGAGTCCCTGCGCCGCCACCATTTTTTTGATTAATATTTAATTTTTGTAACATAATAATGATAAAACAGGAGCAATTTTGTCATATTAGTAAATTTTTATTTTTTGTCAGGAGGTTTATTTATTAATGGCCAAGAAGAAATTTGAGCGGACGAAGCCTCATGTTAATGTGGGGACTATTGGTCACGTGGATCATGGCAAGACCACGTTGACGGCGGCGATTACGCAGTGTTTGGCGGCGGCGGGGCTGGCGAGCAAGATGAGTTTTGACGAGATAGACAAGGCTCCCGAGGAGCGTGAGCGCGGGGTAACCATTTCTACCTCTCATGTGGAATATGAGACGGAGAACCGTCACTATGCTCATGTGGACTGTCCTGGTCACGCTGACTATGTGAAGAACATGATTACCGGTGCGGCGCAGATGGATGGTGCTATTCTGGTTGTTTCTGCGGCTGACGGTCCCATGCCCCAGACTCGTGAGCACATTGTGCTGGCTCGCCAGGTGGGGGTTCCGTATATAGTTGTTTTCATGAACAAGGCTGACATGGTTGACGATGCCGAGCTTTTGGAGTTGGTGGAGATGGAGATCCGGGATCTTCTTACCGAGTATGAATTTCCCGGTGATGACACGCCGGTGGTGGTTGGTTCGGCGCTCAAGGCTCTTGAATGTGCCTGTGGCAGCCGTGACTGTCCGTTTTGTTCCAAGGTTTGGGAGTTGATGGATGCGGTGGACAGCTACATTCCTACTCCCGAGCGGGAAAAAGACAAGCCGTTTTTGATGCCCATTGAGGATGTGTTTACCATTACCGGTCGGGGGACGGTGGTTACCGGCCGGGTGGAGCGGGGGACTGTCAAGACTGGTGACGAGGTAGAGATTGTTGGTTTTCAGGATCGTTCTCGCAAGACGGTGGCCACCGGGGTGGAGATGTTTCGCAAGATCATGGATCAGGCCGAAGCGGGAGATAATATTGGGGTTCTTTTAAGAGGTATTGACCGGGATTCGGTGGAGCGGGGCCAGGTTTTGGCCAGGCCCGGTTCGATCAACCCCCATACCAAATTCAAGGCCCAGGTTTATGTTTTGAAGAAGGAGGAAGGCGGCCGGCATACTCCTTTTTTCCAGGGGTACCGTCCCCAGTTTTATTTCCGGACTACCGACGTTACCGGCACGGCCGAACTGCCCGAGGGGGTAGAAATGGTTATGCCCGGTGATGATATAAATATGGAGATTGAGCTGATCACTCCTATCGCCATCGAGGAGGGCCTGCGGTTTGCCATCCGCGAGGGCGGACGCACCGTGGGAGCAGGCGTAGTAACCGGAATAGTATAGTTTCGGGGCAATTTATCCCTGGGGCGGGAAATCCCGCCCTATTTTATATTGATCTTGAGACCATTTATTGACACTGGAATCGGGTATGTGGTAAATTTAGCTGTATGGGGTCCAATAATAAATTATTTACTTTGAAATTGAAGGGGAACGATTATGCGGGTAACAGTTCATTTGGCCTGTACAAAATGCGAAGAGCGCAACTATACCAGTGAGAAAAACAAAAAAAATAATGCCGATCGGCTGGAGCTGAAAAAATATTGCCCCCGGTGCAAAACGCATACGGTTCATAAAGAAACCAAATAAGCGGCGTCAAAGGGGCACAAGGTTGCCGATCAATGATAACGAGCCCCACATACAATAGAAAGGTTAGTTGGAGCATGAAAAATTTTTTTAAACGGTTGGCCAAATTTTTTTATGATGTGCGGGTGGAATTGAAAAAAATAAACTGGCCCAGCCGAAAAGAGACAGCAATGTTCACCGGTATAGTGTTGATTACAGTAGTGGTGATCGGGCTGTTTTTTTGGGGCCTGGACAACCTGTTTCTTTCCATGCTGCAGTTAATAATCCGGTCGTAGAAGGAGCGTGACCAGGGACATTATTTCCTCGGCTGATATGAACGATATTAATGATATCAATGATAACAATGAGGATGTAACCGAAACTTTACCCGGGCAGAAATGGTACGTGGTTCATACCTATGCCGGTTATGAAAACCGGGTTATGGCCAACTTGCAGAAACGGGTAGAGTCTATGGGGATGCAGGACAAGATATTCCAGATTCTGGTCCCCATGGAAAAAGAAATTATCAGCAAGGGCGGCCAGCGCAAAACGGTCATGAAAAGAATCTATCCCGGCTATGTGCTGGTGGAAATGATCGTGGAGGATGATTCCTGGTACGTGGTTCGGAATACCCCGGGGGTAACCGGATTTGTAGGCAGCGGCACCCGCCCGATTCCCCTGACTGAAGACGAGATCAGCAGCATCTTGAAACAGATGGGGCTGGCTGAGGGGAAACCGCGCATTGACCTGGAAATTAATCAGTTGATCAGAGTTGTGGATGGTCCCTTCAAGAATTTCGAAGGAACGGTGGAAGAAATAAATGTGGAAAAGGGCAAGCTGAAAGTAATGGTATCCATGTTCGGGCGGGAAGTTCCAGTAGAGCTGGAATTTCATCAGGTGGAAAGACTTTAGGTGAATCAGGAGGTACAGACATAAATGGCCAAGAAAAAAATAATCGGTCTGGCAAAATTGCAAATTCCGGCGGGGAAAGCTACCCCTGCTCCACCGGTAGGCCCGGCTTTGGGGCAGCATGCGGTTAATATTATGGCCTTTTGCAAAGAATTCAATGAACGCACCGCTGCCGATTCGGGACTGATCATCCCGGTAGAGATAACCATTTACGCCGATCGTTCGTTTACTTTTATAACCAAAACCCCCCCGGCAGCCGTGTTATTGAAGAAAACCCTGGGATTGGAAAAGGCCTCCGGGGAACCCAACCGGGTCAAGGTTGCCAAGATCTCCCCCCAAAAAATTCGGGAGATAGCCAGTCAAAAAATGGAAGATCTAAACGCCAACGATCTGGATGCGGCTGCTCGCATTATCGAGGGCACCGCCCGCAGCATGGGCATCACCGTGGAAGGCTAGGGTTCGAATTACAAAACGTGGGAGGGCCCGGTGGCCCGCAGCACCACAGGAGGTAATGTAAATGGGGAAACATGGGAAAAAGTACCTGGAAGCAAGAAAACAATTTGATCGGGATACCCGCTACAGGCCCGAAGAAGCCCTGGAGCTTGTAAAGAATATGGCCTCCGCCTCTTTTGATGAAACGGTGGAACTTTCGGTTCGCCTGGGGGTGAATCCCAAACATGCCGATCAACAGGTGCGGGGGGCGGTGGTCTTACCCCACGGTACCGGCAAAACAGTGCGGATTATTGTTTTTGCCAAGGGGGAAAAGATCACAGAGGCGGAGACTGCGGGAGCCGATGTGGTGGGGGGAGAAGAGTTGGCAGCAAAAATACAGTCAGGCTGGCTGGATTTTGACGTAGCAGTTGCTACTCCCGACATGATGGGGATAGTGGGAAAGCTGGGGAAATTACTGGGTCCCCGGGGGCTTATGCCCAATCCCAAAAGCGGTACTGTAACTTTTGAAGTGGCCAAAGCCGTTGCCGATATAAAGGCCGGAAAAGTAGAATTTAGAACCGACAAAGTGGGTAATATCCATGTTCCTATCGGCAAGGTTTCTTTTGACGGGGAAAAACTGTCAGCTAATTTTTATACCATGATAGAGGCTCTGGTCAGGGCTAAGCCGCCTGCGTCCAAAGGGCAATATTTGAAGAGCGTCACTTTGAGTTCAACCATGGGACCGGGGGTGAAAATCAGCTCTCAACAGGCTGCTTCCGCCGATAGAAAATAGAAAGTAGCGAAACACCAATATATTTATAGGCTATCCGTAGACAGCAGGTAACAAATTGTTTTAATGGCCTCCCGCCGCCTGCTTGAGGAGAAGACTGCTGTTAAGAGAGACTTCTGCATCTGCGGGAGTTATTTTGTTTTCCAAGGAGGTGGATTCATTGATTACCCGAAAAGAAAAAGAACGCTGGATAGAAGATATTGCCAATGATCTTCGTCAGGCCAACCTGATTATTGTTACCGATTACCGGGGGCTCGATGTGGCCGGGATCAACACGCTTCGAAGAACCCTGAGAGCCGAACGGTGCCGTTACCAGGTTACCAAAAACACCCTCACCCGTCTCGCCTGTCGCCGGGCCGGCCTGGAAAGTCTGGAAAAATATTTGACCGGGCCCACGGCCCTGGCCTTTACCAGTGACGATCCGGTAGCCGCCGCCCGGATGCTCCTTAGATTTTCCGGTGAATACAAAACTTTTGCCATCAAGGGAGGTTTGCTGGAGGGACAGGTGCTGGAACCAAACAAGATAAAAGAGCTGGGGCAGTTACCTTCCCGGGAAATTCTCTATGCCCGGCTTTGCGGAGGGCTTCAAGCTCCGATCTATGGTTTCGCTTCGGTACTGCAGGGCAATATTTCAAAACTGGTCTACGCCCTGGAGGCGGTACGCCAGAAAAAAGAAAGTGCGTAAATTATCTTATATGTTGATAAGGAGGCAAATAAATGTCTAAAGTGGAACAGATCATGGAATTGGTTAAGGGGATGACCGTGCTGGAGCTGGCAGAAACGGTAAAGGCGCTGGAAGAGGAATTCGGAGTCAGCGCGGCAGCTCCGGTAGCGGCAGTGGCGGCCCCGTCAGCGACAGCAGAAGCTGCGGTGGAAGAAGAAAAAGATGAATTTGACGTCATCCTGACCGGCGCCGGTGAAAAGAAAATTCAAGTCATAAAGGTAGTCAGAGAGCTCACCGGACTGGGGCTGAAAGAAGCCAAGGATCTGGTGGACAACGCACCCAAGCCGGTTAAGGAAAAGGTTGGCAAAGAAGAGGCGGAAGCAATCAAAGCCAAACTCGAAGAAGCCGGAGCCCCGGTAGAATTAAAATAACAGCTCCTCGGCCCGGACCCGGGCCAATTGTACGTCCGGATCCGGGCTCGATTTTTATTTAAACATCTTCGAGCCATTTGCGTTCTTTGACAAACACATAGCCTGTAAGGCTTTATCACCTGGTG
>CAZPFS010000052.1:0-5219 GCA_964585925.1 uncultured Syntrophomonadaceae bacterium | reverse complement strand
CTTGCCGGTTAATACCGGCTACTGCGTAAAATATGGGTTTGTTCAGCAAACCCTATTTAGAATTAGGGAAATTTATAAGCAAATAATCGCTTCTAAAGGAAAGTACCGCATTGAGCAAACACCTCCCCACAATTTTGCCGGAGGATCCGGCCCCGGCAGGCAATATAAACTGCGCGCAATGCGGGCTGGCCAGCCACGGCAGCCGGGTGATCTGGGGGGAGGGCAACCCGGCCGCCCCCCTCTTTGTGGTCCTCGATAATCCGGGGGCCCGGGAGGACAAGGAAGGGGTCCCCTACCTCTGCAGCACCCGGGAAACTTTGCAGAGAGCGGCCTATGAGACGGGGCTGGGGCCTGACTCTCTGTACATCAGCTATATACTTAAATGCCGGCCCCGGAAGGCCTATGACAAAGAAGTTGCCCGGGGAATCTGCATCAGGTACCTCTGGAAGCAGCTGGAGGCGGCCGAACCCCGGCTGGTGATCTGCCTGGGCAATGTGGTCTGCCGCTCCTTTTTTGAGGATCCGGAGGCGGCGGTCAAGACGTTGCGGGGCCGGGTGCACCAGGTCAAGGGTTACCGGGTAATCACCGCCTACCACCCCCTGGCGGTGCGCAGAAGACCCGTGCTCTACAAATATTTCCGGCAGGACTGGCAACTGGCGGCGGATCTGTTGCATGAGCCGGCTAGGCCGCCGGTAGGATAATCCTCTTTCGTGCCCAGCAGGCGGGCTGAATTTGCCACTACCAGGATCGACCCGATATTATGCATGATCGCCCCCTGGACGGGGTTAAGAATACCGTAACCGGAGATGACCAGGGCCGCCAGATTGAAGAAAATCGCAAAAACAATATTTAAATTGATCGTCTTGATGGTAGATCGCCCCAGCTTCAGCAGGTAGGGGATCCGGGAGAGATTATCGCCCATCAGGGTTACATCCGCCGCCTCCATGGCAATATCCGTGCCCATGCCGCCCATGGCTATGCCCACATCCGCTGAGGTCAAGGAGGGGGCGTCGTTGATGCCGTCGCCCACCATGGCCACCTTGTAGCCACTTTCCTGCAGTGCCTTGATATGATCCAATTTTTCCTGAGGAAGCAGGCCCGAGTAATATTTTTTGATCCCCGCCTCTTGGGCGATAAAGCCTGCCGCAGAAGAGCTGTCTCCCGTCAACATCTCAATTTTTTTGGCCCCCGCCCCGGCCAGCGTCTCGGCCAGCTGGCGGGCCTCGGGGCGAATCTGATCCCTGATCAGGATAAAACCGATCAGACGATCATCTTCTTTTACTGCCAGGAATTTTCCCCCATTGCCATTTTTCTTTGCTTCAGGAAACAGGTGGATCTCTTCCGCCGACAAGGCCCCCACAAATATTTTCCCGGCCCCCGAAATCGCCTCCACCCCCAAGCCCGGTATATTGCGGCAGGTTTCAAGATCTTGAATTTTAAGGTTCCGCTGCTTTGCCTCCTCGATGATGGCCTGGGCCAGGGGGTGCCTGAAGAATTTTTCGGCAGAGGCGGCTGCCGCCAGAACCGAATCGGCGCTCCTCCCTCCGATGGCCTTCACCCCCACCACGCGGGGCCGGCCCATGGTCAGCGTTCCGGTTTTATCGAAGACCACTGCGTTTATTCCGGAGATCCCCTCCAGAACGGCGCCGCCTTTTACCAGAACACCGTTTCTGGAGGCGCTGCCCAGGGCGGAGACAATCGCCGTCGGCGAGGCCAGAATAAATGCGCAGGGACAGCCCACAATGAGAATGGTAATGGAGCGGTGCAAGTCGCGGGTAAAGAAAAGCACCGCCAGGCTGATCAGTAAAATCAGCGGGGTGAACCAACCGGCATATCGATCGGCCGTCCTCAAGATGGGCGCCTTCTGGTTTTCAGCCTCCCGGACCAGTGTGATCAACTTGCCCAGAACAGTTTCTTCACCAAGGCTCTGGGCCTCCAGTTCCAACATCCCGGAATAGACGGTGGTTCCTGCAAAACCCGTATCTCCCGCGTTTTTTTGCACCGGCATGGATTCTCCGGTCAGGGAGGACTGGTTTACGGAGGCGTTGCCCCGCAGGATCTTCCCATCCACCGGTATTTTATCTCCCGTGCGCACAATCAGCCGGTCACCGGTCACTATCTCCTTTACCGGAATATCTGTTTCCACGCCTTCCCGGATAACTGTAGCCCGCTCGGGGTTTAATCGCATTATCCGGCCGATGGCAGAGCGGGCTTTTTTGGTTGTAAACTCCTCCCCCAGAGAGCCGGCGCTCATGATCAAAGAGACTACTGCCGCCGATCCGTATTCGCCGATGGCAATGGAAGCAATCATGGCCAGGCTGACCAGCTCATCCACGTTCAATCTCCTTTGCAGCAGTCCCTGCAGTGCCTCTTTCACGATGGGCCCACCCATCAGGATTGCCGCCGCCAAGGCAAAGAGATTTGAAAAGAAAGAGTATTGAGCGTGGTCCAGGATATAGCCGACTGTGATCAGGATCGCCCCCAGGACCAATATGGCAAATTGCTTCATCTGCAGCAGCTTGCCGTAGGTGCCGGTGTTTTTGAATCTTCCGATCATGATCTAAGTCTCCTCTCGGTAAAACCAGTTTATTCTTCGGCTAGAAGGTTTCGGCATTGATCTTCCTGAGCAACTCCAGAAGTTTTCTGACCTCTTCATCGGTCAGAGTGGAGACCATCTGTTCGGTCAGATCCAGGTGATACCTGTGATGTTCCCGGAAAGCCCTGACCCCCCTGGCAGTAAGGCTGATCAGGATGATCCTCCGATCCTCCTTGATGAATTCCCTGACCGCATATTCTTTCTCCACCAGTCGGTTCACGGTGACGGTAGTGGTCCCGGTGGTCACCCCCAGCTTCTCTGCCATATTTTTCATGTTCATCTTCCCGTATTGGCCCAGCACCTCGATGGCATGGGCCTCCGAAACGGTAAGGTCGCCGGCGCGAATCACCGAACTCTCCCAGGAAGAGAACCAGTTAAAAAAATTAACCAGCTCGTCAGTCAACTCTTCAATAACCTCCACGTCCAAGAACCCCCTGCAGCAATATAGTAAGGTAATCAAATAGTTTGGTATCCAAACATAAATATTTTACCCCGCCACCCGCACCCTGTCAACTGGCCGTTGGTGGCCGTTGGGACGGTTCCATTGACATTGTTGATAATTTATTTGGGGCATAGCCTGGTTTTGATCATACCCTAACTTGCACTATGGTAAAAAATGGAGCCTGAAGGAAAGGCTTACCGATTGTCGAAATGTATCGAAACCGCAGCAATACATAGGGGGTAATTTCTTGAACATTCACACCAAGCTTTTCCTTCCGCGTACTTTTATTTGCCTGGGAATATTGATCCTGCTGGCAGCAGTATTTTTCTGCTCATGCGCTCCAGGGGAAAATAGCGATAATCCACCGGCGGGCGGCGATCCCCCCGCTGAAAATCCCCCGGATGATGGACCTGATGAAATAGAACCCCCCGATTACGAAGGCTTGGGAGTAAACGAACTGGGACAGGTCATGATCCTGATGTATCACGAGATCGGCGAGACCGAGGCCGAATGGTGCCGGACCCCGGAAAATTTTCGCAAGGATCTGGAGTCCCTTTACCAAAAAGGTTACCGCCTGATTTCCTTGAATGACTTTATTGATGGAAATATTGATACTCCCGCCGGGACAACCCCGGTGGTACTGACCTTTGACGACGGCAGCGGGGGGCAGTTCCGGTATTTGGAGAACAGCGCCATTGATCCGGATTGCGCGGTAGCCATGCTGGAGGATTTTCATCGCCAACACCCGGACTTCGGACTGGCAGCCACTTTCTTCACGTACTATGAGTACCCCTTCCGTCAGGATGAACACATCAAAAGTAAATACGACTATCTGGTTCAAAAAGGGTTTGAAATCGGCAACCATACTTATACCCATGAAAACCTGCGCAACCTTTCCCCAGACGAGGCAAAAGAACAGATAGCCAGACATGTAGAACGTACCTGGGACTATCTTCCCGGCTACCAGGTGCGCAGTCTGGCCTTGCCTTACGGGGAATATCCCGATGATATGGAGCATATTATCGCCGGCACCTGGGAAACCACTTCCTACTACAATGAGGCAATTCTACTGGTAGGGGCCAACCCGGCGCCCTCGCCTTTCAGCAATAGTTTCAATCCTTCAATGCTGCCCCGGGTCAGGGCCAGTGAGATGCTTACCGCGGGAGTGGGAATGTACGAATGGTTGGAGATGCTTGACGATCAGCCGGGAAGGCGCTATGTCTCTGACGGCGATCCCGAAACCGTGGCCATCCCCTCCGCCCTGGCAGATCAACTCCGGGAGGAGACAGTGGCGGAGAAAAAAGTAGTCAAGTATTAGACAGTATAGCACCATACATCAGTTTTGCTAATAATCCTTCGTTCACAAAAGTCATTAAACGGACACTTGTTACATTTCGGTTTGCTCGGATTACAGAAGTATCTTCCGACCTCCCAGCATAAGCCGTCGACTATTCCTGGGAACTCTGGATTTAGCTCTCTCGCTTTACAAATTGTATAAATACGGGCTATCTCCTGATCTGCTACATAAGGTGTTAATCCTAGCCTTTGAAATACTCGCATCGTATGGGCATCTGGTGCAATATCTATAAAACTGTAATCAGAAAACCCTACTCCATAGTATCGATATAAAATATTCGGTGCCATATTGGCCACTTTAAAGCCACAACCTTTAAAATCCATGAATCTAAGTATGACATCCCTTGAACTTGGCTTTCCGCTCCATATTTTAGATGCATCACCACTCATGAATTCGTTGTCAACGATTTTATGTACTCCATCGTAGAAAAACCCAGCATTTCGAACCGGATATCGATGCCATTTTTTATCTCCGTTAAACATTTCAGCGTATTGCTCGGTTGAAATTTTATAAAGTTCATGAATATCAAATGTTCCAAGGGTCTCGAATACCCGATAAGGAATTATCCATGCAACATCCGCATCAACTCCGGTATCCATTAAACATGCCAACACAAAGGCATGTGGGTATTCATCAATGTTTCTTACAAGATCATTTGCCCGAACTTTAAAGTTTTCATCGTTGGCATTTGTTCTTCCAGTTATTAGTGATTCATTTATATGTGATTTGAAATAATACTGTTTATGAGCTAAGTCAACTAATGGATGCGACATATTTACCTCCTAATTGATGTAAAAAAATCTTGTACTAAAGCCTTTAATTTA
>CAZPFS010000051.1:0-5465 GCA_964585925.1 uncultured Syntrophomonadaceae bacterium | reverse complement strand
CCCGCCGGGCGCAATATATCTATCGATTACAATGGGCAGGGCCTGCCGGTAAGGCTTACCGGATTCGATGGCCTTGGCACCGCCCTGGATTACGACCGCTTCGGTAACCTGATCCGAGTGACTACCCCGGCGGGGGGAATTACGGCCTTTACCTTTGACGAGCAAGGCTACCTGCCTACCGCGGTCACCGACCCTTTGGGGCATAGTGCTGCTCTTGAGCACGACGGCAATGGCCGGCAGATTCGGCACCGCCATCCCGACGGCAGTGAGAAAAGTCTGGTCTTTGACTGCTGTTACAGTCTATTGGCGACCGATGAACGGGGTTTCAGCCGGGGTTACGAGCGGGATGCCAACGGTAATATTATTAAAGAGATCAATGCCTCCCTGGCCGCCGGCGAGCTGGTCTATGACGGCAACAATAACCCGATCTCCTTGCTTAATAACTGCCGGCAGCTGACCCGCTACCGCTACGACGGGGCCGGTCGCCTTAACCGGGTTACCAACGCCCTGGGACAGAACCAGCTTTTCAGCTATGATCCCGCCGGCAACCTGCTTTCCTATCAACTGGAGGGCGGGCAGCCGACCACCTTCCAATATGACCCCTGTCACCGCAAGATTGGGGTTACCGATCCCTTGGGGGCGAGCACGGTGCTCAAGCGGGACGCCCTGGGGCGGGTAATAGAAAAAAATGATGCCCGCGGAAAAAAGGTGGAATATGAATATGAGGCCGACGGTCTTTTGAAAAAAGTCCTCCAGGACGGTCAGGAGGCAGTTCGCTATTTTTACGACAGCGGCGGTCGATTGACCGAAATATGGGATCAAAGCGGTAAGCTTACCTGCGCTTATGATGAGACGGGGGGATTTAAAGCGACCACCTACCCCGATGGTTCGGTTCTCTCCGCCACCAGCAACAAGGCCGGCCTGATCGAGTCGATCACCTACCCTGGCGGCCCGGTGGTGAAATACCTTTATGACAGCCGGATGCGCCCGGCGGAGATAAACTGGCCCGGCGGCTGGGTGAAGTACAGCTATGATCCCGCCGGCAACCTGGTGGGAGAAGAACGCTCCAATGATACGTCCAGCAGCTATGAGTATGATCAAACGGATCGGATGATCGGACTGAAACACTCCTTTGGAGGGGAGCCTTTCATCGAGCGGTCCTACCGCCGCGATGCCTCCGGCTCCATCCTGGAAAAGGAGGGTAGTCAGCCGCTAAGCCCCCCTCCGGATCAGGATTTTAGCCTTTCCTGCAACCCGGCCGACCAGATGGCCGGTCCCGGCTCTTTCCACTACGATGCCGCCGGGAACCTGGTGGAAGGCCCTGGATGGAAGGCGACCTACGATGGGGAGAATCGGCTGGTGGAGCTGAACCGGGGAGGGGTAAGGAAGCATTTCCACTATAACGGGCTGGGTCACCTGGTCCGGGTGGACAGGGGAGAGGACTCTCTGGAGTATGGCTGCGATCCTTTTGGCAACCTCATGTTTGAGAGCCGGCCCGGCGATCCACCGGCCCGTTTCTACCTTTACTGCCACAGCCGGCCGGTGGCCCTGGTGGATGTTGACGGGGGAACCCTCTTCTACCACTACGATCAGGGCGGAAACACTTTGGCCTTGACTGATAGTGACGGTTCTCCGGCGGCCGACTACGCCTACTCGCCCTTCGGCTCTTTAGTCTCCAGTGGTAAAACGGAGGGCAATCCCTTTACTTTCGGCGGTGCTTGGGGAGCGATCGATCAGGGGGAAGGGCTCTACTTCATGAAGAAACGCTTCTACTCTGCTCGCTGGGGACGTTTTGTGCAAAAGGATCCCCTGGGCTTTGAAGGGGGGACCAACTCCTATGTTTATGCCGCCAACAATCCCGGCTGCTATATCGATCCCGAGGGCACCCTGCTCATAGAAGCCTGGGCGGCCTGGAAGGCGGTGGGAGCGGTGGTGGGAATAGTAACGGTGACCTATGCCGCGGCGAAAACTGCTTACACCGCTTACAATACTGTACAGGAAACCAGGAAAAGGCCTCAGAAGGCGAAAGAGGTGAGGGAGGCCTACGAAAAATATCTTCAAAATACCGGTTCTTACCGGGAGAGAGAAAAAGCTTATAAAGAATATGAAAAACTATATAACGAGCTGGTTGGACACCACAACGGTATGTTAACAAATGCCAGGGATACAGTTACCAATGCGATTGATACGGGGGTAAATTACGTGACGCCGGATTATTTGAACGTTCCCGCATTGCTGATCAATACGAGCGCGGGCGGTGGCACCTCCCCCAACCCCTGTACCGGCGGCGGCGCGGGGAGCTATTTCCTTCCCCCCAAAATGCCACCCGTACATAAATAGATCGAACCGGTGTGTTGCCGCATTTCTAAATCGGGAGGCACCGCCAAAATGGGGGAAAAATGCTAGAGGCAGGTGTAAACAGGTCATGGAAAAAAACAGATTCAAGATCTCCTATACCTACGATCCCCTGAACCGGCTTTCTTCAGTTGCCGTTGACGGGGAGAAGGAAAGATATTACGGCTATGACCGGGCCGGTAATTTGACCCGGATCTCTTCCGATCCTCCGGAAAAGCAGGGTGAACCCGACTTGGGTAAAGGAACCGGGGAGGCGGAACTGGTTAGCAGTGAAGAACCCGCCCTCCAGGAAAAACCGGCAACCGGTAGGGATACGGGGGGCCCCGAGCTGGCAGCCCGGGACGAGCGTTTTGCCGCTCTGGAGAAGAAGTATGAGCAGTTGAATATGGAGGCCCAGGCCGGGTTAATCTCCCTGGAAGAGTTTCAACAGGAGGTAAACCGGCTGCAGTTTCAAGACGCCACGGGGACCTGGTGGCAGCTGCGTTATGACGGCGCCTGGCTCAAGTGGGAGGGCGCGGCCTGGGTGGAGGGAAAACCGGTTTCCTGAGTAAAAACACCAGGGGCTCCTTTTTCAGGTGCCGGTACCGACCGGCCACCATCCGAAAAGGGATGGAAGGGAGATTGGATGAAACAAAAATTGCTGCCCCGTATTTTATTGACGCTGCTGGGAGTAGCCCTGATTTCCATGGGTGTTTCCCAGTTGTTACTCGGTTTTTGGGGAGAGAGCACCGCCGCCGTAATGACCAATATCCGGCGAGAAGGCGGCGAACGGTCTGAAAGCGTACCGAACAGGTATACTTACAACATCAGCTACACATTCACCCTGCCGGACGGTAGGGAGATCAACGGATTTACCAAAAAAGTCAGTGGCCCCATATTTTTGAAAGCTGATGGTACATCTACAGTGATGGTTCGGTATCTCCCGGTGCTCCCCCATATCAACGGCCTGGAGGAGTTTTCCGGGTTTGGGGGGGCACAGGTTGTTTTGATTTTAACCGGGGTATTTTTAATTTATTTTATAAACATAAAAATAAGGAGCTGAAATCCCCATGTCCACCCAATGGTATTTTTCAAGGGAAGGGCAAAATTTTGGTCCCTATAGCTGGGATAAACTGCGGGGTTTTGTAGCCTCGGGTGAGGGGATGCCTGGTTGGATTCCTGCCGGGGAGGTGAAGGGGCTTCTTCACGGGGGCTTTGATTCATCCCCCGCCCAGCCGATGGGAGATCCGGGGAGAGAAAATATAATCGGAATAATCCCGGCTATGCATCGCAAAAGCGGCCTATTATCTGTTAAAAGCTATCACTTGGTGGTCACCGAGCGGAGGATTATCTTTGCTGAAGCAGCTCAGCAGATGTTCAATCAGGCGGTAAAGGAAGCTAATGAAGAATCAAAAGCCCAGGGCAAGGGGTTCTTTAGGCGTGCCGCCGACGCCTTGAAATCCAGCGAACGGATCTATAAAAAATATTGGCAGATGGCTCCGGAAGCCATACTGGCCGGGACGCCGGGAAATTTTGCCGTTGAGCTGGGGGATATTCTCGCGGTGCGGGTAATACGGCAGAGCGGGCTAAAAATCGGCATTATGGTCAGCGATGATAATCAGCAAAAAAAAGATGAAATGCATATCCAGACGGCTCGGGAAAAGATCAAACTTACCTTTGCCGGCAGCGGATCCGGTGAAGCAAAGAAGCTATTGCAGGAGTTGTTGGGGAAGACTGTTCGCTCGGGAACGGGAGAGTGACGGATCTGGATTATTGGCATCACGGCAAAGTCCGGGAAGGCGGTGCCGTTGGGATGAAAAAAAAGCTGTCTTTGATATTGACGATCTGTTTCGCTTTCTTCCTATTGTTGCCGGTGGCGGTTGAAGCGGAGCGACCGGTTACGGGCCCCGAAATGGAGGAGGCTTATGACAATGTAAAGGCGGAACGGGTGGAAGAGATAGAATCCTTCGGAAGTATGAGTTTTCGATTATTGATCGCCCACGATGGCAACATGGTGCTGAAAACCAGTCATGCGTCCCTCCGTATCTTTAATCAGGACGGCCTGCTTAGCGGAGAAGGGGAATATGAAGGATACCAAATGTCTTTCCAGCATTCTTTCAAGGGCACGGTCAGGAGAGACGGTGAATATTTTATTGTCGAAGGTGAGTATGTGGCCATCAGTCCGGAGCGTTCGGGCAGGGATGTATATAAGATCTACCTGAGGGAAAAATGCCATCCGGTTGTGGGTGAATCGACTGCAGAAGACGATATCCCAGCGCTTACCGGGCTGCAAGAAAAAGGAGAGGGGAAAAAAGAGGGGGAACTTCCGTCTGAGATAGGGTCCATACCGGGGATAGAATCCCTGCCGGATTCCGGGGAGAAGCCCCCCGGCGACCATGAATCGGCTGCCCCGGCCCCGGGGGATGAGGGAGGTTATGGCTGGAATTGGGTCGATTGCGACTGTGAAAAAAAACCCGGGGAGGAGCATACCGGTCCCCTGGCTACCGCCGTTATTTCGGTGGTGGCGGTTATCGCCGCCGCTCTGGGCGGCTCGCTGGGCTCGGCGGGCGGAGCCGTGGCCCCGGGCGGGGAAGTTTCCTCCCGGGAGCCCCTGGAGCCGATGCCCGCTGACGGTCCCGGTGAATCCCTACCGGGAGGGGAACCTGAATCCCTAGAGAAGCCGGAGCCGGGAACAGAACCGGAGTCGGAACCCGCAGGAGAACCGAAAGAGGGTGAGGGGGAGACCGGGCCGGAAAAGAAACCGGAGGATGAGCCGGAAGAAGAGGCTAAGGAACCGGAAGATGAACCGGGTGATAAATCTGATGAGAAACCGGAAGGAGAGGCCGGGGAGCCGGAAGAGCCGGCGGATGAGCCGGAAGAAAAACCTGAGGAAGAGCCGGAGCCGGAAGAAAAACCTGAGGAAGAACCTGAGGAAGAGCCGGAGCCGGAAGAAGAGCCGGAAGAAGAGCCGGAAGAAGAGCCGGAAGAACCGGAGGATGAATTGCCGCCTCCCCTGACTCCCCATGAGCTAGAGCAGCTCAAGGCCAAAATGGCCCAGGTGATCGCCGAAAAGATCGACGAAGGCTATTTTGTCCGTAACAGCAATGTGGTTAAAAAAGCGTTCTGGAATT
>CAZPFS010000050.1:0-5760 GCA_964585925.1 uncultured Syntrophomonadaceae bacterium | reverse complement strand
CCAGGATACTCCACCAAAAGAGATCGTAGATCCCACAGGCGGCCAGCATTAAAGTATTAATAATCAGGTAACTGGCAGCCGACCGATCAAGGGACATAAAACCAATAAACGAAAACCCGATCATGGCGATAGCCACATAAAGTATATAGGTCCGGCTGATCTTGGAGGACAGATTCCTCATTACAAACAGGGCCGCGATGTAGGGGAGCGCCCAATACCAGCTGGTCAGCCATTCCAAGTGCATAAAGGCGGGATTGATCACCTCATACATCAGACCGGAGTTGATGGTAATGATCACAATAAAGAGGCAGAGAAAGGCTAACAGCCCGCCAATACCGGTAGTGTTACCTTTTGCAGCCGGAAAAGATAGAGTCTCACCTTCATCCACCGGTAGCTTCAACGCAAAGAAAAAAGCCCCGGCAAGCATCAGCAAAGATAAGGCCAGCCCGGTCCGCGGCGATATATAAACCGCCGCCGTATTGAGCAGAATCATCAATACATTGGAGAGGATGAGCATATCGGCCACGGTTTTGATCCGCTCACTTCTCGGCGTTCCACTTTTAAGATAAAAACCCCAGGCAGCCACACAGCCACCAGCCAAAAATGAACCGACAATAATTCCTGCCGTCCAAAGGATGGTCGGGGGGGAAAAATAGGGCAGAGAAAGGAGGATAAATAACGGGAAAGCAAATAAATAAAATCGTTTTGCATCTCTTTTCGTTTTAATAAGTAGCCCGGAGAGCAACAATCCGATAAATATGGCCCCGATCCCACTAAAAACTATCAGCCGGGGGGAAAGAGAGTAAAGATCTAAAAACTCATAAAAAATACGACCCTCGAAGAGAAAGGCTAACATCCAGGCTGAAAAAAGGGAATGGACAACGATCGACAGATTACGTTCATTTAAATTAATTGATAAAAACCCGCGGGGCCTGCCACCGATCGCTATTTTACTGCCTCCTTGCTTATCCGCATAGACCCAAGGGGATTGCAAAAACATGGATAATAACTAAAGTTGTCTCTACTTTTCATATACAATATTCGCCGAGAAGCAATGTTCACCCTTTTGAATTTGAGGATTTTTAAGCCGCCGGAACTTTTTTCGATGTTTTGTTTAAGCTAGCATCGCCGATTTAAGAACGTACATTTTTTCGTTTCATTATTCGCCGCCTCCCTACCCATTTCAACAGCAGGCATTTTGAAGAACCGGCAATCTTCATTGATGTCGCATATGGCGATAGGGATATTTTACGGCGTTACCCTTTATATTACCATATTAATTTCATCGGCGCCCTATGTGTAAAACAGTTGCGCCCGAGCGGGCATCCGGTCGCCAATGTTGAAATCAGTGGAGGTATTCTATACTACTTTCCGGAGATCTCCTCAATCAGCGCTATGATCGCCAACGGGCGGTGGGCATATTGGTAGTCTGCCTGGTGGTGGCTCTGTAGTTTTTTGCCAGGAATTTTAAAACATTTCACCCCCCCTTAATTTAAGATGAAGTATAAGGCCTACTACAATTGGTAGCTACCCAAAAGGCCGATTCCTCCTTAAGATGAGATCAAAGAGGGGGTTGTCATGAAACCCAGTGATAAAATTGATCCCGCCAAAATCCTGACTTCCCGGGAGGGGGAGGTCTTCCATCTGCTCCTCCAGGGGCTGAAAGCCAAGGAGATCGCCCACCAACTATCGATTACCCCTTCGGGAGTAAACTATTTTGTCAAAAGAATATACAAGAAGCTGCAGGTCAAGAGCCGGGTCGAGCTGATTCTGAGATATTTTGACCTCCGGCAACCTCAAGATTAAAAGGAGTGGAGAAGATGAGACCATTTAATAATCTGGCTAACCGGGTGCAGGTACAATTCAGAGCCCACAGAAGCCGAACCTTGCTGGTGGCGATCCCCCTGCTTACCTTGATCCTGCTGGGGGTACTTTGGGCCTGCGGCCTGTTTTCCCGCTTTTCCTACCTGCCCGACCGGGCCTACATCCTGGGCGATCCCGACGCTCCCGAGCCGGAGACGCTGCAGGAGCTGCTCCATAGCGAGAGGCCCCAGGTGGAGACGCTGCTCAGAAAACCGGCGGTGGCCGCCGAGCTGCTCTCCGCCGCCTCCCTGGAGGCGATCATCGACTCCCGCCAATCCTTGAATAACCTGCGCCACCTCGACGAGCAGCTGGAGAAGTGGCTGGAAGAGCTCTCTCCGCCTGCGGAAACGGAGAAACCATCGGAAGGGGAGAGAGCTCCCGCGGCGGATCAGGCAGAGGAAGAAAGCACTGAAACCGAAGAGACGGCCGGGGGAAAGGCGCCGCAGGCCGAGCAGGCCGCCGGTGATAGCGGGCCGGAGGGCCCGGCTATTGCCCTGGTCTACCAGCCCGGGGATCTGCAGGAGACCCAGGTCGCTTCACCACAGGAAGTAACCCGGCAGATTCGGGATCTAAACGAACTTAAAAAGGCTATGGAGAAGCTGCTGCTCCCTCCCGGCTACCTGGAGTTGATCACCCTGCCCGTGGAGATCAATTTGAAGGGGGTCTGGCAGTCCCCGGGCGAAGCGCTGCTCCACATCACCCCGGCCGGCGACTGGCTGCCCGAGGAGGGCTACCGTCTCTACCGGGTGGTAAACGGCCGGAAGGAACTGATCGCCGAGAAGGCGACCTCACCGGAGAAGGCCCTGAGCGGAAAGCTGGGCCACCCCGCCGCCGACATTTTTCAGGAGCTCTACCGGCAGGCTACCCTCACCCCGGAGAAGCTGTCAACCCTGGAGATGAGCGCCGGGGAGTTCCGCGACCTGGTCTACCGGGTCGATACCCTGAGCGCCAAACCCCAGGTCAGCGGGGAGCTGGATTTTTTGGCGATGCAGAAAGCTCAGATCACCATCCCGCCGGGAAATGAGCAGAAAATACCCGATACGGATCGCCTGCTGGAGCCGATCTATATTCAGGGAAAGACCGAGAACAGCATTTACCATAGCGCCCAGATCCGGACGGCGCTCTGGAAGAACTTCACCGTTTCCCAGGGGGAACCGAAATTCAGCTTCGATTCCCTGCAGGCCCTGCCCGGAGGCGAGGCAAAAATCAATCTGATCCAGGAGCTGCTCACCGCCCGAGGCCAGGTGGAGACCCTGAGCTTTGTCGACGAAGAGTTTGCCGAGGCCGCCGGGTTTCTGATCCGCGACGACCTCTCGGCGCTGGGCCTGGCCCCGGGGACCAAGATCAGCTACCTGGTGGAGGCGCCCGGTGAAATCAAGGCTCAACTTAACCTCACCCAGGGCATTGAAAACAGCCTGAGCAAACCCCAGGGCCTGATCGGCTACGGGCTGGACGGCAAGGTACCCCTGAGGTGGCAACAATCCACCAACCCCCAGGAAGATAAAATTATCAGCGGCTATTTTATTGAGCGGAAGCTGGAGGACGAAGAAGAGTTCACCCAGCTCAACGAGGAGCCAATCGTGGTGGCCTACCAGCTGGATGAGAGCGATATTTATTTCGAGTCGCCGGTCTTCTTTGAAGACCTGGTGGAGGACGGCCTGCAGGCCCAGTACCGCCTGCGCTCCCTCGATATCTTCGGCCGCAACAGCGAATATTCCGATATCCTGAACGTAAAAGTGGAGAAGGTGACCCCTCCCAATGCTCCCTCCATCTCCACACCCCTGCTCAATCTTTCCGGGGCGGAGGATCCCGGAGAAGAACCGGCGGCGGTTCAAGAGTCGCTTACGGCAAACCGAAAGAAGAAAGGGATCGTGCTTCCCGTCTTTAACGATTCCGCCGATACGGTCCGCTTCACCATTTACCGGGCGGAGGCAGTGGGGGCGAAAAGTTTCGGGCCGCCGCAGGTGATCGCCAACCTCCTTTATGAGAACCCGGAGGCCGACCAAGCCGCAGAACCACCGGCCGCCGGAGGATCGCAGAGCCCGCTGCCGGAGCTCTCCCCGAAGCCGATCTTCAGGATGAAGAGGGTCAAGGGGGCGAAGCAGACCCTGCTGACCAGCCTGCAGCGGGTGGGCGATCCGGAGCCGAGCCTGGTCTATTTCGATTCCAAGATCAAGAAAGGCCATACCTACAAATACTGGGTCTCGGCCTGGGATTCCTGGAATAACGAGAGCGCCTGGTCCCCGTCGGTCTCCGCCGGCGTGCCCAGCGAAGTTCTGCCGAAAACACCGGCGGCCCTGGAGATCGCCATGCTCTCCCGGGAGCTTCCCGACTACGGGGTTTTGCCTCCGGGCATCTACCATGAAGGACCGGTCTCTCCGGAGGGCCTGAAAACATCCCCGGGGGTGCCCAGGAGGGAGTACGAGACCGATACGGCGACGATCAAGAGCGCCGACTCCCTGGGCCAGCGCATCGGCAGCTATCTCTCGGGGACCAGCGTGGCCCACCTGATCTCCCTGGAGTACGATAACCTGCCGGCGGATAAATATATTCATATGTTTCTGGCGGTGCGCGGCGAAGATGTGCTGCCCAACGGCACCGCCCGCCTGAAATGGCCGGCCCACAGCGGCGACGGCCTGGCCGGATACGCCGTCTATGCTCCCCAGTTCCCCCTGCTCCCGCTGGAGGAGATGCGAAGGATGTCCCGGGCCGAGCTGGCCGCCCTGGGCCCCTGGAAACTGGTCAATAAGGATACTCTCACCCAGAACCAGTTGGTGGTAGACGGTCTCTCTCAGACCCCGGGAGATCTCTCCCTCTTTCTGATCTGCCTGCAGCCCCAGTCTTCCCTCAAGCCGGGCGACCTGAAATTTCAAAAATCGGGGGTCGACCTGACCCAGATCTCCACCGGCCTCGATATCCCCTCCTTCTTTCTGGAAGGGGCAACGGAGGAAGAGATCCCGGAGGGCGGCTACGTGAAACTGGCCTGGAACGCCCCCGCCGATCCCCAGGTCAAATTCTACCGCGTTTACCGGGCCGAGGTGCCCTCCTTCAAGAAGCCGATCGACGAGTCGGCCCTGGAGTGGACCCTGGTCGGCGATAATATCACCGCGCCCACCTATACGGAGCGGGTCGAGCAATCCTTCGCCCATTATTATTACTACAAGGTGACCGCGGTCACCCCCTGGGCGGTGGAATCGAAGGTGGGGGCGGTGGAGCGCTTCCGGGTCCCCTCCACCAAGCCTCCCCAGGCGCCCCGGCTGCTGCTCCCCCTCTCGCGCAAAGACGGGGTGAAGATCAATTTTTCTGCCGTCGAACACTGCGAACGCTACGAGATCTACCGGGCGGAGATCCCCCGGCTCGGCGAAGAGGATCTGGCGGCCATCGATGGGGATCTGCTGGCGGTCCTCTTCGACACCCCTTCCGAGAGCGATAAATTTATAACCAATATGCTTAACTCAGCCCTTAAACCGGGCTCGGCAGCGATCGGCGAGGGCAAACCGCTCACCCCTTTAACCCGCATCAACACCTTGTCCCAGCGCCGGCGCGGCGATCTCCTGGGCGGCCTGGCCGGCTTGGGCGACCAGGGGGGGCTGGCCGCCTGCCGGCAGATCTTGGATAAATTCGGACCCCTGGCGTTGATGGATTACCGCGATCTTAGCCTGGGCATGTTGAATCGGGTAAAATGGACCAAGGTGGGCGAGCTCCTCGCCGACGAAGATACGGCGGAGGAGGTGGATCCGGCCAGCGGACTGATCAAGCCTCTTTCCATCATCGATGAAACCGCGCTTTACGGGATCACCTATCTCTACACCGTTCAGGCTTGGAACGACGATAACCTGGGTTCCTCCCGGCCGGAACCGGTGGAGGGGACGCCCCGCCGAAGCGGACCCTTCGATC
>CAZPFS010000049.1:0-5781 GCA_964585925.1 uncultured Syntrophomonadaceae bacterium | reverse complement strand
GAGATCAGCCCATCGCTGGATCGCTATTTCGGGGGGGAGCACCATAAAAAGGCTCAGTCGAACCGCTCTCGGGAGCGGGGACCGATCAAGGATTTTCTGGACTTTCTGTTTTAAATGAGGGAATAGCGAGATGCGCAGCCTGCGTATATTTTACCTGTTGGGGGCTCTCTTATTATTTTTGGCCCTGACCATGTTACTTACCTCCCTGTGGCCCCTTCTCGGGGGAGGAGGTGATCTGACCGCCTTCTTGTGGTCGGCTCTCCTGACGGCGGCGGTAGGGTCCCTTTTTTACTTGCTATTTTCACCCTACCGACCCGAGCAACTGACCCTCATGGAGAGTTATTTTCTGGTTACCCTGGCCTGGATTGGAGCCGGGCTATGCGGGGCACTGCCCTTTTACTTTTACGGCCTCTTTGAGGGCAGTTTTCTCAGCGCTTTCTTTGAATCGATCTCCGGTTTTTCCACGACCGGGGCCACGCTGCTCGCCGATGTGGAGCAACTTCCCCGGGGGCTCCTCTTCTGGCGCTGTTTCACCCAGTGGCTGGGGGGGATGGGGATCATTGTGCTCACGGTGGCTGTTCTGCCTCGGTTCGGCTTCAGAAGCCCGGCCATCTTCAAGGCGGAATTTCCCGGCCCGGTCAGCGAGCGGTTGGTGCCGCGGATGGTGGAGACCGCCCGCCGGCTTTGGTTTATCTATGTGGGGCTGACGGTTTTGCTCTGTCTGCTGCTGATCCTCAGCGGTGTCGATTATTTTAATGCGCTGACCCATGCCTTCACCACCCTGGCCACCGGCGGTTTCTCCACCTTTAATGACAGTGTGGGTTCTTTTCATAACCCGCTGGTGGAAATGATCATCGCCCTTTTTATGTTTGCGGGCGGGATCAATTTTACCCTCTATTACCGGGTCCTGCGGGGTGATCTGCGGGGCGTTAAAAGAAATGAAGAGCTGCGTTTTTATATTATTTTCACCGCCGTCGCCATCGCCTTGATCTGTGCAAATATTTATCCCCATTACGGCGGCAATCTTTTTGAAACCCTCCGCCGGGGGGCTTTTCAGGTTATATCGATCGTGACCACCTCCGGATTTGTCACCGCCGATTTCGATGGCTGGCCCAATTTTGCGCGGACTTTCCTGCTGCTCCTGATGTTCGTCGGGGCCTGCGGGGGATCCACCTCCGGGGCGATCAAACAGGTGCGCTTCTTGATTCTTTTTAAATATTCTTATCGGGAGCTGTACCGGCTGGTGCATCCCTCCATGGTCAGCGCTGTCAAACTGGGGGAGCAGCCGGTCTCCGAGGACACCATACGGGGCGTGGCTGGCTTCACCTTTTTATACGTTCTCCTTTTTGTCCTGGCTACCCTGGCTTTGAGCGGGCTGGGGCTGGACTTGGTAACCTCCCTTTCGGCGGCAGCTTCCTCCCTCGGCAACGTGGGCCCCGGGCTGGGCCGGGTCGGGCCGATGTTAAATTACCGGGCTGTTCCGCCGGCCGGTATTTTATTGTTGAGCGCGATGATGATCCTCGGTCGGCTGGAAATATATACGGTTTTGGTTCTGCTGCTCCCCCTGGCCAAACGGTTCGCCGGGAAGGGTTAGGGCTCATTTCAAGGATGGATTTTACCCGGCGGCTTCAATAATATAATATTAGTTGAAATCTTTGGTAGAGTTGTGATATAATTCTTGTATTAATTGAATAACGATTTGATGCTCTTCGAGTTGGTCTTCCTACGCCCTCGGGTAAGGGAGCCAACCGGTGGGTGAGAACCCTAAGGGTTTCATTGGAAACGGTGAAGCCTCCCGCTTTTGGAAAGGAGAGAAGTTGCTATCGCTTTTGGTGCGTCTCTCTTGCAGGGACGCATTATATTTTGGGATCGCGGTTCAAGAAGGTTTTCCCTACTCTGTGCAAAAAACTTTGTCCCACATGGTGGGCAAGATATCCCCTCACTCCAACACCCCTGCTCGTTTCGCCTGAAATTCCTTTAATTTAAGGAAAAGGGCGGGGGTGGATTTTTTTTATAATTATGCCTTTTGTAGCGTTGAGGTATTAAAGGGCCGCCCTGGCGACATTTATCGGCAGTAGCGATTGACTTTTACTAATAGTTTGTTAGAATCGTATCGATGTGTCAAAAAAAACAATAAGGAGGTATGAGAATGAGCGCTTTGGGCCGTCATATTTTGGCTGAATTCTACGGCTGTCCACCGGAAAAGCTGAACAACACCGACTCGATCGAGCAGGACATGGTGGCAGCTGCCCTTGAAGCGGGGGCAGAGGTAAGGGAGACGGTATTTCACCGATTTAACCCCCAAGGAGTGAGCGGCGTAGTAGTAATTTCCGAATCGCATCTGGCCATTCATACCTGGCCGGAATACGGATATGCCGCTGTAGATGTTTTTACATGTGGTCAGACCGTTGATCCATGGATATCGTGCAATTACCTTAAACAGAAGTTTTCCGCTACTAATATGTCAGCCCGGGAGATAAAACGCGGGATATTTGATGTGGAGCTTCAGCATAAGACCGCGTAAAAAATCTTGAATAATACGATGCCAATGACATCTTGAGATATAGAGGTAAAGATACAGGTGAGATCGATGGCGGCCGACAGAGGTTTTTTTTCTCAGATGGATATTTTACAGTAGATATTTGTTTATGCAATTTTAAATAGATCAGGAGGGTTAAGCGTGAGGATCAGGGAACGTACTTTTGTCATGATCAAGCCCGATGCAGTGCAAAGGCTGCTGGTGGGGGAGATAATCAAACGGTTGGAACGGAAGGGGTTAAAGCTGGTCGCCCTGAAGATGATGCAGATCGACCCCCAGTTGGCCTCCGAGCATTATGGCGAACATAGAGGAAAGGGTTTTTATGATGATCTGATCGCCTTTATTACCTCCGGTCCGGTAGTGGCCATGGTCTGGGAGGGGGATCAGGCGGTAGCCCTGGTGCGCAAGCTGGTGGGCAGTACCGACCCTCAGGCCGCCGAGCCCGGGTCGATCCGGGGCGATCTGGCCATATTTACCGGAAACAACGTGGTTCATGCCTCCGATTCGATCGACAGCAGCTCCCGGGAAATAGGCCTTTTTTTCAGAGAGGGGGATATTCAGGGTTATCGACTGGAGACGGAGCCTTGGATTTATGGGGATTAGAAAAGTATTATTCCCCTTCAAACCAGAGGGATAGAATAGAAAAACATTAAAAACCATACCGGGCCTTCCACGCCCGGTTTTATATTGCAGGGGCGATCCTTGCAATATTTATTTCCAGTCTGCCAGAAAATAGTTTACAATATAAGGAGGGGTGAAGAAAATGATTGAAACAATAAAATCTTTCGGTTGCCGGCCGGTGAAGTCCCTGGTGCTGCTACTGTTGCTGCTGATAATCCTGGCCGCCGGTTTTCCCCCTCCATTGCATGCCGGGGGGAAGGAAGTGATCACCGTAGAGGTGGAAGGGACCATAACTTCCGGCAAGATGGCTTACCTGGAGAGAAAAATCCAGCAGGCTGAAAAAGCCGGTGCCGAGCTGCTGGTGATCATCTTGGACACCCCCGGGGGCCTGGTCGATCCGACCATCGGCATCAATTCGGCCATATTGAATGCTGCCCTGCCGGTGGCGGTGTTGGTGGCCCCGGCGGGAGCGATCGCCGCCTCTGCCGGTTCCTTTATCCTGCTCTCCTCCGATATCGCCGCCATGGTTCCTGGAACGACCGTCGGGGCGGCCCACCCGGTAACCATCTCCCCCGAGGGGATGGCGACAGCCGATGAAAAAACCACCATATTCCTGGCGAAGCATCTGCGGAATCTGGCCAACGAAAAGGGGCGGCCGCCGGATCTGGCCGAGCAGTTTGTGACGGAAAATCTGACCTTGAGCGCCCGGGAGGCCTATGCCGAGGGGGTTATCGAGTATCTGGTTTCCGACCTGACGGCGCTATTAAAGGAACTGGACGGTAAGGTCATCAGCAAGAATGATCAAACCTATGTGCTGGATACGGCCGGGGCGCAGGTGGAGAGTGGGGATATGAATACCAGCGAACGGGTCCAGAACTGGTTGAGCGATCCCCTGATCTCCTTCATATTGCTGATGCTGGGGGTTCTCGGCCTTTATTTTGGCCTGAGCAATCCCGGGGTTGGGGTGCCAGAGGTGCTGGGGGGGGTAGCCTTGGTCATGGGCATATACGGTATAGGGATGTTCGAAGCCTCCACTACCGGAATTATCCTCCTGGTGTTGGGGTTGGGTCTGGTGGTGGCAGAAATATTTACACCGGGCTTTGGAGTGCTGGGCATCGGCGGCGGGATCAGCCTGCTGGCCGGGGCGCTCCTTTTGCCTCGTGAACCGCTGATGGGGGTAAACTGGTATCGGAGCTTTATTCAGGCGGTGGGGGTAACGGTGGTTCTGGTCATCGCCTTTGCCCTGCTGGTAGCCCAAAGGGTGGTCCATTACCGTAAGAACCGTTATACCAGCGGCACCTTTTTCAACGCCCCCAGAAAGGGCATCGTGACGGAGGAGCTTTCCCCCGCGGGGATGATCAAAGCGCAGGGCGAAATTTGGATAGCCTACAGTGAAGATGGTACAATAATTGAAAAGGGGACCGAAGTGGAGGTAGTCCGGGCGGAGGGCACCCGGATCTGGGTGCGGCCGGCGACTTTGCCGGAAATAAATGAAGAATCACGGGAGGGGTAATTAATGCCTTGGTTATTGCCGATAGTCATATTGGGGGTTCTATTTTTCAGTTCGACGGTGAAAGTAGTGCGGGAATACGAGCGGCTGGTCGTATTTAGGCTGGGGCACGTTATCGGGTCGAGGGGGCCCGGTCTGGTCATCATCATCCCCTTTATCGATCGGACTATTAAAATTCCGCTGAGGACGGTCACCCTGGATGTGCCGACCCAGGAGGTGATCACCCGGGATAACGTGACTACCAGCGTCAACGCGGTGGTCTACTATCGGGTGCTCGATCCGACCCGGGCGGTAATTAATGTGGAGGAGTACCGTTATGCTACCGCCCAACTGGCCCAGACCACTTTGCGGAGCGTGGTCGGCCAGGCCGATCTGGATGAGCTGCTCTCGGAGCGGGAAAAACTCAATGCTCTGATCCAGAAGATCCTCGATGAGGCGACCGATCCCTGGGGGATAAAGGTTTCGGCGGTGGAGATCAAGGATGTGGCTATCGCCGAAAGCCTGCAAAAGGCCATTTCCCGTCAGGCTACGGCCGAGCGGGAAAGAAGAGCGATCATCGTCCAGGCCGATGGGGAGAAGGAGGCGGCCATCAAATTGGCCGAGGCGGCCAAGATCCTGGGAGATCAGGATGGGGCCCTTTACCTGCGGCTTCTGCGCACCCTGCCGGAGATCGCCGGTCAGCAGGGCTCGTTGATCGCCTTTCCCTTGCCGATGGAGTTGCGGCACCTTTTCCCGCCCATGACGGGAAATGAGAAAAAGTAAAGAGCAGTAGTATTACTGCAAGAAGAGAAGAAAAGAAGAAACGAAGAAGAGAAGAAAAGAATTGGCGCCGGCTTAGACGGCGCCAATTTACATTGAATATCAAGAATAACTGTATCCCTTTGGTTTTCTTTAGTTCCGCGATCGTATCTCCTGTTTCATGAAGAACACGTAGGAGAGACCGAAGAGGATGGCGGCCAAGGCCAACAGACTGGTCAGTTGGGGCCAGACCAGAAGAAGGCTTTGTCCCAGGGGCAGGGGACCGACAATGGCCCCGTAGGCCTGCTCCATGGAGATCGGCCCCAGGGTGCGAACGGTGGGCACCAGCAGGGTCGTGGTCGCCTCGCTGAAG
>CAZPFS010000048.1:0-6237 GCA_964585925.1 uncultured Syntrophomonadaceae bacterium | reverse complement strand
GCCTTACCGGCAGGCCCTGCCCATTGTAATCGATAGATATATTGCGCCCGGCGGGGCTGGTGATCTCCACCAGGCTGTGGCGGTCATTGTAACGGTAAACCCATTTACCTCCCAAGGGATCGGTAATCCCGGTGAGGTTGCCAAAGGGATCGTAGGCAAACCTAACCTCTTCACCGGCCGGATCGACCTCTTTTATCTGGTGGCCGGATTCATCATACTCCCAGCGATTCAGTCCGCCGTTGCGGTCCCGGTGGCTTACCGGAAGGCCGCCGCGGTACTCTACGGAGGCTGCCCGGCCCAGAGGGTCGATCACCTGCTCGGTCAGCCCGCCTCTGCTTTGGAAAACGGTTTTATTTCCTTCCGGGTCGGTCACCTCTACCCGGCGGGGGGAGCCGGCAAGCAGCGTGTAGCGGGTCGCGTTTCCGTTGGGATCGCTGACAGAACGGAGCAGTTGCTGTTCCCCTCTCTGCTGATAACTAAAGGTAACGGTCCTCTTGCTCTTGCCGGTGACCATTTTGGTCAGCTCCCGGCCGTTCTCATATTGATAATCAACCGTTATGCCCATCAAATCTTCCGTGTGGACCAAACTTCCCTGCCCGTCGTAGCCGAAGGAAGCCCGGCGGCCGTCGGGCAAGGCCAAGCCGGTACAGAGATTTTGTTCGTTGAAGGTAAAAAATATAGTACGTCCGGCGGCGTCGGTGATCTCCTTCAAATTTCCCCGGGGACTGTACGCAAAGCGGACAGAGTTGCCATAGTAGTCGCTGATCGCGGTGAGCCGGCCCAGGTTCATTCCCGGTACCCGGTTGAAACGGTGGCAAACCGCGCTCCCTTGCTCGATATAGAGCCAATAATCACCATAATCGAGAAGGCGATGGAATATGCCGGCAGGAGGCCGGGCTTCCCCCGGCTGCCCCGGGGTTGCTCCGGCGGCAGCGGTAAAGGGAAGGCCCTGCCCCGAGCCCTTGTGTACCCAAATCTGATCGCCTTTCTGCTCCAGAAGCCATTCGTAGGAAAAGCTCCAGCCGCGGCCGAAGATCCCGCCGGCGTTCGAGGTGCTGTTGTAGCTCACGGTAAGGCTGATCTCCGGCCCCAATCCCCGGTTCTCAAAAAAAGTGTCCTGGATTACCAGATTGAGGGTGGCCGTATTTACCCAGTAGCGGGGCAGGCCGTACTGTACACAGTCTCCCGGTCCCTTGCCACCCTGGAAACTGGTATAGGGATGATCATCGGGCCCGCCATAACCGGCCTCGGGCGGCGGGAGATACTCGTCAGTCGGTTCCGTTTCCCCTTCTTCAGCAGGCTTTTCTTTTTCATAGGCGGAATCGGGCCCATCGGGAACGCCGGCTTCCGGGCCGGCAGCTCCCAGGGCTTCCGCCGCGGCGCCGGCAGCCGCCCCGCCCGCCGAGCCCAGTGAGCCGCCCAGAGCGGCGGCGACGGCGGCGATCACCGAAATGACGGCAGTAGCCAGGGGTCCCGCATGTTTCTCCCAGGGTTCATCCTCGCAGTCGCAATCGACCCAGTTCCAGTCATAACCCTCCTCATACCCTGGGGCCGGGGCAGCTGATTCATGGTCGCCGGGGTGCTTCTCTCCGGAATCCGGCAGGGATTCTATCCCCGGGATTGACTCCAAATCGGAGGGCAATTCTCCCTCCTGCGCTGGACCCGTGAGGGTGGGGATATCCTCTTCTTCCGGCTCTTCCAGCTCTTCCGGCTCTTCTCCTCCCACGACGGAAGTTTTCTTTCGGCCCACCCACTTAAACTCACCGTAGGCATAACCGGAATCTTTTTCAACTCTTAGCGTTATCTCACCGTCGATGATAATCTCATCCCCGTCTCTCTTCGGTACGCCGCTGAAGGATATGTAATAAACATATTGGCCGGAGGGGGTCACGTAGGTGGTCGATGCACTGATCATCCCCTCCTGGTAGCTTGCCTCCATCGGAACGGATAGCCGTTCCGATGGGTTATAGGCCGCCGTTCCGTTACCTTCGCTGTTGAGAGTCAGTGTAAATGAGGGTATGCCCCCATCGACATAAAACCCCGGACTGCTGCTCTCCCTGTGGGTGACAAATCCAATGGAATCATAGTTGCCGGCGATCTCCTTGGCGGCAATAGGCCGCTCCGCTTCAACCGCCGGCGGCAACAATAGCAGGAAAACGAAACAAAGCATCAACATCGGGACTATCTTTTTTTTCATGCCGCCGGCACCGTCTTTCCGGGCTTTGCCGTGATGCTAATCACCAGACCGGCCACAAAAAGTATCGCCCCCAGAATATAGGCCAGGTAAGGCAGGGGAACAAGGGAGAGAAGAACGCTCAGGGCACTTCCGGCGCCGTAGCCGGCGATCACCCGGTTCACGGTCAGCGGCTTGGGGGTTTTCCCTCCGCTTAACTTGTTTGCCGCTATGAGGGCCAGGTTTCTGAGGAGATCACCCCGGCTAAACAGAGCCTTCAAAGCCAGTAGAACCCCGACGATGCCGGCCATACTGTTCACCGGGCTGGCATTGCCGGTGAAAAAATTAAAAAGAACCAGGGCCAGCCCCAGGCCCAGCATGAGCTCCGCCGCCGCATTCACGCCCTGCAGGGCCATCCCGGCAAAAAGCCCTTTGAACGCCATAACCTTAAACGGATTTTTCCCGTAAAAGAGAGGCACGATCAGGGCGCTGAAAAAGTAGGCGAAAACCGCCTTGCCGATGATCCCGCCCAGCGCCCCTACTGCTCCGCCGTACATACCGCCCTGGGCAAAGGTCAAAAAGGAAAGAAAGCGCACCGGCCAGGGATTTATGCTTAAGGAAGGCAGCAGGGAAAGCACCAGCCAGAACAGGGCCAGCGCCACCACCGGAATCAGTTGTTTTGGATTTTTTAAAAGTTTTTTTAGAGAATCGGAAAGAAGCAAACCGATATTTGAACCGGCGCCGGCATAACCGGGAGCGGCGCTCTCCACCGGGCCAGAAACAATAGCTTCCCCGCCCGGCACTATTCCCTTTATAATTTCACCTCCGCAAGAGGGACAAAACCTTGAATCGGGGTTAACCGGCACACCGCAGTTATTACAAAATTGGTCCATTTATAAAACCTCCTTCGGGAGACCGCTTTTCTACAGCCATTTTTCTACATCTTCCCTGTACAAAAACCTCCTAATAATAGCCGCCTATCAGACCGCCCAATATCCCCATAATGGCTCCCCCGGCGATGATCCAGAGTATTACCGAAATAGCGGCCATGATCAGGGCGGCCCGGGCAAAGTTCTTTTTATTCAAAGGGGCTGCCGAGCCGAAGTTCCAGACAAACAAAAGGATAATGTTGACGATAGGGATACATAATAAAATAAACATCACTATATACTGGCCCACACTGAGAACCGCGCTCCCCGCCGACGACCCCGCTCCATAGGAAGGCTGGGGTGCGTAGGGAGGCGGCCCCTGCACCACCGGTCCCGA
This sequence comes from uncultured Syntrophomonadaceae bacterium, assembly GCA_964585925.1. GTDB lineage: Bacteria > Bacillota > Dethiobacteria > DTU022 > DTU022 > JAAZLS01. Next base: position 2,798 of record CAZPFS010000048.1, on the reverse strand, counting down.
AGAGGGCCCCGGCGATGTTGACGGAGGGGGCTGGGTCGCCGGCCGGTAAACCGGCGGCGCTGAAGGCGCAGCCGGCCTGGCTGCCGGCTGATAGCCTGGAGGTGGCGGCGGGGGCGGTGCTGCTGCTTGCGGCGATCGCGGACTAACAGGCGGCGGTGGAATCGGGGCTGTCATTGCATCGGCCCTCTCTACCGGGGCCCCGCAGGAAACACAAAACCTGGAGTTTTCGGGAAGTTTAACCCCACATTTTTCACAAAACATATGTTCATCTCCCTTATAATTGATTTATAAATCCGCCAAGTCATAGGCGTGCTCCCTTTGGCCTTTTGAACAGAAGCACGATAATTTGGCTATGGCAGACCTCATTTTCCCTTTAGGATTAATGTGGGCGCCACGCCGGTTTCGTAGCGAAATTTTTCGGAGATTTCCTCCAGAGTAGCCGGATCAAGCGGCGGCCGTAAAATCCTGATTACACCGACCTTCTGACCCAGGCCGTAAGAAAAGGAGATATGATCGGGCCCGATCTCCATCGCCCTGAGCCGGATCCCTTCCTGGTTAAATTTAATAACCCGATCATTTAGGAGAACACCGAAGTAGGAGACTATCACCTCACTATTTTGAATTTGCCGGCGCCGCCCTTCAGAAGGGAGCTCGATAGTCGAAGCGGTGCAAAGATTAAGGATTGCGTTTTCAACGATAAGCCTGGCGATCTTTAGCTCTTTCACCCTGCTTGCCAGTAAACCCGCCAGGATTAAGGTGACCAATACAGTGATGGTCAGGAATACCCGGTTATCAATTTCAAACCGCCCTTCTTTGCGCAGAAGGAATAAGGCGCTGCTCAAGAGACCCAGGCCGGTAAAAACCGCTAACAGGTAGACCCTTCGCCTGATTATCTGCAAACAGACCCTCCTCCCAACTCACGCCTCTATTTCAACAGCGGACATTTACAGCGGAAACAGTATTCGTCATCCATTTCGCAAAGGGTGCTGCAGGCGCTGCAGAAAATAATGCTATCCCCGGTTTTATCATATTTTTCGAAACAATTAAGCCCGCCGTGGTGGCGCACCCGGTCGCCGATTTGGTAATAGTTGTATTTTGTATCATCATTCTTATACCTCAGGACATGCTTTTTCCCGCGATCAGCGATGATCACCAGCGAGTATTCCAGATAGTCCTCACAACCGTCCTCTGTTCGCCGTGTTTTCTCCCGCACCCACTTATCCTGCACGGTGCCGTCCCAGGTTCTGCTTGCCTTGCGGCCGATTACCGAAAAGAAGGCGATGGCTAAAAACATCCCCCCGATAGCAAGCCCTATATATAGCGACTCCGGGTTATCCATTTCGGTGCTGACCTCGCCGTTAATATAGAAACCCACCACCGCTGCTACGGCCAAAACAGAGGAGAATATAACCGCCCAGCGGTTGCTGTTCTTGAGGTAGCGGGCAAAAGCCGGATCACTGATCCGCGGCGAAAATCCGCGACGGCCAGGAGAACCGGTTGCACTTTTACCGGCAATGCTTAAATCAATGCCGCAAGATGGACAGAACCCCGCCTCAGTTGATAGAGATACTCCACAGTTAGGGCAATACATTTTCTTTTCCCCCCCATCCTGATCATGGTTCCTCCCGGTAAACCCCGTCCTCACCACAGATCAAGGTGATATACCCTTCGACCTGAAAAGATTTCGACTCCCGATCGTAGACAACGGTAAAATTTCTCTGGATGCTCTCATCGGGAACCCACAATAGAGCGTGGGCCCGGCCCCGGTAACGATGGGGGACCTCCATCCCTTCATAGACCAAAGACAGTGGTTCGGTTTCAGCCTGATTAGAGGCTACTACAGCCTGTAAAATTTGTTCATCGCTGGGAATAGGGGGAAAGGTCGCGCAGGAGGAAATAAAGAAAACCGGCAGAAGAAGGGCCACCACCGCCGCTTTTCTCCTGCTAATTACCAGAAGCAGAACCCCCGCCGCCAGGAAAATTGGCCCGGCAACGCTCAGTTGCACCGCCTCCTCCGCATTCACTGAGGGCCAAAAGGAAAGATAACGCACCGGAAGGGTATTTCTGACCTGGCTTCCGTTTTTAAAGATTCGGATTACCGATCCGGTATAACCCTCGCCGTTTACAAAAAACTGATACTTCAACCGGTAGCGCCGGGAATCCCAGGAGGAGGGATCATCTTGCAGAACCAGCACCTGCTCACAGGCGGTCACCCGGGCTTCGACTCGCCTACCGGCCAGTGGGAGCACCAGGTAACCGCTTCCTATCAAGATGAGAATCACCGCCAGAGGGAGAGAAAAAATCCGCCAGATCTTCTCCTTGATGGACCCCTTCCCTACGGCAATCCGCCCCCTCTCTGTCACCGCAAGCGGGCTTTGCCCGGGCGCCTCTTCCAGGGCGGCGCTATTTTCAGCTCCGCAGAAGGGGCAATAACGAGCATTTTTATAGATCGGCCGCCCACAGTTTGCGCAGAACATCGCTCGCCGCCTTCCCGTTACTTTTTTCCGAGCGGATATGGATCGAAAACCCAAAAACCGCTGTTCTCTCATCCGGACAGATCCCAGCATAGCAGCCGCCGAAGAAAAATAGATCACCCAAACCGGGTGATCTTATTGAAAAAGCCCCTACCTTTTTCGGGTAGGGGCTAAATTTACCGTCTTATTCAAAGGGGCGCCGATAGACCCACCCCTGCGCTGTAGCAACCGAATGTTACCTCTATTGGATCACCAGATCGATCAACTCTCCCCGGCGTTGAATGTTAAGTTTTGAATAAATATTTTTGACATAGTACTTAACCG
>CAZPFS010000047.1:0-6687 GCA_964585925.1 uncultured Syntrophomonadaceae bacterium | reverse complement strand
GAAATTCAAGGGTTCATCGCCTCTTCTATATTCCCCAACTGTCAAACATGGGATTCTAACACAGGGCAAAACCCGAGCACAAGCCTAGTCGGAGGATTGATCCTTATGGCGCCGGTTGCTTTCCCGGTCCACCTCCTGCACTATTCCCGTTTCCTCGTCCTCCACCCCATCCGTGTATATGCGCGGCCGCTTATTGAACCGGGCAACCCCCTGCCAGATATCCTCCTGATCTATACCCGGATCACCGGCCGGACCATCCTGGGCATAGGGGGGATAGAGCACCCCTTCCTCCACCGGGCGGCCGCTGCCTCTCAGGCGCCGTTCTTCAAACCCCTGGCAGTCCACGCACAAAGGGGTTTCGGGAATAACCTTCAGCCTTTCAGGCGGGATTTCCCGCCCGCAGCGACGGCAGAACCCGTAACGCCCGCTTTCAATCCGATCCAGCGCTTCTTCAATCCGGCGCAGCTGGGTCAGCTGTTGTTCCTGCAGGGCTAGATCTTTGCCCCGTTCATAATTTTCCGAACCCAGATCGGCGGGATGATTGTCGGCAAAAGACAGATCGGTAACACTATCCCGGAAAGAACCCATGCCCGGGCGCCCCACCGGCTCGCCCTGACCGATAATCTCTTGTTTTTTCCGCAGAAGAATTTTTTTATACGGTTCCGGCTCAACCATGTCAGCCTTCAACCTCACTTCACCTGTTGATTGACAATCTTCACCAGTTCGGCAATGAAATTCCCGATTACCGGAAGGTTGAGCATCACCACCTGCCGTAAAAGATATACTGCCAGCCCGGCCAGCAAGCCGGCTCCCACGGCAAACCCCAACCCCCGGGCAATTCCCCCTGCAAAATTGATCATCAAATACCGCCGGGGGTTGTTCAGCGCCCCGATGTATTCGGCAATGTTGAACTTCTCCAACTCCCGGGACAGACGGCCCAGCTTTACCAGCAGGCGTCGGGACAACCGTCTGGCTTGTTCTTCGGCACCGTCCATCGTCTTGAACCTCCCCTGACCTGACTATAGGTTTTCCTGAAGCAGGATCAAATATTGATCGGTGGAAAAGAAAAAACCCCGGGATAACATACCGGGGTTTTCGCTATATACATTGTCCCAAAAATTACCCGTTGATCACTTGTCGGCAACGGTCGCAGAGCTCATCCCGGCTTTCGGTAAACATCCAGCAGCGGGGACATTTGTGGCCGGGAGCCTTCCCCACCGTTATTTTGATCGGAAGCATTTGCCCTGCCGACGCCTCCGCGGGTGCACTATCTAGATCCCGGTGCAGGGATACATGGGAAACAATAAATATGGAGGTCAACTGATCCCGGTAACGGTCCAGTAGGGAATAAACAGGATCCCCGGCCCACAGTCCGATGCCGGCTTCCAGGGAACCGCCGATGATCTTGTCCTGGCGGCAGCGCTCCAGAACCCGGGTTACTTCTTCCCGCACCTGCAGGAGGGCATCCCACCGCTCGCCCAATTTTTCATCGGCCCACTCCGGCCTGGGCCTGGGCCAGTTTGCAACCTGTACCGTGGGACAAGGCTTTTCCCCCAGAAACTGCCAGATTTCCTCGGCGGTAAAGGTCAATATGGGGGCCATGAGCAAAACCAGGTTTTCCAGAACTGCGCTGAGCACCGTCTGCGCCGAACGCCGCCCGAGATTGCCGGCCGCCGAACAATACAGCCGGTCCTTGATAATATCCAGGTAAATGCTGCTCATGTCGGTCACACAGAAATTGTGCAGGGCATGAAATACCTGATGGTATTCATAGCGCTCAAAATAGCCGGTAATTTTTTCGATCAGCAGATTCAGCCGGAACAGGGCCCACCGGTCCAGTTCGCTGAGCTCCCCGTAGTCCACGCCGTCTCGGGCCGGATCAAAGTCAGAGCTGTTGCCGAGCAGGAAGCGGCAGGTATTGCGGATCTTGCGGTATACCTCGGAGAGCTGTTTCAATATATCCTTGGAAATATGGACATCGCTGGTAAAATCCGCCGAAGAAACCCACAGCCGCAGAATATCGGCACCGTAAGTATCTATCACCTCTTCCGGCAGGATTACATTCCCCAGCGACTTGGACATTTTTTTGCCCTCGCCATCCACCACCCAGCCATGGCTGATCACAGCCCGGTATGGCGGTTTCCGGCGGGTGGCCACCGCTGTCAGCAACGACGACTGAAACCAACCCCGATACTGGTCGCTTCCCTCCAGGTACAGATCAGCCGGCCATCTCAGCGATGGGCGGGCATCACAGACCGCAGCGTGGCTGGAACCGGAATCAAACCATACATCCATGGTATCCTGTTCCTTTTCAAATTCATTTCCGCCGCAATAAGGGCAGGCAAACCCGGCTGGAAGTATCTGTTCCGCCTTCATTTCGAACCAGGCGTCCGATCCTTTTTCAGCAAACAGGCTGCTTACCGCCTCGAAGGTTTGCGCATTGTAGATCGCCCGGCGGCAGCTCCGGCAGTAAAAGATGGGAATGGGCACACCCCAGATCCGCTGCCGGGAAATACACCAATCCTGGCGATCGGCAATCATATTGTGCATCCGTTCCCGGCCCCAGGAAGGATACCAGCAGACCTCTTCCACCGCTTTAAGGGCCTGTTCCCGAAAACCGCTGATGGACGCGAACCACTGTTCGGTGGCCCGGAAAATAACCGGGTGTTTGCACCTCCAGCAGTGGGGGTACTGGTGTTCCAGCCGTGAGGACTTCAGTAGCGCCCCTTCGCGTTGCAGGGCCTGAACTACCGCCTGGTTGGCCTGATCATAGCGCAGGCCGGCAAATTCGCCCGCCTCCCCGGTAAAAATCCCCCGCCCATCCAGAGGGCTGAGCACCTCCAGGCCATAGTTCCGCCCCGCCTCGTAATCTTCGTAACCGTGACCGGGGGCGGTATGAACACAGCCGGTTCCCTGTTCCAGAGTAACATGATCCGCCAGAATAAGGGGAGAATTCCGCTCAAATATGGGGTGGCGGCAGACAATACCCTCCAGCTCGGAGCCCCGAAAACGATCTATCACCGGCCAGGAAGACGAGCCCAGTTCTCCGGCAACCGCCTCCAGCAGCCCCTCCGCCAGCAGGTAATATCCCGATCCGGAATCAGCCAGCACATAATCCAGTTCCGGATGCAGGGCAATGGCCAGGTTGGCCGGTATGGTCCAGGGAGTGGTGGTCCAGATCAAACAATAACAGTTTTCCTGCCCCAGAATTCCCCGGTCATCAATTACCGGGAAGCGGCAGTAAATGGAATATGAATCCTGAAGATCATACTCGATCTCCGCTTCCGCCAGTGCGGTTTCGCATTCGGTACACCAGTACACCGGCTTGAGGCCCTTGTAAATAAACCCCTGTTCGGCCATGGAGCCGAATATCTCAATTTGCCGGGCCTCGTAATCCGGGGTCAGGGTCAGATATGGATTTTCCCAGTCCCCCCTTACTCCCAGCCGTTTAAATTGCTCCCGCTGGATGGAGACGTAGTCCAAAGCGTACTCCCGGCACTGTCTTCGGAATTCGATATCGGATATTTTCCGGCGGTCAACACCCCGGGTCTTTATAATCTGATGCTCGATCGGCAAACCATGGGTATCCCAGCCGGGGATATAGGGACAGCTAAATCCCTGCATAGTTTTGTATTTGATGGCCATATCCTTCAGCACCTTGTTCAAGGCGGTGCCGATATGGATATTGCCGTTGGCATATGGCGGCCCGTCGTGCAGCACAAACAGCGGTTTTCCCTGTCTGTAACGGAGCGTCAGATTGTACAGATCCTGCTCTTCCCAGCCTTTCAAAATTTCCGGTTCCCGCTGGGGAAGCTGGGCCCTCATCGGAAACCCGGTATGAGGCAAATTTAAGCTTTCTTTAAAATCCATCATTTTCCCCCCGATTGGTGTCGGATACTTTCCTGATAACAAAAAATCCCCTCCCCTGAAAAAGGGACGAGATTCTCTCCCGCGGTACCACCCTAATAGCCGCCTCAGCTTGCCGGCAGCCCCTTTACCCGGCTGTTAACGGTTGCCCCGCCCGGATTTACTTCCCCCAATCAGGGTTTGAATCCGGGTGCTCCAGGGAGATCTTCACCGGCAATCTTTAACCGGATTTCACCCGACCCGGCTCTCTGCCTAAAGTATTACCGCTTACTCGCCCGTTCATAGCAGATCTCATTCTTTTAACATTATATATAACAGATTATACCCGGTTGATCAATGAAATATTTAAAATCATGAGCCGCTGCTTTCACCGGAGCCGATTTCCCTGGGATCGATCCAATCTTCAAGTTCAATTGCTGCCAATTGGGCTTCGATAAAAGAACGGAACCTCATTTTAAACACCTGGGCCTGTTTGCACAATTCTTCATTTTCCACCAGAATACGGCTGGCCCGGTAACGGGCGTCCTCGAGTATGCGCTGTGCCTCCCGTTCCGCTTCCCGGCGAATCAGATCCGCTTCCCGATTGGCGTTTTGCTTTACCTCATCTGCCGCCTCCTGGGCAACCATGATCGCATTGTGCATGGTTTCTTCCAGTTTATGATAGGTGGAAATTTTTTCATTTACCTGATCGAATTGATCCTTGAGCTCCAGGTTTTCACGGATCATCGCCTCTATATCCCGGGCCAGTTGATCCAGAAAATCATCGACTTCTTCCATGGAGTAGCCCCGGAGAGCCCGCTCAAATTTTTTATTTTGAATATCCATCGGAGTCAATGGCACAGTAACCCCCCCTTTTTATTCTTTGTCGTTAATTCGACTTATTTCCTTCTAATTCCTGCCTTTATTGGCTAAATTTTGTCAGTATAAGGCCCAGTCTTCCCTTGCGTGTTTTTCCGGTTACCTCCTGAACCTTCAATTCACCCTGCCCCGCCAGCATAATTCGATCACCTTCCCGCACGCGAACCGCCGCGGATCTGGCTGCACGCCAGTTGATCTTCACCAGCCCCCCCGCGGCAACCAACGCCGCCCGTGAACGGGACAAACCAAACCCCAGGGAGAGAACCGCGTCAAGGCGAAGGCTGGCCACAGTCCCGGTTATTTCCCGGCTGTTTCGTGAAGGCAGGCACAGCTCCGCCGGATCTGTCTCCCGACAGTCCACAACCCATCTCCCGGCCTCATTCAGGCCGCGGCAAATAAGCGGAGCCGCTTGCTCAAGGGTAAAAACCGCCACCTCGTTATCCGAAAGGGCAATAATATCCCCCAACTTTTCCCGCGGGATACCCAACCTGACGATTTCCCCCTGAACCAGGCCCGGATCCGGGCGGCCCTGATCCCTTCGGCAGGTAATTCTCAAACATGTTACGGGGGGCAATCTCCCCTCCCGGGCGGAGGGAAAAACATTCAGACAGGCTCTCCGGGCGGAGCTGTAACCGCCATAGGCCATATAGCCCAGATGAGCGGATTCCCTGAGCAGCCTCTCCGCCAGCTGCAACTGCACGGGATCAAGAAAATCGGTCTGCAGATCTTGATCCGGGGCCAGTGATTGCAACCGGGATGAAAAATTGTCCCGCCATCGCTTTTCCGTCTCAGTCAGGGAATCGGACCACAAACCGTATCTACACTTCCTTTGTGATCAAAGATAGACATACACCAGGCGCTGCAATATGCCTAGCAGCACCAGCAAAATCACGGTTGATAGATCAATAAACCCTGCGCCGGCCCTGATCATGGGCACCAGTCGTCTGATGGGAGCCAGCAGCGGTTCCGTGAGGCCGTAAAAAATACGATAAATCCCGGCCCATCCGGAACTTTGGTTTACACCGAATCTAAAAAAATAGGACAATATTATACGGCCAAATATTATGTAATAATAGATCTGAAAAAACAACAGCAACCCATCACGTAGAACTGTAATTGTCTCTCACCTGCCTGCAAATTTTGGGTCAAACAGAACGCTGCCCACCCGGACCATGGTCGCCCCTTCTTCCACCGCCACTAAATAATCACCGGACATTCCCATAGATAGCTCGGTCAGGGGCACTTCTGAGGTGGCATATTTCTGCTGTAATTCTCTAACCCGGCGAAAATAGGGCCTGGCTTGTTCGGGGTGGTCAACCAGCGGGGCCATAGCCATCAACCCCGATACTCTGATCCGGGGAAAAGATCTGAGTTCCTCCAGAAAAGCGGGAAGCCCTTCCGGCGCCAGCCCGTACTTGCTCTGTTCACCGGATATATTCACCTGAACCAGGCAGCCGATCTGCCTATCCTGCCGTTCGCCGCCTTGCTGAATAGCCCGGGCCAGGGACAGGCGGTCCAGGGAATGAATCAACGAGCAGTGCCTGATCACATTGCCGGCCTTGTTGCTCTGCAGGTGGCCTATAAAGTGCCAGTTGACATCCGGGAGCTCCCGAAATTTGGGAAGCGCATCTTGAAGCCTGTTCTCTCCAAAATCTATCATCCCCAGGGCAATGCACCCCCGTATTTCTGCCAGCCCCACGGTTTTGGTTACCGCCACCAGCTTTACATCCTCCGGCGCCCGCCCGGCGGAGAGAGCTGCCGACTCGAGGTTACTCCTGACCCGTTTGTAGTTTTCGGCAATCAAATTTTGTACCATCCCGGCCGCCCCCTTTAAAAGTCTTCTCCAACAGGTAATTGATTATATTATATACTGGAATGCCATTCTTTAGGGCAATTATGATCATTAAATTCCCTAGTTTTGCAGTTGCATGACCAACCCAATCACCAGTTAGGCCAATAACA
>CAZPFS010000046.1:0-7071 GCA_964585925.1 uncultured Syntrophomonadaceae bacterium | reverse complement strand
TTGAAATTCAAGGGTTCATCGCCTCTTCTATATTCCCCAACTGTCAAACATGGGAGAGTAGCATAACCGGGAAATGGTGTCAACTTTTTTTTACTGCTTTTATCTTATTGTTTTTATCTTATAGTGCACCAAGGACGCGCTACTATTTATCCCCGCATATCCGGAAGATATAGATTGGCAGATCGATACCGCACCCTTCCCTTCAGGGTGCGCGACATTTTGATGATAATTGTTACTATAAAAACTGATCGCCGGCACTTGCGGATGAGCGGTTGGTGCGGGTAAAATTAAAACAGTAGAGGTACAAGGAGGGGCGATCATGCTGATCAGCGTGCATAACCTGGTCAAACGCTACAGGAACTTGCCGGCACTGAATCATTTCAAACTCGAGGTTGGAAAAGGGGGGATTGTGGGCCTGCTCGGACCGAACGGCTCGGGGAAGACCACCGCTATAAATTGTATGTTAGCCCTGTTGAAGTACGATCAGGGCGAAATTAAATTGTTTGGGAAACCGATGGCGCCGGGGGCCTACGACATTAAGCAGAACATCGGCATTGATATGCAGAACGTGGCTGTTTTCAATGAGCTGCGAGTGGAGGAAAACATTGACTACTTCTGCGCCTCTATATCCGTGCCCGGCCCTGCGCCGGTTAATATCGCCTGCGGCATAGCGCACAAACCGGAACTTTTTTTCTTTGACGAACCGACGCATTTTCATCCAGTTGGGGATTGCAGTAGCCATCCTGTCGGTGACCTTGCTGATCAGTAAAGAGCGAAAGGTGCCCTGTTAGTGCTAAGGGTGCACGCTACGGGTAAGGGTGCGCTGCCTGGAAGAGTTTTAGGTGTCTACCTGCAGCGCACCCTAAAGGTGGGCGATCTGAAGAAAGGGTGAGACCCTCCATGTGCAGGGAATGGTGGCAAAGGGCGGTATTTTACCAGATCTATCCCCGCAGTTTTAAGGATAGCAACGGCGACGGTATCGGTGATTTGCCCGGTATCATCAGCAAGCTTGATTATTTAAACGATGGGACGCCGCACTCCCTGGGGGTCGATGCGATCTGGTTATCTCCGGTTTACCCCAGTCCGCAGCACGATTTTGGGTACGATGTCTCCGACTACTGTGCCATCGATCCTGATTACGGGACCATGGAGGATTTTGACCTCCTGCTAAGGGAGGCCCACCGCCGGGGTATCCGGGTGATCATGGATCTGGTGGCCAACCACACCTCAGATCAGCACCCTTGGTTCATAGAATCCCGCTCCTCCCGGGATAATCCCAAACGGGGCTGGTATATTTGGCATGACGGCTGCGGCCCTCGCAACCGCCCTCCCAACAACTGGCGCAATCATTTTTTTGGCTCGGCCTGGCAATGGGAGGAGAAAACCGGTCAGTACTATCTGCACTCCTTTCTGAGACAGCAGCCGGATCTGAACTGGTCAAATCCGCAGGTTCGAAGGGCGATCTTCGAAGCGATAAAATTCTGGCTGGCGCGGGGGGTGGACGGTTTTCGGCTGGACGTGGCCCACCTTTACGCCAAAGATGAGCACCTGCGGGATAACCCGACTTTTTTCCGAAAAGAACGGGTCAGTGAAGGCCAGCCCTTTATTGACCGTTCCCTCACCGCCAATATCTACCGGTTGTTCGGCTTTCCCGAGCTGCAGGTGAAAAAATATAATCAGCATCAGCCGGAAACCCACCGTATTCTAAAAGAATTCCGCAAGCTGCTGGACTCCTATCCGGGCAAAACCAGCGTGGGGGAGATAATCAGCGGGGATCCCCGCCAGGTTATGGCCTACTACGGAGAGAACAACGATCAGCTTCATCTCAACTTTTATTTTGATCTGCTCGATTGCCGCTTTAGCGCCGCCGCCTTTTGCCGGGCCATCGAGCGCTGGGAGCGGCTTCTTCCGAAAGGTTCCTGGCCGGCCTATACCCTCAGCAATCATGACCGGGTGCGGGCCATCAGCCGCTATGGGCGGGGCGAGACCGGCGACCGGCGGGCCCGGCTGCTGGCCCTGATGCTGTTGACCCTTAAGGGGACCCCTTTTATCTATTACGGTGAGGAGATCGGCATGCGGGAATCACGGATCCCCCGGCATAGGCTCAAAGATCCGGTAGGCACAAGGTGGTATCCGCTTTACCGGGGGCGTGATGGGGCCAGAACCCCCATGCAGTGGGAGAACTTTCCGGGGGCCGGCTTTACGGAGGGTGAGTCCTGGCTGCCGGTGGGGCCACAGCTGGAAAAGCGAAACGTATCCGTTCAGGATAGCGATCCCGATTCCCTCCTCAATTTTTACCGACAATTGATCTGGCTGCGCAAAAACACCGCTGCTCTCACCAGCGGCCGCTTCAACCTCCTGACCGGAGTTCAGGAGCGCTGTTTCTTCTATCAGCGGGAAGCAGGAGACCAAAGGGTGCTGGTAGCACTGAATTTTTCCGGGTCTGCTCAAAAAATCCCCCTGAGGATAACCGGCGAATACTGCCGGATGCTGCTGTCCACCGTTCCCGACCGGCGGGGGGAAGGGATCCCGGCCCCATTCATTATGGAGCCGTACGAGGGGTGTGTGCTACAGTAGATTTACGGTGACTTTCGCTGTTTTTAGACAAACCAGAATGCATGGTTCTATTTTCCCCGGGGCAAGGGAATTTTGGGGTGGTGTCGAAATATAGATCACAGTCAAAAACAAGGTTGCAGCCACCCCGGCCAACTCATAAGAGGTGCAATAATTGAATAACCGGAACAGACCAAAGACCCGCCCCAGATTTAAAAGATTTTTTTTCTTGCTAGTGCTGATATTGCTGATTGCCGTCGCCTTTTCCGGCCTCCGGAACCTGATTGTTTACGGCCGGTTTTTTCCGGATGCGGCCCAGGGGCCGGGCGGAGAAGAAAAGCAGGATCCGGGCCCACCGCTGGAAGAGCCCGATCCGACTCCTCCGGAAGAAGATCCGCCCCCGCCGGAGGCAGACCCGGTCCACAATCCGCTGGATCCGGAAAGTATGTATCTGGTGGCCGATGGTGATTACCTGATGGCCCTGGTAACCAAGCAAACCACTCTCGGCAAATATGCCCCCCACGATATTGTGCCGCTGCCGGACGAAATCTGTCATGTATGGAAATATTCTCTGCGGGAGGAGGCCGCCGGCCACCTGATTGAGCTTTGTGAAGCCGCCCGGGAAGAGGATCTGGAGATAAGGGTGATTTCCGCCTACCGCAGCTATGATACGCAAAACACGCTGTTTCAGGAATATGCCTCCGCTCACGGGGAGGAGGCGGCCAACCGCTTCAGCGCCCGTCCGGGGCAGTCGGAGCATCAGTTGGGAACCACCGTGGATTTCGGCGGAACGGATGACGACAAATATGCCTCCTTTGCCGATACCCCCCAGGGACAGTGGCTGGCGGAGCATGCCTACAAATTTGGTTTTGTGATGAGCTATCCTCCAGGAAGCGAGGAGGTAACCGGCTATATTTATGAACCGTGGCATTTTCGCTATATCGGGGAGGAGGCGGCCCGGGAATGGAAGGAGTCGGGGAAAGTGCTTTGCGAATTTCTGCTGGGATACCGCCAGCAGTTAACCTTAATGCCCTAGTCCCTGCTCCTGATCATGGGTATATACATATTCCAGTATTCCCATAAACAGGGCCTGGGCCACTTTTATCCGGTAGCTGTGCTGAACGATCAATTCCCGGTCGGTGGGGTTGGTCATGAAGGCAATTTCTATGATTATTCCGGGCACCCGGGCTTCATTGAGGATGTAATAGCTTCCCTCTTTGATATCCTGATGGACATATTCCCCCGGTTGGGGGTTAATGTTCACTACCGGATTGAGGTGACTTTGCACCCTCTCCGCCAGCAGTTTGTTTTCGGGATATTTCTGATTGTAAAAAGCAATCGCTCCCCTAATGCTGGGATCTGTACAAGAATCTATATGGATACTGATAAACAGGTCGGCCCGGCTTTCGTTGATAATTTTTACCCGGGCCTTGATGTCCCGTCGGTACCTGGAGTCGGCCTCCTCCGGTAAAAGGTGGCTGATGTCCTCATCCCGGCTGCGGGTCAGAATGGCGGTCGCCCCGGCTTGCTCCAGCAACCGGCCCAGTTCAAGGCTTACCGCCAGATTAATGTTTTTTTCCTCGATCCGGCCGCTGGTTACACCGGAATCAATTCCGCCGTGCCCCGGATCTATGACCACGACGGCACCCTGAAGGGGAAAACCCAGCCTGATTGCCGGTCGGGCCGGAGAGGGAAGGCAGGTCAATGCCGCCCAGACCAGAAGCAAAATTACCAGGGCCGCTCCGGTTGTTCCCGGAGGAATGGTTAAAAATCTGATCTTTGGGCCGTGCAAAGTATCAGTGCTCCCGTTCGAATCTCTCGACTGTTTAATGCTAAATTATATTCACCCGCGGGAAAAAATATTATTGCGCGCGGGACAGCCATGTTGCCGAAAAAAGGTATGGTAACTGTTCAATGGTTTAAGATATAATTATGGCTATGATGGACTGGAAACATGACTGGGAGGGATTTGCATGTTAAATATTACGGCACCGGCTGTTGAAAAGTTCAAACAGTTTATGCAGGAGAGAGGGATGGAAAAGGGATATATTCATCTTTCCATCAGCGGTTTCGGCTGAGGGGGTCCCAAATTTGGGCTGGCTCTGGTAGAGTCAGTTAATGATCAGCGAGACACAGTGAAAGAGGTCGATGGTTTAAAGCTGGCTTATGATCAGTCCATATCTTTTCATCTTGAAAGCAAAATTATCGATTTCCATCAGGAATCAGGGGAATTTGTCATTGCCGATCGGCACTCCCCCTCCGATTGCGGGGGCTGCAGCGGGTGCTGATTGCCGCCGACTATTTCCATGGAGGGGGAAATGGTGGAATAAATGCTGGCCTGTCTGTTTCCTTATCTTCTTTTTTGTTTCCTGAGGCGGCTATAGATAAGACTTAGCCCCAGGATAGCTGCGGCCGGAATCAAGGCCATCTTGTAGCGGCTGTACAATATATTTACCCGATCCCAGTTGGAACCCAGATAATACCCCAGCCCCACCAGGGCCAGATTCCAGATGGTTATCCCCAAGAGCGATAAAAAAAGGAACCGGCCAAATTTCATTCGGGCGGTTCCGGCCACCAGGGAAATATAGGTTCGGGCCAGGGGGATAACCCTCCCGGCCAATACTGAACCTGTACCATAGTGATCAAACCAGGTGGCGGCAGCCTGGAGGCCTTTCCGGGCCCCCCGGTATTTACCGGCAATGCGGTTCAGCGCGGCCCGGCCCCCAAAGTATCCGGCGGCATAGAGCAGGCTGCTGCCAACAAGCCCAGCCAGTATACTCAAGACCAGGATTTCGGGGAAACCCAACCGCCCTCCGGAAGCGTAGTATCCGGCGAGGGGCAAGACAACTTCGCTGGGTATGGGGAAGCAGGCGTATTCCAGAGCTACCAATATAAATACCGCCCAGACACCGTAATTGTTTACATATTCAATCAAGGCCTTTCCCATTTACCACACCTCATAACAGGATATTACAAAACCGGGGGGGTGATGCCGTTCCCTCCGGTTTATTACTACTATTAATCAGTCAGGGTTGTATAATTACAAAATTTCAGGTATCTGGAGGCAGGCCGACCCGCTCCTCATGACAAGTTCATTTGCCTCAGCCGGGAAATTCTTTCCCGGATCGGCGGGTGGGTGCTGAACAGGGTGGACAGACCTTCGGCCGAAAGCGGATTGACGATGAACATATGTGAGGCGGCCTCATTCAGTTCCAGCAGGGGCCGCTGGCGGGCATAATGGTCCATTTTTTCAAGGGCGCTGGCCAAACCCTGCGGATTTTTGGAAATTCTGGCACCCAAAGCATCGGCGCCATATTCCCGGGTTCGGGAGATGGACATCTGAATCAGCAATGCGGCCAGAGGGGCCAGTATCAGGGCCAACAGCCGGATCAGCGCAAGTACCCCGCCGCTTTCATTTCTTCTCCGTCCGCCCCCGCCTCCGAAGGCCATACCCCACATGCCCAGGCGGGAAACAAACATCAGCGTACCGGCCATGACGGCCACAATGGTGCTGATTAAAATGTCCCGGTTGCGGACATGGGCCAGCTCGTGGGACAGCACTCCTTTGAGCTCCTCATAATCCAGCATATTCAACAGTCCGGAGGTAACTGCCACTACCGCCCGGTCGGGATTTCGGCCGGTGGCAAAGGCATTGGGCTGATCCGTGGGCATCAGGTAGACTCTTGGCATGGGTATATCGGCATGGTGAGTCAGTTCCCGCAAGGCACGGTAAACTACCGGGGCCTCTCCCTCTGAAAGCGGACGGGAGCGAGTCATGCTGATGGCCACCCGGTCGCTGAACCAGTAAGCAAAAATATTCATAGCTGTGGCGATGATCAGGGCATAAATCAACCCTTGCTCGCCGGCAATGAGGCCTCCCAGCAGTACCACCAACACCGTTAGAACCGCCATCAACAATAGGGTTTTTAACTGATTCATCGCCGCATCCCTTACAGAATATATGAATGCCCCTGGAGCAGGTCACTGCCCAGAGGGGGGTGCCTCTCCGGTTACTGCTATTGGCATTTGTCCTATTATAATTATAACACATTGCCTTCAAAACATTACCCCCCGTACAACAAAAAGGCCCGCCCCAAGGGCGAGCCTTTGCTGCTGCCATGTACAAATTTAACTGCGATCTTGAATATAGATATGCAGCCCGTATTTTTTGATCCGTTCGATAAACGGCTCCGGATCAATGGTTTCTGCGGGGAAGGTGCCGGTTTTGTTGATCAAACCTTCAGCAAACATATCTGCGGTAACCGCACCTGGAATACCGGTCTGGTAGGAAACGCCCTGTGCTCCGGTCTTTTCAAAGGCTTCTTCATGGGTTTCCAGGGAATACATGAATTTCTCTACTTTTTTTCCGTCTTTGGTTCCTTTTACCAGAGAGCCTACACAAAGGTGGCCCTTGATCTTCCCGCCCAGATCGCGGGGTTCGGGGAGCAGCGCCGTTACTACGTCCCGGGGGGACACCCTGACCCCCTTTACTTCTATGGGATCTGTTTTGTCAAGGCC
>CAZPFS010000045.1:2713-7270 GCA_964585925.1 uncultured Syntrophomonadaceae bacterium | reverse complement strand
ACGCACTTTTTGGACCTATCCCCTCAAGTGATGTCAGAAAATCAAAAATCCTCTTATCTCGCCACTTTTTCAGATCATCAAGGGAATAACGTCCAAATTTCGTAAATATACTTTTTAAATTATTGATAATTTCCCCTGATCTTTTAGCACCAAATCCAACTTGTCCAATGACCTTGTATATCTCGTCAGGATGGGCATTGGCTACATCTTCCCACTTGGGATATTTCTTTTTTAAGCGATCATAAACGGTCCTGTACCCTCCCTCCCTAGTTCTTCGGGACAACAATATAAATACAAGTTCGTCAAGTGGATCTTTTTTATTATTGTGATCAGGTGATCCATGATAAAATTCAAGTATTTCTGCAATTTCTTTAATGTAACTCTTTACATATGTTTGATGGTTCATACAATAACTCCTTGAATACTATCAATTTCATTATAGATCCTACTACATCCAAATCCCACAGATCTTTCAACGATGGCCTATTTCCTGTTAGCCAATATATGTTGTTTGGCTTATGCCAAATGGAAATGACCGAGTATACTAACCGCGGACATCGTAGCCGATCATGAACAGCGCCGATTGCAGAGCTGTCAGGCGCTCGTTCAGCGGTGGATCCTGGGACAGTTCTTTGAAACGGGATCGGGTTTTATCTGCCACCTCCTTTAGAAGCCAGCTGGCCTTGATATTGTCATGCAAATGCCGGATTCGATTGAGGGTAAACCTGGGAAATCGGTGGTTACCAAAGCTGGGATCCCGGCGATCTGTTGTCCCGGGATTCCCTCTTCCGCTGCCAAAGGAAAACTCGAGCATCGGGGGTATCTGATGCAGCCCATTTTCCTCGCAAAATTTTCGAACCAACAACCCCAGTGCAGCACCTACCCGGCCATCGTACATGGTGAAATCATCGATCAACAGGAAATAAAGTTTTGTAAAACCTGAATTGATGTGGATGGTTCGATGCCCGGTGAGTGAAACCGTTGACAGGTTCAATTTCTGCTGAGCGTTTCTGAAATAGGAGCAGATACTCTCACCCATGCCCATTATCCGCTCTTTGTTCCGATTCAGAACACCGCCCCACTCAAGCATGCTCAAGGCGCAGTTTCGGGCCAGGTCCGTATTATTTTTATGAATACTTGATCTGAAAGATCTGGCCAGCCAGGTCAGGTATTGAAAACATTCCCGGGAACCGGATCCTGATACCCGTTGGTTGGCAGCCTGACAATACATATCAAAAGGCCACCAGTAGGATTTATAGGCTTCGTAAAGAGAATTACAGTGCCACCGCCGGCGGGCAATTCTAAGATAATATTCGTGGGGGAAAGAGTTTGGGCCATCCAATTTTGTTTCCAGCCAGCGGGCAAATATTTTTACATATCGATTGACAAGGTAAACCTCCTTGCCCATATCGATATCTATATTATTCGCGATCTCTTTGTTCTTTTTTTTAGCCAAAATGGGCAACCCCCTATCGGGATCAACCATTTTCTTTTCAGTGCAATCATGATCCTGAACCTTGGCCCATCTAATTTCATCCAAGAGCCTGGTCCCTTTTATCATTCTGCCTGTTTGAGGGTTAACTACCTGCACTATTTCAACAACACCACATTCAGCAAGAATATCAGAGACTATGTTTGCTGTTCTCAGGTCGGTGTCCAGAGCATCTTTTATTCTCCGATCGAGACCATCAGGCGTTCTTGACCGTAAATCATTTCGACAATTTTGTGGGAGGGTCTTTGAAGGAGCAGCTTTTAATATTTTAACAGCCGTTTCGATTAATACACGATCAATTTTAATGCCCCTTTCGCGGAAGGGCAACGGCCTCCTTAATACTTGCTCGACTATTTCGCAAGCATTTTCATATACGCTCACCCACTTCCCCCCTTGCAGATTACGGTGAAAACTGTGCTGTGGTATGATAGCACAATAAAACATCAGGCTGATTTTTTGCAAATGGTTGTCAAATATGGTACCGGCAATATGCCGTTATCCCGGCTTTACAATTTGGAGTGCAAATTCCCTTACACCCCGGCAGCGCTCCATGATAAATTCTGAAACAGAATCTGCCGAATCCGAAACGCTATCAAGCTCGAGTTTAACCTCCTCCTTGTAGAGCACTCTCCTTTTATTCACGCTGATGTTGGTTCCCTGCTCCTTGGCTGCCTTTAAACCCTTCTCCAGGATTTCAAACGGAACCTCATTTTTTAATCGACTGAAAAATCCATGGCTACACTGAATTGAAACGCCGACAGAATCTGTATGGTGAAGTTCACCCTCGCGGCGCACATCACAACATGTCACATATATATCTTCCTTGCCTTTACTAAAAGGGGCGATCTCCCTTGTCGCCGAGGGCCACACTTCCAGCAAACCCGGCTTGCTTTTGCTATCCCAAATTTTCCATGCAAAATGCTCGCCAGGCTCTGGCAGGTTTTTTACTGTTTCTTCCAGGTCCTGGTACACCTGATTTATTACTGCATCCAGGAAAGCAAACACATCATTCTGGGCTTCATTTAAAATATAAAAATCCTGCAAGTACAGCTTGCCTGCTTCTGTTAGTTTTTTCATGGCGACACCTCCAGTAAAAGGTCAACAATCCTGCTGTTGTTCCCAACCAATCTGCGGAATTGAACTATTTCTTGAAGGCTTACCGTTTCCCCGGTTAAAGATATAGCTGCATCCCTAATCTCTGTTATAATTTCTTCCGTTTCTTTGTAAGGCCCAAGTGATAGATCAATGAGTAATCGGTGAAGATTTTGCCTGGCTGTTTTTGAAATCCCTTCACTGTCCAAACATCTCCAGGCCCGTTCAATTATGCAATAATGCGACATCGGAAACCAATCTCCAAGACCTTCCCCTTCTCGTCCCGAAGGGGTCAAAAATATTTTAACAATCTTTTTATCCCTGTAATCGGAGTTATCAGCGATTGCTTTGTCATACCTTTTTAACTGGGTTAGTCCAGTTTTACCTGCCGGCCCTTCACTGCTCAATATTTTCTGTTCGATGACAAATAGAAAATCTCTGCCTACTATACCGATATCACTGTAACAGCTTATTTCCTTGCCACTTTTAGCGGAATAATTACCAAGACAGTATTCCGGTATGACAGTACAATCTTCAGCCCAGTTATCCTGCAATCCGAAATTCCGAGCTTCTTCACCCAGAACATTTTTTAGAAGCAATGCCCCTAACCCGTGGTTTTTTTGAGAATCCAGAAAGTATGCAAGGTACCTGGTAAAACGGATCTCCTGAGTACCCCTGCCGCAAACGGTCAAAACGGGAGTGGGGATCCCCTCATCAATAATTTGGGCGATGCGGGCGGCAAGGGGCAAGTGTTCGGTCTGCCAGTAATCCTGAAAGGCTCTCCTGATAGAAGCAATTATCATCTCCAGATCGGGGGGGATTTCTGCTTTCTCATCGATTGAAGCAGTACAAATTTTGCAGATAACGGATTTGAGCCGGTCGGGTTCCATTTCATAACTTCCCCTTTCGCCCTGGCTATATATATAGAAACGATTCAAATAAAGTTCGCTTTAATTACCTCTGCCAGAATACCCACCAGGTATTTTCTGTAATCACAGACCAGCAGGGTGACAGATAGATATCACTTTAGCAACGATTGGCTTGAGGAATATTTCATTAAATGGACTTTCAAATATGGTTCAAGATATTCCGGTTGGTCTATTCTTCCGAAGTCCATCAATCTCGTCAAGAATGAAATCATAGACATCGCTCAACTGAGGTATGTTGCTTTCCGTCATGGTGGCAGTCAATGTATATTTACCACTTTCCTCAAAGACGCCAAACTCCAGTAATTTCTTGCGGAGATCCATTCCCTCCTGGTTTCCACGGAGCCATGTATCAAAATAGAATTGGAAATTATCACATGAATATGGGTATCCATAGAGAAAGCTAACCGGTCTATCCGGCAAATTAACACGAATAGAAAAACCCATCGTCCCCCATTAGATGATATAGTCTTTCGAGGATGAGTTCTTCGTTCAGTTCTGCGAAAAAGGCGGGTGTTGCCGGTCGCTTTTCTGCAGCCGGCCGGTCTTGATGTTCTGACGTAAATGGAGAGACATTCAAAAACAAATTGGTGGAGGGCTGGAGGATCCCCCCGGCCGGGGTTACAGCGGTTATTCTGCGCTGTAACCCCAGCTGCAAGGAAAACATATGCCTTTAGGGGAATCTGGTGCAGATCATTTACCTGCTGCCGGGTTTAAAAGCCGGATCAGATCGCTCCCTTTTCCCGCAGCTCACCAATTCCCTCATGATCTATATTCAAAAATTCTTTCAGCACTTCTTCGGTATGTTCTCCGAGCATCGGGGCGGGGCCTATGACAGGATTTCCACTCAAAAATTTAATGGCACAGCCGGGAATCCTCATCTCACCGGTCTTGGGATTGGATATGGTGGCGATCATCCCCCGGGCTACAACTTGGGGGTGGTTGACCACGTTTTCAATATTGTTTATGGGGGAGCAGGGTATGCCCATATTGTCCAGTATTTCCACCCACTCGGCCACATTTTTAGTGCCGATCACACCGTCGATA
>CAZPFS010000045.1:0-2703 GCA_964585925.1 uncultured Syntrophomonadaceae bacterium | reverse complement strand
TTCTTTCATTTCATCCACATGCCTGCCCCGGAGGGAGTTTTTGTAGAATCGCTCGTCTTCGATCAGTTCGGGCTTTCCAAGGGCTTCACACAGCTTGGCCCACAGACGATCGTTTCCGGCCGAGATCATTATTTCCCCGTCTTTTGCCTCAAAGGGTTCAAAGGGGGATATGGATGGATGGCGATTTCCCATAGCCTGGGGATTTTCCCCGGTTACTTCATAACGGGAGATGGCGTTTTCCAGCAGGGCTACCATGCTATCCAGCATGGCCACATCGACCATGTCCCCTTTGCCGGTTTTTTCCCTTTTGATAACCGATGCCAGAATGCCGATGGTACAAAATAAACCGGCTGCAATATCTGCTATCGAAGCCCCCACCTTGGTAGGTTTGCCGCCGGGAAAACCGGTGATGCTCATTATGCCGCCCATAGCCTGGATTACCGCATCATAAGCCGCTTTTTTGGAATAAGGTCCTGTATAACCGTAACCCGTGCTCGCGGCATAGATAAGCCTCGGGTTAATTTCCTTCAACACATCGTATCCCAATCCCAGTTTCTTCATGGTGCCGGGGCGGAAATTTTCTACAAGTATATCAAATTCTTTGACCAGTTCTTTGAATATCGCTTTCCCTTCAGTGCTTTTTAAATTCAGGGTCAGGCTTTTTTTGTTTCGGTTGATGCTTATAAAATATGCGCTCTCCCCTTCCACAAAGGGTCCAAAGGCCCTGGAATCATCGCCCGTATCCGGTCTTTCCACCTTTACCACATAGGCTCCCAAGTCTGCCAACATCATCCCGCAATATGGCCCCGCCAATACCCTTGATAGATCCAAAACCTTTAAGCCCGATAACGGCAACATTAAATCACCACTCCTGTATATTATTATTGCGTCAGCTAACGCATTTGGGCCTGATCCTTGCAATTCATTCTCAATACGAATATCCGTTCTACTTATCTAATTACATGAAAAAGCGGCATATTCCTGCAAGATTTTTTAATATATGTCGGATTAATAGGGCATTATCGTTTTTATTTTTAAGGTCTAGGCTTTGTCCGGAATGAAGCCGTCAAATTGGGCCCGGTAGAGCCGGGCATAGTAACCCCCTTTTTTCAGAAGCTGGTCATGGCTGCCCTCCTCCACAATCCCGTCGTCGGTAAGGACGAGGATGCGGTGAGCCCTTCGCACCGTGGTCAAGCGGTGGGCGATCACCAGCGTGCTGCGGTCCCGGGACAGTTCGAAAAGAGCCCCCTGGATCATCGCCTCCGTTTCACTGTCCAGGGCCGAGGTGGCCTCATCGAGAATCAGGATCGGGGGGTTTTTTAGAAATATGCGGGCAATGGCGATGCGCTGGCGCTGCCCGCCCGAAAGCATGACCCCCCTTTCACCGGCATAGGTATCATAACCCTTTTCCAGCTCCATGATAAACCGGTGGGCATTGGCCCTTTTTGCCGCCTCAATGATCTCCTCACCGCTGGTATCGAGTCGGCCATAGGCGATGTTTTCTTTGATGGTCCCGGTAAACAAAAACACATCCTGCTGCACGATCCCGATGTTTTTGCGTAAAGACCTCTGTTTAAAATCGCGGATATCCACCCCGTCAATTTTGATGCTGCCGGACTGAATATCATAAAAACGGGGGATCAGGTTGCAAAGCGTGGTCTTGCCCGTTCCCGAGGGGCCGACCAGAGCCACCGTCTCCCCGGGGGCGATGCGCAGGCTGATATCTTTTAAAATATTTTTATCCCGGTTATAGCTGAAGGTGACCCCGCTAAATATTATTTCCCCCTTCAAACGTCCGGCCAAGCGAGCGTCTTTATTGTCAACTATTTCAGGCTTAAGCTCCAGGGTTTCCACAAAACGTTGGAACCCGGCCATCCCCCGCTGGTAGGTTTCCACCAGGACGGAGAAACGCCGGATCGGCTGCAAAAACATGGCTACATAGAGGAGAAAACCAACCAGCATCCCCAGGGTGATCAACCCCCGGTATACAAAATAACCGCCGCAGAACACAACCGTTAAACTGATCAAATTGGCAAAGAGATTGACCCCTGAAAAGAATACGGCCATCACGTGATAGGATTTTTGTTTGGAGGAGCGGAAATTTATATTATCCTGCTTGAATTTCTCCATTTCATGGCGTTCATTGGTAAAAGATCTGACCACCCTCACCCCGGAGATGCTATCCTCTACCCGGGCATTGATATCGGCAATTTTTAGACGCAGATCGCGAAAGGCATGTCGCATCTGCTGGTTTTTGACCACCGTAAACCAGATCATCACCGGCACCAGGGCAAAGGTCAGCAGGGTCAACTGCCAGTTGATGATCGCCATGATGATAAAGGCTCCGGCCAGGGTGACCAGCGCAATAAACAGGTCCTCAGGCCCGTGATGGGCCAGTTCGGAGATCTCATTGAGATCGTTGACCAGGCGGGACATGATATGGCCGGTTTTGGTATTGTCAAAATAACGGAAAGAGAGCTTCTGGATATGATCGAAGAGATCCTGGCGCATATCGTATTCCATCCGCACACCCAACACATGACCCCAGTAATCCACGATATACTCAAGCAGGGCCCTCAGCAAATAAAACAGCAGCAGCCCGGCACAGACTATAAAAAAGAGTCTGATCTCCCGCGCGGGAAGGATCCCGTCGATGATCCACTGCACGGCAACAGGGAAGACCAGATCCATCAAAGACATCAA
>CAZPFS010000044.1:0-8860 GCA_964585925.1 uncultured Syntrophomonadaceae bacterium | reverse complement strand
CCGTAATTGTAAAGACCCCTGGCAAAACACTCAATGGTGATATCCGCACCGCCGGCTACGTGCGTCAAAATGCTCCGCGTGCCCACGGCGGCGCTTCTGCCGGCAAAACTTTTGCCCAGCGTATCAATATCATACCGGCCAAAAAACATGCCGGAAAAGGGGTACTCCCGATCCTCCGTATCGTCAGCATAGTGTTTGAAGCCGGATAAATAGGTGTGGTACGAGAGATGTTTTCCGGTGGTAATAGTCAGATACTGTCCGTCACCGGGGGTATAGCGATACCAGCCCAGTGTATTGTCACAGACGCTGCACGGCTCCGGAAATTCTTCAAAGCCCGCCCCCTCTATAATCACCAGAACCATATCCTGAGCCGGCAAGGCTTCTTCCACAAAAAGGCGGATTCCGGCGATAGAGTCAACCTCCCCCAGAGGAGAGTATACCGGTATTTTTTCACTGTCGGCCGGAAGCATATAACAAGGCCGGGTCATGCTGCCAAAGGATTTGAAAACATATCCCTCCCGGGCCGCAAGCAGGTAATCGGGCAGGCGTTTAACAAATTCCTCATCTCCCCCAAAGTGAGCCACGAGCTCGTCCCGGCTGAAAATCCCCTTAATAAACCGGTTGCCACCAACCTGGTCCATGTCCCGCGCGGTGGGTTCGTGCAGGCCTGTATACCGGCCCACCATGCCTCCCCCAAGAGCCAGGCCGTCAAGATGGCTGAGATCAATATACCCCTTCACCGGCACCAACCCGCCGGTACCCAGGATTAAAGGAACCATCCCGGTTTCCCGGCTAAAGCGGGCGATATCTTTGAAAATCTGCTCCACCATTACCCGGCGCTTCTCCGAAGAAGTTTCCCTGAAAACTGATAAAAAGAAAGGCTGGGCATAGCTCAGCAGCATCAATCGGGGCTGGTAACTTTTAAACAGATCCCGAGCCACACGGGTTACCCAGCCGATGCTTTCCGGTTCGAGATCCCCGGGGTAGGGGTGTGCCTTAAGTATTTTTCGGGCGATCCCCGCCAGGGGGCCATCCGCATCCACCTTGGTTCCCGATCTCATATCAATTGCGGTTTGCCATTCCACCACATCAATTATGCCCAGATTCATTTTTTGCCCCCATTTTTCTCATGTTTTGGGTATGGTTTTGGTTTGGCTGGTCGGCAGCGTTCCATTCTACGCGCCCCCCAAACAGCGGTACCCGGTGGCCGCAGCTTGGACACCGGTCGCCCTCAAGCATGTATTTGATTATCCGGCCCCCGCAGCCCCCGGCATTGATGCGCTCAATAACGGTTGTGCTGCAGGCCGGGCAAATCGTGCTCACCCAGTCGGAGCCTACAAAATTACTAAAATAGGTATATGGGAGCAGTTTCCGTGCATCCTCTAATCTGGAACTGATCTCCTCTATACCGGGATGCCGGTAATCTTTCATCTTGTATTCCGGAAGAAGTCTGAACACATGCCAGGGGATCAGGGGATCTATGCTGTAAATAAAAGCAGCGATCCCATCAATTTCATGATCGTTCAGCGATTGAATGATCGGGGTGGTGATCTCAATATGCCTCCTGGCGGCCAGATACTTAATATTTCTCAGGATCGGTTCCAGTTTATCAACACCGACGTATTTTTTATAAAAACCGGAGCTGATCGACTTGAGGCTAATATTTATAAAAGAGCATACCCCTGACAATATCTCCACAGATTCCGGAGTCTGAAAACCGTTGGTCAAACAGCCCACGGGGATACCGGCAGCCTGTGCCTCCTCCGCTATTTCCACCATGGAGGGCAAAGAGACAATCGGTTCATTGACCGCAAACACAATATTATGGCACCCGGTCTGCCTGGCTCTTTGTACCAATTGCTCCGGCTTGAGGTGGAAATGGTACAGCCCGGGGGATGATTCCCGGGCCACATGGGAATTTGAACAATAGGAACAATCAAAGTTGCAGCCCATGCCGCCTATAACCAGGGTTCTGCTCCCCGGGTAGGCATGATAAAAGGGGAGCGATTCAATATGAGCCGTATGGAAGGTGGCCCACCGGTGAGGATATCTCTCTTTAATAACACCATCTTCCCAAATATAAGAGCCGCAAACCCCGGTGTCTCCGCCTTCGAGTTCGCAGCGCCACTCACAGTAACTGCATTTCACATTTATCTTCCTCCAGATTTTTTAGTCTCGGCCCTGCCTCCACAGAAGATAGCCCAAGAATGGTGCGCCCACAAATGAAGTGATAATTCCCACCGGAATCTCCCCGCCGCTGATTGTCCTGGCAATTGTATCCATCAGGATCATAAAAATTGCGCCCAGGATCGCCGCAAACGAAACCAGCTTGTTATGCTCGGGTCCGATAATTATTCTGGCCATATGCGGCACCACCAGGCCAACCCAGCCGATAGTCCCGCAGACCGCCACCGAAGAGGCCACGATCAGGGTGGCGCTGATGATATAGGTCAGGCGCATCCGGTTCACGTTTACCCCAAGAGACAGCGCTTCCTCATCGCCAAGGGCCATGAGGTCCAGCTTCCAGCGCAGCACAAACAAAATAGCCATGCCCGCCGCCGCGATCGGAAAGGTCATTACTATATCTTTCCAGACAATGGTGCTGAACCCCCCCATGGTCCAGTAAACTATTGCCGGCAGCTGTTCATAGGGATCGGCTATATATTTCAAAAATGACAGACCGGCGGTAAATACGGCGGAAACAATAACTCCGGCCAGAACAAGTACCGTAATGGCATCGCTGCGGCAGCGCCTGCTCAACTGATAGGCCACAATAACCGCCAGGAGCCCGAACCCGAAGGCAAATCCTTGGATCGCAATGGCCGAACCACCGAACAGCATGATCGATATCCCCGCCCCGAAACCGGCTCCGGCTGAAACCCCCAGAATATCGGGAGAGACCAGGGGATTCCTGAACAACCCCTGATAAACTGTACCTGAAACGGCGAGGATAGAGCCCACCAACAGCGTCATCACCAACCGGGGAAGCCGGACCGACCAGAAAACAATATCATCGGCCACAAGAGAAACCGGGATGGGCCTGCCAAGCGTTCTCAACCTGATCACTTCCCAGGCATTGGCCCATCCCAACTTGTATCTGCCGACAGTCAATGAAATAAAGAAGGTGACCATCAAAAGCAGGATCGCCAACAAAAACAGCTTTTTGGTTCTGGATGGCTGTGGTTTCATTACTGTGTTCACTGTAAACAATCGATCCTTCCCCTGGCAGATGATGTACAGAAATCGATTGACAACTAGGAAACAAGAACGGCCTCAGTTTGTTGGCCATTCAAGGCCTTGTCAACCTCTGTTACCACTCCCACCTGTGCGTGGTCAGGTCCCCCCCAAGCTCGATAAAAGTCTTCCCGTAAAAAATTTCATAGAAATGATTGGCCTCAACAACCATATCTACATCTTCAAATTTTTCCGGGTGCAACTTCTGGGCAAGCCATTTAATTCCCAAAATGGACTCGGGTGACGGATAATCCCAGGGGGTCAGGTTGGAGGGAAACCAAAAAACCTGATCATTTATTACCGCCTCAATCCCCAGCCACCGGTTGTCGGCAAAAATTTCCTCAATATTTACTTCGGTGGTGTATTGAGCGGCTAAAATAATATCGGGATTCCACTCAATCAACTGCTCCGGGGAAATATCGATCTTGCCGCCCTTTATATCGCCGGCAGCATTTCTGCCCCCCGCCAGGTTGATCAGATCATCCTGATAAATTCCCTGCGAGCATGTGGAGAGAAAACTCGATCCGGATAAATAAACCATGGGCCTTTCCTCTTCATTCAGATTGGCTGTTTTTTCCTGGATCTCCCTGATCGTATCATCGTAGTATTCAACAAATTGCTGTGCTTTTTCTTCCTGGCCGAAGGCTTTGCCCAACTGGGTCATGGTCTCTTCCAAAAGATCGAGATCCTCGGCCACCACCCCGAAAACATTAATCCCTTTTGCTTCCAGATTGTCCACCAGTTCTTTGTTGAAGCCCGGGACCAAAATGAGATCCGGATCCAAAGAGATAACCTCTTCCACATTAACCCCACCCTGGCCCGAAAGCACGGGCAAATCCGCTATATCCGGTTTCAGGGTGATAAAGAAATTATTCGTTAAATTTGAGGAAGACACCGCAACCAGGCTGTCCTGCGCACCCAGCGCATACACCATCTTTTCCGCCAGCCCGTAGGCAACGATCAGCCTTTCTACCGGTTTATCCAGCGTTATCTCCCTGCCCAGGCCGTCATAAACAGTTATCGTTTCATCATCATCCACTACCAGCTCTGTCTCCGCAGGCAAACACCCGGCACAAACCAGGCCGAGACCAAAAACTACTACCAGCATTGCCAATAAAAGTTTACTGTACCTTTTCAACATAAAAACCCCCTGTTATGTAATTTTTGCTTTCCTGCCAACTCTCCGGAAGAATAACCTGTTTCCCTTGATGCGTCACCTCCACATTTACTTTGAGGTCATACATTCTGCTTAAGTTTTCATCAAACAGTACCTGCTCCCTTTTGCCCATATCCATGATGCGCCCATTTTTTAGCAAAATCACCTCGTCACAGTAATGTAGGGCCAGGTTGGGATCATGAAGGGTCATTACCGTGGTTATTCCCCTCTCCAGCGCCACGCCTCTGACCAGATCCATGATCTTTATCTGGTTTTTTAAATCCAGGTGGCTGGTAGGTTCATCGAGAAGCATAATCGGAGTATCCTGAAAAATCGCCCGGGCCAGCAGCACCATTTGGCGCTCTCCGCCGCTGATTTCAGTAAATGGGCGTTCCGCCAGATATCCAATGCCAAGTTTTTTCAGGAGCTCTTTGGCATCTATGCGATCAGATGCCGTTGGTTTTTGCCATATCTCCAGCAGAGGGGAACGCCCCATGACCACCATGTCCGCCGCCTTAAAGGCAAATACGGTATTGGTTTGTTGGGGGACAACACTCATATTTTTGGCTATTTCCTGCCGTGACAGCAGTTCTATTAAAACATTGTTGACCTTTATCCTGCCTGTTGCCGGTTTCAGAATTCCATTTATACATTTGAGCAGTGTTGTTTTTCCAGATCCGTTGGGTCCAAGCAGACCGCAGATGGAACCGGGAGAGACCGAAAATGTGACCTCATCCAGGACAAGTCTTGGTCCATAATAGAATTTCAAGTCCTCTACAGTTAGTGCATTCAAGATTCTTGTCACTCCGAAATAAAAAATGGCCAGTGCACATGAAGTACCTAACCATCACTAATAAGGTGGTTTATGGTTATCCTGTTCACACTGGGAGGCATAACCGTTTCCAGTTATACCCTACCGGTCTTGCCCCATTGCCGGCAGGCTTTAGGGTGCAAGACTCGGATAACTTTTTGGGTTATTCAAATATATCTGCCTTATATAAGTTCTGTATTCCCAGATTTTAACCTGCCATGATATGGGTGCAAAACAAATATAATCCGACAGTTTTTTTATAAAGATACCGCATCAAAAATTATCCGAGGCCAGATTCAGACAAGCGATCTTTGTCGGCAGTCCAGATCCGGCCATCCCCCTCAGCTCCTTTATTTCTGTATTTTTATATTTGGGATATAACCGCTGCGATAGGTTCCAACTGCAATTGGCCTGGATCCCAACAGTTCGCCAAGATATGGTTTGCCCTTTTCATTGAGCTTTCTCAATAAAGCGATCACCGCCCTGGCGTCGTCCAGGGCTCTGTGCGATTGGGCAATTTCTATACCGTGACCAATTAACAGGTTTTGCAAACCCCTGGAATTGAAACCTTTCCCACACCAGCCAATGCCGCTCATAGAGCAGTACCATGGCTTTGTTGAGAATTCAGGAAAAAGGCGGATCACAAAATTGTAATCAAATTCAGCATTATGACTGATCAAAAAATCAGCTTGGCTTAAAAGGAACAATATTTTGTCATTGTCGAGATATTTGCCCTTTAAAATGCGTGGGGAAAGTCCATGTACTTGAAATGCCCCCCGGCTTACCGCACAATGCGGTTCCCTTAACCCCGAATATTCATTTAACACCCCGGTGATTTCATGGGTTTTACGGTTGCAGGAAAATAACACCAAAGCGAATTCAACAACCTCATCAACGTATGGGGATAAACCGGTTGTTTCCACATCAATACAGCCGCCAATTATTGTTTCAGCGTGCCCCGTACAGCGCTTAATAAAAGAAAATCCCGATCCGATACCCATAGCATAACCCCCCAAAAAGAAGATTCTATATATTGTTAACTACTTCCTTCCTGTGAGGGAAAAGGTAACAGAACCGGTTCTTAACTTAACCAACTCAGCGACTCAGCGATTTCCTAGATTTTTTTACTCAATTTGTTTTCAGAAGCGGGACTAGTCAATGTGTTCCTCAGCACCAGGAATTTTCGAAAGAATCTCCCCAACTAGGGTTTGCCAGCGCAGGATCATATCACGCTCTAGGCGGGCCTGCTTCTCAACGTAGGTACTCCCCAAAGGGTATCCCCTGAGGTGTTTCAAAGGGTTTATAATCCGTAGGCCAGCAATAAGTTTTTCGAGGTTCGAATGTGCTTCAGCATGGCTGTGGCTGTCCTCTCCTTTCCAGGAGGTGTGATAAGCGACCTCCAGTACATAACTGCCTCCGGCAGTAGAGTAAATGCGGATCTCGTACCAGCGTTTTTGTTCTTGGCCACCGTGTATACAGCCCCCGGCTTCGGCAATCAGATCCCCAGTAAAAACCAGGGGGCGATCCCCGGTTCTGGAAAGTGTATATTTTTGCATGATCTAGCCTCCTTGCCCTGAGTTAGGCTCGGGCCACCTATTTATATATCGCTGTAGTACTTCTGTGGCAATACCTTTCGTATTGCCTGTTCAGCCACGTGAGATGCAGGAACCCCTTTATCGGCAGCAAATAGCCGTAAAGCCCTGGCTGTCTCCTGGGTTAGATACAAGTTAACGGGCCTTTTTTTTGTTGCTCTTTAGTCCACAATGCCCACCTCCACTACCTATTTTAGTGTAAAGGTGGCATTGTGGCAAGCTTAACCCTCCGATCTTACCGTCCTAAAGAGTGGCTGAGGCAGAGCTCAACCGCGCTAGCTATGAGCCTTGATTTGATTGCAACATCAAGTGAGTATTATTCGACTGAGTGAGTTCGATCCCCGCGCATGCGGGGTAGCCCGGGGAGAATGGCCCCGGCCCCCCGCCAGTTAAGTTCGATCCCCGCGCATGCGGGGTAGCCCTTGTACATCTAACAAATCACCATTTACATAGAGGTCGATCCCCGCGCATGCGGGGTAGCCGCAATAAAATGCCCAGTTCATGGGGACCGGTAAGGTCGATCCCCGCGCATGCGGGGTAGCCCCTTTCCCCCGGCCGGCGCGGAAGTTCTCAAACTTCTTCCAGGCACCGGGATACCTTTCAGCATAGTCGGAGAGATAGCCTCGGATCCGTTCGGGAGACGCTGCGCTAGTCAACGTGCTCCTCCGTGCCGAGGATCTCCGAGAGGATCTCCCCGACTAGGGTTTGCCAGCGCAGGGTCAGCTCCCGTTCCAGGCGGGCCTGCTTCGCCGCGAAATTATCCCCGAGAGGGTACCCCCGCAGGTGCTCCAGAGGGTCCACAGCGCGCAGGTCGGCGATCAGTGCTTCGATGTCCGGGTGGGCCTCGGCGTAGTCGTGGCCGTCCTCGCCCCGCCAGGTCGTTTGGTAGGTAACCTCCAACACGTAGCTCCCGCCGGCGGTAGAGTAGATACGGATCTCGTGCCAGCGGTTTTGTTCCTGGCCGCTATGGACGCGGCCTCCGACTCCGGCGATCAGTTCCCCCGTAAAGGATAGGGGCCGATCCCCGGTTCTTTGGAGAGTGTATTTTTGCATGTAATTACCTCCTTGCCCGGTGTGAGGCCCGGGCTGCCTATATGTCGCCGAAGTATTTTTCCGGCAACAGCTTTCGCAGGGCTTCTTCTACCACGTGGGCAGCAGGGATCCCTTTGTCGGCGGCAAATAACCGAAGGGCTCTGCCTGTCTCCACGGTCAGGCGTAAATTGAAGGGCTTTTTTTTAGGAACTTTTTCCATAGTAGTCATATCCTTTCACCTCATTTTAGCGCATTGGCGTCAGGTCGATCCCCGCGCATGCGGGGTAGCCTTCCGGGTCCGGCTGTGCTGGCGCAGGGTCCTGGGTCGATCCCCGCGCATGCGGGGTAGCCAACCTTAAAACAATAACCACAAGACGTTTTAACGGTCGATCCCCGCGCATGCGGGGTAGCCTTCCGGGTCCGGCTGTGCTGGCGCAGGGTCCTGGGTCGATCCCCGCATGCGGGGTAGCCTACATATCCGGGGCGGCGGCGATCAGGCGGGCGGGTCGATCCCCGCGCATGCGGGGTAGCCTCGGAGAAAGAGTTTCCCTACATCGAACGAGAAGGTCGATCCCCGCGCATGCGTGGTAGCCGGGGCCCCGCTCACCTACGATAGCCATACCAGAGGTCGATCCCCGCGCATGCGGGGTAGCCATAATCCGCTCGAATCTTCCCGCCGCTGAAAAAGGTCGATCCCCGCGCATGCGGGGTAGCCACAACGACGATGCATGACCGGTTAACCGGGGAACGGTCGATCCCCGCGCATGCGGGGTAGCTCCTAAGGTTCCACTGCTTCCAGCGGGGGGTAAAGGTCGATCCCCGCGCATGCGGGGTAGCCTCTTCCGGCGTGGATTCAAGACCCATCTGCCCAGGTCGATCCCCGCGCATGCGGGGTAGCCAGTATACAAAACGGCTCCCGACAGAAGAGGAAGGGTCGATCCCCGCGCATGCGGGGTAACCGGATTCCTTGGCGCTTGCCATGCTGTCACCTTGCAGGTTATCCCCTCCCGAACCGGGGGATATTTCTCAAATTAT
>CAZPFS010000043.1:0-9728 GCA_964585925.1 uncultured Syntrophomonadaceae bacterium | reverse complement strand
ACAACATTGCTTTCTGCCTGGCCAAAGGGGATGGTTATGTTTACTCCCAAACTGTCCGCGGGGGAAACAAGGAGTTAAAATCATTTGTTCTAGAACCTGAGGGCTGCCGATGTTCTTTACCAGGCCAAACAACTGAAAGGGAAAAAATCCGAGGGGAAGTAGTGCACGTGTTGTTTCCCCCAAAATTCATTGTTTGGTTTGATTTTCGCTGGTGCATCCACAACGTATATGTAATAATTAAGAAAACTGAAGCGAATGTGAGGGATTATAAGAAATAGTAGCTCTTCAGTTACAGCTTATGGGCCTGTTATCTTTGGCGATGTGATCCTTGTTGATCTGTATGATATTTATCTTGTAGGTATTTTATAGCCTTTCCTGGTTTAATGTCCCATACATTTGGCCCTTGCGGTTCCCATGCGTACACGTTTCGAGGTGATAGTTAAATGGTTCATCCTTATACCTTACTGATCTTGGCCGCAATTGCCCTGCAAATCAGTCAACACATCTTGCTGGTTACCCTTTCTACCATTTTGGGTTTTATATGCATGGTAATTGGGCTCCTAAAACTTAAGGGCCTAGCCAGGTACATTTCACTGTTGCTGGTAATCATTAGTATTATAATTCTGTTGATCAATCACGTCCCATTTATGCAATTGGCTTCATATATGGTAAAGAAAATTGAGGTCGTATTACTGATCATCATATTGCCTGTTTTGGGATTCCCAATTCATTTTGGGGATTATTCCAAAATATTTATTAGGCTCAAAAGTAACGGTTTATACCTTCACCTTATTTCATTTCTTCTTGGAAGTTTTATTTCACTTGGTTCCATTCCCATTCTTTCCACTCTGCTCGAGAGCAAAAAACCAGAGGTGCAAAGGGAAACTAGCACGATATTGCGTGGGATAAATTTGGGTATTCTATGGTCGCCATTATCAGCTACTTTTGCTTTGGCGATCACATTTACCGGTTCCAGTTGGATTAATGCAGGTCCTCCTGCTTTTATATTTGCGCTGGGATGTGTCCTATTTTCATCTCACCTGTTGTATGGAGAAACAAAATGGGCAGAAAAATCAAACACTATGGCTATTCATGCCAACAATTATTACAATAAAGATAACAAATACCTGATTATCGGTATAACATTTTCATCCATATTACTTGTGTCCTTAAACATATATACCAGTATTTCAATGATCAGGCTTTTGATCTTTTTCTGCCCGCTGTTTTGTTTGGTGTGGGCCTTGCTTGCAAATAAAATTGTGCCTGTTACGTTGATGTTGCACAGGTACTTTTTCAGCGATATATCCGCCAACCACTTTGTTTTTGGTGGTTTTATATCTGCAGGATTTCTGACCAGCACCCTTGAATTTGTATTCCTTAAAAACCATATTTCCCTTGAAAACATGGCACCACCATGGTTAATATTGATGGTGCTTCCAGTATTACCTTTTGTGCTTAGCATTATCGGTATTCATCCCCTGGTATCGATCATGCTTTTTGCAAGCATAATCAACATACCTTCAATTCCAGGAAGCCTGACCGCACTGGCTTTTTCAGGCGGGGCGGTATTAGGGGTTATGACATCTCCCTTTGGAATTATAGTGCAGAGCTTGAGCAGCAACATAAAAAACAATCCATTTGTAGTGGGACTTCAATGGAATATTTCCTTTGCTTTGATATTGTTGGGAATTTTATGCCTGTACCTTTATGGGTTGTTTAAAATACTGTACATTTTTAGTTAAGCACACGTTTTGTTAAGCACGCGCCTATTTTTATCTCCAACCAAATTTAATAAGGCATGTTATAATTGGGTTATAAACGGGGTACATCCGGGTAAAAATGTAATACAGGGAAGAAGGGGCCAATTTCAGGGTTTGCATCTTCCTCCCTTGGTGGGAGAGGCTTAGGGTGAGGGGGGTGCCACAGATCAGCAACACAAGGAAAAAACGCATTAGCAAAATTTCCTGGCTGATTTTGCCGGTTGCGGCAATCGTTGCCCTTTTAATTTTCTATCATATCCCCAAAAAGGAAAAACCTCTTACTCAAGAACAGGTTGATAGGGTAAACGAAATTTTGAAAGATATGACCCTGGAGGAAAAAGTGGGCCAGGTGATCATCGCCTACTTTACCGGCCCGGAATTTGCCGATCGATTGGTGGCAGAACTGTGCGAACTTCCCTTAGGGGGAATAATTCTTTATACCTCCAGCGGAAATATTGGAAGTCCGGCCCAGGTAGCGGCTCTTACGAAAACAATCCAAAAAGGTGTCATTGACAGCGGTGTCTTGCCCCTGTTTATTTCCATAGATCAGGAGGGGGGCTCCGTAGTCCGCCTCACTGAGGGAGTAACGGTATTTCCCGGGAATATGGCCATGGGGGCTACCGGAAACACGGAGCTGGCCGGCCAAAGCGCGGCAGTGACGGCTCGTGAACTTCGCCTTGTGGGAATCAATTTTAACTTTGCCCCAGTGGTGGATGTGAATAACAACCCGGACAACCCGGTGATTGGTCTCAGATCTTTCGGCTCGGATCCCGAGGCGGTGGCCCGCCTGGGGGTGGCCATGGTCAAGCCGTATCTGAAGGAGGGGGTTCTGGCTACGGCCAAACATTTCCCCGGCCACGGGGATACGGATGTGGATTCCCATTACGGGCTGCCATTTATCCCCTACGATCTTGATCGGCTGAAAAACATTGAATTGAAGCCCTTTCAGTCTATGATTAAAGAAGGCGTCCCCGCGGTAATGATGGCCCATATTCTGGTGCCGGGGCTCACCGGCAATAATGGACTTCCGGTCAGTCTTTCCGCACAGGCCGTTGATTATCTGCGAGACAAGATGGGTTTTGAGGGGCTGGTGATCACTGATTCCATGAGCATGGGGGCGATCACCGGTCACTGGGGTCTGGGAGAGGCCGCGGTAATGGCTTTTCAAGCGGGGGTTGATCTTGTTTTGTTCGGTCCCTGGACCGGGGTTCAGCCCGGAGATCGCAAGGTGATTTACAACTCCCTGCTGCAAGCAGTTGAAGATGGAACGATAACTGAGGGACGCCTTGATCAGTCGGTACGGCGGATTCTGGCCGCCAAATTAAAATATAGGATTATTGATGATCCCTTGCCCCACTCGGATAGTCTTAGCGATCTTGCTTCGCCGCAAAATCTGGAAGTGGCCCGACGCATTGCTCGGGAGAGCATCACTCTGGTCCGGGATCGCGCCTCGCTGATCCCCATCTCTCCCGGCGAAACCATCCCCTTGGTTTGGCCTGCCGAGCGGGAAGACGCTTTGGCCCCTTTGATAAGTAAATGCCCAAATCTCAAACCTTATCTGATCCCGCTTGGGGCCTCATTCGGGGAGGTGGATGATCTTGTCCGGCTTCTTGAAACCTCCCCCCTGGTGCTGGTGGGAACCGAAAACCTCGGTCAGCACCCGGCCTGGGCCGATCTGATCCATGAACTGGCCGGGCAAAGCCAGTTGGCGGTAATCGCCATATCCTCGCCCTATGATCTCCTGATCGTGCCTGATACCGGCACTTACCTTTGCACCTACAGTGACCACATGGATTCTATGGAGGCCCTGGGACGTGTTCTTAATGGCAGCCTGGCCCCCGGGGGGCGCTTGCCGGTAGATTTGCCCGGGCTGGAATAGAGGTCGGGAGGGCCGGAGGGGTGTTTCCAGTTGACTTGGATGGATACCCGCCATCAGTGATGATGAATTGAGGGTTTTTAAGCGTGCCCCGGTCAATGATAGAATGCGCAAAGCCATCCATTAACATCGGGGGAGCAGCCGATCATATAATTGACCCACAAAGGCGTACCGCGTATTTATAATGGCGCGCCTGGGAGGATTTGAACCCCCGACCAACGGCTTAGAAGGCCGCTGCTCTATCCTCTGAGCTACAGGCGCGTGCTTAAATAGTTTACCCCGTAAAGCATTAGAAATCAAGGGATGCTCGGCTTTACTTATTTCCATATATCCCCATAATATTTCATTATACTGTGGCAAAAGCGCTTATATGGTCGAATTTTGGCTGTGGATCGTAAATTGAGCCAAAGTCAAGGCTTCAGCGATCCAAGCAATAGAAAAAGGATGGTAATTTTTTTTGTAGTCTTAATGATCTGCATATTATAATATTAATTAACCAGAGCGGCCCTGACTGTTTGGCCTGAGGAACGTTGGTAATGATTCGATGCCGGGTTGCGACAGTCAGCCTGTTTCACTTTTGAACCGGGGGTGAGGGATGTGGCAGGGGCATGTACTGTTGGGGTTACCGTGGTCGGTGGATACCTGACCGGTTCCATATCTCCGGCCTATTTTCTGTCCAGGTGGCTCAGGGGGATCGATATTCGGACAATAGGGCGGGGACATGCCGGGGCTTCTAACGTTTTTTTGAACGTCAGCCCGGTTGCCGGGTTTTTGACCGCAGCCATTGATCTTGTCAAGGGCGCCTTTGTGGTGCTGGCCTGTTATAAATGGCTCTCTGCCCCTCTGCCGCTGGCTTACCTGGGCGGGCTGGCGGCGGTGCTGGGTCATGTCTTTCCCTTTTACCTGGGTTTTCGGGGGGGCTGGGGGGCGGCCACCTCCTCCGGTATAATGCTGCTGAGCATGTTCCGGCTAATCTATTCGGATCCCTGCTATTTCATCCCCGAGTTGGTTTTGTTGGCTTTCGTGGTGGCTGTTACTATCTTTATCACCCGCAATGATTATCTTCTTTCCATAGTGGTCCTGCCCCTGCTGGCCTATTTTATTATGCTTCGGTATTACCCCCGCTTGGAGGCCCTGGTGTCTGCGCTAATCATGGGCTATATCTTTATCATCAGTTTCTTCCAGCTGATCAGAAAGCACCGGCTGCGATTCCTTCAACTGGAAAGCCCGGCTCTCTGGAGCGCAATTATCAAGCTGGCCCTGTTGATATTCATGATCCTACTGGTGCAGTTTCCGGCTGAGCGGTCATTTTTATTACCGCTGATGGCAGCTGTAATTATGCTTTTACTCGATGTGATCAGGCTCAGAAGCAAAGATCCCCACCGGCTGGCCGCCCTAAAAAAGTTGGCCGGTTTTTTCTATTTAAGAAATAAAGAAACGTGGTTCTCAGCACTGACTCTGTTCTCCCTGGGAGCGGGGCTGACCGCTTTATTATTCAGCAGGGGGAGCATGAATCTGGCGGTGGCCGCAGTTTCATTTCTGGTGACCGGGGATCTGGTGGAGCAGATGGTGGAGCCCCTCTACGGGCGCACCGCCTTACTGGCCGGCTCCCTGGAGGGGAGTCTGGGGCATCTCACCGTCTGCAGCGTGATCGGCTATATTCTGCACGCTTATCTCGGCATATCTACCGGCGCCCTGGTAGTGGGGGCGATCACCGCCACTCTGGTCAAGCAGCTGCCCTTGTGGGGGCTGAATCCGGTGGCGGTACCCGTGGTCTCGGCATTGGCCATGTTTTTGAGCGCCGGGGGCGGCGGCCGTTAGGAATTATTTATCTCGCCTATTTATAAAGAGCTCACATCCCCCTACACCTAGGAGGGAATTAAATCACCAGGATTATTGTAGGAGTCATGTTATTTCTACAACGATTCCAAGAATCCTCATCTTGATATGCCCCCAAGTCTATGTCGGCGAGGGTCCTCAGTTCAGGATCGTTTTCATAAACATACGCCAATCTATCAGCTGCCGCAGCTAACCTATTGCTTTCAACCTTATTAAAGCTTTGGGTACATTTGCCCAGTAGGGTACTTGCATAAGATGGGGTAATTAAATTCTCCGCAACGGCACGATTAATAAGCAACTGTAACTGCAGGGGTTCCTCATTTGAAACATGTCCCGGTTCTTTGTTTCTCCAACCCCTAGCACTTAATTGGCGAAACAAGTTGGTATAGGTGGACTTGTCAATTATTTCAAGATCAAAGGCCCTTCTGATCCATGCCTGTATACTAAAACCGTATTTATGTTTTAAAATATGTAATTCGTCAAAACTTAGATTACTTCTTTTCCCCCCTAATTCATTTAAAGCAGTTTCTGATGGAACTAAAAACGCAGCGGCAAACCGGTGGGCGGCATTTTCAATTTCTGCCCGCTCTGGTAAATCTAGAACCAGGTGTCCCAGTTCATGGGCAATATTAAATCTTTGCCGATCACCGGGGACATTGCTGTTAAAAACGATTACAGGCACATTGCTATTTGCCCAACAAGAAAAACCATCAAAACCATTTGGCCCGTCAAGCCTTAAAATTATAATAACCTTATTCTCAAGGCGTCCCACGAGATCCTCAGATCTGAATGCTTGCGGTTGATCAGTTCCCGTCCTTTGTTTTCAACTGGCTGACAACCCCGGCCTGCATATGGAATAGATATAAATCAGGCATATTAAATTTGTTCAATAAACAGGCCTGATATATGAAAAAAATAAACCGGATTATTTTTTACAGGGTTTTGCCGGCGATGATCTTGTTAATAATTGCCGGCTATGGTTGCTATTTTTTATTTATGGGCGGCGAGAACAGAAAAAATATAAACCCCAAGGGTGAAAATCTTGGCAACCCGACAACACAGACTGAGGAGGAAAGCGCGACCAGAGAACCGGGTGTAAAAGATGGCCCGGCCGGAGATAAATTTAAAGGCAAGGATGAAAAAGGGACCGCAGGAATAGAGCAAGGGGATGAGCCGGAAAGCAGCCCTGTACCTTACGGCAAACCGGTTTACGGCTCATTGAGTTGGGAGACTGAGGCCCCTTTTAGAGAGGAGTGCAACAAGTGCGGGGTAAAGCTTCGCCTGGCTGCTTTTCAGATTTACTTTCCCGATGCCCTGCCCGGAGAAAAATCAAATGTAATTCGGGCTGCAGGCCTGCTGGCCGGGAAGGTGGTTCAGCCCGCCGAATATTTTTCACTGAACCGGGCCATAGGACCCTATTCTCGGGAAAGAGGTTTTGTGGAAGGACCCGCCTACAGCGGCAGCTACGTGGTCAGCGCCGTCGGCGGTGGGGTTTGCAAAGTGGCGACCACCCTTTACAATGCCGCCGTGGCGGCAAATCTGCAGATCCTGGAGAGGCATACCCACAGCATGCTTGTGCCCTATGTTCCCCCCGGCCGTGACGCCACCGTGGCCTACGGTTTCAAGGATCTTTCATTTAAAAACACTACCGAATACCCTCTTCTAATCTGGACGGATACAAAGGGAACCAGTCTCACGGTGGCCCTATATGGGGGAGCCTATCCCCCCCGGGTCATCTGGAACCATGAGCGCCTGGGCTGGCAGAAAAGGCCCACCGTTTACCACCATAACCCCTCATTGAAAGCGGGCGAAGAAAAGATAATTTATCCCGGCTCCGACGGTGTTACCGCCAGATCCTGGCTGACCATTCTGGGACGTGACGGAACCACGGAGACCAGGGATTTAGGCGTAGCCTATTACAGGCCCATGCCGAAGGTGATCGAAAAAAAAATCTGGTGATATAAAAATAGCGGGACAGAACTATGGGTCGCACATCCAAGGCGACAGTACGTCACTTTTGTAATAACATGTTTTATGGGGTACTGCTGGGCGGATAATCCCTTGTCACAACCGACTCATCCCAGGTGAGAATTCGCACCCACCGGTAGCGGTTGCAAATGATGGAGTTGGGGATGCATTTTAATATCTGATCTGCTTTCAGAAAACAAAAAGTTATCTCCGGTGGGAATTTAAAAACAAAGGCGCTCAAAGTGGCGAAGGGTATTACAAAAATCCAAATGAATAGATTTTCTACTAAGGGCGCGTATTCGGTGAAGCCGCCGCCGGCGATGATCCCGCTTTGCA
Source organism: uncultured Syntrophomonadaceae bacterium (assembly GCA_964585925.1). Taxonomy (GTDB): domain Bacteria; phylum Bacillota; class Dethiobacteria; order DTU022; family DTU022; genus JAAZLS01. Next base: position 1,946 of record CAZPFS010000043.1, on the reverse strand, counting down.
CCGGGTATTGATAGCAGGTACCGATGGTGGTCACGCTAAGTATGGTCAGAAAATGCAGGGCCAGAGTCCTGGTTTCCCCCGAGATGGCATAAATGCCGACAATAGTTCCCTTGAATAAAAACATCAATCCGCCAAAAATGATGCCGATTAACAAAAAAATGATCTGCATGGTCTTAGTGTAGGGTCTGATCATTTCCAACCGCCTTCACCGATAGTTTTGCCTACGGTGATCGAGGCGGTGTTCGCGCAGGAGGTGCCGAAGACGGCAAATATCTGAAAAATAATGATGGCGATGCTGTTGGCAGCGATGGCGGTAGCGCTGATATGTCCTAGCACGGCGGTTTGGGCCGCCTGGGCGACGCCCCAAAGCATGCGGCACAAAACAATAGGGGAAGAGACCCGGACAAAATCATGCAGAAAAGTGAAATCGAATCCTAGGAGTTGCTGTAGCCTTATTTTTAACTTTTTGTCGATGTATAGAACGTAAAACAAGATGATCACCAACTCCACCATCCTGCTGATGAGCGTGGCCACGGCGGCACCTACAATACCCAGCTCCGGTGCGCCGAAGTTGCCATAGATGAAACAATAGTTTAAACAGATATTGATGCAGATCGTGCTGATCGACATGATCATGCCAATGGTGGCCGATTCCACGCTTTGAAGGGAAAACATTAGTGAATTGGAGATAGAAAAAATGATGTAGGTCCAACTGATCACTTTCAGGTATTTCACACCTTCGGAGATCACTGCCTGATCGTTTGTAAATAAGGAAAGGATGTTCACCGGTGCAGCCTTGACAACCGCGAAGAAAATGATCCCAAAAACAAGGCCGAATTTTATGCCCAGCGATATTATTTTTTTAATAGGCTCTATATTTTTTTGCCCCCAATACCTTGATGCCAATACCACGATCCCCATACCGATACCAGCGGCAACCTTTTGCAAGGTGAACTGAATTTGGTTGACCAGGGTGGCCCCGGTCAGCGCCAACTCCGTATATGTGCCGAGCATAACGTTATCGGCCATGTTTACTGCCAGAGCGACCAGTTGCTGCAAGGCGATGATTACAAGCAAAGGAAAGAAAGTACGGTAAAAATTGGGATCCCGGGTAAATAGACCGAGAAGTTTTGCTTCACAATCGGGCGGTAGCAATATGTAATTTTTTGCTTTCAATATTTTTACCCCATCAGGAATATATATTTTTTACCACATGCACAAGCATATGGAACATGTGTTCTTATTTCTCATACTAGTTTTCACACAGCCTGACGGTGCTATTGATCGTTGGTAAGGTCGCCGTTTCCGCTCACCGGGATTACCTCGCCCAAGAATGTGGGCTTCGGCTTGTATATGACGATAAAGAAATCCTTGACCCGGGCCAGGATCTCTCTGGCCTCCCGGTATTCCTGTCCGGCATAGGTCTGTTGATCGGAGCAAACGCCATAAGCCTCCAGTCCTAATTTCTTTGCTATATTAAGGGCTCGGTACATATGGTAGCCCTGGGTCACTATAATCACCTTTTCGGCCTGAAAAATATCCCTGGCCCGGTAAATGCTCTCATAGGTGGAAAAACCAGCGTGATCCATAAAAATATTGTGGGAAGGGATGCCGGCATCTATAGCGTAGCCCTTCATGACATTGACCTCGTCATAATTTTTACGGCCATGATCGCCGGACATCAGCAGTTTCAAGGAAGCCCCGCCCTCATAGAGTTCGACCCCGCGTTCGAGGCGGTCCGCCAGCATGGGAGTTGGTGCGCCATCATTCCATATTCCACATCCCAAAACGAGGACGCAGTCGACGTTCTTCAGTTTGCAAGCCTCATCTACGGTGAGAATTCCATCTCCGACTGAGGATTTAATATAGCCGTTGATACCAAATATCGAGACAATCCCTGCTATTGCCACATAGGCCAGTACCATTATTATTGTTTTCTTTGTTTT
>CAZPFS010000042.1:0-12114 GCA_964585925.1 uncultured Syntrophomonadaceae bacterium | reverse complement strand
TGATATGCGAAAACTGCAAATCAATAATGGATATGTGAGGATTGAGTGATGGATAAATTGAAGCCGTGTCCGGTGTGTGGTGGTGAGGCTGAGCTGGGCAAGTACAACACATATGTGGCCAGTTTTACAAGAGCAGATAAGTATTATGGACGGTGCAAAAAAGATGGCAGACATTCACCACAAGAAAACCCGGTCGGGTTTATGACAGCTGAACAGGCAATTGAAGCCTGGAACAGGAGGTGAAGATGGAAGAAAAGAAGTTATGCCAAAATTGCGGAATTTACAAAGATGACATGACATTAGGCGGAGGCATAGGTTATTGTTCAATCAAGTTTAACTTGACCCACAAAAACAATACCTGCGAGAAATGGCGGCCCAAGAAAACGGCCATAATAGCGCAGACCAGGACCAACTGGAGGAAACAAAGGCTGATGGAGTTCAGTGCACAAGAGCTGCGGGCGGAGCTAAGACGAAGGAACAAAGAATACAAGAGGCAGGAAAAACAGGACGACTGCACAGACGGAATTTGCAAGCTGTAAAGGACCACGGAGGGAACTATGGAAACAACAGAAATCGTGAACAGGTACAAGAGCGGGCAATTCATATACCAGATAGCGGAAGAAATGTACATGACGAAATACATGGTAAGCAAGGTCCTGAAAGAAAACGGGATAGAGGTAAAACGGTACAAGGCACCAGGCAGGTCCGTAGGGACCAAGCACATGATAGTAAACGATTGGAACGCAGGCATGCCAATAGAGCGGATAGCCAGGGTATACGGCTACACCGTCAACTCGGCTTATTCCATGATAAAGCGACTGAAACAGGAAGGCTGGAAACTGGTGCCAAGACAATACAACAGGGACCACATGGCGGAGGACGTGATAGCGGACTGGGAGGCGGGCATGGACGCCAGAAAGATGGCTAAGAAATACGACTTCAGCGGGCCAAACACACTTTACCACTTCCTGTCGCAGCTACGGAAGAAGGGCTACGAGGTGGAATATAGAAATGCGAATAAGAGATAAAAAACAATTCATGCGCAGGATATCCTTCGACGACCTGGGCGGACAGACCTTGTACCCAACCGACATTGACCTGATATACGAGCACAAGAACCGGGGCTACTTCATGGCAGAGCTGAAACGCAAAGGCTCCGCCTTGCCCACCGGCCAGCGATTATTGATGGAACGGTTCGCCAGGGATATGCAGAGGGCGGGCAAGTTTGCTATAATAGTGATAGCGGAGCATGAGTGCAATGACGACATAATACCGCTGGCGGAGTGCCAAGTGAGCAGGGTATATATAACCGACTGGCAGCTGGTGAAAGCTACCTGCACAGTCCGGCAAGCGTTCCAGATGTTTCTTGACAAGGTGGGAGGATAATGTGCGGATAGTATATAAAAAGATAGATGAGCTGATACCATACGAAAACAACCCACGGCACAATGACCAGGCTGTCGACGCTGTGGCGGAAAGCATACGAGAGTTTGGTTTTCGAAACCCGATTATCATCGACAAGGACAATGTGATAGTTGCTGGTCACACACGCCAGAAAGCGGCCAAGCAGCTGGGCATGACAGAAGTGCCTTGCGTGATGGCTGCTGACCTGACAGATGAGCAGGTCCGGGCGTTTAGAATCGCAGATAACAAGACGACAGAAATCGCCGAGTGGGACTACGACCTACTGCGTACAGAGCTGGCGGCACTGGACGACATGTTCACAGGCTTTGACAGCCAAGAGATAGACGACCTGCTAGCAGACATGCTGGAACCGGAAGAAGACGAGTACGAGCCGGACACATCCGAAGAACCGAAGGCCAAGCTGGGCGACATTTACCAGCTTGGCCAACATTGGCTTATGTGCGGCGACAGCACCGACATGGGACAGGTAAACAAATTATTGAAAGGCGTTAAAATAGATTTAGCCGTTACGGACCCGCCATACAATGTGGACTACGAAAGAGGCATAGAAAACGACAACTTAGCAGAGGCGGACTTCGAACGATTTCTTGAGCAGGCATTTTACAACTTAGCAGAGGCGCTAAAAGCTGGCGGAGCTTTCTATATTTGGCATGCGCACGTAACAGCGTACCTTTTCGAAAAGGCGCTACGGAAGGTAGGCCTACTAACCAGGCAGCAACTAATATGGAACAAAGACAGGGCGGTCCTAAGCAGGCAGGACTACCACTGGAAACACGAGCCGTGCCTATACGGATGGAAGGAAGGCGCAGCGCATTACTACATAGACGACAGAAAGCAAAGGACAGTAATAGAAGACCACATCCCAAACTACAGGAACATGAGCAAGGACGAAATGATAGAGCTGCTGGACGAGCTGTACGCAGACCGGATATCAACGACGGTAATTAGCGAGCGCAGACCAGGGGCCAGCCAGGAACATCCCATGATGAAACCAATCAAGCTGCTGGCCAGACTGATAAGGAACAGCAGCAGAGCGAACGAGTCCGTCCTGGACCTGTTCGGGGGGAGCGGATCCACACTGATAGCATGCGAGCAACTAAACCGCAGGTGCTACATGATGGAGCTGGACCCGCAATACGTAGACGTGATAATAGACCGTTGGGAAAAGTACACAGGCGAGAAGGCGGTAAAAGCATGAACCCGCACTACAAGGTCCTGCAGACCATGCAGCGGGGCGGGCTGCTAAGCAGGCATGCGGTCAGGTCGATAAAGGGGCAGCTGCACAGCATGACAGAGGACGAGCGGGAGCAGTACCTACGGAAGATAATAGCAGGGAGGCGAAAGCATGAGTACGGTAAATAAAGGGGGCAGGCCCAAGAAGACAGTAAGCAAACCTATTTTTGAAAACCTATGCGGCATACTTTGCACGAAGGACGAGATATGCGCCATTTTGGAGCTGGACGAAAAGACACTGACACGCTGGTGCAAGGAGACATACGGCATGGGATTTTCCGACATATATAAAAAGCTATCAGCGACAGGAAAAATGAGCCTGCGTCGGTCGCAGTTCAGGCTGGCAGAGAAAAGCGCAGCAATGGCTATTTTCCTGGGCAAGAACTACCTGGGCCAGAGGGACCATTACGAAGTAGACAGTGCAGAGGCGCTGGCCAAGCTGGACCTGGTCCTGGCCAACATAGACAAGCAAGCCAATGGTTGAGTTAACGGCGAAACAGAAACAGGTCTGGCGGGAAAGCGTAACACGACCGCACCGCTGGAACATATCATACGGAGCGACAAGGTCAGGGAAAACCTACCTGGACTACTACAAGATACCACGCAGGATAAGGTCGGCACCGGACGGCCTTATTTTGTTTTTAGGCAACACCAAGGGGACACTGGAGCGAAACGTACTGGACCCAATGCGGGACATTTGGACCAGCGGGCTAGTAGGTAAGATAAACAGCCAGAACAAGGTAATGCTATTCGGTCGGGAGTGCTACGCCTTGGGAGCCGAGAAGGTATCGCAGGTAAGCAAGATACAGGGGACCGGACTGGCCTACGCATACGGCGACGAGATAACGACCTGGCACGAGTACGTATTCAAGATGTTACAGTCACGGCTGGACCGAGGCATTTTCGACGGGACCTGCAACCCAGACCACCCGCAGCACTGGTTCAAGAAGTTCCTGGACAGCAGCGCAGACATATACCAGATGAAGTTCAGGCTGGAAGACAACACACACTACCTGCAGAACAACCCAGACTACATAGAAAACCTGAAGAAGGAGTACGAAGGGTCCGTCTGGTTCAGCAGGCTGATAGACGGCGAATGGGTAGCAGCGGAAGGCATAATATACAGGCGCTTTGCCAACGACCCACAGAGCTTTATCCTAACCAGCAAACCGGAAGGGATAAAGTTTTGCACGATAGGCGTAGACTTTGGCGGGAACCAGTCAGCAACAGCTTTTAATTGCACGGCCTTTGCCAGAGGTGCTATAATCACGGTAGACGACGAGCGCATACCGGAGGAGCTGACACCGTCCGAGCTGGACAAGCGCTTTGTCGAGTTCACCAGGCGGCAGCTGGACCGAGGGTACAAGGTGATAGAGATTAGGGCCGACAGCACAGAACAGATATTAATGCGGGGACTGCGGCTGGCCCTGGCCAAGGAAGGCATAGGCATACCGCTAAGGAACGCTGTCAAAGGACCAATCAACGACCGAATACGGTTTTATGTACGCATAATGGGAGCGGACAGGTACAAGATAACCGACAACTGCAAGGCGACAATAGACGCTTTCAAGACGGCGCTATGGGACAGCAAGTCACTGGAGGACTTGAGGTTGGACGACGGGACCACAAACATTGACAACCTGGACGCACAAGAATACTCGACAGAAAAATACCATAAGCAAATATTAGAGGGGCTGGGCTAATGATTTACAAACTAATCAAAGAGGCAGGTTACACGACAGTAAGCGAGGGCTGGCATGCGCAAATAGAAACATGGCTGTCCTGGTACAAGGCCAAGACGGCGTTTCACAAGTACGACGTTTACAACGGCAAGACCAGGGTGGCATGCGAACGCAAGAGTTTAGGCATGGCGAAACAACTATGCGAAGACAAAGCGGACCTGCTGTTAAACGAAAAGGTAGAAATCTTTTGCGAACACAAGGAGCGCCTGGACGAGCTACTGGAAAACAATTCATTCAGAACCAGGGCCAGCGAGCTGATAGAACTGGTCGCAGCAACCGGGACGGGAGCCATGACCCAGTACCTGGACGGGACCGATATTTGCATGGACTTTCATTCAGCCGAAAGCATATACCCACTGAAATGGCGAAACCGCCAAATAACAGAGTGCCTGTTCGTTTCCAAGGAGGGCGACGATTACTGGCTGCAATGGCACCTGCAGGACGGGGACGGGTACATAGTCAAGAACCAGCTGGTAGACGAGGACGGAAACAGCAAGCCGACTGACCTGTTGCCAGAGTGGAAGACAGAACAGCCCATGTTCCAGATAATCAAGCTGAACATAGCGAACAACATAGAGCCGAAGAACCCAATGGGCATGAGCGTATTTGCCAACGACATAGACAAACTGAAAGCAGTAGACATAATATATGATAGTTTCGTTAATGAATTCGACCTGGGCCGCAAGCGCATATTCGTTGACAGCACACTGACGCACATAGACATAGACAGCGACGGGATAGCTAACCCAGTATTCGATAGAAACGATATAGTATTCTACGGAGTGCCGGAGCTGGAAGGACAAAAACCAATCACAGAGAGCAATATGGAGCTGCGTATAGAAGAACACCTGAGGGGGATCCAACTACAGCTGGACCTGTTGGCAGACAGCGCTGGCTTTGGCAAAGGCTTTTATTCCTTCGAGGGTGATGGCGTCAAGACAGCGACTGAGGTAATCAGCCAGAACAGCAAGCTGTATAAAAAGAAACAGAAAGACGAAATCATTTTACGGGCAGCGCTGATAAAAATGGCAAGGGCAGTATTGAGCCTGGACAACCTGAAAGCAGGCGAGGTAACAATCGCTTTTGACGACAGCATAATTGAAGACACAGACGCCTTAGCAAGAAGGGCCATGCAGGAATACAACGCAGGGATAATCGACAGAATAGAATATTACAAGCGGGTGTACGGTTTGACGGAAGACGCAGCCAAGACCATGGACCAGGAAATCAAGACCAGGACACCTGAACCACCGGAGGTCGACTGGTTCGCATGATACAGCCATACCAGATAGAAAGACTGTTCAAGAGCGTAACGGGCCTGTACCAAAAAATGGAAACGGACCTAGTTATTAATATCGCTAAGAGCCTGAAGGGCGAGGAGCCACTGGATATGTACCTGTGGCAGTTAGACAAGTTGGACCAGTTAGGCCAGCTACGGAAAAGCAACATCCAGATAATAAGCAGATACACAAAACGAATGCCGGAAGAAATAGCTGCCGGCTTTCGCAGCGTAGGCTACAAGGCACTGGAGGACGACGAACGGAAATACAAAATGGCAGTGCGAGAGAAGGTCCTGGAGGTGACTCCACTGCCAATAGACGCCAGTCCGGCCATAGAGCAGATATTACACGCAGCGATAAACAATGCCAAGAATTACATGAACCTGACCAACACAACAGCGCTGCAGGCCAGCATGGCAGAGTATACCAATATCGTGAACCAGACATACCTGGAAACAATGACGGGTATAGACAGCTACTACAATTCGGTCCGCAAGGGCGTAATCGAACTGGCCGACAAAGGCATACGCACAGTGACATACAGCGGGGGGCGCAAGACACAAGTAGACGTAGCACTGCGCAGAAATATTTTGACATCATCCGCACAGATGGTAGGACGTATGCAGACCCAGCGAGCGCAGGAGTACGGAGCCAACCTGGTCGAAGTGTCAAGCCACGCAGACGCCAGGCCGGAACATGCAGAATGGCAAGGGCAAATTTATTCACTGGAAGGCGGAACGGCGGACTATCCAAACCTGGCAGCAGCAACAGGCTACGGAACAGGTGAGGGTCTGATGGGCTGGAATTGCCGCCATGTTTTCTACCCGTACTTCGAGGGCTTGTCAGAACAGGTATATGAACGATATAATGAAGAAGAAGTCGAACAAGCGTACGAGGACAGCCAAGTCCAGCGGTCGATAGAACGGGATATCCGGAAATGGACACGCAGGGAAATGGCAGCGGACGCTTTAGGCGATAGTGACACTGCAGCAAGAGCCAGAGCCAAGGTCGAAGAAAAGACCAAGGAGTACGAGGCCTTCAGCAAGAAGGTAGGCAGGACCATGAGGTCCGAACGTGCAGTCGTCCACAGCTGACGAGCTATAAACGGGAAATGCCGACGGGCTATAAACGGGGAAGTCGACGGACAAGAAACGGGAAATGCCGACGGGCTATAAACGGGAGGTAACTATATGTTTTTCAAACGCACCTACAGACCATTTTTCAGCGAAGGCGAAGGCGGTGGTAAGCAAGATGACCCGCCTAAAGGCTTAACGGAAGAAGACGTCAGGCGAGAGGCCCAGAAAATAGCGGACGCTATCGTGGCCAAGAAATTAAAGGACATGCCGACCAAGGAAGAAATGGCAGCCTTCAAAGCCTGGCAAGATGAACAGAAAAAGCCGGAAAAATCACCGGAACTGAAAGCAATGGAAGAACGGCTGGCCCAGATAGAACAAGAGGCAGCAGAGAGCAAGGCCAAGGCTACCAAGTACGAGCGGGAACGGGCAGCACTGGCAGCAGGCGTAACACAGGACTTTGTAGAGTTCGTCGCACACAAGGCAGGAGCCATGGTGACTGACGACAAGACCTTTGACAAGGCGCTGTCAGAGTACCTGGAGGCCAACAAGCAGTTCAAGGGGCAAGTGAAAACAGGCAGAGAAATGGGCGACCCGCAGCCACAATTAGACGGTGTAGAGAAAGCTTTTCTCGCAAAGAACCCGGACATCAAGATATAATAGGTGGCCCAGGCGAGCCACCAACAGGAGGCTTATAAATGGCACATACTAAACAAGATAGATTTTCTGCTTTAGTCCTGGCAAAGCTCCGCAATGAGCTAATGCTCAAGGACGGCATTGTTTTCAACAACGATTATCAGGGCGACCCGAAAGCTGGCGCAGTCAAAGTGCCCAAGCGTGACACAGACCCGACAGTTGCCAACTACAGCTCGGTCAATGGCGTCGACGTTACCGAGGGCGCAACGACCTATGTTAATCTGCCTATCACCAAAGACGTGGCAGTCAACGAGGTCATAGACGGTTATGCAGCTGATGCAGTCCCCGACAACCTGGTCGCAGACCGGCTGGACAGCGCAAGCTATGCTCTGGGCGCAAAGATTGACACCGAGGGCGGTACAGTCTTGCTGGCCGACGGCAAAAAGCATGGGCTTGAGCTGGTTGAGTCCGACAACATTTACAATCTGGTCGTGGACATTGGCGTCTACATGACAAAAGCCAAAATTCCCAACGACGGCAAAAGATACTTACTGGTCACTCCTGATGTTTACGGCATAATGCTGAAAGATAAAGACCACTTCATCAGGCAGGGCGACCTTTCGCAGCAGATACTGGCAACTGGCGCAATTGGACAGTACGCCGGTTTTAATGTTTATGTCTGGAACGACAGCACCGCTAATCTTCGGTTCATTGCAGGTCACCCTCGCTTTGCAACCAGAGTTAATGAGTGGAGCGTTCCTATTCACATTGCCGACCTGAGCGGGTCTGCTAAGTATATTGGTGCAAGTGCTGTCCGTGGCCGGTTCGTTTTCGACCATGCCGTACTCCGGGCAGACGGCGTCAATGTTTGCTATGGGCCGACCTTGCTTGCGGTGACAGCCGAGGCCGACGCTGGTTCACTCGATAAAACAAAGTTTTCTGCTGGGGTGAGCGGCACAACCTATCTGTATGCACTGAACCCTGACGCAAGAGCGGTCTATGGTGAAGAAGCCACTTCTGCAATGGATAAGTGGACATCTTTCACTTACAACGGCACAAACGTAAAGGCCAATGAGAAAGACATAATCGAGATTGTGGCAGTCGACGCAAGTAACAAGGTTGTTGCTGTTGGCTATGCTCGTGGCGTTGAAGAAAGAGACGCATAATGCTTATAAATTACTGTTACTTCAAAAGCCGCTATCCTAAAACATGGATAACGTCAGAGGAGTTCGACAACCTGATAGAGCAGGCGCAGGCGGATATCCACGAGGCGACGCTGTTCAGGGTCAATGACCGCTTAACAGAGGGCCAATTGGTGGCTGTCAAGAAAGCGATTGCTGCACAGGTGAAGTACCTGGCGGAAACAGGCGGCGAAGAAGTGGCAGGGCCGGTATCAATCGGCAAGTTCTCATATGGTGGCGGGCGACCGGCAAAGGTATCTAAGATAGCAACCGGTCACCTGCTGCCGACAGGGCTACTTTACAGGGGCTTGTGCTGACATGAGCAGACCTATACCTAAAACTTTACTGATACACCAGGCCAAGTATTTGACAGGCAAGACAACCGACGACTGGGGCAATATCGCTTATACCAATGAGCAAGCGCTCCGGTTCGTCCGGTTTGAGCCGACAAGCAAGCTGGTCAAGAGCAGGGACAATGAAGAACTTCAGCTGGCCCTTTTGATGTTTTACGACCAGCGCAACAGCAGCCCAACAGGCCTGATTTTTGAGGTGGACCAACAGATAGAGTTCAATGGTAAGAAATACACTATTGTACTGAACGACCAGGAACACGACGAAAGCGGGCTGCACCATCAGGAGGTGGGGCTGGTATGAAACCAACAGTAAGCGTAAGGGTAGAGTTTGATGACAGAAAGCTGATGCGCAAGATAGATAAGGCTGCCGAGGCCGCACTGCCAATCGTGATGAACGAGGCACTGAAGGACGCTAACTTTTACGCAAGGATGGACACCGGCGAAATGATACGGTCGTCCATAAGAGCGAGCGAGCTGGAAAAGGGCAAGCTGATATGGGACACGCCATACGCTAAGAAGGTTTACTACGCAGGCAACCCGGCCCATGACAGTAACCCGAACGCAAGAACACTGTGGGCGCACTTCGCCTACACGCAGAACAGAGATAAGTACATAAAAATGCTGGACAAAGCAGCAAAGGAAAAGATGTAATGTACGCCAACATCCTGCAAGCAGTAAAAGAGCTGGCCGAGATTTACGCAGAGCCATACGCCAAGATAGAACACGGGGCAATGCCCATGGGCAACAGCCTGGCTATTTATTTAGGCCCAGGCATGGCAGACCGGCGCTTTGTGAACAAGGGCGGCAACTGGCAGGTAACGATAGCGCTTAACGGCAAGCACACGGACCTAAGCGTACTGTTACACGCAATGAGCAACATACATAAATATTTGATGTTGCAGACAAGCTACCCGCAAGGTGACGGCTGGGCCATTTACGAGATAGAAACCAGCAGCCCACCGAGCTATTTATCAAGGGAACAATCCGACGGGAACAGGTGGCTTTACGGGTCACTGCTAACCGTCAGCTTTTCCACCGGAGGTATAAAATGCCTAAACTAAACTTAAACTACGAGAACGGCCTGTACCTGAACGTCACGCCTACCCTTAGCCCAACCTGGGAGCCTTTCTGCGAAGGCTGGAGCAACCTAAGCGAAAGCCTGAATGAGGTACTACACCAGGCGGCCTACCTGTGCAAGCAGGGCTGGGGCAGCACCGAGGTAACCGGCGGCCAGTTCACTATCACAGTGACCGGCGTACGCTACACGGGCGACCCGGTACAAGACTACATTTTTTCCAATGAGGTCAAGATGAACTGGGGCAAGGCCCGTAAGACACAGATGCGCCTGGCTGCGGCCGGCGAGTTCTTCGAGTGGGACGTCACACTGGCGCACATAACCGAAAGCAGAGGCGACGGCAACCAGCCGAACAACGTCAGCGTCGAGATACACGCCAACGGACCGCCTGAGATTTACGAGCCGACAGAGGTCCTGGACCGACTGATAATCGTATCAGTACCCAGCACAACTGGCAAGACCAAGCTGTACATCAACCCACTGAAAGAAGGGGCCAACACCTACAAGTACCGGACCGGCGCATACGTGACGCTGCCTGAATATGGGGACGCCTTAGCGACCGGTTGGACAGCATGGAACGGCACCGACGACATAACAGCGGTAGACGGCGAATTCATAGTGGTGGCCGAACTGGCAGCCAGCGCAGCTATCAAAGCGGGGATTGTTAAGGTCAACGCAGGGTAAGGAGTAAAAGCGAAATGCGGGAACTTAAAAGAAAAAAAAGAATATACGAAGAATTAAAAGTAGGCGACGAAGTCCTAAAAATTAATATTGACCCGACCGCTCTGGTACCTGAATACAACAGGGCAAGGGACGCCTTGCTTGTCGCACAGGCAGCAGCCAGCAAGACTGGCAGCGAGGCGGACCTAGCCCAGCTGGGCGAAGTCATAACAGAAATGGTAAGCCTGATGTTGGGGACAGAAAACGCAGAGAAAGTTCTCGCCTTTTACGAGGGCGACTACGTAGAGATGATGGAAGAAGTAATACCGTACCTGAACGAAGTCCTGGTGCCGCAATTTTTGAAGGCAGCGGACGAGAAGAAGAAAGAATACCGGAAGAAATTCGGTAGACGATAAATGAATGCTGCTGACACACAGGCCCAAGCGCCACACGAAATACAGGGGGCGGCGCTATAGAATAAACCTGCAGTTCGATAACGTCCTGCGCATATTTGCGCTACAGAAAGAAAAAACTTTATCCAGGATAGACAAACTGGAGCTGACAGCCGAGTTTTTACTCGGCAAAGTCAAATTAGGCATGCAGGACAAGGCGAACATAATAGAGCAGGTATTCAGGACCGAGATACAAGCCAGAGGCAAGACAGGGTCCAACAAGAAGTCGTTCGACTTCACCCAGGACGCAGAGTACATATACGCTTCGTTCTGGCAGGCATACGGTATAGACCTTCACACAGCTACGCTACACTGGGAGCAGTTCATGGCGCTGTTTGAAGGGCTGCCACAGGACACGGCTATCAAAGAAATCATCAACATACGACTAAAGCCCATACCACAAGCGACCAAGCACAATGGCGAAGAAATAAAAGCCTTGATGGATGCGAAGGCCGTTTACGCTTTGACCTATGACCAAGACGAGGCAAAGCAATCATTCCAGCAGGACATAGACAGGCTGGCGGCCATGGTAAAGGGTAAATAACAATGTCAGACGGAAAAGTTATATTTGAATATGGCGGCGACACCAGCGGAGTAGACAAGGCCAATAAGGAGGCCGAAGGTAAGCTCGGTAATTTTGCCAAGGGCGCAGGCAAAGCGCTAGTAGGCATAGGCACGGCAGCAGTCGGCGCAGGCGCAGCCATAATGGGCCTGGCTGGAAACGTCGCAGAACAGACCGACCGAGTAGATAAGCTGTCCCAAAAAATAGGCCTTTCGAGGAAGGCCTTCCAGGAATGGGACTTCATCATGAGCCAGAGCGGGTCCTCGGTAGAGGTCCTGCAGATGGGCATGAAAACGCTTTCTACTAATTTCGAGGCAGCCCAGGCCGGATCCGAAGACACAGCAAAGATGTTCGCAAAGCTAGGCGTTTCCATGACGGAAAACTTAAGCCAAGATGAACTGTTTGAAAAGATGGTAATAGGCCTGCAAGGTATGGAGGCTGA
>CAZPFS010000041.1:0-12642 GCA_964585925.1 uncultured Syntrophomonadaceae bacterium | reverse complement strand
GAAGGGGGAGGGGCTTTGCCCCCAAAAGGTATGGGGACAGTTCTGCAATATAGAACTGTCCCCATAATGTTCCCATTCATGGCCTTGATTAAAAAAACCGTGTGGACAGGGGTTGCTGTGGTTTGGTTCCAGGCATGGCCGTCTGCCCCCTAAGCAGAGGGGCCGTTAAGGGTCTCCCAAAGCCGTTTCCACAAAAATGGATTTTGCTTCCTCAGTACTACCGGCCGGCCCTGCAGGTTCACAAAGGCGTGTTCGGTGGTGCCGGTGGCCAGCAGCTCCCGCTCCCGCAAAATATTATACTGGAAGGAAAAACGAACCTCCTGCAGCTCTTCCATCCGGGTGATCACCGTAATCTCTTCGTCGTACCGGGCGGAGGATTTGTATTCACAGTAAGCCTTGGTAACCGGAAAAAACAGGCTGTTTTTTTCAAATTCGCTGTAGGGCATGCCCAGCTTGCGGAAATATTCCGCCCGCCCAACCTCAAACCATACAAAGTAGTTGGCATGATAGACCACCCCCATTTGATCGGTTTCCTGATACCGCACCCGCAGCTTGATTTCGCCTCTGGTCATTTTATCACCACATTTCTAGAGTACTGTCGCATTACCCCTGTAAATCAGCCCCCGGATAGCGTCAACCGTGATCAGGTCCCCGCTGTGTATAAGCTGCGTGGCCTGTTTTACTCCCACCACCGCCGGCTTGTTCAAGTTCAGGGCCACTATGGCCCCGTGAGAGGTCAACCCGCCCTGTTCGGTTACCAGGGCCGACACCTGCTCCAGAATGGGCAGGTGGCATTTATCGGTGCTATTGACCACCAGGATGCGCCCGGGTTCAACCTCATCGGGCAGCTGATCGCCGGTTACCACCAGCGCTTTCCCGGTGACCGCCGCCTTGCCGATTCCGGTTCCCTTGACCATGGCCTCGCCCACCGTCTCCACCCGCAACAGGTTGGTGGTTCCTGAAACCCCTACCGGAACCCCGGCGGTGATTACCACCAGATCCCCTTCCCGGATCAGTCCTTCCCCCACCGAGGCCTGGATGGCGGCCCCGAACATCTCGTCGGTGGTTTGAGTGGGCGGGCAGAGCACCGGGTGAACCCCCCAGACCAATTTCAAACCCGAGGCCACCCTCCGGTTGGGGGTGACCGCAATGATCGGAGCCTGCGGCCTGTACTTGGAGACCATGCGGGCGGTATGGCCCGACTGAGTGGCGGTGATAATCGCCGCCGCACCCAGTTCCTGGGCGGTGTGGCAGGTGGCGTAGCTGATAGCATCGGTAATCGATTTTTCCATGGAGGTTTCCAGGGATTGCAAAATTTGCCTGTATTTAAGTTCCTGTTCGGTGCGCCGGGCGATCCGGCTGAGGGTTGTTACCGCCTCCAAGGGATAACGGCCCATGGCGGTCTCCCCTGAGAGCATCACCGCATCGGTGCCATCGAAAATGGCGTTGGCCACATCGCTGGCCTCCGCCCTGGTCGGGCGGGGATGGCGGATCATGCTGTCCAGCATCTGGGTAGCGGTGATCACCGGCTTGCCGGCCCGGTTGCAGCGCCGGATAAAGCTTTTCTGAATAAGCGGGACCTCTTCGGCGGGGATCTCCACCCCCAGATCCCCCCGGGCGATCATCACCCCGTCAGAGGCCTCCAGGATGGAGCTGAAATTGTTCATCCCCTCCTGGCTCTCAATTTTGGCGATAACTCTGGCCTCCCCCCGGAGATGCTCGATCAGCCGGCGAATTTCGACAATATCTTTCCAACTGCGGGCAAAGGAGGCGGCTACAAAATCAATCCCCAGCCCGATCAGCGCCTCCAGATCACCGGTATCCAGCGGGTTGAGGGCAGGCAGATTGATGGAGGTTCCCGGAAGATTCAGCCCCTTGCGGCTGTAGAGTTCCCCCCCGTCCACCACTCGGCAGGTAATATCTTCACCGCAAACCGCGGTTACTTCCAGCGTGATCAGACCATCGTCGATCAAAATGGTCTTTCCCGGTGTGATCTCCTTGGGTAAATCGGAATAGGTTATGGATACCCGGTGCTGATCACCGGTTACCGGGCGGGCGGTTAAAATAAATTGATCGCCTGCGGCCAATAACACCGGTTCCGGGTCGATAATACCCAGGCGCACCTCGGGGCCGCGGTTATCGATCAAAATTGCGATGTCCTTGCCGATCCGGCGGGAAACCTCTTTGATCACGGCAACCCGGCGCAGATGATCCTCCCGGCTGCCATGGGAGAGATTCAGCCGGGCCACATCCATGCCTTCCTCCACCAGCCGGGTGATCATCTCGGGCTGTTCCGTACTGGGGCCAATTGTACAAATTATTTTTGTTCTGCGCACCTGCTGCCTCCCGTAAAACTTTATATGGACAGGATCGAGGTCAACCGGTAGTCTTTCTCCGGAAACGGCTTTCCGGCAACAAAAACTTCCTCCATGGGAACCCCGGTCAACAGACCCGCCTTGAGACCTATCATCTGCCCGCTGTTATTATTCCGGAGCATTTCCACCGCCTCGGCTCCCATCTGGCTGGCCAGAATCCGGTCGGCAGCGGTGGGGGAGCCTCCCCGCTGAATATGTCCCAATACCGTAATGCGGGTCTCCAGCCCGGTTCTTTTTTTGATCTGTTCGCCTATAAAATATCCGCTGGCCGCCCCTTCGGCCACCAGGATTATACTGTGCAGTTTGCCCCGCCCGATACCGGCCATTAACCGCCGGCAAATATCGCCGAGCCGGTACTCGATCTCCGGCACCAGTACCGATTCTGCTCCCCCGGCCAGCCCGGCCGCCAAGGCAATAAAACCCGAGCTCCGGCCCATAACCTCGATCACAAATATCCTTTCGTGAGAGGTGGCCGTATCCCGCAAGCGGTTGATGGCATCGACAATAGTATTTACCGCGGTATCAAAACCTATGGAACGGCTTGTGCCGGGTATATCGTTGTCTATGGTCGCCGGCACCCCCACCACCTTGACCCCCAGTTCCTGCAGGGCCAGGGCGCCGCGAAACGATCCCCCGCCGCCGATGATTACCAGGCCGTCAATACCCATTGATTCCAGGAATTTTACCGCTTTATCCTGATTTTCAGCGGCGGTAAACTCCGGCACCCGGGCGGTAAGCAAGATGGTCCCCCCGCGGTGAATAATGTCGGCTACCGAGCCCAGCCCCAAGGTGAGCAGCGGCGCACCGCTGAGGAGACCGGAAAAACCCCTTTCAACGCCATACATGGAAATACCATGGTAAATCCCTTTCCGCACCACCGCCCTGATGGCGGCGTTCATTCCAGGGGCATCTCCTCCGCTGGTCAACACTGCTATTTTTTTCAATACGGCTGCCCTCCCTATACTTCCTATTCCCATGGGTTTTCTATAAAATTATTTTCAGGTGGTCAATTGCCGAACGGTTACCGCGCCGTCGCCAAGCAATTTTTCCAGGGGCCCGCCAAGTTGGGCATCCTCGGCCGCCCAATATTTTTCTTCCAGTAAAATCATCTTCTGCTCTTTTTCAAAGAAGAGATAGACCGGTATACCCCCTTTTTTTTCGGACAGAACCCGCTTCAAAGCAAGCAGGCAGCTCAAATCGTGTTTAGGCTCAATCCGCAAAAACATCTGCTTCGGTTGTTTGGGCAAGAGTATGGCTGATTCTGCCAGTATTTTAACCTCTTCTTCTTCTTTTAGATCAATTTTTCCGTTTATGATCAACAGCCGATCAACCTGAAACAGATCCTCCTGCCGCTGGTACAGATCGGGGAATATTATTACCTCCACACTGCCGGTAAGATCCTCCAGGGTAATAAAAGACATGCTGCGCCCTTTTTTCGTATAGAAAGGCCGGGCTGTCTTGATAATCCCGCCCACGATTACCTGCCGGCCGTCACCGGCCTCCGCCAACTCGGCACAGGGAGTCAAATGAGACATCTGCTCCAGTAAAAATCTGTATTGCTCCAGAGGATGACCGGAAATATAGAGGCCGAGCATCTCCTTTTCCAGCCTCAATTTTTCCTCCAGGTTGTATTCGGGAATATCCGGCAACCTGTCCTCAAGCATGTCCCGTCTGCTCTCCCGGTCCATAAGGGTAAACATGGATATCTGCCCATTTTCCCGTTCCCTCTGCGTGGATTGCCCGTAGGCCAGAGCTTCATCCAGATAAGCCAGATACCCGGCCCGGTTTCCCTCCAGCGAATCAAAGGCCCCGGATTTGATCAGGCTTTCCATTACCTTGCGGTTGCAAAACCTCAAATCCACCCGGGAGGCGAAATCCTTCAGCGAACCGAATATTTTGTTGTGGCGGGCGGCGGTGATCGATTCGATCGCTCCCAGGCCTATATTCTTTACCGCCATCAGCCCGAATCGGATCCGGTGCGAGCCGACCACCGTGAAGCTCTTTTCACTTTCATTAACATCCGGCGGGAGTACTTCAATGTCCTGACGCCGGCAATCGGCAATATAGAGCGCGACCTTGTCGCTGTTGGCACAGTAACCGGTCATCAGGGCCGCCATGAATTCCAGCGGATAGTTTGCCTTTAGATATGCAGTTTGGTAAGCCAGCAAGGCGTATGCTGCGGCGTGGGATTTATTAAACCCGTAGGAAGCGAATTTTAAGATCAAATTGTAAATCTCGACCGCCAGTTTCCGGTCATAGCCGTTCTTGAGGCAGCCTTTTTCAAATAAGGCCTGCTGCTGATCCAGGATTTCTTTTTTCTTTTTCCCGATGGCCCGCCGGAGCAAATCCGCCTGCCCCAGAGTGAATCCGGCCATACGGGAGGCGATCTGCATGATCTGTTCCTGGTAAACTATTATCCCGTAGGTTTCCTTTAAAATAGTTTCCAGCGCCGGATGATAATAGCTTACCGCACCTGAAGCATGTTTATTGCTTACAAAGGAGGGTATCTGCTCCATGGGCCCCGGACGGTAAAGGGCGACCACCGCAATGATATCCTCAAATTTATTGGGCTGCAGCTCTTTCAATACGTTGCGCATACCCGAGCTTTCCAGTTGGAAAATCCCCGCGGTCGCTCCGGTTGAAAGCAGATGATAGGTGGGTTGATCATCGAGGGGCAGCTGCTCTATATCCAGGTTCAGATTCAGGCGGCGATTGATATTATCCACGGCTTCCCCAATAATGGTCAGTGTTTTAAGACCCAGAAAATCCATTTTCAACAGCCCCAGCTGTTCCAGGGTCCCCATGGGGAACTGTGTAACCACTACCCCCTCGGTGGTCTTCTGAAGGGGCACAAAATTTACCAGAGGCTCGCGGGAAATAACCACCCCGGCGGCATGCACCGAGGCATGCCGGGGCGCCCCTTCCACCGCAATGGATGTATCGAGAAGGTGGCGGTAACCCTCCTCCCGGTAAATAGCTTTCAGTTCGGCACTCTGTTCCAAAGCCCGGCTGATGGTCATCCCCGCTTCAAACGGAATCAGCTTGGCAATCCGGTCAACCTCACCGTAAGGGATAGCCAAAGCCCGCCCCACATCCCTCACCGCCGCCCGGGCCGCCATAGTGCCAAAGGTGATAATCTGAGCCACCCGGTCCTGACCGTACTTTTCAACCACATATTCCAAAACCTGATCCCGCCGGTCATCGCTGAAATCGATGTCGATATCGGGCATGGAGATCCGCTCCGGGTTCAGAAACCTTTCAAACAGCAGATTGTAGCGAAGGGGATCTATATTGGTTATCCCCAGGCAATAAGATACCAGGCTTCCCGCGGCCGAACCCCTCCCCGGCCCCACCAGCACGCCGTTGCTTTTGGCGTAACGGATAAAATCCCAGACGATCAAAAAATAGCTGGCATAGCCCATCTGGTTGATCACGTCCAGCTCATAGTCCAGCCTCTGCCGTATATCCTGATCTATGGGGCTAAATCTTTTTTGAAGCCCCTCCAGGCAGAGCCGGCGCAGGTAATCCTCCGCGGGCATATTGTCGGGCAGTTCGTAATTGGGAAGATAAACCTTGTCAAATTCAAAATCCACCCGGCAGCGCTCGGCAATCCGCCAGGTATTGTCCACCGCCTCCGGATAATCGGCAAACAGTTGCCTCATTTCCTCAGGGGTTTTGAGGTAGAACTCGCCGGATTTGAATTTGAGGCGTTTTTCATCGTGGACGGTTTTCCCGGTTTGAATGCAGAGCAGCACGTCGTGCACCGTCTGATCCTCCCGGTTCAGGTAGTGCACATCATTGGTCGCTACCAGCGGTATCCCCTCTTCCCGGCCGATCGCGGCCAGGTGGGGTATTATTTCGGCCTGTTCCGGCAGGCCATGATCCTGGATCTCCAGGTAAAACTGTTCCCGCCCAAACAGGTCGCGGTAATAACGGGCTGCATCCCTGGCCTTTTCATATTGTCCCCTGAGCAGAAGCGAGGGGATCTCCCCCGCCAGGCAGCCGCTCAAGGCAATCAATCCTGCATGATGCCGGGCCAGCAGTTCCCGATCTATTCTGGGTTTGTAATAAAATCCTTCCTGAAAGCCGGCCGATACCAGGCTCATTAAATTGCGGTAGCCCTGACTGTTTTCTGCCAACAGCACCAGATGATACTGATGGTCGTCTTGCCCGGGCTCCTTCTGGAACCTGCTCCGGGGGGCCATATATACCTCACAACCGATCACCGGCTTCAGATCATTCGTGATTGCCTCCTGGTAGAAATCCACCACACCGTACATAACTCCGTGATCGGTAATCGCCAGGGAAGTCATCCCCATCTGTTTGGCCTGCTCTATCAGATGTTCAATCCGGGCCGCCCCATCCAGAAGACTGAACACCGTGTGGACGTGCAAATGAACAAAGCCGGAATCCTGTTCCATGAAATTTCCCTCGTTTCATCATGCCGTGGTAGCTGCAACCTGCGGGTGGACCGGGTCGTCCATCTCACTTAACGGGTATAAGTGAATTTCGACCCGGCGCCAGGTATTTCCTTTATCCCCCAAGCATAATTATCCATAACAAAAACCCGGCAGATAAAGGGGGCAGCAGTAATTAAATATATCCAGACCCTGGCCCTGACCTTTTTTGTGGCACTGGGAGTAAGCCTGGGGGGAAGCCTGCTGGGCGCTCTGGGGGCGGCGTTGACCCATCGCCCGCCCCTCAATACAATGAGCAATCTGGCCGCCGATTTAAAGATCTGGGCCATCGCGGCCGCCCTGGGCGGCACCTTCAGCTTAATAAAAACCATCGAGGCGGGAGTACTGGAAAAGCAGTTTTTGACTATTATAAAACAGTTGATCCTTCTTTGGGGAGCGTTTTGCGGAGCCCACCTGGGATACCTGATTATCATTTCCATCGGGGCAAAGAAGTAGATGAAGCGGGGATTCGCCTTATGGCTGTTGGGGTTGATCACCGGGGGAGTCCTGTGCCTCCTGTTTACAGGATCTTTTTTAGACAATCTGTTTCAGGAAAAAGAAAAACTCAAGGTGGAACTGTTTGAAGCTACCGGCCGGCTTCAGCAACTGGAAAAACAGCTCCATTCCCGGGAAACACAGCAAGTGCAGGCCGTCAATATCGAGCTGTCCACCTCCGCCGGAACACTGGCAGAACTGTCCTTGAAGAAAGCACTGGCAGAAATAACAACCGAGCTGATCGGTGAACAGATCGATCTGCTCAAACCATCGTTGCTGATCAAACTGCTGGATCAAAGAATATTGACCGCTGAGGACAGGCCATATGTAATATCGGTCCACTGGGTGGTGATCGGTGAAGAAACAACCTTCAACCTGAGCGCCTCGCCCGCCGCGGAACACCGTGAGCCGACCGGCCTCTTTCAGCCCGCCGGCCGATCCGCTCCCGTCTCCAGCGCCTGCGAATAAGTCCCGCCCGGCTCTGCTTCCACAGATCGGCCCCAAACCCGAGCAGCGAAACCAATAGCAGGGAAACCCACAACAGCGTAAACTGATTTTCCGGGTGTTTCATTCCCGGTTGGGGCAGGCAGGTTGTACCCAGTAGAAGCAAAACCAATGAACAGATAAACCCCGCCGGGGCTCCAAATTTGATAGCATCCACCCCCATACATTATAATCCCCCGGCACCCCAAACATTCCATATAACTGTCGCTGTCAGGGCGGTACTTAAAAAATAGGGGCAACGACCTGGGTAAATTACGAGATCCCGGTTAGGTGGCTGCAGTTGGTGGCAATGGCATTCATGGCGGCCTGAAACCCGATTGCTCATCCCAAGGACCCCGGCTACCGCTCGCGATTATTACCAATGGTTAATCTTGTATTAAGGGTGCAAACCCTGTAGAATTAGATTGCCGGCCCGCGGGGCGGAACTAAAGGCGGCTAATAGGTGGAATATCAATTCGGGAGGTCTAAAGTGTTAAAGGACAAGGAATGGCGGTGCGCTTTAAAGCTTGTTCTTGCAGCAGCAGGAACAGTGATCCTGATCAGGATAATAGTAAAGCTTGCTCCGGTTATCGGCTTGATGGCGGTGGCGGTGTTGATCGTGTACTGCCTGATACCTTTTGTCAGGTTTCTGACAGGGAAAAAGCTCAAGCCATTTTGGGCCTCCGCCATAACCAGCACCGCCATTATTATAATAATCGTCATCTTTTTCTACCTGCTTGTTCCCGGTTTGATCGGCGAACTTCGCCAGCTATCGCGATTTACCACCACCGAATATTATCACGATCTGTTGAAAATCATTGACAACCTGGAAAACAGGTTTGGCTTCCCACTGACCAAAACTTTTTTCGATTATACCGCGGGACTGATAAACCAGATCCCCTTATATACCCAGAATTTGCTGAATCACCTGGTCTCATTTTTTATGAAGCTGTTTTCAAACATCTGGATCGGTTTCGGTCTGGTGTTCCTGGTATTCTACCTGGTTCAGGACATTGAAAAAGCCAAATCGAATTTAACCGATCTTTTCCCCAGGATTTACCAGCAGGAGGTAACCAGGGTTTTGGGAGTAGTTGATCAAAAGGTTGGCGCCTATATACGGGGGACCCTGTTGAAGTGCTTGCTGGTGGGCCTATTTACCGGACTGGGTCTGTTTCTGTGGGGAATGCCCTTTTCATTGATGCTGGGACTGCTGGCGGGAGGGCTGAATATCATCCTTTACATCGGTCCGGTACTGGCTGCCGTACCGGCGCTGCTGCTGAGCCTGGTCCCCGGCACCCCCGGTTTTATCCCGGTGATAGCCGTATATATCATCGTCCAGACTCTGGATGCCTTTGTATTCACCCCCGTTTTCCTGGGAAAAGCAGTTGATCTGAGCCCGTTAACCGTGATTGTGGTAATCCTAATCGGCGGGCAACTGCTGGGAGTGCTGGGAGTTATCCTGGCAATCCCCATCGCGGCGATTCTAAAGGTCCTGATCTCCAGCAATTACCTCCAAAAAAAATCTATGCCCGAGGCTTGAATTTTGAGTCATGCCCTAACCCACGCCCTTTGGCCTCCGGCTGTACCCGGGTTTGATCAGAGGCAAGCCCCGGCAAATATCGGCTGCGCTAATTGTTATTTGATCCCGAGTCGGTTTTGTTTTCCGATGATGCCTGTTCCGCCAACTGCCGGTTAAACTGTTTCAACTGCTCGATAACCCGGCAGTTGAATGAACCGGGAGCAAAAGATCCCCCCGAATCCAGCTCCCCGGCCGGAATTCCGGTGAGCAGTTCCAAACCCTGTTCGATATGATCTATGGCATAAATATGAAATTTTTTACGGGCCACTGCTTCAATAACCTCATCGGACAGCATCAGGTTCCGGCGGTTCCGGGAAGGAATGATGACCCCCTGTTCACCGGTCAGCCCGTTCAACCTGCAGGCGGCATAAAACCCTTCTATTTTAGGATTGATCCCTCCTACCGGCTGGATTTCCCCGTTCTGATTGACCGAACCGGTTACCGCCAGGCCCTGTTTCAGGGGCACGCCGCCTATACTGGACAGCAGCGCCAGCAGCTCGGCCGCCGAAGCGCTGTCTCCCTCCACCCCGCTGTATGACTGCTCAAAACAGATGCTCGCCGACAGGTTCACCGGCTCCTGCCGGCCGTAACGCTTGCCCAGATAACCGCTCAGAATCAAAACCCCCTTGTCGTGGATCGGCCCGCTGAGCCGGCTTTCCCGCTCAATATTGATGATCCCCTTTTTCCCCAGGTAGGCGGCGGCCGTAATCCGGGAGGGCCGGCCAAACTGGTAGTCGCCGAGATCGATCACGGACAGGCCGTTTATCTGACCTGCCTTTTCCCCTCCCACCTCCAGCAGGATCTGCCCGGTCTCAATGGATTCCCTGATCTTCTGTTCAA
The DNA here is from genome assembly GCA_964585925.1 of uncultured Syntrophomonadaceae bacterium. Classification (GTDB taxonomy): domain Bacteria; phylum Bacillota; class Dethiobacteria; order DTU022; family DTU022; genus JAAZLS01. The sequence continues at coordinate 2,413 of CAZPFS010000041.1, read as the reverse complement.
TTTTATTGGAGCGGAATATTTTCTCCTCCAATGCCCGCCGGACATGCTTTTCGGTGATCACCTCTGATTTTTCCAGGCTGCACCAGGCGTCGGCTTCGTACAGAAGCTCCACAATTTCATTGAACCGGGTGGTCAGTTTCTGCTGGTGCTCCACCAGTCGGCAGCTATATTCCACTACCCTGCAAAATGCCGGCTGATCAAAATGCTTCAACCCTTCCCGACGGCAGGAGGAGGAGACAAAGCCGGCCAGTTTGGCCATGTTTTCGGCGCTGCGATCCATCTCCATTTCAAAGTCAGCTTTAATTTTAAACAGTTTCTGAAATTCCTCATCGTATTGATATAAAAGGTGATAGAGATAGGGATTGCCGATCATGATGACCCTCAGGTTGAGGGGTATGGGCTCCGGTCTCAGAGACGACATGGCAATCAGGCCCACATGCTCGCCCAGATTTTCAATGGAAATTTCCCTGGACTTCAAAGATCTTTTCAGCACTTCCCAGGCTTGAAGATTGGACAACAGGTCGCGGGCCTGAAGAATCAAATACCCCCCGTTGGCCCTGTGAAATGCGCCGGCCTTGATCATGCTGAAATCGGTAATCACCATCCCCATCCGGTTTTCATATTCCACCCGGCCGAGCAGGTTGTAATATGAAGGGTTGGCCTCATAAACTACCGGGGCCCCCCCGGTTTCACGGTGATCTACCACCAAATTTATCCGGTAACGCCGCGCCGCCTGCTCCGATCCCGGCTGCTTCAACCAGGCCAGGGGCGATGGCGATTCCTCCTCATCCTGGCGGAAATCACCCAGATTGGCCAGCACATCTTCCTGAACTGCCTGCAGGTACTTGCGGACCGGTTCAAACTGGTTGTACTTATCATTCAAATCGTTGAACAAGTAGCCGATGGCCATCAGGCCTACCCGTTGGTCCAGCTGCTTCAACTGATCTTTGATCCCTTTTTCGGCCTTTTGAATCCGGCGCATGATTTCCATGGCCTTGATCTGTAAATCGGCAGATTTCCGTTCCAAGGCTTCCTTTTCCTCCGGGCTTAGCTTGGCGTAGTCTTCCTCTCCCACCGGTTCTCCCTCCACCAGAGGAATAGTAACAAACCCCGAGCTGGTCCTGCGCAGGCTAAACCCTTGGCCCTCGGCGGCGCGATTTAACTCATCCAGCAATGCGGAGCGCGATTCCTGGTATTGCTTCATATAAACCCCTTTTTGCCGTTCATAATCCTCGCTGTCAAAGGCTTTGGGGATGGCCTGCTTCAGATCTTCAACCAGCTCTTCCATTTCCTCGCAAAATACCGCTCCCCGTCCGGGAGGAAGATTCAGGGCCACCGGTTGTTCCGGATTTTCAAAATTAAACACATAACACCAGTCATCTGGTGAGGGCTCTTCTGCCGCTATCTGCTGAACTATGGAACGGGCGTAGCTGGTTTTGCCGGTACCGGTCAGACCGGTCATGAATATGTTGTATCCGGGCCGCTTTATCCTTAAGCCGAATTCCATGGCTTTAACTGCCCTGTCCTGTCCCAGCAGTTCTTCCAGGGGCGGTATTTCGGCAGTAGTTTTAAACCGCGGTTGTTTTATCCGGCAATGATATTTCAGTTCTCGGGGAAACAGCCTTGTCCGGGTCATTATTCCACTCCTTTCGATCCATTTCCAGGTCCGCAGAGGGACAACATTGTTTCAGAATGCAAAATCCGCACCTTGGATTTCGGGCCTTGCATACCTTCCGTCCATGGGCAATCAATCGGCGATGAACATTAAGCCACTCCTCCGGGGGCAGTTTCTCCGTCAGCTCCCGTTCTACTCCCTCGGCAGTGCGGCTTGCCGCCAGGCCAAGCCTTCGGGATACCCGAAATACATGAGTATCCACCGCCATGGCCGGCACCCCTAATCCGGCACTCAAAATGACATTGGCCGTTTTTCGGCCCACCCCGGGAAGAGAAATAAGATCCTCAAATTGTGACGGCACCCGGCCTTCGTACTTATCCATTATTATTTGGCCGGCAGCAATCAGGTAACGGCTTTTGTTGCGATAAAGACCGCACCCCTTCAGAAAAGGTTCAAGTTGTTCCGGTTGCAGGCAGGCTAAATCCTGCGGCTCCTTCACCCAAACAAATAGTTTTTCGGTTATTTTATTAACCTGTTCATCCGTAGTCTGGGCTGAAAGGACCGTGGCTATTAAAAGTTGAAACAAGTTTTCAAAATTGAGCCTGGTTACAACCCGGGGGTAACTTTTTTTGAGAAGAGCAACTATTTTCTTGGTCCTGTTATCCATATTTCCCCTGTTGATCGTTTATTCTACCAGTTTTGCGGCAATTACAGGTATTATATACCGATATTCCCCGGCGGTAAACCCGGCGCGTTCACTCACTTAAAATGTTACCGAAGGGACTTCGGCTCACTCAC
>CAZPFS010000040.1:0-14364 GCA_964585925.1 uncultured Syntrophomonadaceae bacterium | reverse complement strand
CGTTGAGCCTATTTACGCACAAAACTTCCGATTGAACCCTTTAAGAACCGTCCCAAAACCAAAAATTAACCGGCCTGGTTTTCAGGCCGGTTAATAACTGACCAGTCTTGACTCAATAATCAGTTTTAGGGTTCGTTGTTTTCCTCTTCTTCTTCGTGAAACCCTGGCTGGGGTGGAAAAGGCGGCCATTCCGGGAAATATTCGGGGCACTCCGACTCAACTTGCTCACAATCGTCGGGTTCGGGGCAGAAACCGTAAGCCGGAATCATTAACTGGACCGGGGCCACCAGCTTGAACACGATCAACTTTCCAATACAGCAGGTAACTTGCTGTAAACCCGAGGGGAAACACTCGATACATTCCAAATAGACATGGCACTGCACAAAAATTCTTTTATCACAGATCCGGTCGCTCATAATCACTATCGCCTGGTGAAATACCGGCTCACTGGTATAGCATTTGAACCCTTCCTGATCCACATAATCGAAGCGGAAGCGGAAATAGAAGGATACCCGGGCCCGATTGGAGCCGGGAAGTTTTTCGCAGATATAGGGGTGGGTCTCATCGATCACCAGTTCGGGCTCTTTACACCAAACCTGTTGAATATCCCCCACCGCCACACCGCTTAAATCCACTATCTCCTCATTGACCTGAACTCTTTTGCACTCCTCGTAGATTTTTTCAACATTTATGCAGACAATTTCGGTAGGATCCGGGCATCCATGGCTGGGACAGGGCCCCGGGTAAATCCCATGCTGACGCAACTTGGCTGCTTTTTGATGGGCTACAGCCGGTTTCCGGTAGTAGTTATATTGGTCGCTACATCCCATAATTACAACCCTCCTTTGCATATATACGGCGCAAGCGTGCAAACGCCGTTGTTCAATAGACATATTATGCGCCCCAAAACCGGTTGGTGAGAATGTTTGAACCTTACCGGAAATTTTATGACCCCCCATTTCATATACTTTACTGAGGTGATCTTTTAAAGGCAGGTGATTCAAACGGAAAGTAATATCTTAGGCGATGAGCTGCCGGCAAGTGCCCCTTTGATAATCACCACCAGGGAAAAGCAGTACCTGTTTTACCTTTGCCGGGAAAAACTCTTACTGCAAGAAAAAGGGAACCAGGGTTGGGAGGAGCCGCAGCTTATTCTGCCGAAGGCAGACAGATTTACAGGAGCGCTGGATACAGCTTTCAATCCTCACCTGGTGGCGCTGGATCGGGATGAACTGTATCATTTAACCTGCTCCGCCGATAAGCAAAAGCCGACGGAACACCTCATTTCGCGGGAAGAAGACCGAACCTGCAGTAATCTCCTGCTGGCCGGCGATATCAAGGGCGGGCTGCACCTGATATATTCCGCCACCGACCGGAATACGGATCGCTGGTGGCTGCTTCATCATTATTTTGACGGCAGCCGGTGGTTGGAACCCCGGGTGGTGGATTTCGGAGGGGCGGCCACAGCCGGCCCGGGCTGCCTGTCGGCGGACCAAACCGGCGATCTTCACTTGATCTACCTGATAGCAGAAGGGGAACATACCCGGCTCTATTACCGCCGTTTTATCCTGCCTTCTCTGACCTGGGATCGGGCTTTTCCAGTAAGCGCTTACGGCCACCCCGGCTCCCCAAGCCTGGCGATTGACCGGGGACAAAACCTGCACCTGATCTGGAACTCCCGACAGGATCGGAAATACCATCTGAATTACCGCAAATTTTCCAGTGGAGGCTGGCCGTCGGGAGGATGGAAAGAGATCGAAACCATCTCTTCCCCCCTGGAAGATCCCCCCTACCCACTGCTTTACTACCGGAAGGGGACAATAACCGCCGGCTGGTTTTGTAAATCTCGGGAAATGTTATGGCTGTACAAGTTGGGCGATAAGGGATGGCAGGAGATAACCGGGGGGCAGAAGATCCCCGATCACCGTTTGATCTGCTCCTGCCATCCCGTTGAGTGGGAATTCCCCCCGGCAACTGCCTGGATCCTGGGCCAGGGGGACCTTCCCGATCTGGAACTGATATCGGCTACTGCCCCTCCTGAACCAGGGCTGGATCCTCTTTTTAAGCAGTTGGATACATATTCCAGGGGTTTAATCCATCAGGCCTCCAGGCTGACTGCCGCCAAAGGGCTGCTGGAGCTGAAGCTGGAAGCAAAGCAAAAAGAAATATCCTGGAGGTCAGAGCACAGCCGAAGAAAAATCGGAACGCTCACTGATTCCCTGCAACAAAAAGACAGGGAACTGCAGGATCTGGAAAACAAATTTAAACAAACCGTCGATGGCCTTAAGGGAAAAACCGAACAATCGCGTTTACAGTGGAGTGAGGAAAAAAAACGTTATCAACAGCAAATATCGCAGTTGGAAAAAGAAAGCCGCCAGTTGCAACAGATGCTGCTGGAAAAAGAGAGTACCATTGCCAAGATCGAGACGCAGGTTCAGGAACTGAAGCAGGGCATAACCCGACTGAAAGAGGAAAAACAGGCGCTGCGCGATCGCTTGGAACAGCCACTACCCAGAATCAAAGAGCTGTTAGGCAGTATTTTCCAATACCGGCCATAACTTCAAAATCGGCTGCCAGACAAAAGCCCGGTTACCTGTTGCCGTCCCGGCCGCTCAGGTATAAAAACCCTGAACTGGATGTCAGTTGACATAAAAGTGCCTCCACCCTCATACTGAATACACTGCTTCAATTTTACTAGTCAATCATACCGGAGGAGGTACACAGATGACACGTTTTCGTTGGATCTTGTTGACCTGTGTTTTGTGGGCAGCGTTTCTGTACCCGATCACTGCCGGCGCCTATGTGGCCTATTCAACCGGCTACAGCAGCGGTTATGGGGGGGGATCGTATTATGTAGCCCGCTCCCAACCGGCAAATTATTACACGGGCTCCACAATTTATTCGGGCTGGCTCATGCCCGGTTCAACCCCAACCAGGGTTCCCAGCCCGGCTCCGGCACCTACTCCCAATCCAGTTTCTCCAAATAAACCGGTTCCAAAGCCGGATCCCAAACCAACGCCCGCCCCCGATCCGGTCCCCTCCCCGGAACCCACCCCGCTTGAACCTTCCGCGCTGACCAAAGATGAACAACTTCTGTTGAACCTGGTTAACAATGAGCGATTAAAACGCGGATTGCCGGGGCTATCCGCAGATCCCCGGCTGACTCATTTGGCCCGCCTAAAAAGTCAGGATATGCTGGACCTGGGATATTTTGACCACCTGTCGCCTACATACGGCAGTTTCGGGGATATGCTAAGAAACGCCGATATTAAGTTTTATCTGGCCGCGGAAAATATCGGCATGGGAGGCAGCGTCAGCGGGATATTCAGCGCCTTTATGGCCAGCCCCGGCCACAGTAACAAGATACTGGATGCAAGGTATACCCTTACCGGGATCGGTATTGTCTATAAACAGGGGAAGGGCTATCGGGTAACCCAGTTGTTTTTAAAACCCCGGTAAAAACAGTGGGCGGAAGCAGCGTGAGCGTACCTTTTTACTTGCCGTCAGACTTAGGCACCCAATTGCGAGCAGACAGAGTTGCCTGCCCCTACGGGGGGCAGATCTGGAATATGGGGACAGACCTATGCTTGCAGGTCTGTCCCCATACCTTAATCTTGCAGGCCTGTTTCTATCTGCCCCATCCTCACTGATTACTTGGCCCTTCGTCTCGCCTTTACAGCCCATCCCTCCTCCTAAAAAAGCAGGGGAAGATTAACGTCACCGACCACACCTCAAAGCCATAACCTGTTAAAGGGTGATAAGTGGTGAGGGTGCTTTTGATTGACAGTTTCCAGTACGGCTGCCGGAACAGCCATACCTTGAATCTGGCCCGGGAACTGAATCACCAGGGAATCCCGGCCACGGCGGTTCTGACCGATATGCCAAAACAGGACTGCCGGGAGTACAGCCGCTATTACTCGCCGGGAGCCAAATTATTTGCCCCCAAAAACCCCAAAGAGATCAATCGCCTTGCCCGTAAACTTGGAATTTCCCTGATCCACCTGCAATGCCAGACATTATTGCCCTTGGCCACAGGGCTGTCGGATCTGTTGGGCCTGCCTTTTGGCATTACCTGCCGGGGAACGGTGAGCAAAAAGCAGAGCCCCCTGTTGAACCGGGCCGCTTTTATCATCGCCTCCGATGCAGCCACCCTGGCAGCCTTAAAGCCGAAGTATCCTCAAACCATTTTTATTCCGGAAGGGGTAGATCTTCAGGAATTTCAGCCGCCTCCCCGCAGGGATAGCTTTGTTATTACCTTTATCGGCGAGCAGGGGGAATACACCTTTGGGGGTTACCATGCTCTTCTAAAGGCGGCCGCCATCGCCGGCATGCCGGTGCAAATAATCTGTTTGCAAACACCCCCCATAGACGTTGGGCAGTTCCAGGGCTGGCCCCCCGGCAGGTCGCATCTCCTGTCCGGATCCCAGGTAGTTATCGGTTGTGGGCGAGCCCTGCTGGAAGGGATGGCCTGCGGCAATGCTGCCCTGATTATGGGGCTTGGCTACCGGGGAATCCTGGACCCGGCCACCCTGCCCCCCCCAGAGTTGGCGGATCTTTCGGGGACCCGAGTTGGGGGTGAGGAACCTTGTTATCGCACCATCTTTTACGACCTCTCCCGGTTATGGAATGATCCTCCCTGTCTTATCCGCCTTCAGGAGCAGGGGCGCCGGATGATAAGAGAAAATTACGATTTGCGCCTGACAGCCGAACGCACGGTCAATATCTATAGTAAACAGGAATGTAAGTGAACAGCTTAACCGCCCTCTCACTCACCGGCTATAAATACCCCCAGCCCCCTTTTGAAAAAAGAGCGGAGACAGACCTAAGCTTGCAGGTTCTGTCTCCCTAACAGGTCTGTCCCCACACCCAATATGGCTGCACACCCCTTCAGACATACTCGCATAATATACCTACATACAAACTATTTTCGAAGGAGGTGTGACAGAATTGAGTATACAATCCATGATTGATGCCGCCATGCCCGGCGAAACGGTCAATGTTTCCCCGGGAATCTATAATGAGCAGCTGGTGATCGATAAACCGCTCACCCTGGCCGGACCGGACCCATCGATGGGCGTGGCCATAGTTGACGCAGCCGGCCTGACCACCGATCCCACTCTCCTGATAACCTCCAGCCAGGTAACGGTAAGATTAATAACCTTTCAAAACGGGGCTGGTCAGGGCATCCGCGTCGGCATGGCCGCCTTCCCCAATTTAGAAGAAGTGCTTATCGATAACTGCCTTATCCAGGGGCACGATCTGGCAGGGATTATGAATATTAATAGCTCGGCCATAGATGTCACAAACAATAAGATTTTAAATAACGGAGCAATTGTAGGTTTCCAAAGAGTGGGGATTTTTTTGTACCCCCATGGGCCGACCAAAGTCATAAACAATACCTTAAACAACAATGGTGACGAGGTGTTCGCCCGGGCGAGCAACACCGGCCTGCTGATTGAAGGCAATACCATGGAAAACGGTTTTTCCAGCGGGATAACCTTGGCTTGGGATGAACAAAACGTGACCATAAAAAATAACACTATTAAAAACTGTGGACTCGATAGCGATGATCTCAAGGGAGGCATCGTGATCGTTCAGTCCATGGCGGAAACGATTACCGGAAATATAATCGAAAACTGCCGGCAAAGGGGGATCATGTGGGTCTGGGTCCCCACAACGGGATCAGAACCCGATCAGGTGCTGATCACCAACAACCGGATTAGTAACAGCTCCTTTGATGGCATGTACCTGTTTTCCCAAGGGCCGGGAAGTTTCTTACCCCCCGATATTTACCCGCTTAAACCTTTTCTTCAAAGAAACTTTATTTACAATAATAACGACGCCGGGGTTTTTGTAAGCAATGCTTATCTGGAAAATCCCACCGGCACGGCCAATCCCCATTTGGATTGCAATAGTATTTATGGAAACGGCTGGGGAGCAATTAACCAGACCGCCGCCGTAATCAATGCGGTTAACAATTGGTGGGGAGATAGTTCAGGGCCCTATCATCCCACTGAGAACCCGGAAGGCACGGGAAATTCGGTCAGCAACAATATAGATTTTATACCCTGGTGCACCGCCGCTCCCCTGCCGCCGGCTACAGAGATTGACTGCATCAACGCCGCGAAACTCTATTGGCGTTGTAAAAAAAACCTGGTCAGCGAGATGATAGCCGATGTTTCGGGAATCGCCGCAGGGGAGGTTGTAGAAGCTGAGTGTCTAAAAGCAGAACTGCTGGACGACCCCGAGCATCCGGTAAAAGTTGAAAAAATACCGGGAACAGATCAGGTCAAAGTGAGCTTCTATTTTGTCTATTCGATCCTCTTCAGAGACAGTGCCGGCTTGAAAGTCATGAACAGCCCCCCCATTTTTCACGGGGAAACTTTTGTTGTGCCCACTCGGGTCCGGGATCGACGGATCGACGCCCTGGCAAATATTTTTCTGGACTGTCTGGAATGCTTTGTTTCCGGGGCTCAACAGGTGACCTGTTGCATAGGCAAACTCATCTTGCTGCAACTGGTCTCCCGGGTACAGCTTTTAATACCCACCTACGGTTTTTGTCCGGAACCCGCTGACTGCCCTGAAATTCAGAGTGAATGCCCGGATTTTAGCCCGGTTTACCCACCCTTTCCTCCCCAATAGCTATGCGGGCTGCGTAAGGGTTTTGAATTTAGAAGATCCGGTTCCATGTTAAGAAGCATATGGGAGATGAGATTATGAACAACCAGGATTCGGCTACGCCATATGGGGCTACTCCAAAAAATGCGATGGGGATAGAATTAAATCCGCCGGCCCGGCTGGAAAGTATAACGGATCTGTTTCCCGGTACCGACTTGACCATAGAAACGATTGTTCAAAATACCGGCGATAAAGATCTTAAGTATTTCGTTACAGCAAATTGGCAGCCACCGGAAGGGGTTACTAAAAACCAGGCCCTACTTCTGGCAGATCTGTTGTCCGTGACGGTGAGGACTGATCTGGAGGTGGAAAGCCCCACTGTTTTATATGAGGGAAGCTTGCGGGGCCTTAAAAAAATGCCGGAACAGGGCAGAGTTCTGACCCTTATCAAGGAAAGCGAAAAAGTAAGCTTTGAGATTCGTTTTCCGGAAAACACTCCCAGTTTGGTCTTTGCCCTGGATATAAGCATGGATCTCAGAATTGAAGCGGAGGCAATCACAGATTGACAAATTAAAGCCATTCATTTTTGCAGAAAGCAGTTGTAAGTCAAAGGGGGGTCAGCTATTTCCATACCCACAATCAATCGGGGTATGGCAGCCGCCCGGTCACGGGGCCTGTCGACATGGCTGGCGCTTGGATAACTTGGTGGGAAAGGGTTAAGGCCGCGCCCCCCTACTGTTCCAGCGCAGCCGGCTGATCAGCTTCAAACAGGGCTGCCTCCAGTGTGGGGTTGAGGATAATTTGTTCAAAGCTAGTCACCTGGCGCAGGCAAAGATGGGCGTCATAACTCTCAATTCTTACCGGAAGAAGGCTTTCCGTCTCCAGCCAGACTTTATCCAGACACCGGCAGCGATGGGGCTCGGGAGGAATCACCTCAGCCAGGTAATAGCTGTGGCGGGTTTTATCCTCCCGCCCCAACAGCCGGAACTCAGCGGCGTCGATCAAATTATGTCCGTAATCCTCCAGGGTAAGCACCGGAATATCCTCCGGTATCTGCTCTTTTATGGGATAAAATTTTTTTAAGGCTGGATCAAAATAAAAGATCTGTTGGCCGTCGCGCACTACCACCTGCAACCCCTCCCGGTCGCACTCGTCAAGGGTGGTGGCCTCCACCCTCAGCTGATCTTCCGAGCCCCAGATCTCCACCTGGTAACAGGCCTTCTCCGGGCCGCCTACCGGAGTGGAGGTAAGCCGCAGGTAATAACTCCCTATTTCGGCCAGATTTTTTTTAAGCTTCTGTTGAATCTGTTCCGAAGGGGTAAACGCGAAGCAGCGGTGGTAAATACGCCAGCCACCCACGCCAAGGCCGAACACCAGTAGCGCCAGCAGCACAATCAGGGTGGTAACCCGAAAAACCAGGAATGTACCCCTGAACATAGCCTGTTTCTCTCCTATTACTTTATATTTTCCCCCAAGAGGATTACATCCACCTCTGTTTCTGCCGGACAGGTTCGGGCCGGATCAACCGGTGAAAGGGGCCTAAAAAAATAGAAGGCGCCGAATTTTCTTCTTCCACCAGCTCAAAAGCCCGGGCAAAATTGGTTAAAAGATCCCCGGCAGCCGCCCCCCGGTCAGGAAGCAGATCCCCGGCCAGCCCATGCAGATAAACCCCGATCCGGGCCGCCTTCTCCGCCGCAAGCCCCTGGGCGATCAGGGCGGCGATCAGACCGGTTAACAGGTCCCCCGCCCCGGCGGTAGCCAGTGAAGGGCTGCCGGTAGGGTTGAAACAGGCCTTCCCATCCGGAGTGGCCACAATTGTCCTGGCGCCCTTCAGAACTACCGTGCAGCGCCAGTTCATCGCGCACCGGCGGGCCAGATCCAGGCGGGAATCTTGAACCTCGGCTGTGCTCAACCCGGTCAGGCCGGCCATTTCCCCGGGATGGGGGGTGATCACCACCGGCGGTCGGGCTTCTCCCAGAACCCCCGGGTTGCCGGAGAGCATCTCCAGCGCCCCGGCATCCAAAACCAGGGGCACGGGGCACTCCCGGATGATCCGTCTGAGCGTCCTGGCAGCGCCGGGAGAGGGGCTCAGCCCCGGGCCGGCGGCTAACACCTGGCAATCATCAGCCAGTGTCAGTAAATCCGCGGCGGCCTCCGGGCAGGTTGTCTCCTGTTCGGAGGCCGCACGCTCCTCTTCATCATCTATTGATCGTATTCCCCTGACGATTACCTCTTCCAGCTTTGATTCCAGCACTGCTCTGATCGTTGGTGGCGCAGCCAGATAGACCAGCCCCGCTCCCCCCCGCAAGGCCGCCTTGCCGGCCAGAGCCGCCGCCCCGGTCATTCCCGGGGAGCCCGCCCAGAGCAGCACCCGCCCGAAACTCCCTTTGTGAGAATCAATTGGGCGGGGCGGCAGGTATTTCCTGACCTGCTCCGCAGTAATCAGTTCGGTCCCGACCTGTTCCACCAGGCTGGCGGGGATATGTATGTCAGCGATAGAGATCCGCCCGGCCAACTCCGCTCCCGGAAAAAGAAACAGCCCCTGTTTGGGAAAAGCCAGGGTAACCGTCCAGTGGGCTCTGACGGCAACGCCCATCATCCGACCGGTGTCGGCATTGATCCCCGAAGGGATATCAACCGCCAGCACGGGTGCTTTCTGCCCATTGATGAAATTTATGATCTCCGCCAACAGGCCTTCCACCGGGCGGCCGGTCCCCGTTCCCAGCAGGGCATCCACCACCAGGACGGCCCCCTCCAGATCTGTCCGAAAAGACGAAAGCCCTTTATCTTCAAATATATGCAGCCAACTTACCCCGCTATTACTCAAATATCTGAAATTGTTCCCAGCCTCTCCCCGGTACTGTTCCGGGCGCTGGGTCGCCCACAGGGAAACTTCGAGTCCGGCCCGGCTTAAATGCCTGGCCGCCACCGCCCCGTCACCGCCATTGTTCCCCGGACCGGCCACAATTACCACTTTTCCATGGCGGGGGTTCAGCACCAACGCCGCCTCTGCTACCCTCAGACCGGCATTTTCCATCAGCACCGCCCCCGGCAGCCCCAGTTCCCCCACTGTCCGGCGATCCGCCTCCCTCATTGCAGCCGCGGTAAGCACTTTCACCTACAATCCCCCCCATCTTTGGTGATATGATTCAGGTTATCCATGTTAGGTTCTACCAAGGTTTTCCTGTTTCCTGTTTTGAGATTGAAAACCTTCACCCGTTGAATATACCCGGTCTATCATATATTATGGGGATATGATCGCCAAAACAGACCACCACGGTAATAATTTTTGATCAATGATATTCTGAAAAGGGGATTTGATGACAGACAGAGCGCCGACAAAGACGGTTCGGGTAAAATTGCCGGGCGGGGAAAACATATCCGTTCCCGCAGAGGAGGGAAGCAGCCTGCTGGAAATAAGCAGGGCCGTTCAGAGCCATCATGCGGCTCCCATTGTAGCCGCAGTCGTGGATAATAGGCTGTTTGAACTTTCTGCTACCCTGGAGAAACCGGTCGGCATGGTGTATTTTCTGGACCTGACGGAATCGGAAGGACGCCGCATTTATCAGCGCAGCCTTGCTTTTCTATTGATCGAGGCGATTCATGAGCTTTTTCCCGATGCGGTGATTTCGGTGGAGCATTCCCTGGGCAGGGGACTCTATTGTGAGATCAGAAAAGAACCGGCGCTCTCTCCAGACGACGTAGCCGTCATTGAAAAAAAAATGCGTCAGTTGGTAAAAGCAGACCTGCCGATTAAAAAGAGACTGGCCTCCCTTTCGGAGGCAAAGCAGGTATTCGGCCTCCAGGGATATACAGACAAGGTGGCCCTTCTTGAAAACCGGTCCAGGGATTACCTCGGACTTTACTCCATCGGTGGAAGGTGGAATACTCTGCACGGTTACCAGGTAACACATACCGGGGTGCTGGGCACATTCGGGCTGCAATATTACCCGCCGGGCCTGGTCCTAAAATTTCCCGATGAACGGGATCCGTTAAAAGTGGCCCCTTTTGTGGAGCAAAAAAAGCTGTTCGGCATTTTCCGGGAGGCAGAACATTGGGGCCATATCCTCGGTTTTGATACGGTGGGAGCCATGAACCGACTGGTGAAAAAAGGCCGGGGTCCCGAGATGGTGCGAGTGGCAGAAGCGCTGCACGAAAAAAAAATCGCCCAGATTGCCGATATGATCGTCGAGCATGGCGGGGATATCAAAGTGATCCTCATTGCCGGGCCCTCCTCCTCCGGTAAAACTACCTTTGCCCAGCGCCTGCGAACCCAACTGCTGGTTAACGGGCTGCGCCCGCTGCCGGTATCCATTGACGATTATTTTGTGGACCGGGAACATACACCCCTGGATGAATCAAACAATCCGGATTTCGAGCATATCGAAGCACTGGATCTGCCGCTTTTTAACAAACAGCTATTGCACCTGATTCAAGGGGAAGAGGTGGAAATACCGACCTTCAATTTCGCCACCGGCAAAAGAGAATACCGCGGCAAAACTATCAAACCGGAAAAAGACCAACCTGTAATAATTGAAGGAATACACGCCTTAAACGAAACCCTGACCAGTTCCATTCCCCGTCACCAGAAATTCAAAATTTATATTTCGGCGCTGACTGCACTGAACATCGACCGGTACACCCGGATCCACACCACCGACACCCGCCTGCTGAGAAGAATCATCAGGGATACCCAGTTTCGCGGCAACCCCGCTCTGGAAACCATACGTCAATGGCCCTCGGTGCGACGTGGCGAAGAACGCAATGTCTTTTGCCTTCAGGAGGAGGCGGATGTCATGTTCAATTCCGCCCTGGTTTACGAACTGGCGGTAATCAAAAACCAGGCCACTTCCCTGCTGCTCGAGATTGACCGCTCCCAGCCGGAATACATCACTGCCAAGCGGCTGCTTGCATTTCTCTCATTTTTCCAGCCGCTGGATCCCAACGAGGTTCCCTCCAATTCCATTCTCAGGGAATTTATCGGCCATTCATGCTACTTCCAGCTATAAATTACTTTTGTCCGTAAACATATTGCAGGGATCTTGCCTTTTCATTCGTCTTATATCAGGGGGGCAAAAAGGGAGGGGAATCCTTGAACCCAGAGTGGATAAAGAGAGCCGGCGCCGGCGATGAAGAAGCGTTTACGGAACTCGTTGATCAATACAAAGCATACCTGATGGCGGCGATCCTGCCTGTGGTTCAAGATCCCGCCGGAGCCCAGGATGTGCTGCAGGAAACCTTCTGGCAGGTCTACCGCTCTCTTGGCGATTACCGCGGCGGCAACCTGAAATTTTGGCTGGCCCGCATCGCCACCCGCAAGGCCATCGATTGGCGCCGACAACGGGAACGGCGCCAGGAGGAACCTCTTCATGATGCCCCGGGTGAACCTTGCCCCGGCTGCACCCTCTCCGCGGAAGATGAGTATTTGGGCCGGGCCGAAACAGATCGCCTGAGCTCCCTTCTGCGAACCCTGCCCCCGCCTTACCGCACCACCATGACCGGTTACCTGCTGGAGGGAAAAAGTTACCGCCAGTTGGCCGACGAAACAGGGGTTAGTGTAAAAACCGTGGAATCACGTCTCTACCGCGCCCGGAAAATCTTAAGGTGTGAATTCAAGGAGGGGCTGTAATTGAAGCACTTTGATAGCGAAGCCTGGATTTTGTACCGGAGGGGGCGGCTCGATGAAGAACAGCGCCGCCTGATGGAAGATCACCTGGCGGTATGCGACCGCTGCCTGCACAACTACCTGGCCCTGATCTCCGGGCAGGAAATCCACCTGGCGGAGACGCTGCTGCCGCCGGATTTTAACGCCCGGGTTGCCTTGATTATCGGGGAAAGGAAGGAAGAGCCTCACAAAAAAGGGCGCGCTCGCTCCCTGTTCAACTATACTGTAGCCGCCGCGATCACCCTGGTCCTGATGAGTAGCGGCATGTTCAATCTATGCACCCGGGAAATAGCGGGGATCTTTGCCGAGACGGGGCAAATCTCCCAGGCCTTGGAGAAGGCAGCCTGCTGGGACACCGATCGCATGCTGGAAAACGCCCGGGCCAGGTTCGAAAAACTTAAAGAGAGATAGGAGGAATTAGAATGCCCAACAAAAGTAAATTTGCCACGGTAATCCTCTCCTTCATCCCCGGAGTAGGACACATGTACCTGGGCTGGCTGCAAAGGGGTCTCATGTTCATGCTGACCTTCTGCCTGGCTATTTTTATCACCGGCTGGACCAATATCTCCTTCTTTGGGTTGTTCATACCGGTGATCTGGTTCTACGGTCTCTTTGATGCCCTGCAGTGCTATGACGGAGCGCCGCCCGAGGCGTCCCGGGCCTACCGCCATGAAGACTGGCACTGGCTCATTCAGAAACAGCGCTGGATCGGCATCACGTTGATCCTAGTGGGGGCCCTTATTTTTGTAAATAGGTTGGCCTACCCCGCCCTGGTACAACTGCTTGGTTACCAAAGAATAGAAATGATCAAGATCCTTTTGGTGGCCCTGCTCCTGATTTTGGGAGGCATTCGTCTGGCCTGGGGCAAATCAATTTCCAGGCCAGACGAGCCTTCACCGCCGGTGAACCGCCGGGAAACCGAGAAAATATATGAAACGCCGCAGACTGTTGACCCCTCCCTGAAAACCGGGGGGACGGGGGAACATGCCAAATGCAGCGAATCGGCATCGGAGGAGGAATAAAAATGAGGCAGTGGCGAATCGGTTCTTTTTCCATGGGTCTGATCCTCATCCTCCTCGGGGTAGGGCTGATCATCGAACGCCTCGGGGGAACACTTAGGGCGCTGGATCTGGTGATCACCTGGTGGCCCCTGGCGCTGATTTTGCTGGGAGCGGAGATCCTGGCGGCAAGTTTTCTGATAAAGAACGAACAGTTCAAACTTAAATACGACGGCTGGTCCATATTCATGATGATTGTTTTGTTTTTCTTCTGCCTGGGCAGCTACAGCCTCTCCTACAGCGGCGTGATCCCGCAGATCCGGGAGGCGATCACCATGTCGGAATATAACTGCGCCTTGCCCGAGCAAGAGGCAGATCTGGCCGGGATCAAAAAAGTGATCATCTCATCTCAAGCCGAGTCCCTGGAGATCCGCAGCACCCCCGGAGAAAAACTCTCCATCCTGGGGCAGGCCACCATCCAGGCGGTTCAGATCGAAGAGGCCAAAAACCTGGCCCGGCAAAGCGTGGCTGAAACAAACACGGTGGGGGATATGCTTTACGTGCACATTGGCCGGGTTCCGGGGAAAGGAAATGCTTTCAGGCAGGGCGGTGATTACTCCCGCCGGACGGTTTTCGTGCCCGCCGAGACCCCTTTGGAAGTCTTCGGTTCCGAATATGGGGGCCATTTCACGGTAAATCTCGATTCCCTTTCTGCCCCCTGGTCCATCGAAAATGCGGGACCGGTCAAAATCAATCTGGTTCCGGATCTGAATTTGACCCTTACGGGCACCGTCCCCTGGAGAAAAGACAACCTGGCCGGCAACATGGACTGGAAGTACACCCGGGGAGAAAATCCCGACCGGGAAATACACGAAAAAATCAACGGTGAGATCAAAATAAGGGAAGGGCGCTGGCCGCTGACCGTTTTCAGCGACGATTTTATTGAGGCAAACCTGCGCCCATAAGTCACCACAGCTCATGGAGATTGTCGCTGGGACGGTTCCACCGACACGCTTTGACACATAGGTATTTAGGGTCTGCTGAACAGCAAATAAATCTTTAAAAATAAGGTATTCCTGGCTA
>CAZPFS010000039.1:0-15732 GCA_964585925.1 uncultured Syntrophomonadaceae bacterium | reverse complement strand
GGTAACCGTCAAACCCGCCCTCACCTGGACTGGCCCCGCGGTGGTGGTACAATCACTTTAAACACGGTTGAAAAACTTGAAAAACTAGGCCTAGTTTTTCAACCATAACTCGAGGTGGTTGTATGAATACACGGCTTGCTAAAGCGGAATACCGGATGTCCAAATGGGCGCTGGTTATCAAAGAAAAGCAGGAGTGCAGCCAAACCATAAGGGAATTTTGTGAGGTCCGGGGTATCAGTGAACATGCCTACTATTACTGGCTGCGCAAACTTAGGGATGCCGCATGTAAGGAGTTTCCTGGCTCCCATGAACCGGCAAATGACGCCCCCCGGGGATGGGTAATGCTCAGCCCTGCCTATAAAATTAAGGACTCACTTAAGATCGAGGTGGGGGGTTGCCATATTAGCGTGAATGCAGCGACGGACCTGGACCTTTTAAAAAAGGTCTGCCGCATCCTCAGGGTGCTGTAATGATCTGGGGCGACAAACCGGTCTACATATGCTGCGGCCATACCGATATGAGAAAATCCATCAACGGCCTGATGACTCTGGTAAAGGAAAGCTTTCAGCTTGACCCCTTTTCGGAAGCTCTGTTTGCCTTTTGCAACCGAAACCGAAACAGAATGAAAATCCTTGAATGGGACGGCGATGGATTCTGGCTGTACTTCAAGCGCCTGGAGCGTGGCCGTTTTCGCTGGCCGGCCAAGGGGGATACGGGGACCATGGTTCTTGAAACCAAGGAACTTCTTTACCTGGTGGAAAGCGCCAAACTAGATAAGAAACTAAGAGGTGTTGAAGTGCTTGAAAGACAAATCTCCTAAAAATATTTATGGGGGAAATGCCCAAAGGGCCGCATAACCGCTAGACATTCTGCGGTTTTCCTGGTATAATTTTTTCATGAACACGAAGGAATCTTCAGCCGAAAAGCTGCAACAAATTATTGAAGAAAAGGACCGCAGAATTGCTGAATTGGAGCAGCAGTTAAAGTGGCTCATGTCGCAACTGCGCCTTTCAAGACACAATAAATTTAGTGCCTCCAGTGAGAAAACTGATGAAACCCAGCTGAGCATTTTCAATGAAGCAGAAGCAAATGCCGCTTTGGTCCTACCCGAGCCGAAACTGACTGAGGTCAAAGCCCACCACCGCAGAAAAACCCGTTTGACAACTGACAAGTTACCTGAAGACATACCGGTCGAGGTAATTGTCCATGAGCTCCCGGAAGAAGAATGCATTTGCCCCGAGTGCGGCGGCGAGTTACACAAAATGGGCAAAGAAACCCGCGAAGAACTGAAAACCATTCCGGCAAAACATGTAATTGTCCGCCACGAAAAATATGTTTATGCCTGCCGGGACTGCGAGAAAAACGCTGATCGTGTCCCCATTATCAAAGCCGATTCCCCGGAACCAGTTATTAAGGGTGGATTCGCCTCCCCCGAGACGGTTGCCCACCTGGCAGTGCAAAAATACATGATGGCCTCACCCCTTTACAGGCAGGAACAGGAATGGAACCAGAAAGGGATCCTACTTTCAAGACAAACCATGTCCAACTGGCTGATTAAGGCCAGTGAATGCTGGCTGGAGCCAATCTACACAGAAATGAAGAACCAGTTATGTAGGTATGGTGTACTACACGCGGATGAAACGGTTGTCCAGGTTTTAAAGGAGCCTGGTAAAAAAGCCCAATCGAAAAGCTACATGTGGCTCTATCGTACAAGCGGTGAAGCTAAACGTCAAATTGTGCTTTATGATTATCAACCCGACAGAAGGCATATCCGTCCAGGCAATTTCCTTAAAGATTTCAAGGGCTACCTTCATGCCGATGGCTATGAGGGCTACCACAAGTTGCACGAAAACATAATTGTTGTGGGCTGCCTTGCGCATCTTCGGCGTAAATTTTTCGATGCCCTTAAAATATTGCCGAAGGAGAAACAACTGGAATCAAATGCTGCCAGGGCTGTAGCCTTCCTTGACAAATTGTTCTATTTTGAAAAAGGGTTTGCCTCATTAACTACAGAAAACCGCCAAAAAGGGCGTGAAAGGTTTTCAAGGCCGGTGTTTAATGAATTTTATGACTGGGTGTTGAGTCTGACAGCATTGCCGAACACCCTGCTTGGCAAGGCCGTGTACTACGCCAAGTCCCAGCAGAAATATCTGGAAAGGTACCTGTTGGATGGGCGGCTGGAGATATCAAACAACCGGGCTGAAAGAAGCATTAAACCTTTTGTACTAGGTCGTAAAAACTGGCTGTTTTCAAATACCCCAAATGGCGCAAGGTCTAGTGCAATCTATTACAGCCTAATTGTCAGTGTAACGACTATCTGGAGTACATCTATGTGGACGAGGTGGGCGAACGGATTAAGCCGGGCTATATCACCCAGCATTTTGCGCTGATGGTGAAGAACCACGGCCTCAAAAAAATCCGTTTCCACGACCTTCGCCATAGCTGCGCCAGCCTGCTGTATGCCAACGGAGTAAGCCTGAAATAGATCCAGGAATGGCTGGGGCATAGCGACATCTCCACAACGTCGAAAATCTACACGCACTTAGATTACAGCTCAAAGGTATCCTCGGCAAAGGTCATTTTGAACGTGTTCCCGGAGCATAAGGATTAAGGAGGATGAGGGTGACAACATGGGGCTGGGGAAAAAACAGCCCTGAAGGTTTACTCCAGGGCTTTCATGGACTTGGTGCCGAAGGCGGGAGTCGAACCCGCATGGGCGTAGCCCGCACGATTTTGAGTCGTGTGCGTCTGCCTGTTCCGCCACTTCGGCCTGTGATCCAATAATAACACAGTACCGGGGCGTCCGCAATAATTTGAATTTCAACGGTTAAACGGCCTATAATTAAAACCTGCCGGCGGAAAGGCAAGCATTCCTGACGGTTTATTTTATACCAATAAAGCTAATTTATTTCCCCCGCATTAACACAAATTTTGCGGCTGCATATAATAAAAAGGCAATAATGCTTATTGATAACAGGGAGGGGAAAAGGTGGGTGCCAGAAGGCTTGGCTTATTTTTCAGAAAAAGCGGCGGGATTATTCTGGCGTTGGGAGGGGTGCTGCTGGTGGTAAAGGCGTTACCCCTTTTCCTGTGGCCTCTGGCACTGGGGGTACTATTTATATGGTTCGGGTGGCAGCTCTATGTATATGAACGGTATTACTAGTTGGGGAAGAGCATTAATAATCCTTGAAAGGGGGATTTTAATATGCGCTTTTATGCGGTTAAGGTGCCAAGGTTGTTTAGAGGATTAGTCAAGGGAATATTTGGGCTGTTTGTAAAGAATTAAAACTAACATAGAAAATTAATTTGCCCGGTTATGGCCGGGCAAATTGTTATGGCAATCAACCGGTAATAATTGCCGGGCGTTGTGAGGCCGCAGTTGGGGTGCTTGCATTCATGTTGGTCAAGATGGGGCTGCTTTGCCGGGCAGCCCCATCTTGAAAAATATTGCCCGGATTACAAAGCCCGCTCTACCTTGCCTGATTTCAGACAACGGCTGCATACATTTAATCTCCTAGGGCTTCCTTTAAACAGTATTTTGACCTTATGGATATTTGGGTTCCATACCCTTTTGGTTTTCCGGTGGGAGTGACTTACCTGGAAACCTGTAGCCTTGCTTTTACCGCATATAACACAAACCTTGGCCATGATAAACCTCCTGACTGCCTGGTATCTTGTGCTGCCTGTCCCGGTCATAATATTAACACAGCTTCAAGATATAAACAAGAAAATCTAACCGGGCGATGTGCCATGCTTCCATGCTTCCATGCTTTTCACCCTTTTGCCGCGTATAAACAGAATACTATTAAAATTTGTGATGAGGTTTTACAGTTGAAAGGTTCATGATGGTAATGGTAGAATATGAGCACATTTATGTGCTCATATATTTTTTATACCTTTACAGGTTGAAGGTGGTGAAATAATTGTCAGTTGTTTATCCTAACCGCGGGAATGTTATAGAAACATCGCTGGGTGAGGTGGTGCTATCCGTGGAGATGCTCTCCAACCTGGCCGGGCAGGCTGCAGTGGAGTGTTACGGGTTGGTGGGAATGGCGGCCATTAGTCTTAAGGACGGTTGGGCGGAACTGCTTAAAAGGGAAAATTTTTCCCGCGGGGTAAAAATCCAATTTAGGGAAAACAGGTTGATGGTTGATTTGTACGTTATAGTCGGCTATGGAACCAGGATCCCGGAGGTGGCCTCAAATGTGATGGAAAAAGTAAAATATTTTATGGAAAAGGTTACCGGGATCCCGGTAGTGGAGGTTAATGTTCATATTCAAGGGGTTCAGGCCGCAAAAAGACAGGGGTGAAGAGCTAGTTGATCGAAACATTGCAGGGAAGGCAGTTAAAAAACCTGTTTATTTGGGGAGCAAAAGAATTGTTTGAACAGGAAAAGGATATCAATAATCTCAACGTGTTCCCGGTGCCCGATGGGGACACCGGAACCAATATGAGGCTTACGCTGATGGCAGCAGTGGATGCGTTAAATGATCTTGCCCCGGATCAACACTCGCTGGGCGCTGTAGTTAGAACCATAGAGGAGAGCACTTTGAGGGGAGCCCGGGGAAATTCCGGAGTAATCCTGTCTCAGTTATTCCGGGGGTTTGCTCTGGGGGTTGAAGGTAAACAGGATCTGTACCCCGCTGATTTTGCGGAAGGGTTGATGTCCGGGGTGGCCACTGCTTACCGGGCGGTAATGCGACCGGTGGAAGGGACCATCCTTACGGTGGCCCGGGAGGCTGCCCGGACCGCTGTGAGGGAAGCGGGGATCAAAAGCAGTTATTTTGAATTTTTTAAAAGTATCTGCGCCGCGGCCCGCATCTCGCTGGAGGATACTCCTCGCTTGCTGCCGGTTTTGCGTGAAGCGGGAGTGGTTGATTCCGGAGGGATGGGATTACTGTGCATATATAATGGGTATTGCCGTTATCTGGAACAGATATGGAATAATTTAGGAGATGGCCTGCCCGAGCATGTACCGTCAGATCAAAATGTGGATCCGGCCCCTTCCAAACATACCCGGATATTTAATCTACCGGCGGAAATAGCTAAGGGTTACTGCACCGAGCTGATGATCAAAGGATCAGGTCTGGCGGCGGATGAACTCAAACGCGAGCTCGAGGTTTTGGGTGATTCTCTGCTGGTTGTGGGAGGAGGGGATCTGATCAGGGTTCATATTCATACCGAGCAGCCGGGGTCGGTATTGACCGCCTGTCTGCGCCGGGGATCGCTTCATGATCTAAAAATAGACAATATGAGGGATCAGCACCGCCATCTGACAGCCGGTGAAAGCCTGTCGGAAAAAGATCCCCGCCAGGTAGCCGTGCTGGCTGTTTCCTGCGGAAAGGGTTTGGATGAAATGTTTTATAGCATCGGGGCTACGGCGGTGGTTCCGGGCGGCCAGACCATGAATACCAGTGCCAACGATTTTCTGGAAACGATTGATAAAATTCCTTTTCTCAAAATACTTATCCTGCCCAATAACAAGAATATTTTGCTGGCAGCTAGGCAAGCGGTTACCCTGAGGCCCGAACTGGAAATTGAAGTAATTCCCACCACATCTATCCCGGAAGGTTTAAGTGTGCTCGCCCAGATCAACCGCCAGGAAGAGTCGCTGGAAAAGTTGATTAAACAAGCGGAAAAGGTTTTATCCACGGTTAAAAGCGGCCAGGTTACTGAGGCGATCCGGGATGCCAGCATAAACGGCCAGAACATAGCTACCGGAGAATGGCTGGGTATGGCCGGCGATCAACTGCAGGAGGTGGGTCCGGACCGAGAAAAAGTTCTGTTGGCCTTGATTTCAAAGATGATCGATTCCGAAGATGAAATTATTTCTATCTATTGGGGCCAGGGCGTGCCGCCAGAGGAGTTGGAACGGGTAACCCAAGATCTAATCGAACGGTATCCCCATCAGC
Organism: uncultured Syntrophomonadaceae bacterium; assembly: GCA_964585925.1. Lineage (GTDB taxonomy): Bacteria > Bacillota > Dethiobacteria > DTU022 > DTU022 > JAAZLS01. Next base: position 9,820 of record CAZPFS010000039.1, on the reverse strand, counting down.
AGGTAGAAGTATATTTTGGCGGACAGCCGCTGTATCCCTACTTTGTAGGGGTGGAATAATCATATTAGGAGGAGAACAATGATCAGGATTGTAACCGATAGTACCGCGGATATACCGGAAGAGATCATGACCAAAGAAAATATTTCTTCGGTACCGCTGCGGGTATTTTTTGGGGAAGAATGTTATTTGGATTGGGTTGAAATTACACCTGCTCGTTTTTATGAAAAACTGGTGGCGTCGGGCGATCACCCGCGCACTTCCCAGCCCTCACCCGAGGATTTCAAGGAAGCGTATCAAAAAATTGCCGGACCGGATGATGAAATAATGTCCATTCACATTTCACAGGTTTTAAGCGGCACCGTTCACTCTGCCAATGCCGCCCGAGAAGCGCTCCCCGACTTAAAAATCAATATATATGACTCGGAGCTTGCCTCCATGGGGACGGGGATGGTGGCCATAGAGGCCGCCCGGGCGGCCAACCGGGGAGAATGCCGAGAGGAGATCGAGAAGGTCATTGAACACTATCGCCGGAGTATAAAAACATATTTTTTTGTGGATACCCTGAAATATATGCACCGAAGTGGAAGGATCGGTAAGGCCAAGGCATTATTCGGGTCAATGCTCAATATAAAACCCCTGCTTACGGTGGAAAAGGGGATGATCGCGCCCCTGGAACAGGTTCGAGGGCAGTCCCGGGCCCTGGCCAGGATGCTGGAGCTGGTATATGAGGATTTTAAAAGCCAGAAACCCTTAAAATTGGCCATTGTAAATGATGCCGATCTGGAAGGAGCCCTTAAGCTGAAAGACATTATTCAGGCCGAGCTTGATCTGGAGGAGGTATTTATATCTTCCGTAGGCCCGGTAATAGGTTCCCATGCCGGGCCGGGTATATTGGGTATAATGGCAAGCCCGGTTTTCTAAAAAACGTTTAAAAAAATCCTTGCTGAAAAGCGGGGATTTTTTGCGTAAAATGGAACAAACTAATGGTTTTGTTAATGAAAATTTTTCTAAGTATAACGTTTAAAATTGCTGCCATACTAAGGGCACCATTATGAAAAGGAGGTGAAAACAAATGCCCAAGAGTGGTAGCAGGAGAATAATGGTGCGAGAAGCGGAACAGGCAATCGAGAACATGAAGTTCGAGATCGCCAATGAGCTTGGTCTCGATTATACTGGAGACCTCGGTGAGTTGACCTCCCGCCAGAACGGTTCGGTGGGTGGGACCATTACCCGGAGACTGGTCCAACAGGCCCAGGCTGCTATGGCAGGAAAGCAGGTCAATCCTGCTCCTGTAATTCGTCCGTAAATGTGTCCTAATACATCAGTTGTACATCCGGCGGGCCTCAGTGCCCGCCGTTATAATTTAAAAAAAAGCCACGGGCCTGATCCCGTGGCTTACATCGCCGCCGTTGCCGGCGGTGATTGGGAGAGGAGAAACCGGAGGAAGAGCTTTGGGGAATATGTTGCTTCGGTTATATTATGGGCATAATTTTCATGGATATACCCCTGCAGTGTAAATTATTTGCAATAATGGTTACAGGTTTGTTAAAATTTTAGCACTGGCTATATCATTATTAAACCAGGAGGGAGTGATCGGCAGTTGCGGGTTATCGCCGGCTCAGCCCGTGGCTTGGAGCTTTCGGCGCCCAGACACGATCGGGTAAGACCCACTCCAAACCGGGTCAAAAAATCGATATTTGATATATTGGGCCCACGGGTGATCGGGGCCAAAGTGATCGATCTGTTTGCCGGCAGCGGTTCACTGGGGATAGAGGCTCTGAGTCGGGGGGCGGAAAGCTGTATTTTTGTTGATAAAAGCTACCATTGCTGCCGCACGATATCTCAAAATTTAATCAAAACAGGGTTTGTGGAGCAGACCAGCGTGTTTAAATCGGATGTTCGCCGAAAAATATATGAACTCTCAGAACGGGGTTTTCTGGTAGATTTGATCTTTTTGGATCCTCCTTACCGCTCCAATTTAGTATTGCCGGTAATTGAGGACATTGACGATGCCCGTCTTCTGAACGATGAGGGAATTCTGATCATTGAACATTCCTCAAAATATATACCGGTAGTGGAAGGTTATCAGTCGTCAGTGCAGAAACAGTATGGGGATTCCGGTATAACCTTTCTGCTGAAAAGAACGAACTGATAAGAGGTGACGATACCATTGGTCAAAGCGATCTATCCCGGCAGTTTTGATCCCGTAACGAATGGCCATCAGAATATCATTTACAGAGCCAGTAAAATTCTGGATCACATCACGGTAGCGATTTTGGAAAACCCCCGAAAGCAGCCGATGTTTACCATTGACGAAAGAATGGAAATGTTAACCCGTATTACCAGTGAGTTTGACAATGTGGAAGTAGAATATTACCACGGCTTGCTGATAGATTATGCCGCTTCCAAACAGATCTCAATAATCATCAAGGGGCTCAGGGCAATTTCAGACTTTGAATTTGAATTTCAGATGGCTTTGGTAAACCGCAAACTAAATCCCAAAATTGAAACCCTATTTATGATGACCAATGACAAGTGTTCCTTTCTCAGCTCGAGTATAATCAAGGAAATCGCCGGTTTGGGAGGCGATATTAGCGGTCTGGTTCCCCCCCAGATCTATGACATGATTATGACCAAAATGGTTAACACCGTTTCCGATAAAAACAGGCCAATCTGATCTGGCGGACCAGACAGAATAGAGCCGCCAATACAAACAGGGCGGCAATAATTACGGCAAATTGATTGAACATAAAAATTGTTCTGGCCCACCAGAAAGAAATACCTGTTTTATGGACGGGATTGAAAATCGCCGGCATGGTTAAATTTCCCAATAACCCTTCCCCCGGACCGAGCAGCAAAGCGGTGCACAGCCCGGCCAGAATGGCATGAATAACCCGGGCTCCAATAAAAGGGAAAATCCTCATATCCGTTCCTGCATTTATACTCGCTACCTGGGCGTGCACAGACAGGCCGCTCCAGGCAATGATCATCCCGCAGGCAATAATTTTCTCGGTGATCGGAACCTCTGTCAACAGGCCGGTGTACTGGCACCCCAGATCAATCTCAAAAAAACCGCTAAAAAAGGCCGGGGCCAACTCGGGGCTCAGCCCTACTGACTTTATTGCTGTCTCCAGGTAACGGCTTACCGCGCCGGCAACCCCTATTACTCCCAGAATGCGGATAATTACCGAAAATAAAATTATAAATCCTCCGATCAGCAGTAAAGTATTTACTGAAGATTTGATGGTATCTCCCATCAGCTTTCCCAGGGGACGTCCATCTCTTTCCCGGGCCTCCAGCAAAGCGCCAAAGGCCCGCTGAACCAGCCTGCCGCGGCTGGTAAACATCTGGGGCGAGCCGGCTTCGCCCCGGCGATAAAACCGCATCAAAAACCCCAGGGCGATACTGGATATATAATGAGCCAGGGCAATGATCGGGCCGGCCCGGGGGTAATTCAACATTCCCACCGCCACTGCTCCGAACATAAAAAGCGGGTCCGCGGTATTGGCAAAGCTGACCAGTCTCTCTGCTTCTACCCGGTTACAAAGGTTTCGAGAGCGGAGTTCGGCGGTCAAAATTGCCCCGATGGGAAAACCGGAGGCCAACCCCATGGCCATTACAAAGGATCCGGTTCCCGGAACATTGAACAGTGGCCGCATCACCGGTTCCAAAAATACCCCCATCATATGAACCACTCCCAGCCCAATCAGCATCTGGGATATCACGAAAAAGGGCAAAAGAGCCGGAAATACCACATTCCACCAGACATCAAGCCCCGAAACCGCCGCCTCAAAAGCATCCTGCGGATAGATAACCATGGACAGGGTTAATAAAATAGCTATGGCGGCCAGCAAATAGCTGCCGAGATGTGTTTTTACCCTGCCCAAGGAACGGCTGAATTTGATTAGAAAGAGCAGGAATAATACTGCTGCCATTGACGCCAGGATATACAATCAAGCTCCTCCTCACCTCAAAAACCAAAATGGCGATCTTAAACATGATCCGATATTGTATTATTATGGTTTCAAAAAAGCGGTAGACCTAGATTGTCATTTTCGCTTCGGGGCGGGTTGGCTGATAGATGAATGTTATTTTTGAAAAATAATTTGGAGAAAAAAAGGAAAAAGATAGTTATGAAGAATCTAGTAGAGGATATTTCCGGAATCCGGCAAATAGTGACCTAGAGGGCCTTTTTAGCTCGATATTTCGCAAACCTATTGTATGGGACCAACAAGGCGGGGAAGAAATGTGCGGACGTTTTGCGGCTACCATCAGCCGTGAAATGCTGGAGAGACTTTATCAAATTGATTTTGCGGGGGAAGTTGTCCCCCGTTATAATATCGCCCCGTCGCAATATGCTTTAGTATTGCGCTTGAATCCTGCCACCGCAGAAAGGGAACTGGTCAGTTTGAAGTGGGGTTTGATCCCCGGCTGGTTTAAAGCGGAACTTGCCCGACCCGGATCCGGGTTCATCAATGCCCGGGCGGAAAGCATATCCACAAAGCCGGCCTTCAGAAGCGCCTTCAAACACCGGCGGGCCCTTGTCCCGGCCAGCGGGTTTTATGAATGGAAGAAAACACCGGCCGCCAAACAGCCCTACCTGATTCAAATGAAAGGGGGCGGGCCTTTTTCTTTGGCCGGATTGTGGGAAAGATGGGGAAGCGGGGGTATGATTACGGAGAGCTTTACCATCATTACCGTAGAAGCAGGTCAAAAGGTGGCGGCCGTTCACCAGCGGATGCCGGCCATAATTCCGGAAGACGGGTACCGCCACTGGCTGGATCCGGCCAGCCCGGCAACAGAGCTGACGGGAATGCTCAGATCTTTTCCTGACAAACATTTAATGCTCTATCCGGTGTCGAGCCTGGTTAACAATCCGGACCATGATCTGCCGGAGTGTATTCTTCCGTGTTCATCCGGTGAAAGATAAATCAGGCGGACCAAAGGGGCTTGAACAAGTGAAAGTGAAAGGATGGGTGGGATGAAAGGCCAAAGGTGGTTGGTGGTAGTAATTATTGCGGTGGCATTGCTTTCCGCAATTTTGCTGGTAGGGAAAAGGGGCGCATTGCCCTCCGCCGCGGGTGGCGGGGAGAGGGTAGTGGTGATCTATCTTCAGGGATCCATTGACGAGGGCTCCGGGGGATATGGCTTAACCTCGGGCATTACTCCGCGCCATGTGGAGAGGCAGCTTGAAAGGGCAGCCGGAGACAGTTCCATTAAAGCCGCCGTGCTCAGGGTAAACAGCCCGGGAGGATCGGTGGCCGCTTCACAGCAAATTGCGAGTCATATTAAAAAATTTCCCAAGCCACTGGTGATCTCCATGGGTGACATGGCTGCTTCGGGCGGCTATTACATTTCCACACCGGCAAAGGGCATTGTGGCCGAGCCCGGCACCTTAACTGGATCTATCGGTGTCATCTCCCAGGTGATGGATCTGGAGGGGCTTTATGAAAAACTGGGCATAAAAATGGAAATCATCAAAAGCGGTCGGCACAAGGATATGCTTTCGCGCCAGATGACCCCCGAAGAACGGGAGATCATGCAGGCAATTTCCGACGATATATATGAACAATTTATCAGCGATGTGGCCGCCGGCAGGAATCTTGACAAAGAAAGGGTTCGTGAACTGGCTACCGGACAGGTGTATACAGGCACTCAGGCGCTGGCGTTGGGACTGGTAGACCGGCTGGGCGGTATCGAAGAAGCGGTGGATTGGGCCGGGGAAATGGCCGGAATTACGAGCCCGGAAAAATATGAGTTTCCCGCTCCTTCTTTTTGGGAACAGGTTACGGGGATGGGGTTAAAGGTAGTGGCCATGGTGGATAAGCTGAACACGCCCCCCGAAATCCAGATTTTAAATTACCTGCAGCAATTTAAACCGGGGCCCAGGGTAATCCTGGAATAGGAACCTGTCGGTACCGTCTATTAATATTGAACAGGAGGGGAAGAGTTGAATATATTGGAGCTTCTCGATGGTGTGATCAGGAAACCGGCTGCGGCTTTGAATCAGATCGCCCAGGAAAAACCGATAGGCTGGGCGCTGATCATATATGGGGCGGTCACTTTGCTCAGTGTGATTTCCACTGATCGCACTGTGCTGGAACAAATACCCAATTTGCCGCAGATTAACGCAATTTCGTCGATAATTTTTTCTCTGGTAGGATTATTTGTAATGACCGGCTATCTGCACCTGCTCTCACGGATCTTTAAAGGCTCCGGGGGCTACTGGGGTCTTTTTTCAACCCTGGGGTTTGCTCAATTTCCCGGTGTTTTGGCTCCCATAGCAGCAGTGATTAGAAATACGGGGGGGGCGGTCGGATCAGTACTGGGAGGGCTTATTTCCCTGATCTCGGGGATCTGGGTGCTGGTGCTCTACGTGATCGCCCTGCGCGAAAGCCGTTCCCTGACCACCGGGACCAGCATTCTGACCTATCTGATTGGCGTGCTGATCATTGCCTTGCCGCTTATAGCAGTCATGGTATATTTGATTGGCAAACTGGGCCTGTTCTAATCGAGTATTCATCCGGGGAAGCAAACCGGGTAGGCGCCTGTAATTTAAAACAGCAGTTTGATCCCGACCATAAAAAAATGCAAGTTGCAGTTCTGAAACGGCGGTTGCCATAAAAAGGAGTTGCTCAATTGATAGACTTACGCAGCGATACTGTAACCAAGCCCACCCCGGAGATGCGCCGGGCTATGTCCCGGGCCGAAGTGGGGGACGATGTGTTCGGCGAGGATCCTACGGTCAACCTCCTTCAGGAAAAAGTAGCGGGGTTGTTGGGGAAGGAGGAGGCGCTGCTGGTAACCAGCGGCACCCAGGGCAACCAGGTATCCATACTTACCCATTGTCTTCCGGGCAGTGAAGCAATTGTGGAACGGACTTCTCATATATTCCTGAACGAAGCGGGGGCTGCCGCTGCTCTGGCGGGAGTACAGCTTTGTCCGGTGGAGGGAGAACGGGGAGCACTTGCCGCAAAAAAGATCGAAGTGGCAATCAGGAAGGAAGATATCCATCATCCCCAAACTTCTTTGATCTGCCTTGAAAACACACATAATTTTGCCGGCGGGGCGGTAATCCCCCTGGAAAAAATGCAGGAGGTATATCAGCTGGGCCGGGAAAAGGGCATTCCGATTCATCTGGACGGGGCGCGATTATTCAATGCCGCGGCAGCCTCCGGGATACCGGCCAAAAAATATGCAAGTTATGCCGACACCGTCATGATTTGCCTCTCCAAAGGCTTGTCCGCTCCTATAGGATCGGTTATTGCCGGCTCCCGGGAATGGATTTCCGGAGCCCGAAGGTGGAGGAAGCGGTTGGGAGGCGGGATGCGCCAGGCCGGAATCATTGCTGCGGCCGGAATTGTAGCCTTGGAGGTCATGGCAGATCATCTGGCCGAAGATCATGTCCATGCCAGGTATTTGGCCGAACACCTGGCGGAACTTCCCGGAGTAGAACTTGATCCGGCCACTGTGAAAACCAACATAGTAATTATAAATTTGACCAAAACTAGGGCCCCTGAATTTGTGGATGAAATGCGCAAACTTGGGGTGCTGGTATTGAGCCTCAATTCCCGCCAGGTAAGATTTGTTACTCATAAAGACGTTTCCATGGCAGGGATCAGGAAGGCGGTAGCTGCTGCCGAGCAGATTTTGAATTGATGGATGCCCAAGGGATCAGGCCGAACAGGTGTATTTTACCATAAACTTCAAATTCATTCCCTCTGTGAAGCATATCGGAAGGGGATCGATCGGTGAAGGGAAATCTAAAAGTGGGTCTGGCTCTGGGCGGCGGGGTGGCCAGGGGGTTTGCCCACATCGGGGTACTGAAAGTTCTTCTGAAATCCGGAGTAGCTATCGACTGTATTGCCGGCACCAGCATGGGAAGCCTAATCGCTTCTCTGTACGCCTGCGGCCTCAGTTTGGGCTTGATCGAAAAATTAGCCAAACGGATTTCACGAAGGGTGTGGATGGATCTAACGGTTCCCCGTATGGGGCTGGTGGCCGGTGATAAATTGGAACAGCTGGTTTCCCTTCTTACTAAAAAACGGTGTATTGAGGAACTATCGCTCCCCCTGGGAATTGTGGCCACCGATCTGAAAAAGGGAGAAAGGGTTATTATTCAAAAGGGATCTATTGCCAAAGCCGTGCGGGCCTCCTGTGCCATCCCCGGAATTTTTAACCCGGTAAAAATTGGGGATATGCTGATGGTGGACGGGGGAGTGTTGGAAAGGGTGCCGACCCCGGCGGTAAAAGAATTGGGGGCGGAAAAAGTAATAGCGGTTGATGTGGGAGTTTATAAGGAAGAATATAAAATTGACAATGTGTTTGATGTGATATTTGAGGTGATAGATCTAATGGCTCGGGAGATAACCAGAAGCCGGGAATTGAAAGCAGATGTATTGATCTCTCCCGATCTGGTGGGGATTGCCCCGTTTCAATTTCAACTGGCTGAAGAAGCGATTGCCAGAGGAGAACGGGCGGCTTACGAGGCCTTGCCGTTAATTCACTCACTATCAAATCATTCAACAAAGGGAGAAGGAGCCCCGCATGCGGAAACTTAACAAATTATCACTGGTGGCCATAGTTGTAGTTATTATTGCGGCAGGGATGTTTATCCGAACAGATTACTATTTGATCATGCCCGGTACGGCAGAAGAGCTGCGGCCACTAATAGAGGTGGAAAACGGAGACCCGGTGGAGCGGGGCAAATTTTTCCTGGTAACAGTATCTCAGCAGCAGGCCAGCCTGTCGTCGATGGTTTACGGTTACCTGCATCCGAATATTGATCTGCAGCGGGTAACGGATATTTTACCTCCCGGGATGAACCTTCAGGAGTACCAGGAACTGATGAAGCAGTGGATGCGGGAGAGCCAACTCATGGCTCAGGTAATAGCCCTGACCCGCGCCGGCTACCAGATTGAGATCGACAGCCAGGGAGTAGTGATCCGGGGTTTTTTGGAGGGCAGCCCCGCCGAAGGAATTTTGAAGGTGGGGGATCTGATACTGGCGGTGGACGGGGAGGAGGTATCGCTGACCGAACAGGTGATTACCCGTGTGCAGAACCGAAATGTAGGAGACAATGTTGACCTGAGGGTTCAGAGGGATGAACAGGAACTTGAATTGTTTTCTGCCACATATCCCAGCCCGGATGATCCGGAAACTCCGGCGCTGGGCGTCTACATCAGTTCTCTGGGATGGGAGCCGGTAATACCCGTGGAGATCAAAATAAAAACCGGTGAAATATCCGGACCCTCGGCGGGGATGATGTTTGTTCTGGAGATATTGAACCAGCTTACCCCCGGGGATCTGACTAAGGGGCACCTTATTGCCGGAACAGGTACCATTGAATTAGATGAAAAGGTAGGGCAGATCGGGGGAGTGCGCCAGAAAGTAGCGGCTGCGGAGAAAAAAGGAGCCGAGTATTTTATCGTGCCGGTAGAAAACTACGAAGAGGCCAAACAGGTTGCCCGCCGGATTACCCTGGTGCCGGTAAGCAGTTTTCAGGAGACGCTGGACTTTTTGGATCAACTGAAACCGGCAAGTTAATTAAGCGCCAAACCACCCCCGAAGGGTTTTTGACAAGGTTAGACTCGCCATGCTATACTGTGAAAGCGCTGATTTGGCTTGAGTAAGTGGGGCAGCCGCGGAAATTTATTTTCGAGGAAAGTCCGAGCTCCGCAGGGCAGGGTGCTGGGTAACGCCCAGTGGGGGTGACCCCAAGGAAAGTGCCACAGAAATATACCGCCCGGCGCATTTTGCGCCGGGTAAGGGTGCAACGGTGCGGTAAGAGCGCACCAGCGGTCGGGAGACCGGCCGGCTA
>CAZPFS010000038.1:0-15831 GCA_964585925.1 uncultured Syntrophomonadaceae bacterium | reverse complement strand
CCCGGGGGGACACCCTGACCCCCTTTACTTCTATGGGATCTGTTTTGTCAAGGCCTATGGAGCGAAGTACCTTGAGGGTATTTACCAGTCCCGCATCCAGGGCATATTTAAAGTTGCAGTTTTTGATGGGTTTTCCCAGGTAACGGGGAATGGTTCCCACCTCTTCGTGGGAGACCGAGTATATGGTTTGTTTTCCGATAGGATCGGGAAAGACAAATTCGTCTATATCAGTCAGTGCATCTCCCAGCACAAACTGGCCATTCTCATAGTTCAGGTATGGCTGCAAGCATTCTTCGATGGTGGTATCAGGGGAGAAACTCATCACCAGATCATAGCCTTCAACTGTTGACAGATCGGCATCCCGAATCAGGACTTCGTCTACCGTATCCATCTGATCGGCCAGGTACCGGGCCAGCACATTGCTGGTTCCGGGGTCAATGCCGGTGCACAGGAAAGCCGCCTTACCGATGGCTTTGAACTTGTCGTTATATTTCTCCAGCTGTTCCAGAACCGTGATCCGGCCCGGCAGCTTGATCGGGCCGTGGGAAGCCAGGTCTATGTAATGGATTTTGGCGGCCACCGCGGCATCCATGACGTTATAGTTGTACTTGGGTAAAATAACATTTTGAACCAGATCCACATCTTTCATTGCTTCTACCAGGCTGTTTACGCTGCCGGCGTCTACTTTGCGGGCGCTGAAACCGCTTCCCAGTTCTTTGGCCAATTTTTGAATATGACTCTCGTTAATATCGGCCAGGATCACCTGTTCGAATTTTTTAGTTTTGGCCAGGGTACGCGCAATTACAGTGCCCACACCTCCCAAACCAAGCAATAAAAGTCTCATTTTATTTCCTCCTGTTAACAAGCATATAGAATTTGTTGATGATACTTCTTTCGGTACTCATCCTCCGGTAACCGGTGGGAAAACCCTTACCTCTTCACCTCCCTTAAGAACATAGCCCAGGTTTTGTTTACGGCCGTTTACGGTAACAAAAGACACATTGCCTGCGGGAAGGTTTAGAGCCACCAGTAAATCTCCGATGCTGGTGAATGCTGTGATCTCTTGTTCAAACCAGCCCTCTGTCTTCCCAAATCTCTGCAGAGAGCCATATAAGCGGAGCTTAATATTTACTTTCTCCACTTCCTGCGTAGCAGCCATGCTACAGACCCAGTTCCCGGATCTTGTTTTCTGGAATTCTTCCCCGTTCATCCCAACCACGGACCTTATAATAATCGGCCAGCATTTGTTCGAACTCCTCCCGCGGCAGAATTCTGCCTTCCGCCGGTCCCGAGATGACCGGATCTTCAAAAATGCGCTCCGGCAGGGTGTCGTGTTCGCGGGAGAACCCTTCTCGCTGATTGAACAGCCGGGCCAGCTGGATGATCCGCTCACCTATGGTCAACAGATCTTGGGGAGTGATCTCTTTTTCCATAACCAGGCTCAATACCCGGGCTTGGGTTTCGGTGCCGGCTGCCCAAAAGTCACAGAAAATAGCCGAAAATTTGGCGGCGTTTTCATTTTGCATGTCGGCCACCAACTGTCCTTTGCCTTCAGAGGTAAAGGGATCCAGATCCCCCATGGCCTCCACGGCAATCGGCCAGGCTTGCATATGGCAGGCTCCCCGGATGGAGGTGGCATAGGCCAGCCCCATACCCCAGGATCCCCGGGGTTCATAACCGGGAAACTCAAGGCCCTTGCTCTGCATGGCAAATTTTTTCCCACCGTATTTCTCGGAAAGGACTTTCACCCCAAGAGCCAGATCGGCGCCTATACCTTCTTTCAGGGCGATCAGGCCCGGGACTTTTAGGTAGGCCTCCTTGTTGCCGAAATTCAGCCCGAAGTCATGGACGCCCCTTTCGGTCAGCTCCATGGCAAAAGCGGTAACGTTCCCGGCGGAAATCGTGTCCAGCCCATAGTCATCGCAGAGGCGGTTAAATTCAATTATTGCCGCCAGGTCATCGATGCCGCAGTTGGAGCCGCATAAAGCCAGGGTTTCGTATTCGGGCCCTTCCACGATCGCCTCCCCGGCCCGGGAATAGTTTCCGCAAGCCAGGGGGCAGGAGAAGCAGGCCTTTTTACCGGCACGCACTTTTTTGAGCGCATCGGTGCCGATCCGCTCAAATCCTTCAAATACCCCATCCTGAAAATTACGGGTGGGCAGCGTGCCGATAGACTGGCAGGCTTCCACCAGTTGGGCGGTGCCGTCGGTGTAGGCCCACAGGTTGTCGTCGGTCATGGTATCCTCATTTTTAATCTTGTTGATTTCTCTCATCAACTTTCGGATATCGGTGAATTTTAATCCGCCGTGGCCCCGGACCGCGATCGCCTTCAGGTTCTTGCTGCCCATTACCGCCCCGATACCGCCCCGTCCCGCCTGGCGATAAAACTCGCTGTTAATGCAGGACATGATCACCTGGTTTTCACCGGCCTGCCCGATCAGAATTGTTTTGGCATCATTTAGTTCCTCTTCCAGTATAAGCTCCGCCCGGTGGGTGTTGATGCCCCACAGATGAGCCGCGCTTTTTAACTCCACCCGGTCGTCCTCGATATAGATATAGACCGGAACCCTGGCTTTACCGCTGATGATGACCGCGTCATAGCCGGCGTATTTCAACTCGGCGGCAAAATGTCCGCCGATGGAGCAATCCAGCACGGTACCCGTGGCCGGTGATTTGGCGGCGATGGCCAGTTTCCCCGAATTGGGAACAATGGTTCCGGTTAGCGGGCCGGTCATCAGGATTAACTTATTGCCGGGGGACAGGGGATCCACCCCCGGGGCAATTTCTTCATAAAGGTATTTGATGGCCAGCCCCTTGCCGCCGAGATATTTTTCAGCCCATTTTCGGTTCAGGGGCTCCACATTTGATTTGCCGGTGGACAGGTCTATTCTTAATATTTTGCCGGCATAGGCCATTACCTGTTCACCTCCTCAAAGGTAAGCGCTTCGGTGGGGCACCAGGTCACGCAAACCCGGCAGTAGTTGCAAATCCCCACCGTGCGCTCCTTTTTTACGATTACACCTTCCGGGCAGACATCCGCACAAAGCCCGCAACCGGTGCACAGCTCTTCATGGAATATCAGGCGGCCGTTCTTTTCCTCTATAGCCTCGGCCGGGCAGGCTTTCACACAGTCCAGTTTGAGTGTGCATACATGACCTTCAACCTGAAGACTGTCCAAGGTATAGCGGGAGGATATTCTTAATCTGGCCAGACTGGGATTAAATTCGCCCTCGTTATGGCCGCTGCATGCTGACTGGCATAATTTACACCCTATACACTTATCCGGATGGAATAAGAGTGTTTTCATCTATTCCCCTCACTCCCATAGGTTTAGCCGGCTATCTGCGCGCACACCTCTTCCAGTATTTCCGCTACTTGATCCAGTTCATCGATGGAAATAGTTAGGGTTGGTTCGATACGGATGGTTACCGCGCTGATCAAAGTGCCCGCCACCAATACCCCGTGATCAAATAGCCCCGTGGCTGCCTTGTAGCCGGTTTCGTCATCTACAAACTCAAGGCCGATCAACAGACCTTTCCCTCGTGCCTCTTTCAATACGCTCGGGTATTTGCGGGCAATCTTTTGAAACTTGGGAAGAATATAGGCTCCTTTTTCCGCAGCCTGTTCCGCCAGCCCTTCTTCCAGCACTATGGAAAAGGCAGCAATTGCCGCGGCGCACGCCAAGGGGTTCCCGCCGAAGGTGGTGGTATGCATGAAGGGGTTGGGCGTCATTTCCTTCCAGATCTTTTCAGTGGACACAAAAGCCCCGATCGGCATTACCCCGCCGCCAAAAGCTTTGGCCAGGCATAAAATATCCGGCACCACTCCCCAATGTTCCACCGCAAACAGCTTTCCGGTGCGCCCCATTCCGGTTTGCACCTCATCGGCGATCATCAATACCCCGAACTCATCACATATTTCCCTGACCTGCGGCAGGTAATCGTCCGGAGGCAGCACTACCCCGCCTTCACCCTGTATGGGCTCCACGATAACGGCCGCAATTTCGTTTCCAACGGCGAAGGAACTGGCGATGGTCTTTCGCAGGCAATCGGCGTCCCCGAAGGGTACGTGCTGAACATTGGGCAGAAGCGGCAGGAAGGGTTTGCGAAAAACCGCCTTGGCGGTCATACTCAGCGAACCCAGCGATTTTCCATGAAAAGCGCCCACGGTGGCGATAACACCCGATCTGCCGGTATGAAGTTTTGCTACTTTCAAAGCTCCTTCAATGGTTTCCGTGCCGCTGTTGGTAAAAAAGCAGTACTGAAGATCGCCCGGGGTGACCATGGCGACCAGCTTGGCTAACATAGCCCGCAGGGGATCCAGAAGCTCCTGACTGTGCAGAGCCTGGCGATTCATCTGGTTTTTAACCGCCGCCATTACCTTGGGGTTGCGGTGGCCGACATTATAAATGCCGTATCCGCCCAAACAATCGATAAACTTCTTTCCATAGATGTCGGTAAATCCAGTACCGCTGTCGGTCCATTCCACTGCTGTATAGTCGGTGGATACCGATTTGCGGTACTCCAGGAAGCCGGGATTGTAGTGATCCCGGAATCCCTCCAGAGTTTCATTTACCACCCAGTCTTTTTCTTCTTTGGTCAGTTCGGTTTTTTCCACAAAACCAAGAACCTTATTGGCATAGGCCAAAGCATCCTTACGAGATTTTTTCAAGTTAGCTGCCTCCTTAATAATTAATTTGCTGAAAACCATTCGATGCATTCCAGTTTCGCCGGACAACACAGGTTATTAAATTGCCGCGTTTTATCACCACCTTAATCCGAAGCAGGCAATTGCAAATTGCCTATTATTATATATAGTTGCAATACCTGTGCCAAGAGTGGGACTAACCAGAAATATCTGAAGACGCTTTTGGCTTGCGGTTTTACGAGTAAAAAATAAGGAACCTCTGGGATAGGGGTATCTTAATCCTGGGAAATCAAAGAAAATAATTCTCATATACAAGAACTATCTGTGGGTGGGGTTCCCTAGATTCAAAATCACGGTCCCATAAACAATTATCAACCCAACGCTCATCGTTGTTATTTTCAACCAGGATCAAATGAGCCGTAAATTGCCCCTATTGCAGATAGATGCAATAGTCACGCCATTTATACAGCAGGATTGTAATGAGCCGTGAAGAAGTATGTTACAGTAACCGTCAATCTAATCCGTTACCGGTAACGGGGGTGATGAAATTGACCAGTTTAAAAAAAATTCAGGTCACGGTTCAGGATGTGGCCGGAGCTATCTCGGCTGCGTTGGGTATTGAAGTGGAGATTGTGGACGAGCAATTGACCATAATCGCCGGCAGTAATCGCTACAAGGATCTCATAGGCCTGAAAGAGGAGTACGGAGATCTGGAGGGGGATTTTCTGTATGCTCGCACCCTGAGATGCGGAACAGCCAATATTGTGGAAGATCCGGGCAAAGATCCCCGGTACGACCCCTCTTCTTTGGAGGGGACTACCGAGGAACTGGCTGAAATTTGCTGTCCCATCATACTCAATAATAAAGCAGTGGGGGCGATCGGGCTGCAGGCGATCACTCCTGAACAAAGGGTAAATCTGCTGAACAACAAACAGGCAGTGCTGTCATTTTTGCAACATATGTCCCATCTGCTGGCGGTTAAATTATCGGAAGAAGAGGTTGTGGAGCGCTTAAAAGCGATGTCCATGAAACTTTCCACTATTTTGGAAACCATACATGAGGGAGCGCTGGCTATAGATTCAGGGGGAGTAGTTACCCATTGTAATTCCACTGCGGCAAAACTTTTGGATACCGATCCGGAAAAAATAATAGGGCATCTATTGGAGTCTGTTTGGCCGGGGGCGGCGGCGCTGGAGGTGTTAAAAACCGGGCAGGAATATACTGAGAAAGAAGAAATATATCACACCGGGCACCGCCGGCTGCATTTTATTGTATCAGTTCGGCCCATTCCCGGGGAATGTGCTCCCAGCGGGGCCGTAATATCATTCCGAGATATTGTACAAGCCAGGCGGCTGATCTATCATTTAAGCGAAGACAAGCTGCGCTATACTTTTGACGATATAATCGGCCGCAGCCAGCCGCTTCTGCGGGTTAAGGAACAGGCGCTCAGGGTGGCCGGAGGTAATTCGACAGTGCTGATCACCGGTGAAAGCGGGACCGGCAAAGAGGTTTTTGCCAGGGCTATTCACAGTGCAAGCCCTCGTGAAACAGGACCTTTTGTCAGTGTAAATTGTGGGGCCATACCGGAAACCCTCCTGGAAAGTGAACTGTTCGGTTATGAGGGGGGGGCTTTTACCGGGGCCAGGAGGGAGGGGAAGGTAGGGAAATTTGAAATTGCCGACGGAGGGACCATTTTTCTGGATGAAATCGGGGAAATGCCCTTACATTTACAGGTAAAACTGCTTCATGTGCTCCAGGATCGGGTGGTTGAACGGGTGGGGGGAAATAAAAAAACTCCGGTGGATGTAAGAATATTGGCTGCCTCCAACCAGGATCTGGAAAGGATGATGCATGAGGGGAAATTCCGCAAAGATTTGTATTTCCGGTTGAGTGTCATTCCACTCCATATTCCGCCGCTGCGGGAAAGGAAGGAGGACATTCCTTTATTTATAGAGCATTGTCTGGAGAAATACAGCCGGACGATCGGTAAAAATATTAAACAGGTAAGTCCCGAAGTTACAGAATGCCTTCTGCACTACTATTGGTACGGCAATGTCCGGGAACTGGAAAACGCCATAGAATATGCGGTAAATATGGCGGCCGGTGTTCTGATTACCGTTCAAAATCTTCCTCCACGGATTAAAGAATTTATGGAGGAAAGATCAAGGCTGACCAACCAGGATTTAAAGGATCGGTTGAAGGATCATGAACGGAAAATTCTGGGCGAATTCCTGAGCCGGTACGGAACATCCTATCAGGCAAAAATAAATATTGCCCGGGAATTAAATATAAGCAGAGCCACTCTTTACCGCAAGTTGGATGAATACGGATTACTCAAAAATGAGAATGGCAACCGGGAAAGCTAACCTGCCGGCGGGGTTGTCCCTATTCCGGCAGACGGTTAGCGATCAGACGCCGCCGGTATTTTCCGGCGGGGCACAGTTCTCCCCCAGCTTGAAGGCGTCGTGAATTATCCGCACAGCCAGTTCCCCGTACTTGGCATCGATTACACATGAAACCCGGATTTCAGAGGTGGTGATCATCTGGATATTTATATTCTCCCCGGCCAGCGCTTTAAACATCTTGGCAGCGACCCCGGGATGGTTTTTCATGCCGATCCCTACCGCCGATACCTTGGCGATGGAACTGTTGGTGCGGATTTTGAGAGCATTTATTTCCCGGGCCACTTTTTCCACTACTTTTTTGGCTTCCGCCAGATCCGATTTGGGTACGGTGAACGTAAAATCGGTAAACCCGTCGCTGCTGACATTTTGAATGATCATATCAACATTTATGGCTGCTTCGGCCAACGGGGCAAGGATCCGGTAAGCGATCCCCGGTTGATCGGGGACCCGGATTATTGAAATTTTGGCCTCTCCCAGATCCAAAGTAACTCCGGAAACTACTGCGTTTTCCATATATTCTGTCTCCTCCCTTGTAACCCGGGTGCTTTTACTTCCGTTAAATGAGGATTTTATCAGCAAAGGAACATTGAATTTTCTGGCCAGTTCCACCGAACGGATTTGCATAACCTTGGCGCCCAGCCCGGACAATTCAAGCATTTCGTCATAGGTAACCCGGCACATATGGCTGGCGTTGGGGCAAAGATGCGGATCGGCAGTATATACTCCGTCCACATCGGTGTAAATTTCACAGGCTTCGGCGTTGAGGGTCGCCGCCAGCGCCACGGCAGTGGTATCTGAGCCCCCTCTTCCCAGGGTGGTGACATCACCTTTGGAATTCACGCCCTGGAAACCGGCCACTATGGCCACCTGGCCCTGATCAAGGGCCTGTAGCAAGTTTTCTGCCGGAAGATCCAGGATCCGGGCCTTGGTATGATGATCGTCGGTAAGCAGGGGCAACTGCAACCCCATAAATGACCGGGCCGGGCATCCCAGGCCCTCCACGGCAATGGCCAGCAAAGATGCACTGGCCTGTTCTCCCGTGGCCAGCAGAGCATCCAACTCCCTCAGGGACGGCGAACCGGAAAGCTGCCCGGCCTGTTTCAACAACCGATCAGTCTCCCCGGCCATGGCTGAAACCACCACTGCCACCCGGTAACCTTTTTTGCTGGTATCAACTATACTCCGGGCCACCTTATGGATGTGCTCCAGGGTGGCCAGGGAACTGCCGCCGTACTTTTGCACGATAACTGTCACTGTTGTCACCGCCTTTATTGCCGGTCTGATGTGGTATGGATATCGTTGAATAATGCCATTCTCTCATATCTTTACACCGGTGACAATATTCGCTGCGCTGTACAGGTTGGAAGATCCTTTTACAATTCCCAGTGCCGGGGGGTGATCCGGTGCGTGCAAGGCGGTTCTATTGACACTGGAATGCTTAAATGATAACTTATTACTATTAGAATTCTAAGGAGAACTTATGCCTGTTCTTAAGCTGGGGTTGCCTGCGGGCAGCCTGCAGGAAACCACAATAGATCTGTTCAGCAAGGCCGGCTATGACATCGGTGTCAGCAAAAGATCCTATTTCCCCGATATCGATGATGGGGAGATTGAATGTGTTCTGATGCGCGCCCAGGAGATCCCCAAATATGTGGAATCCGGGGTGCTGGATGTCGGTTTGACCGGGAAAGACTGGATTTGCGAAACAGGGGCGGATGTGCAGGAGCTGACCGAGCTGGTCTACTCCAAAAGGGGTCTCCGGCCGGTGCGTCTGGTCCTGGCGGTTCACCGGGATTCTCCCCTCAACAGAGCCGAAGACCTGGAAGGAAAAAGAGTGGCCACCGAATTGGTAAAAACTACCCGGCGCTATCTGGAGCAAAAGGGTGTTACGGCCGAGGTAATCTTTTCCTGGGGGGCCACCGAGGTCAAACCCCCCCGTCTGGCGGACGCCATTGCCGAGCTGACCGAAACCGGCCGTTCACTGGAGGCCAATCATTTGCGGATAATCGAAACAATCATGGTCTCTACTCCCCGGATCATTATGAATAAAAATAGTTGGAGTGATCCCTGGAAACACAAAAAAGTGGAGCGGATGATTACCCTGCTGGAAGGCGCGCTGCTGGCTGAGCAGAAGGTGGGCCTCAAAATGAATGTCCATACCGACCATCTCCCTGAAATCATCGGGCTGCTTCCGGCCATGCGCAAGCCAACTGTTTCCAACCTGTGTGAAGAAAACTGGGTGGCGGTAGACACGGTTATCGACGAAAAGCTGGTCCGGGAACTGGTCTGCCGGCTCAAGGAAGCCGGCGCAGAAGGGATTATCGAATACCCCCTGAACAAAATAATACCCTGAGATTGCCTTACAAGCCAGTGAACATTGTTTAACAATAACTATCTGGAGTGATAAACGTGGATTCAAAAAGGAACCGGGAATTCAAATTAAATCCGTTTTACCTTATTGCAGCAATATTGGTAATAGTGATTATCGGATCGGCGGCATTGGTAATATATTACAGCCAACGGGGAGAAGTAGTGGCCACCGTCAACGGTGAAAAAATATACAAAAACGATCTGTACGAAGCTATGATTTCTTCTGGAGGCAAGGAAATGCTGAACCAGCTGATCAGCAAGGAGCTGATTATCCAGGAAAGCAAGCGCCAGGGGATTGAGGTAAGCAAAGAGGAGATTGACCAGGAGCTGAATAAGTTCACGGAAGAACTCGGCGCCTATTTTGATCAATTTCTGGAGCAAAGCAATATGACCAAAGAACAGCTCAGGAAAGAACTTGAGATCAACCAGTGCCTGAGGAAAATGGCCTTGGAACAGATCGAAATATCCGATCAGGATCTGGAAGCCTATTTTGAGGAAAACCGGGACAAATTCAATATCAGCGAACAGGTGGAGGCGCGTCACATCCTGGTAAAAACTGAGGAAGAGGCGGCAGGGATCATCTCCGAACTTCAGGCGGGAGGGGATTTTGCGGCCCTGGCCAAAGAACACTCCCTGGATACCAATAACAAGGATAAAGGCGGCAATTTAGGCCTTTTCCCCAGAGGAATAATGGAAGAAGCCTTTGAGGAGGCTGCTTTTACGTTGTCCAAAGGCGAAATCAGTCAGCCGGTGGAAACCAGCCACGGCTATCATGTGATCGAGGTTCTGGATCATCAGCAGGCGCGGGAAGTGACCTTTGAGGAAGTGAAAGATGAGGTTCGGGAGCAAAAAATAGACGAGTTGATTTCTCCCACGGTGCAGACCATCCTCACCGCTCTGTGGGATGAAGCCGATATCGAATACCGGTAAATCAGTTATTTTTAAGCAGGTGAGCCAGTTGAACGATTATCTTGCGGCGATCATAGAATGTATTGTAAAGGAGGTATCACCAGACAAAATAGTCTTGTTCGGCTCCCGTTTGCAGGGAGACGAGGGCGAAGACGTGGATTATGATATTCTGGTGATAAAACGGAGAGTTACCAGTATACGGGCTCTGACCCACCGGATCTATTTGGCTCTGGCCGATATTCCGGCGGCAGTGGATGTGCTGGTAGCCACCCCCGAAAAGATAGAAAGGGATCGCCATAAGCAGGGTTTTGCGCTGGCAGAAGCGATCAAGGGGAGGGTGGTTTATGAGCGATGAGACTTTCCGGGTATGGTTGCAAAGGGCCAAAAGCAACCTCTCCATGGCGGAGCAGGGGCGCCAGACTGAGGATATCCTGTACGAGGATCTTTGTTTTGATGCCCAGCAAGCGGTAGAGAAGACCCTGAAGGGGTTAATGGCATATCTCAAATTAAGAATTCCGAGAACTCATTCTATCGGTTTTCTTTTGAAATTGATCAGGCAGTCCCGAAAGGTGGAGATCCCCGAGAACATAAAAGAAGCGGTGGTGCTCACCGACTACGCGGTCACCACCCGCTATCCCGGTGATTGGGAATCGCTTTGCAGCCGGGATTACGAGCAAGCGGTTGAGCTGGCCCGGCAGGTTTACCAATGGGTCAGTTCCATTGTGAACCGGTAGGCGATCTGAAATCCCGTTGAGAAATGTAACAGTAGGGGCAAGCGCTGAGTTCATCCCCTACGGGTTAATGTCTGTTATATCCCTCCGCAGGGATATTTTTTTTTCCGAAACCAGTTGACGCAGTAAAGAAAACCCGCCCAACACCAGAAATACAATCCCCGCCAGTCGGTTGATCAATGCCGGCGGCAAATAGCGGGCGATACTGACCCCTGCGGTCACTTCGATCGCTACACAGGCTGTCAGGGCCAGAGCGCTGGCCAGAAATATCAGCCAGCGTTTGGCCGGATTCTTGCTGGTGATCAACAGCACCGCCACTTGAGTCTTATCGCCCAATTCACACAAGGTAATTATTACAAAGGTGGTAACCCAGGTTAAAAGTTTCGCACCCATTATGTACCCCTGTCTCAGACAAATTGAATATTACCCAGCAGGCCGCTTACCAGCAGCAATCCCAGCCCCATGAAAATGAAGGCAGAAGCCATTTTTATAGTTGCCGGTTTCAGGTAGCGTGCTATTATTTCCGAACCGATGATCACTTCCAGAAAAGAGGCAAAGATCAGGGCGCTGGCAGATCCCAACGCCACCCACAGCACATACATTGGTTTTGCCCCCGCCAGCAGCAAAGTGGTGATCTGGGTTTTATCGCCCATTTCGGAGAGCAGCACCAGGCCGAAAGTGGAGATCAGCAGTTTTCTGTTTTCCGGTGACACCGTCATTTTCAATTATTGGTTGCCTCCTTATTCCCGATCCGGAGATCAGACGTTTTTCCGGATGCTGCATTGCCGACCAGGCTTTGTTATCATATTCATTTTACAGGGTGGGCGTTACCGCAGAACATAATTCTATATCCTGATCCTGCCCGGGGGGTGTCTCTGGTCTATTGGCAAAAGTGGGAATTAAAGGAGGGACGCCTGTTTATTTGCGGCGGCTCAAAGCCAGCCTGGCCGCTTCCCGGTGGGCTTCCATTTCAAAGCGGTCGTCAAGCCGGGCCGGGTGAAACTCCAGGCAGCGATAAGCCATGGCTTTTGCCAGCAGGTAATCGGTCAGCCACGGATTTTTGGGTAGAATTGGGCCATGCAGGTAAGAACCAAGAACATTCTTATATACCGCCCCCTCGGTCCCATCTTGCCCGTTATTGCCGTGACCCCTGATCACTTTACCCAGTGGCTGAACCGGAGGGCCCAGGAAGGTAAGCCCGGTATGATTTTCAAACCCGGCCAGGTTTCGGGAAGGATCCCATAGAGAGCACGAAACCAGCACGTTGCCGGTAAACCTGCCGGGCGAATATTCGGTACGCAGATCCAGAATCCCCAGCCCCGGTAAAATATTATCCGGACCTGCAGGATAGTGCCGCCCCAGTATCTGGAAAGAACTGCCGATGGCCAGGACAGTCAGACCCTGATCTACGGCCCGGGTAAGCTCGGCCAGCTGTTTGGCCAGGCCGGCCACGACTATCTCCCGCTCTGATTCCTGGAAACCGCCCATAACCATGAGATCGATCCGGTTGAAATCGATTTGCTCTCCCCGCCGGATTTCAATCAGGGACGGCTTCAGTCCGTGATCGCAGGCCCGCCTGTGCAGGGCAAGAGTGTTTCCCCGGTCGCCAAACAGATCCATATGTTCCGGGAACAGATGGCCGATGCTGATGTTCAGCATTTTTTTAAGCCTCCCCGGTATCGTGGTTTGAGCCCTTTTAATGCCCGGCCAAGTTCGGCCAGGGCAGTATAATTGGACCAGATATATATGGTATTGCCGGGGGGGGTGCCCAGCAAAACCATCCGGAGCGCTTTCCCCGGATTTTTTTCCACCGCTATTTGCTGTTCGTCCAGGCCGGCGTATTTCAAGCGGAGCGCCATCTCCCAGGCCCTGGTTCCCGAGACGGTCAGCGTGTGGAAACGCTCCTGACAGCCTGCCAATTGTTCAAACCTGGCATTCCAGAGCCAGGACACATCGATCCCGTCGGCGGGCCGGTCATTTATGGCCATCAACAAGGAAAACTTTTCCTGCCCACACGGCAGTTGAGCCAAAGCCTGGTCGGCCCCCACCGCGTTCTTGATCAAGGTAATAACCAGGATTTTTTTGGTCTCTCCCAGGGTAATCCGCTTCTGGCGCCCTCCAGACGGGGAGAAACCGGATAAAGCTTTTTTAAGGGTACTTACCGGCAGGCCCAGGGCCAGCGCGGCGGTTACGCCGGCCAACACATTATAAACGTTGCAGATTCCCGGCAGGGGGTTTCGAATATCCATCTGCTCACCCTGCAGGTCCAGTTTCATGATCATTTCCCCTTTTTCATTTTGCCGGTTACCCAGCAGCGATACCTGAGGGCGGGGGCGTTCGAATCCGCAGTCCCAGCAGCGGTAATGGCCCAGATGGGCCAAAAATATTTGACGGTAATCCAGGAATTGCCGGCAGCGAGGGCAGATATACCCCGGATTCGAAGCGCCGGAAGTATCTGTTTCCGGAACCGAGGGTGCCTCCAGGCCAAAATACCAGGTGGCGTCCCGGCGGTCTTCCAGGGAGGCTAGAAAAGGATCGTCGGCGTTTAGGACCCGGAAACTGCGGGCAGGCATCGCCGCCAGTCCCCGGTTGATACTCTGGCGCACATATTCCATCTCCCCGAACCGGTCCAACTGATCGGGAAAGACGTTGGTAACCACTGCTCCCACCGGCTGCAACTGTCCGGCCAATAAAGGGAAAAACCCTTCATCTACCTCCAGCACCCCATACCTGCGCTTCAGATTCCCGCTCCAGGTGGAGGCGTTGATCAGCGAGGTGGCTATTCCCCAGGAAAGATTAGAACCGGTATTGTTGGAAACCGTGGAATAACCGGCGGTTTGCAGAATATGTACCAGCAGGGCGGTAGTGGTGGTTTTGCCGTTGGTGCCTGTAATAACCAGATTGCCTTTGGTGGGTTGCTTTGATAAACCGGCCAGAACCCCGGGGGCCAGCCTGAGTGATATTCTTCCGGGAAGAGTGCCTCCCTCTCGGCCGGCCAGTCGGGCGGCGGAAATAAGCATTTTTCCCACCCAGATTCCCAGGTAATCTGTCGGTCCAAACCCTGTATGCTCGTTCTTTTTCAATCTTCCCGCACCTTCTTGCTATCTCCTTTTACCCAAAAGCCCTTCTTTTCCCTCTTCTAAAGGGGGGCCGGGAGGAATTCGGTCCCAGTTTCATCCTTTCAGCTTCTTCAGGCCTCAGGTTACCATTTCCGGGGAATGCGTTCTCTTGATGGTCACGAAACAGGCAGATCCACTTACGCAGTGTGTTCTCATGAATACCGATCTTCCTGGCTACCGGGGCCACCGGAAGTTTGTTGTCAAGCACAAGCTTGACTGATTCGAGCCTAAGGTCTTTATCAAATTTACGCTTCATTGATGGACACCTCCGGTAGTCTGATTATACCAACCATTTTTAGTGTCCATCAAACCGCGGTAAGACCACAGATCCCAGCCCTTAAATTCTTGTTTTTCCTCCCCCTTATTTTTCTCATCTTTTCCCCCCTTTTCAAAAGGGGGGCTAGGGGGGTGTTCCGGTCTCTTTTTCCCCCCCTTTTTTAAAGGGGGGCTAGGGGGGATTTCACCCCGGTGGGGTCTGATCCCAACCCTTCAACTTCTGTCTTCCCTCCCCCTTATTTTTCTCATCTTTTTCCCCCCTTTTCAAAAGGGGGGCTAGGGGAGTGTTCCGGTCTCCTTTTCCCCCCCCCCCTTTTATAAAGGGGGGCTAGGGGGGATTTTATCCCGGTGGGGTCTGATCCCAACCCTTCAACTTCTGTCTTCCCTTCCCCTTATTTTTCTCATCTTTCCCCCCTTTTCTAAAGGGGGGCTAGGGGGGATTTTGGTCCTCCTCCTGCCGGCAGATCACATTACGGGGATATGGCCAGGAAACGCCCTCCCGATGCAAACGGTTTTTCACCGCCCGGCGTATTTCACGCTCTGCATACCAGTGCTGCAAGGGTTCGGTCAGGGCCTGGATCCGGATGATCACCTGTGACTGGTTCAGCTCCACCACTCCCAGCACTTCGGGACCCTCTCTAATCCCGGGCAGCTCCTTGGCCAGCTCCGCCATCAACTCTTCCATGATGGCTATTACCCGATCCAGATCCTCCTCGTACGGAATTCCCACATCCACCCAGGCCCGGCTCTTTCCCCGGGAATGGTTGGTCACATTATCAATGTTTCCGTTGGGGATGATATGCAGGTCGCCGTTGAAGTCTCTGAGCCTGGTTACTCTCAGCCCCAGCTCCTCCACCACGCCGCTAAATTCGCCCACCGTGATGTAATTACCTACTGAGTATTGGTCTTCCAGCAGCAGAAAAAACCCGGTAATCAGGTCTCTCACCAGTCGCTGGGCGCCAAAACCGATGGCCACTCCCGCCACCCCGGCTGTGGCCAAAATGGGGGTTAACTTTATGTTGAACTGATCTAGAATTAACAAGGCGGCCAGAAACAAAACAAGATATCTCCAGATCTGCTTCAGCAGGGGGGTCAGTGTCTGGGCTTTGTGCGCCTTGCTTTCTTCAGAAACTATTTTTTGTGAGCACCGTCTGATAAAACGGTGGCCAACACCCAGCAGCAGCCGGGCGATTACGGCGATGATGAGGACTCTGACTATCGTCCAGCCGTACCGTGAAAGCAAGCCCATCCAATCGGTTTTTGTGAGTTCAATCCAAAGATTTTTCATAAATCATCCTTGTAAATTTTTGTTATAGACTGATTATGTCATAAAAACCAAATTATAACCAGAATGGTAATGGGACCACCATACTT
>CAZPFS010000037.1:0-16062 GCA_964585925.1 uncultured Syntrophomonadaceae bacterium | reverse complement strand
TAATGCTTAAAATTAGTAATTTCCAACTGATTTTTGCCTGCAACGCAAATGGCTCCATAAGGTGTGCCCTTGCATTGTGTAAGCAGGTTATGGCCAAGGAATAGAGCAAGAAGCTCTCCTTCCGTTAATTTAAGAAGACCCAAGGAATATTCCGCTTCGGTATAATAATAACCCCTGTTTTTTGGGCAGTATTCCAGGGGCGCACTGAAGCTATACCTCATAAATTCCACATCGCGCAATATGGTTCGCCTGCTTACGCCTAAATCTTTGGCAAGACTATGTGAATTGGGATATTTACCGGTTTTAATATTTTTATCGATATATAAAAACCTGTACAGCCTGGGCCGGGTTGCCTCCAAAATACCTGGGCGCATAATAAACACCTCATAAAACTGCTTTTAAGATCCTATAGACAGGAGCAAGTAAAGGCTATAGCCTTCTACTGCCCTTTTTCCTGTTCTTCCGTCTCCGGCACCGGCCTCATGGTTGGAAACAGGATTACATCCCTGATGGAAGGTGAATCGGTCAACACCATCACCAGGCGATCGATCCCGATGCCCAGCCCCCCTGCCGGGGGCATGCCGTGTTCCAGAGCCAACAGGAAGTCCTCGTCCATCATATGAGCCTCTTCATCCCCCGCTTCCCGCCTGGCCAACTGCTGTTCAAATCGTTCCCGCTGGTCAAAGGGATCATTCAGCTCGGTAAAAGCATTGGCGATTTCTTTCCCCCCCAGGAAAGCCTCAAAGCGGCAAGTAAATCGGGGATCGGACTTTAATTTTTTGGCCAGGGGGGATACCTCTATCGGGTACTCCCTGACAAATACGGGCTGGCGCAATTTTTCCTCGCAATAATGCTCAAAGGTGCGGGAGAGCACCTCTCCCCAGGAAAGCCCGCCTTCCAATTCCATTCCGAGGTTGCGGGCCTCCCTGAGGGCGGCTTCATTGTCCCCCAGGCTCAAAAAATCAACCCCTGTATACTTGAGGACCGCTTCCACCATCGATATGCGGGGCCAGGGAGGGGTAAGGTCATACTGTTCCCCCTGGCAGGACACCCGGCCTGTCCCCAACACCTGCAGGGCCACCTGATAAATCATGTTTTCAGTAAGAGCCATCATGTCTTCATAATCGGCGTAACTCTGATAGATCTCCACGGTGGTAAATTCCGGGTTATGTATGGTGGATATGCCCTCATTGCGGAAGATGCGCCCCATTTCATATACCCGGTCAAGCCCCCCCACCAGCAGGCGTTTCAGGTGCAGTTCGGTGGCAATTCTCAAGTAAAGATTCATGCCCAAGGTGTTATGATAGGTAATAAAGGGGCGGGCATTCGCTCCCCCGGCCACCGGCGACATGATCGGTGTTTCCACCTCCAAAAACCCCTGGGCATTTAGGTATTCCCTGATGGCCTGAATTATCCGGCTGCGCTGAATAAAGGTCTGCCTGGACTCGGGATTTACAATCAGGTCCAAGTAACGCTGCCGGTAGCGCAGATCTACATCTTTCAATCCGTGCCATTTTTCGGGCAAAGGCCTGAGAGCCTTGGCCAACAGGCGGTACTCCAGAACCTCTACCGTGACCTCCCCCCGGCGGGTTCGAAATACATTTCCCCGGACACCGATAAAATCACCGATATCCACCAGATCAAAGAGCCGGTAATCCTTTTCCCCGAGCTGATCCTGGCGAAGGTAAATCTGAATCTGTCCTTCCCGGTCCTGCAGATTGGCAAAACTGGCCTTGCCGTGAATCCGTTTGCTAATCAAACGGCCGGCAATGGAAACCTGCCGGCCGTCCAGATCATCAAAAGCATTAATTATCTCACAGGAATAATGGCTTGTATTGAATTTTTCTCCAAATGGATCAATACCCTGTTGATTCAGTTCAACCATCTTCTGGTGCCTGACGCGCAGCAACTCATTCCAATTATCCTGCATAAAAAAGTCTCCCCCCGTTTACTGTTAGCTTATTTCCAGTACTTTATATTTAAAAACCCCCCCCGGCACATTTAATTCAACCTCTTGCCCAACCTCAAGACCCAGAACTGATTTTCCCACCGGGGATTCATTGGATATTTTATTAGCCCTGGGATCTGCTTCTGCAGTTCCTACTATAGTATAAATGTAATCCTGCCCGGTATCCAGATCTTTTAGCTTTACGGTAGAACCCAAAGCCACATAGCTGTTGTCGTTGTCACTTTTTTCCAGAATACGGGCATGGCGGAGTATCTTCTCCAGAGTGACTATCCTGCCTTCGACAAAAGCCTGTTCGTTTTTGGCATTTTCATACTCGGAGTTTTCGGTGATATCCCCGTAAGAAATTGCCTCCTTGATTCGGGAGGCAATTTGTTTCCGTTTGACAGATTTCAAAAAATCCAGCTCTTTTTCCAGTTTTTCAAGGCCATCTTTTGTTAACAGGATTTCGTTACTCGACATTACTTCCGCTCCTTTTTTCTGGATGATAAAGGACTATATTTGTTCAACAAACTACCGATAATGCTGGAAAGGTGCTATAAATCATCATAAATATAGTGCCAAGCCTGCTTGACACTTTTCTGAAAACCATGCTTTTCGTTTGTTGATTCCCAACACCTCGGTTTTTTTCGTTACTAAATTATATAGATCCCTTTTGGCGTTGTCAAGAAAAAAGGCCTCATAATTGAAGGGGAAAATCAGTGGCCGCTTATAGGAAAACATCCTGATTTGGCGGGACTGAGGCTAAAAAGGGCGCGGCCGCAGGCGAAATTATTTTTTGCTCTCACATTTTTCCTGATCCTGCAGTTTCAAAAGTGCGTTGCCTTTTATGCGGGCAATTTGTTCGCCGGTGATGATCCGTTCAAAACTCCGAAAACCGGCCAGCCTGAATCCATGCTTTTCAGCCAACCGACGAATTTCCAACACTTTATCCAGGCGGAGTTCCCGTCCCAGGGAAAAATTTTCGAAGCGTTTTTCCAGAGCCAAAATCATGGTTTCCGCCATGCAAGCATAGGCCTGGTGGGGGGGAAACCCAAAATTAAAATTGAAATTGACATTCCCCGGCACTTCGATCACCCCTCCCTCGATTACCAACACGTCGTCACGACAGCCCGCCACCCGGCTGGAAATATCACGAGGTCGGGCCACATCGCAGACCACCGCACCCGGCCGCAAGTCTTCCGGCTCCAGAAGGGTTTCCGCCGAGCTGCTTACGGCCACAATAACCTCCGCCCGGGGGGCATTTTTTTTGAGCTCATTGGTAACCTTGCAGGAAACACCCGTGTCATAGAGGATTTTTTGGGCCAGGTTCTCCAGCCGCCGCTGATCCCGGGCCACCAGGGTAAGGCGGTTCACCCCTTCCCCGGCAAGTATCCGCGCACAGGCGTTGCCGATAGATCCGGTTGCGCCGAGGATCATCACCTCGGCCCGCGTTAAATCAATCCCCATCAGCTCAGCCGCTTTTCCGGTGGCTTCCAGAGCGGCGGCCACCGTATAGCTATTGCCGGTGGTAACGGCTACTTTCAGGTGGCGAGCCACGGTAATACCGCCGTCTCCCGCTACGGCGGTCATGGCGCCCAGCCCGATAATGCGTGCGCCGAGATTCTGAGCCAGCCTCCCCGATTTTATAATTTTTTGCATAACATACTTCGGGGGAAGCTCCTGTATTTGTCTGGTGGTTAAATTGGTAGAAACAAAATAGCCGGACGTCTCGCCATAACCGGACTCAATCCCGGTAATTTCAGACACCTTGAACGGAGGAATTGTGCGCAGTACCCGGCCGGCCAAGCCGGCCGGACAGGCTTTCAAAAAACGCATAGCGCGGCAGGCATCATCCAACGACAGGGGGTGAACTATAAATCCAAATTTATTGTTCATCAGATATTTTTCTTTCCGTCCCTTCCATTCCCTGAGCCGGATTTAAAAATTTACAATCCGGGGAGCAAATTTTAATTCCAATAACATCCGGTTGTATTCCTGTGCGGTAAGTT
This sequence comes from uncultured Syntrophomonadaceae bacterium, assembly GCA_964585925.1. Classification (GTDB taxonomy): domain Bacteria; phylum Bacillota; class Dethiobacteria; order DTU022; family DTU022; genus JAAZLS01. Next base: position 12,105 of record CAZPFS010000037.1, on the reverse strand, counting down.
CACTGTTTTTGCCGGATAGACAAACCATCAGCGCCTCCATGATATTTGTTCCGAATGAACGTCCCTCCATTTCGGGGGTGGTAGTGATCAGGGTTTTAACCTGTCTGTTCCGCAAATCTTCAATATCTGCGGCAGTGACTGTATTGGTAATTATAATCTTGCCCGGCAAAATCGGAGGGGCATAGCGCCTGATATAGTGGAAATCACCGGCTATAATATCATTTTCCATAAAGTATCGTTCGTGACGGGGGGTGTTTTCTTTCTGTTTGTCCCCGGTAGGATAAACCAGTTTGAAGGGAAGGCGGCTGATCAACGGCATCAACACCCGGGCCCAGGTGGCCAGGGCTTTCAGCGATACCAATGGAAATGGCAGATTCAATACAAACATTACATCGCCGTAGGTCATGGTACAGCCGGCCTGGCTCAGAGCCTGAGCCATCCCCAGCCGGTCCATGGCGCATATTATTAAAGCCTTCTTCGGTTCCCGAAACAGGCCGGTATGCTCCGCCAGGTACTCGATGACCTGCCGTTCCAGTGTATTCTTTAAACCCGAGCCGTCCACGATCGGTGTTTTTTGGGCAGCCTGAACAATGCGGCGGGCATCACAAAACTCGTAGCGGCGATCCACGGCATGAATGTAGCGGTCAATTCCTCCCAACCCGAAAGCATCGACCTTGCCGTCCAGATCCTTGATGATGGCGATCATCTTGTTCACATCGCCGTTGGTGCCGATTCGCCTCACCTGACAATCTGTATCCATCAGGTTAACGTCAACCGAGTGATCCCGTTCCGATGATCCCAAACTTATTCCCACAACCTGCTTCAAAACCTCACCCCCAGAATTAATCAGACTCAGATCAAAATAAATACCGGCTTACTAACAAAAATCATTTAACACTGTTGAATTGAATTGCCCAAGGTCCCCGGTGGAGGGCTTTTATACAATATCCCGAAGGGTCCGCTCAAACAGTGCCGGATCCACCCGGCAATTTTTCTCTACCGGGGTAGGGCCCAGGTTTACAAAAATTATCTGCAGGTCCAGCAGGGCTTCCGCCAGCCGGTACCAGCGCTCGGAAGTAATCAGAATCAGGGTGTCATATTCCTTGAGCCGGGAAATAATCTCCATGGCCTGATTAAAAAAATCCAGGGCTTTCTGCCGGCCAACCAGCGACCATCTCTCCTGATTGCTCAATAAAAAGGTAAAATCCAGTCCTCGCTCCCGGCAAATATGGATCAATTCCTGCTTGTTCTCAATAGGGAAACCTATTACCGCCACCCGTTTTCCCTTGCGGACTTCGCCAATCGCCTCCAAACGGGAGACAAAACTCCGGTCCAGGGAAAGACGCTTTGCCACTTCCTGCTGGGAAAGGCCCTGCGAGCGGAGGCGTAAAACCTGGTTCAATACACGCACCGCCCGGTCAACGCTTATTACCTTATCGCCAATCCGGACGGTTTGTTCAAATTCCATGAGCCTCTCCTTTGTGCACAGTTATGTGATCACACGATCATCTTAACATACGCTATTGTTCCGCACAACTATATTTTTGAAAATAAACCATGGAAAGGATATAAAAAAAGAGGCTCCGGTTTGCCTCTTTGAAATAGATGTTTTTTTGCGGCTCGTCCTTGCGGCGGGATCAGGGAAGAAATTCCGTGATCAGGGCCGATATCTGCGGGCTGCTGACCGCGGACATTAACTGCCGGCGAACCTCCGGCGCCCCCCGCATTCCCTTGATATAGAAGGCTGCCTGGCGGCGCATCTCAAGAACAGCGGTCCTTTCGCCTTTTAGGCGGCACAACAGATCCAGGTGCCGTAAAACCATCTCCCTGATTTCGGCGCCTCTGGGGCCGGGAATCAGCTCTCCCTTTTCCAGCCAGTGTTTCACCTGCTTGAATATCCAGGGATTTCCCCGGGCGGCGCGCCCGATCATCACCCCGTCGCATCCGGTTTGCCGCAGTTTGAGATCTATATCAGCCGGATCTTTTAAATCTCCATTTCCAATCACAGTCAACTCGGGTACAGCCCGTTTTATTTCCCGGATGATCCCCCAGTCCGCCCGGCCTTCAAAACCCTGCAACACTGTTCTCCCATGAACAGCCACCGCTTTCATACCGGCTTCCGCCGCCAGCGCCGCCAGCGCCGGGGCATTTTTGGCGCCATCGTCCCAGCCTGCACGAATCTTTACCGTCACCGGGCAACGGACCGCCCTCGCTACCGTTTTCATGATCCTTTTACAAAGGGGCAGATCTTTCATCAACGCCCCGCCCTGCCCCCGACAGATAATCTTGGGCGCAGGACAGCTGAAATTGAGATCTATTATATCCGCATTCATGGTTTCAAGCATGCGGGCTGCTTCAGCCATTATCTCCGGCTCTGAACCAAACAGTTGAAAAGCAACCGGCTTTTCCCGGTCCTCGGCATATACCAGCGCGCGGTATCGATCGGCCTTTTCCTGAATCAGCCCCCGGGAGCTGATCATTTCCGAATAGGTCAACCCACAGCCCTGTTCTCTGGCCAACAAACGAAAGGAATGGTTTGTAATCCCCGCCATGGGCGCCAGCACCACTGCCGGGTTTACTTTGACCGAGCCTATGTTCAATGCCGTCTCCTGTCAGCTATCCTTTTCCTGATTCATTATTTCCACTTGCCGATATGACAAACAGTTCATTTCTGGAAACATTCAGCTTGGAAGCAATGTGCTCCAGAAGCTGAGGCTTGGGCAACCTGTTACCCCGTTCAATTTTGCTGAGCATACTGACTGAAATTTGTACCTTTTCCGCCAGTTCCTGTTGGGTTATCCTTTTCAGTCTACGAAGGGCTCGGATTCTCCTGCCAAGCTTCTCGGACATAATAATCCCTCCCTTTTGTATTAATGCTCTCCCTGCTGTACTAACATTCGACATTATCAGATTTCAACCTCTATTCCCGGATATATCTTCTGCCAAAAAAGGCAAATCAATCCTGTGGGCGATAATTTTCATCCGAATCCTGTCATATTCTGGGTAAAAAATGATCCTGAAGATAGAGCAGCGGTCCGAGATTACAATGTTTTTCCGGTTTGGCTCGCTTTTTGTTCACGGGTCTGTTTCATCAGATCCACAAACGCTTCCAACCTGGTCTGAACTCCTGTTTCGCCGGTCTGTTCATCAATAAACAGGGTCAATACGGGAATGCCGTACTGATTGCTCAAGTGGGGGATCAGGCTTTTGGCCACTATCTCCGGAATACAGGAGAAGGGGGCCAACTGCACCACCCCATCATAACCGAGACGGGAATAGCGGATCACATCACCGACGCTGTTCTGACCATGGCCGCCGATTCTCAGCGGCAGGTAAGGCTCGGCCAATTTCCGGCTGCGCAGATCGCCTTTGGTGGACAAAACATCATGTTTGGTATAGCTGGTCAGATAAATGCTGCGCCGAACGGCAGCCCCCATATGACCCAAGGTTTCTTCCACGTAGAAATTGGCAAAGGGCTCCAATTGGACATAGATTTCTCCGATAATTCCCACCCGGAGGGGATCTGCTTCTTCGTCCAGAACAACCCTGCTCATCTTCTGCATTGCCGCCTCCCGGGCCTCGGCAATCTCCGACAGGGTTTTGGCTCTGTTCAAATAGGAGGCTCCCTCATTAAAGGCTTTCGAGGTCTCACCCCGGACCAGTTCCCGGGGACGGGTATCCTGGGCCGCCAGCTCCAGTTCGTCCAAAGCGGAGAGCTTGGCCCAGCATTTTCTCAATACCCTCACCAGATCCGGCCAGGAGCTCGACCCCTTCAGCTGCTTAACTTTTTTGAGAAAATCAACGGGTTTTTTCAGGGGGGGCCACAGGAAGATAATGTTTGGATTGTAACCCAGATCATTTAAAATTTGGCGATGGATTTCCCCGTAAAAGCCGGCCCGGCAGGGTCCGTAACCGCCCCCGCTGATAATAGTGTCGGCGCCCCTTTCCAAACCCTCCAGGTAGGTGCCCAGGCATATTTTAAACGGGATACAGGCAAACTCGGGAGAATACCTGGCCCCCAAGGCCAGGGTTTGTCGGGTGGGTCGGGTGGGGGTGATGGACTCCTGCCCCAGATCTTCCACCAACTGTTTAGCCACCATGGTAAAGGTGCCCATATGGGGATAGACAATTTTCATTTTACTTCCTCCCGTTCCTCTCCGGCGCATCCGCAGGATCCCAAATTATGATTGCAGATAGTTGCGGGCCAGACGGTAAAAAAAGCGGCCCTGCAGACGAAGGCTGGCCCGATCGATCCGTTCATTTAAACCGTGCACGCTAGTCCGAATGGCGGGGTCAAACCCCTTGGCCATGGGGCCAACCCCGTAAGCCGGAATTCCCAGATGGCGCAGATATTTTGAATCAGTGCTGCCGGAGGATATCTGAGGAAGACAAATTATTTCCCGGCCTGCAGTTTCCATGGTGGTGGTTTCGATAAGGCGGAAATATTCGGAATCGGAAGCCGAAAAAGTGGGCTTGCTGTAGATCAGCGTTTCGATATCCGGTTCATTCCCCATACACCCTCGCAACTCTTTATTTAGGTATTCTTCATCCTGTCCGGGCAAAATCCTTATATCCAGGTCTATCTGGCAATGATCGGGGACTATATTGGTCTTGTTCCCCCCCCGGATCCGGTTGGGGGAAACGGTCATCCGGGTCATCGCCCGCAGAGTCTCCGCAAAGCCCCGTTCCAGTTGCAGGCGCCCCAGCAGCGGATCTACTTCCTGTTCGGTTACCGGCTCGCCGGGTATTTTGATCCCCTGAATGACCGATAAGCGCTGCAACAGATGTTGAACCTCCGGAATAAGGGTTACCTCCGGCCGGTAATCCCCGAGGGCGCTCACCGCACGGGCTCCACGAATCACCGCATTGTCGCCCAAAGCAGGCAAGGAGCCATGACATGATTTGCCGTGGGCGGTAAGTCTGATCCAGGCCACACCCTTTTCGCCCACCTGGATAAAAAAAAGGTGTTTACCACCAAGGACTACCGGCAGATCCGCCCCCTCATTGATCGCAAAGTCGGCCTGCAGCTTCCCGGGGAAATTTTCAGCCAGATATTTCAGGCCCAGCAGCCCGCCCATCTCTTCGTCCGCCGCCGCCACCATAATCAGTTCCCCGCCCGACAGTCCGCCTCCCCGGGCCAGCTGCAACATCGCCCAGGCCTGGGCGGCGGTGAGCCCTTTGCAGTCCAGTGCCCCCCGGCCACAGACCATATCACCGGTAATCTCACCGGAGAAGGGATCGAATTCCCAGTCTCCCTCCGCCGGAACCACATCGAGGTGGGAAAGAAACAACAGCTTCCGGGGACCCTTTCCCAGCCGGGCGATGAAGCTGCCCCGGCCCTTCACCGGTTCGATAATCTCATTGTCTAGACCGGCCCGATTGAACAAATTCTGCAGGCAGCATGCGGCGGCAGTTTCATTGCCCGGGGGGTTAACCGTATTGATCCTGATCAGTTCGCTTAAAATCAGTTCCGGGTTCATTTGATCGCCCCTTGCGGTTCACCGGCTATGGGACGCAGTGAGGCTGCCGTCTGTAAATCGGTTTCGCTCAAACTATCCCATTTGCCGCAGCGGCTTCCCCACCGGGCCAAAAGCTTTCCCTCCATGGAGATATTGACTATTTCGCAGATGTTGGGGCAGCCCTGGCATTCAAAACTGCTGGTTTGGTAGGTGAATCCGCTCAATTCAAACCCCCGGAAGTTGGTGCCCTGCTTCTTTTTTGCCGCCGATTTCGAAAGCAGCGCCGCGCCCAGCGCCCCCATTACATCAAACTGGAGAGGCACGATTACCTCCAGCTGCAAAGCCTTTTCAAAGGCGGCCTTTATGCCCACATTGGCCGCCACCCCGCCCTGAAAGGTAACGGGGGACTGGATATTTTTACCCTTGCCCACGTTGTTCAGATAATTCCGGACCAGGGCATCGCAAAGCCCGGCAATGATGTCCTCCGTGGAATGGCCCACCTGCTGCTTGTGCACCATATCTGATTCGGCAAATACGGAGCAGCGCCCGGCGATATGTACCGGGTGTTTGCTGCATAGGGCCAGTTCACCGAATTGTTCAATGGGTATGCCCAGCCGGGCCGCCTGATGATCCAAAAAGGAACCGGTTCCGGCGGCACAGACCGTATTCATGGCAAAATCGGTAACCACTCCATGCCTGAGTATAATGATTTTGGAGTCCTGCCCGCCCAATTCCAGCACGGTCTGTACTCCCGGTACAACATGGTTTGCCGCTACCGCATGGGCAGTGATCTCATTTTTAACCACATCGGCCCCCACCACCACCCCGGTTAAATGCCGAGCGCTGCCGGTGGTGCCCACTCCTTTAACATTTACTCCGGGAGGCATCTTGCAGCCGATCTCCTTCAACCCTTCCTGCACCACCTGAATCGGCTGCCCCCGGGTACGGAGATATAAAGAAACCAGGATTTCATTGTGTTCGCTCATCAACACCAGGTTGGTGCTTACCGATCCCACATCTATCCCCAAATAGCCGTCCACTTACCACTTGCTCCCTTCCGTCAATTGCCCCGCCGGGCCCGCAGCATATCCACGAACGCCTCCAGACGGGTCTGGATTCCGCCTGCGCCGGTATGCTCATCTATGGTAATGGTCAAATAGGGCACCTGTGCCTGCTTGGACCGGAGTTCCAGGAATTTATCCACCATCGCATCGGGACCACAGGCAAACGCGGTGACATGTATTACCCCTTCTACCAACCCGGGGTTGTTCAACATATGCAGGCAGCTCCAGCTGACCCGGTTGCTGTAGTGCCAGAAAAAGCTCTGGGGAAGAATCCGGGAGGCCTGCCTCATCTCGGCAGCGGTCAACCTTTCCGGAGTAATCGGTTCTACTCCCATATCCTTTAGCTTCTGGTACAGGTTGGAATTCAAAAAAGAATCATAAATCATATAGGGATAGCCAAGCAGGGCTATGCTCAGCAGTTCGGACTGATCGCCGCCGTTTCCGGAGACCGAACATGCCATCTGCGAGATTGTCTGATTCGAATTTAGCCGATCTGTGCGGGCGATTTCCCCCCGCTCCAGAATCTCCAGCGCCGGCAGCGGATGAAATCCTGCCAGCAGGAGTTTTTGATAAAGGCGTTGTGCCCGGCAAGCCCGCTTTGCCGCCGTCGCCTGCCTGCGGATCGAACTTACCCCCAGTTGGCGGGCAATACCGGCCAAAAAAGCATGGATCCCGTTGCTGAACCTGGTAGCTCTGAGGGAAGTATCGATAATCTTCGGCAGTTTTTCCCCCGAAAAACGAACCATCTCCGGAAGGCCCAGGAACTTGGGGCAAAAGGTATCCCGGCCATCGGAGCTGACCAGCCTGGGAATCAGCAGAAAATCCACTCGATCTTTTAAATCTATAACGTGCCCGTGTAGTACCTTCACGGGGATACAGGCATCGGTTACGGTATTTCTGATTCCCCATTCCAGTATCTCCCGGTTAGTAGGCCGGGACAATACCACCTTTGCACCAAGGTTTTCCAGATATGTTTTCCATAGGGGATAGTACGTGTAAAACGACAAAGCCTGAGGTATTCCAACCACGAGAGACAACAATGATTCACCTTGCTTGCCATATTATCTTTTCTTGGACCGAACATCAGAATGATTTAAACAGGGATGCCAGAGACATCCCTTAATGGTAATTCGAGTTAAACTGCTAAATTCCTGCATTACCGGGGAGAAGGTCGCCGATATATTTAACAACAGCCATGGCGCCCCTTGTAAACAGTATGAACCGCCGGTGTGCCGCCGGCGATTATTCCCGGCCCCCCGGTAATGCGCCGGCCGGAAATATTGTTATTCGGAAATCGCTGTGCTATAATCAAATTGCACACGGCGGGGCGTAGCGCAGCTTGGTAGCGCGCTTGGTTCGGGACCAAGAGGCCGCGGGTTCAAATCCCGCCGCTCCGACCAGTAAAGTCAAGGGTTTTTCCACATTTCACGGGAGCCGTTTCGGCTCCCGTGAACCTAATTTCCCTGATCAGAGATGAGCAAAACTATTAAGACCCGAATCGGTCCGTGATACGTGATAAAGCAGCACTGCCCTGTGGGGATGCCCGTATGCCACTTGCTCCGGATTGTCGAAATGGGTTCCATGGGGCAGGCAATATCCGCCCCCAACCCCACCCGGCTCCCTATAATTGTTACCGCTAAACATTGACCCCTAGCCGCGGATGAGGCGCGGATGGCTCTCCCATTCTGTTAGCTCCGGGGACCAAAATCCCGCCCACTTTTTTCTTTCCTCATGCTCCGGATGTTCTGGATTAAGCATTATTTCACGAAATTCTATATAGCCCCCAATGCCGCCCACATCTTCCGGTGGGGTTTGCCCTTTCGCCTCAAGAAGGCATGGTGATTCTTTATTGTAATCCTCAATTATCCGCACTAATTCAATTTCGTGTTTCCAATGATCGCCAAAATCATAGGTATAAAGAACATATTCATATTTCGGCAGATATTCTGATAATCGATGCCCGGCAATCAAAGTAGCATTTTCGTCGTAGAACAGATCATCTTTCCCCGCCACAAGACGGGCCGCCGTTACCCGGGGTCTCTTTTCAAATACTGTAAAATCATATAGATGACTGCCCCGCCAGCCATATGCCTCCTGCAAAACCTTATGGAGCCGGATGAGTTCCAGATCTGCCGGGATAATTAGACGCCGGATGGCCTTGTAGATTCCCAAATCCAGGGTAACCCGTATTTCATAAGCCCGGTACTTGTAAGCCGGCTTTCCTGTTAATTTTGTCAACATATCGATCATCTTTTCTAAGGGGACAAACCCATCCGTCTGACTGTTGCTATAGTTTACCAGCCTATCGCTGACAAGTCTCCCCAGTGTATCATCATAATTGATCTCGCAGCTGTTTTCAATTACCTCATTTCCCACCACAAAAGCTGCTTCCAAGCCCTGGTGATTTACCCAAGCCGTTAATTTGCGATCGCTATTTTTAGCATAATTGATTTCCCCCCCTTGCTCCAGGTAGGCAGCGATGATCTCCGGGTTGATATTCAAAGCATGAAGGGTGTTGTTGATAGCATTCAACATTTTTGCAGCAATACCCTTAAACTTATTTCGCCTGACACCGTAGATCGCAACGGTAAAACGGGTGGCGTTATTTACCATTATAACCATATCGTCTTTTCCGTCATCAAAGGTATTGGTCCAATTCGCAGTCCACGAAAAAAGCGGTGCGACATTTTTATCCGGAAGGGGTGGTTTAACACCCATCGCCTTCGCTAATTTTTTAGTAAGTGCAATTTGCATGGTTGTCGTCCCCCATCCCTTTAACGGGCGCCTCCACCGCCTCCACCGCCCCCACCGCCCCCGCCGCCGGAAAAGCCGCCCCCTCCCCCCGAACCGGAGGAAGAGCTGCTGAGAGCGGTCCGAAAGGTTTGCTGCACCGAGGTGGTCAGGCTGTCAAAACGGGCCGGATTGGAAAGCGCCAGATGATACCAGGTCGCCCGGGTAGCCAGATACGCCGGATCCCTGGTTTCCGGATAAACCATGGTCAACTGCTTCATCACCTGTTTTCCCACACCGAGGGCTACCGCGTACACCAGATAATGCTCCCATATTTCCAGGGCGGGAACATAGGCCCGGTCGAGTTCGGAAAAATGGAGCAGAAACCGGCGGAAGGCCTTCCATTTGGCAAAATGATCGGCCCCAAGAGGGGTCAGGTTTTTGATCTTTCCCCCTGAAAGGAGCAACAATAGAGCTACTATTATCGAGCCGGTGCCGATAATGGGCATCTCCCCGATAAAAAGGAAACCGGCCCCGGCAGCAAGCAGAACCAACCCGCCGATAATTACCGCCCGGGCACTGCCCCCATAGAAGCCCAAACCTTTAACCTGCTCTTTGATAGCCTCTGTCCAACCGCGGTAAAATTGAGCCACGGTTGTTTTGCGGCGTTTGGCATACTCCTCGATTTCCTTAAAGGAGACCGCACTCCCGGGCTGCCGGGCCACCTGGTTAAAGATAAAATGGTGCACCTTAAGTTCGTGACCGGATAAATCCCCTTTGTTCTCCCCCGGATGAAGATAGTAATCGGTATAGGTGCGTTTGCGAATAAGGCCCTTTTCGGCCTGGTACTCACCCAGGTGCAGAGAACCCCGCCGCGCCAGATCGAGAAGCGTGGCTGTAAAATCCTCCGGGGTGGTCCGCCCCTGCCGAAAGAAATTTCCCGCCTCCGCCGGCGAGTAATCACCCGGCAGTTCCCGGTAGTAGTCACCCTGATAAGCCTGGGGGTGATACAGGCCGCGGCGCCGCATGAGGTGATAAAAAGCGAGAGCGGCTAAAGCAATAATGGCCCCTCCGAAAAGATCGACCCGGGTCAGCAAGCGTTTCCGGTTGGCCTTGCCGGCCCATTTTTCCTCCTCGGCGAGAATCCCGGGCAGCCCCTCTTTGTCGGAGAAATTGCTTGCCCCGGGAACCAGCTCCGGCGGGAAGAGAACCCGCCCCTCCAGGAAGGTCTTGCGGGGCAGATCGGCAATCTCCCAGGTAACCCGGTTTTCTTCTGTAGAAACATTACCCTGCAAAGGGCCGTGTCCCCAGACCCGCAGGTTCTCTCCTTTTGCCCCCTCGGGCAGGATTAAGCTTACCAGAGCGTAATCGGTTCGCTCCTCCCATTTATCCCCGATAAATTGGTAATATAGTTCCGCCGTATCCTGATGGACAAGTACTGCGTTATCCACCGTGTACGAAATGGTAAAGGTGCGCTCCTCGTCGGCCGCCTCAAAGCTCCAGTCAATGTAGATATGGTCCGGATGCTCCTCCACATAAAATATTCCCGCTATATCCTGGGTTCCGGGGGGCATCTGTTCATAGGCCTCGCCCCCCTCGCCGACCGAAACCTCCCTGATTGAGGCATTATGTTTCAGGTAAATATACTCCCAGGCTCCCCGGTAGCGGCCATCAAACCGGAAGGTGCGCTCCTCCACCACACTCATCGAACCATCGGGATGAACCTCCGCCTTGATCTCCACCCGCGGGAAATAGTACGAGCGATCGGCGGCCTGGGCCGGCGCCGCCGCGGCCAGGAAAAACATTAGCCCCAAAACAAGCCCTAGAGAGGCCGGGATCAGTTGGGAAAACCGACCGCGCCGATTGCTTTTTTCGGATATCATTTCATCATCCGCCCCTAAAATTCAACCTTCACCGCCCGGCGAGCCTCTGCTTCATCATCTAAATTGAAATAGATCTGCTGATGAAAGCCGAACATACCGGCCACCAAAACGGCGGGGAAGCGCTGAATCGCTGTATTGTATTTTAGAACCGTGTCATTAAAAAATTGACGGGAAAAGGCGATCTTGCTCTCGGTGTTGGTCAGCTCTTCTTGGAGCTGCATAAAATTGGTGTTCGCTTTTAGCTCCGGGTAGTTTTCAGCCAGGGCAAAGAGCTGACGCAGAGCGCCGGTGAGCATGTTTTCCGCCCCGGCCTGTTCCTCAACATTTTTCGCCCCCATGGCCATATTCCGGGCGGCGGTTACCCGCTCAAAGGTCTCCTGCTCATGGGCGGCATAGCCCTTAACCGTTGAAACCAGGTTCGGTATCAAGTCGTAGCGCCGCTTCAACTGCACCTCTATTTGCGCCCAGGCATTTTGAATCCGCTGACGCAGGGTTACCAGCCGGTTATAGATGGAGATAAGAAACACTACAATGAGGAGTATTATAGCCCCGCCGATGAGCCACCTCATACCAATCTACCTCCTTATATTCCCTTATTTTATTCTTAGTATATATTATTCAGGCGGGAAAACCCTAAATTTCAAAGGCAAAAATATCAGCCCCCCAACAAATGTTCTGTTTTGTTTCGCACAAATTCTTCAACCGGGGCATAATTTTCTTCAGTGCAAAAGAGGCCAATATTTTCCGCCCAGCCAGCCCGCAGTAAAATGGTGCGGCTGCGAGACTTGTAAGTTACCTTGGTCAGGCGTTTCCAGCCGATAAACACATTCTGTCTGGAGCCGGCCAGCATCCCGGCCCCGGCCACCACCGGTTTGCCCGACAGAAATCCCCCAATCACGGCCAAAGAATTAATGAGCCGGTTCTTTTTGGCCTGCTTGGCCTCAGTCCGGTAAAGTGCCCCTTTTTCAT
>CAZPFS010000036.1:0-17146 GCA_964585925.1 uncultured Syntrophomonadaceae bacterium | reverse complement strand
GCAGGCAACCTGGGTGGCACCGCGGGCAACTCTCCCCCGTCCCAATATGGGTCGGGGGATTTTATTATTATCTAAGGAGGTATAGCTCATGAGTCAGGAAATAACCAAGATTTTGTTGGCCGAAAAGGATATGCCCCGGCAGTGGTACAACATTCAGGCAGACATGCCTACGCCTCTGCAACCGCCCCTGCATCCGGCTACCGGCCAACCGATAAACCCCGAAGATCTGGGGCGCATTTTTCCCATGAACCTGGTGGAACAGGAGATGAGCACCGAGAGATGGATCGACATTCCCGATGAGGTTTTGGACAAACTCCTCCTCTGGAGACCGACTCCGCTGCACCGGGCCCGCTACCTGGAAAAATACCTGCAAACCCCGGCCAAGATTTACTATAAAAATGAGGGGGTCAGCCCCGCCGGCAGCCATAAACCCAACACCGCGGTGGCTCAGGCGTACTATAACAAGCAGTTTGGGATTAAGCGTATTACTACCGAAACCGGAGCCGGCCAATGGGGCTCGGCAATAAGTTTAAGTTGTCGATTATTTGGTCTGGAGTGCAAGGTATATATGGTGAGGGTCAGCTACGATCAAAAACCTTACCGCCGGCTGATGATGCAAACCTGGGGCGCGCAGTGTGTGCCCAGCCCAAGCCCCGATACCAACTTTGGCCGGAAAATGCTGTCGGAAAACCCGGACAGCAGCGGCAGCCTGGGGATCGCCATCAGCGAAGCAGTCGAAGACTGCCTGAATTCGGAGGATACCCGCTATTCTCTGGGAAGCGTCCTAAATCATGTGTTGCTTCACCAGACGGTAATCGGTCTGGAAACTCAGCAACAGCTGGCCTCCATCGGAGAGCATCCGGATATCATTGCCGGCTGTGTGGGAGGCGGAAGTAACTTTGCCGGGCTCTGCTTCCCCTTTATCAGGGAAAAAATCAACGGCCGGGATATGGAGATTTACGCGGTTGAACCTACCGCCTGCCCGGTGTTAAGCAAGGGACCCTTCGTCTATGATTTTGGGGATACGGCCTCCACCACTCCGCTGCTGCCCATGTACAGCCTGGGGCACGGCTTTATACCGGCGCCCATCCATGCCGGCGGCCTGCGCTATCACGGCATGGCTCCACTTATGAGTCAACTGGTACTTGACGGACTGATCAAACCCCGGGTCTACAACCAGCTTGAGGCCTATGAAGCAGGGGTAATCTGGGCCCGCACCGAGGGATATATTCCGGCCCCGGAGACAAACCATGCTATCGCTTTGGCCATAGAAGAAGCCCGCAAGGCCAAAGAAGAAGGCAAGGAAAAAACAATTCTCATCAGTTGGAGCGGACACGGCCTTTTGGATCTCCCCGGCTATGATGCTTTCTTGCAGGGAAAACTGACCGACTATGTTATGTCCGACGAAGAGATTGCCGAGTCAGTTAAATCTATGGAAGGCTTACCAAAGCCAAAGCTATAGATTATCTGCATAACCGGTAATCTCAGGGGCGGACCGACAAACTTGGGTCCGCCCTTTTTTTCTTTCGCGCTTTCAGAGAGGAATATCGTTTGCCCTAGTGTTTTAAGGGCGGCATGGCGGGTAGTTTTCCATGAAAGGACAACTGCTTTTCCAACTCAGCTTGGCGGGAGTAGATGGGAATCGAACCCACCGCAGACGGAGCACGCCTGCCACTGGATTTGAAGTCCAGGAGCGCCACCAGGCCGCTAACTACCCCCATATGGTAGTAAACAAAGGATTCTTGATGGCTAGCTAATTATAACTGGTTTTCAGCATAGGTTCAAGCAGGTTTTGTTGGACCCTGATCCAGTGGTGAGCACTTTTATACTTTGCCTAATTGGAATGGAGATGCATCAATTTAGGCAAACACATCTATCTGTATCCTCCTGAGTTTAGGTTAGAAGCAGGCAGCCGCAAGCAAGGTTCTTTCATATAGATTTATTTTAAGGATTTATTTTTTTATATACAACGCGTCGCTCAAACGACTATAATTAAGCTGTCATTTTACGGCGAAAGGGCGGTTCGGATGGAATACATATCCGCCGCGGAAGCAGCTGAAAAGTGGGGCGTATCGCTCCGGCAGGTGCAGCGGTTGCTGGCCGACGGCCGGATACCCGACGTGAAGAAATACGGAAGGTCGTGGATGATTCCGGCCGACGCGGAAAAACCAGCCGACCCGCGCCGGGATAAAAAGCCGCCGCCAAGCGCACTGTCCTCCGATCTCGCCCGCCTGCTTGCGGCCACTGCTGCACCGCTGCCGGCCCATAATCCCGACGCTATTCTGGATACCGTGAGCGGGGAAAGGGAGCGGCGTCATTACGAGGCAGAGCTGGCCTACCTGCGCGGTGATTTTGGGCGGGCGCTCGAATGCTTTCACCAGACCGCGGGGGACGACGCGGCGAGGCTGCACTCGTGCATGGTGGCGATCGCGGCGGCCATCAGCACGGGCGATTACCGCACGTATACGCAGATCGACGCCTATCTCAAAAGCTGCCTGAAAGTCCAAAAGGGCAACGACGCCTCTGTCGCCGCGATCGCGGAGACGGCGCTCGCCGCCGCCGCCGTGAGCGTGATCGCCCCGGACATGGTGCCGCAATGGCTTAAAGAGGGTAATCTGGGCGCTCTTGCGCCGCAGCTTCGGCCCATTGTGATCTATTTTCGGGCCAAATATTTTCAATGCACGGGCCGTCATGAAGCCATGCTGATCGTATCGCAGGCCGCGCTGGCCCTTGGCGAGCCGGCGCAGGGCATCACCTCTGCCGGAATATACCTGCGGATCGCCTGCGCTATCGCCTGCCAGGCCCTCGGGCAACAGGACGAGGCCCGCTGCTATTTGCTGGAGGCTATGCGCAGCGCGCTGCCCCACGGCTTTATCACGCCCTTCGCGGAGGTGGTGACATCCCTGGGCGGGCTGGTGGAAGAATGCCTTGCGCGGGCCTTTCCCGCCTGTGCCGGCCCGGTCCTCGCCCAATGGGAGCGCACCTTCGCCAATTGGGTCGCCTTCCACAACCAGTTCACCAAAGACAACATCACGCTCATGCTGACTCTCAGGGAATACCATATCGCCCGGCTTGTGGCGCGCCGCCTCCCCTACGCAAAAGTAGCCGAACAGCATTGCATTTCGGTGGGAAGGCTCAAAAACATCATGCAGGAGGTTTACAGAAAGCTGCTTATTTCAGACAGGAAAGAGCTGGCAAAGTACATTTTTTAAGAGAAAAAACGTTACCTTTCGGGGGTGAAAAGTCACTTCCCAAGCGGGATATTTTCTCCTATGGTAGTGATGAAAAACTATCATTAAGGAGATGTTACCATGCCTGGCCGATCGAAATTAAAAATCCTCATTGCCTTTTTAATGGCCATTGCCCTGTTTCTGACTTCG
Organism: uncultured Syntrophomonadaceae bacterium; assembly: GCA_964585925.1. Taxonomy (GTDB): domain Bacteria; phylum Bacillota; class Dethiobacteria; order DTU022; family DTU022; genus JAAZLS01. The sequence goes on along the minus strand of CAZPFS010000036.1, from coordinate 13,766 downwards.
TGCAGCAGTGCGGACCCAGCCCTCGGGCAGGATATGTCGCCGGCAGATGAGGGCGCACCACAGGATGAAGGTCCGCCGCCGGTTGAGGGCCCCCCGCCGGTAGGCAGTGCCCTGACAGCGGCAGGGATCATCTCGCTCATCGGGCAAAATCTCACCGCTGGCGCCGCAAAATCCGCCGGCAGCAGCGGTTTCGGCTGGGTCATGAACATGCTTGGCCTGGGCGATCCCGTTGCTCAGACCACGATCGATTTGCTGATGTCCATCAATTCGAACATCGAACGGCTTATGAAAAGTGTAGCGGCGATGCAGCAACAGCTCAACGCGGTGGACTACAACACGTTGGCCGGCCCGCTCCAGCCCATCGTAAGCAAAATAACGGGCGCTAACCGGCTGCTGGCCTCCTTAGCGGAGATGGTTCCCGTTACCGAAGATACCTCCGAGTCTGATAAAGCGTACCGGCAGCGAATAATTGACGAACTATGCACCCGGATCGGAGGGCAGGACGGCATCATGGCCAACCAATACGCCATCCGTGACGCCATGCTGGGCACGGGAATGGCCGGCGGCGGCATGATCGCCAAATGGAGCAAGGTGGTAGCCGGGCGTCAACACTTTTTCAATAAGGAATCCTCCGACATGCAGCAGGAAATTTATAATTACTGGTTGACTCTTCAGGCGATCCAGGAAACGCTGATCATCGAGTACATGCATTATCAAGACTATCCCCTCTCCCGAATTCAAAAGGAGCTTGACAACTACAACCTTGATATGGAGACACAAAAGGCTCGCATCCCCTGGGAGTTGCCCTGCGAGCCGTACGAAGATTCCACCTTTATCATCGTTTCTTTTAAAACGGGTGCTTATATGATTGACACAAACGTTTTCAAGAAAAGTAAGCTTACCCGCGACATGGCGCTCGGCATCATCGATATAATGAATAAGGAACAGCCCCGGTATAATTGCCAAACCCATCCTTTATATGGCTGGACACTCCCCGATTCGGGTATCGCCGATCGGCTGCGTTCGGAGTTTGTGGAATTGGCATTCCAGGACGTGCCTCAGGAGAACCGTGTTTACGGATGGGCATACGAGCAGGGGTGGAAACATTTCCCTCCCCTCGCCGGCACGGAAGGATTCACTTTCTGGACCTCGGGGGCCGGATATTCCAAATATGAAGGGATTATTTACAGCTCCAATAGGAGAGGCCTGGACCTTGACCGGATTACCTCGGAGCATCCTTTGCTGCCTGTGCGTCGCATATTGCCTGATTGGCGGCGCCCTATTTGGGAGAGCGAGTTCTACTTCTATTATTGAGCCGACCGCCGCGGCAGACTCTTGGGAGAATCAGCCCTTGCCGGACTATTTTGAGGTTGTAATGAAAAAGCAAGCTGAGTCCTTTCATCAGGGTTCAGCTTGTTCTACAAATTGAGATTTGCCGGCGCCGTGTGACAGTTAAATTCAAATGATCGCAATCATTTGGATAAGATTGAAATACTGTCCATTTTCAGCTTCCATCATTTTTACATCGCCTGCGGCATAGGGATTTCCTATTCCCTTGGCCGGTTTTGGAAGTCGTTCGTGTAGTTGGGCTTTTTTGTTCCACGAATATTTTATTATAACTCCGGTGACTCCTGCAAAACCGAGGCAACGATCTGCACCAATTCGGGATCGAACTGTGTGCCGGCGCATCTTTTCAGCTCGGCAAGAGCATCACCCGGGGGGATGGCTTCCCGGTAAGGCCTTCCCCCTGTCATTACCTCGTAAGCATCAACAACAGCAATAATCCTGGCCAACAAAGGGATCTCCTTCCCCTTCAAACCCTGTGGATATCCTGAACCATCCCAATGTTCGTGATGCGCCAATATATCTTCCGCTAGATGGGCATACACCTCCGTGGCCCGGGCGATTCTACACCCGATTTCCGGATGCTTCCGCATAATTCCCTTTTCTTTTGTCGATAAAGCCCCTCTTTTGGTTATTAATTCTTTGGGAATGTTTATTTTCCCGATATCGTGTAGAGAAACCAGGGCGGCCAGCCGGTCTTGCTCCGAATCAGGGAGTCCTACTTTTTCACCAATTTTCACCGCCATCTTTTGCATGCGCTTGATATGCTCTTCTGTTTCAAAACTTTTTTCCGCCAATATTTGTAACAGATAATTTAAAACAGTATCTCTTGTATTTTGGTATTCTGCAAGTTTCTGCATATACATATCCTTTTCAGCTTTCATTAAAATTTGTGCCAGGGTTTTCCCGGTGCTATTTTGAAAGGCGACGCCCAAAGCTATCGAGAGCGGGGGCCATTCTGGGCAAGTTTTACGGCAGCAATGGATTATTCTTTGGCAGACATTCTTTGCCTCTTCGAGCGTAGTTTGCGGCAACAGAATTATAAATTCATCACCACCCCAACGGGCGACAAGATCCTTTTTTCGGCAGGATTTTTTTAGCAGATGCGCTGTATGGCGAAGCATTTTATCCCCTTCATCGTGCCCACAGGTATCGTTGATCAACTTTAATCCATTCACATCGGCCATGATGATGCAGATGGGCAGCTGCATTTTGTCTGCATCCAGTTTTTTCATTTCTTCTTCCAGAAAACAACGGTTATAAAGTCCCGTAAGACTATCGTGAAAGCTCAGGCGCCGCATCTCTTCTTCGGCCTGTTTGCGGGCGGTAATATCCATCAACACCCCCTGTATACCCATTACACGCCCTTCCCTGACAATTGCCTTGGCAGATGTTCTCACCCAGGTAACATGTCCTGTTTTGGACAAAAAACGATATTCGGTAGCCTCGTTCACTCCCGACAATACCTTTAAAAATTGTTCCAGGCGTCCCTCCGAATCATCGGGATGGACAAATTCGATGAAACGCTTTCCCACCAACTCGGAAAGAGTATAGCCGCTCAGCTGTTCGGCATTGGGGGAGATATAAACTATCTGCGCCTTTTCATCCAGGATATAGACTACTTCATTTAAATTTTCCACAAGTTTCCGGTAGCGGATCTCGCTATTCTGCAAGGCTTGTTCCATTTTCCTGGCATCGGTAATATTCCGGAAGATTACGGCGAAATAACCATATTCTTTACTGTAGGCAATTATTTCGTACCAGTGGTTTTTCGATTCAAAGTATTGTTCAAAACACACTTTCCCACCGGTGAGAGCGACATTGCCAAAAATATCGATCCAGTTATAATCGGAATTTTTAATGCCGGGGTAAACTTCTGTAATTTTTCGGCCTATAATATCATTCTTTGAAAGACCGATCATTTCTGTAAAATTATCGTTCACATTAAGAAAAACGTAATCCACAGGTTTGCCGGCGCCATCCGTTATAGTTTGACAATAGTGAAAAGGATCGGGGAAACCCTCAAAGAGCATGCGGTATCTGCTATCAATTCGCTCCATATTATACCTCACATTCCTGATATGTCAGTTTTTCCTGCACGGGCTTCATTTGATATACCTTCTTTTCCTGAATTATATTGGTTACCAGCAATTTTCGCTATTCCCGCCGGTTTTCCTACCGGGGCAAGTTGAATTGTGCGGCAATTGGCTATCACAAGCTCATCGTGAAGAACTACATCAACTTTTTCTCCATTGCTGAAAAGAAGTGGTCGATCTGGAACGGATTCTGTATGGCCGTCGTAATTGGCGGGCAATTATATAGCATGTACAGCTTTCCAGGTGATCATTAAAGCAAGCTTGCCTTACAAAGGTGGTAGTCGGCGTCAACGCTTTTTCAATAAAGAACCCACCGACAGGCAGCAGGAGATTTAGAATTACTGCCTGAATCTCCAGGCGATCCAGGAAAATGCTGATCATCAAATACATGCATAAAGATTATTCCCCCCAGAATTCAATAGGGGGAAAAATGGATGGCGAGTTCTACTTTTATGATTGAGCCGACAGCCGCGGCAGACACTTGGGAGAATCAGGTCTTGCCGGACTATTTTAAGGTTGTAATGAATAGAGCAAGCTGAATCCTTTCATCAGGGTTCAGCCTGTTCTACAAATTGAGATTTACCGGCGCCGTGTTTGCTTATGACATCTTCAGGCCTTCTCAATAATGACCGCCATGCCGATCCTTTTCAGGAGGGCCGGAATATTTTCCGCCGGATCCCGGTCCAGCTGCTTATTTAAACGGAGTACGTCCCCTTGCAAATTCCAGTTTATACCTATTAATCTCATCACCGGCAGATCGGCAAAATCTGCCGTCCATCCTTCCATACTGTGTTCAAAGGCAAACCCCCGGCAGGGATACGTTCGGAGTTTATGGAATTGGTATTCCAGAACGCGCCCCCGGAGAACCGTGTTTCCGAATGAGCATGCGAGCAGAGCTGGAAGGATTTCCCTCCCCCCGCCGGCCGGCACGGAAGGATTCACTTTCTGGACCTCGGGGCCCGGAGATATGCCCGGTGGAGGGATTGTTTACAGCTCTGAAAGGAGAGGCCTGGACTTTGATCGGATTACCCGGGAGCATCCTTTGTTGCCTGTGCGTCGCATATGGCCTGATTGGCGGCTCCCTATTTGAGAGAGCGAGTTCTACTTCTATTATTGAGCCGACCGCTGCGGCAGACTCTTGGGAGAATCAATGTTACCGAAGATCAAAAAAAGGGAGGGGGAACCAGTGTTTATTGATTTGACTATTTTGATTACGCCAAAAATGGTTGCAGATGCCCAGGCAAATGAAAGAAAAACCCTGGCAGGCCATTTGGGGACACATTTTGATGTGATGAATAAGGAGTTTCCATTAGAATATGTGGAACGAAACGCAATAGTGTTCGATGTCAGCACAGTCAAAAGAAGAGATATTGATACCCCGGACATTGATATTTCAAAGGTTAAAAATGATATGTTTGTTGCGTTTAATACAGGTTTTATTGAAAAGGTGGGATACGGCAGCAAACACTACTTTCAAGAGCACCCTCAACTTTCGGATGATTTAATAGAGAGCCTTTTAGATCTTGAGATTTCAATTATTGGAATTGATTGCCCTGGAATCAGGCGCGGTGCAGAACATACTCCAAAGGACCAATACTGTGCAAATAGAAATGTTTTCGTTGTCGAGAATATTTGTAATTTGAAAATGTTGCTTTTAAAGGAGAGCAGCAAAGAATTCGTGGCCAACACTTATCCAGTCAAATATGCAGAAATGACAGGCTTGCCTTGTAGGGTAGTGGCAAAAATATAGGAAACAAAAAAGCTGCACGAAGGGGGCGTAAAGCGGATTAGATTAACTTGAAGGAAAGCCAGCTTCTGCCATAAAATACAAGGGTCTTGGGGTGAACCCGTCCTTGCCGGCAGTTTAAGGGCCTTCCCGATTTGAACAAACAATATATCGCTTACAAGCCTTTCAGGGCCAGCACCTCTCTGGCCGGTGTCCGGTCCCCGGCGCTGCTGATCATGCGGGGGGCATTTAGAAATAGCAGCCTGAACCCCAGCCCCCGGTACAACTCCACGATGCGCCCGGTGGCCTGGTTCGAAAGAATAACCGGTCCGGGATGCCCGGTCAGCCATTGCGCCAGGCGGACCTGATCATCCCAGCCGAACCCTTCCTTCGAATAAGCGGTAAACTCAACATCATAGGGGGGATCGGCATAGATAAAATCATCATTCTCCAGAGCCAGCTGTTCAAAATCAACACAGCGGAACTCCCAGCGCTGAAATGATTCCCGGTACGGCCGGTAGTCCCGCACATAGTTGATCCTTTGGTAACTGCCGAAGGGGACATTGAACTCCCCTTTTTGATTGAACCGGCAAAGACCGTTATAGCCGGTCCGGTTCAGATAATAGAACAGTTCCGCCGCTTCTTTTGTATCTACCCTTTCAGTTTCAACAAGCCTGTTGAATCGACGGCGGCAGCCATAATAAAACGCCTCCTCATTTTTTAGCGGTATTTCAACGAAAAGACCCTTTTGCACCCACCGGAAAAAATTTATGAGGCAGGCGTTGATATCGTTGAGCAACGCCCTGGCAGGCAGCAGCCCCAGGGTAACCGCCAGCCCCCCGCACAGCGGCTCGATCAGCCGGCGATGCGAATGAGGCTCCCAAAAGGGCTTCAGGTGTGAAAGCAGCCACCTTTTTCCTCCGGCCCATTTAAGAGGCGGGCGCAAACCGTGGCTGCGGCCAATATTTACCTGCATATTTAACTCCTTATATTTTTTGAACCGGGAAAATGAGGCTACCGGTCAAACCTGTTCAAAAATGCCCGGGTACGATCATTTTGAGGATTGTTGATCACCGCTTCCGGGGATCCTTTCTCTACGATTACCCCGCCGTCTATAAAGATTATATAATCTGCCACCCCGCGGGCAAAGCTGATTTCATGGGTGACAATGACCATGGTCATCTTCTCCAGAGCCAGATCTTTGATCACTTTCAAGATTTCCCCGGTCAGCTCCGGATCCAGGGCCGAGGTAGGCTCATCGAAAAACAGCACCTTGGGGTTCAGGGCCAGCGCCCTGGCGATAGAAACCCTCTGCTGCTGGCCCCCGGAAAGCTGGTAGGGATAAGCATCCGCCTTGTCGGTCAGGGACATTTTTTTTAACAGTCCCCACCCGATATCCAGGGCCCTTGATCGATCCATTCTCTGATTGGTAATCAGCGCATCAGTTATATTTTTAAGGGCCGAAAAATGAGGGAACAGGTTGAAATCTTGGAAGACCAGGCTGTAATACCGCTGAATTTTTTTTAGTTTTTTGGAAGAGGCGTAGACCGCCTTTCCATCCTCGCCAGTCGTAACCGCATGCTCTCCCAGGTAGATCAATTCCCCCGAATCCATGGGTTCGAGCATAGTGGCGCATCTCAGCAAAGTGGATTTGCCGGAGCCAGAGGGGCCGATTATTGCAATTATCTGTCCCTCATCCAGGGTAAAGGAGATATCCTTAATAACTTCCAGTTCGCCGAAACTTTTGCGTAGGTTCCTTATCTCCAGGTACTTCAAGCCGCTGCACCTCTCACCTGAAATAACTCATTTTTTTCTCGATCCATTCCATGACCCCAGCCATTATATAATTGAAAACGTAGTAAAATATACCGGCGGAGATGTAGGGAGCCATGGTCCTCTGCGCCGAAGCGATGGCCCGGGCGGTGGTAAACATTTCGGAAACAGAGATTACGTAGGCCAGGGAGGTATCCTTGACCAGGGTGATGACCTCGTTGGTCACCGGGGGCAGAATCCGTTTTACAACCTGAGGGAGCACTATCTTGATAAAGGTCTGAGTATGATTGTAACCCAGAACCCTTGCCGCTTCATATTGCCCGATCGCTATTGATTCGATCCCGCCGCGGTAAATCTCGGCAAAATAGGCCGAATAGTTCAACACAAAACCTATCACTACCGCCACAAAGCGATAGCCCCTGGGCAAGGTCAGCTTGAAAATATAGTAGGGCCCATAGTAAACCACCATCAATTGTAAAACCAAAGGAGTGCCGCGCATAATGGAAATGTAAAGCTTGACCGCGTTTCTGATAATCGTATTTTTTGACATTCTGCCGAGAGAAACAAGAAGCCCCAACGGAAGGGAGAACAGCAAAGTCAACGTAAATATCTCCACCGACAGCAGCAAACCTTTGATCAATTTCAGCAACATCACCGGCAGAGCCACCGCTGTTCCCCCTCCCTATCCCCTCAACAAAAGAAGGGCTAGCTTTCAGGAAAAGTAGCCCTTCCGAAAATTCAGCCGCTTGCTTATTTGCCGATGGTGGTAATATCCTTACCAAACCATTTTTGCGAGATTTCAGCAAGCTTCCCGTCAGCTGCCATTTCTTCCAACGTATCCTGCACCGCATCCCGCAGGGCTTCATTTCCCAGCAAGAACCCGACGCCATAATCTTCTTCTGCCAGGGTTTCGTCCAGCAAAACAAAATTGTCTCCCTTTTCCAACTGATAGCGGGCCACAATTTCATCCATGGCTACCGCATCAACAGCACCCGACTCCAGATCCATCAGGGCGGTTAAATAATCAGGCGCCGTGATCAGATCGGCAAGGGTCTCCACCAGCTCGGGCCTGCCAACCTTCAGCGCTTTTTCCGCGCTGGAATCGGTTTGAGCGGAGACCACCTTGCCGGCCAGATCCTCCAGGGTAGAAATCCCTGAGTCGGCCTTTACCGCAAATACCTGCTGATTCGCCATGTACGGGTCGGTCCAGGTATATTCATCTTCCCGTCCGGTAATGGTAAAGCCGTTCCAGATGCAGTCTATGTTTTTAGAGGTGAGTTCGAAATCCTTGGAATCCCAGGCAATTGGCTGCAGGACCAGTTCCAGCCCCAAACGATCGGCTACCTCGGCAGCCAGCTCCAGATCGAATCCGGTAAACTCACCGTCATCGCCAACGAACCCCATGGGAGGAAAATCCTGATCAAACCCCACTGTAAATTTGCCATCGGCCACGGTTAATCCTTCGAGCTCTTCCCCGCCATTACCGGTTGAGCAGGCGCTCAACGAAAACATCAACAATAATACTATCAGCGATACCAAAAACTTTTTACTCACGCCGACACCCCCATCTTGATATATTTATGTACACCGGCATTGTAGTATATTATCAGATAAATTGGCTGAAGTAAATAGGAACAAACGGCTTTAAAAAAATAACCCCGCGCCGGCAAGTTGCCAGGCGGGTTATTATTTGAATCGGATATGCTATAATCAAGCAAAAGGGCAAGGGCTTTTATTATATTAGCAGGGAGATGAAACATTATGCCAACCATATTTTTCTATGGGCCGGAACTTGATCGGGAGAAAAAGAAAGAATTGATCTCTACATTCACCATGGCCGCCAGCAAAGCCACCGGAATCGACCAGTCGGCTTTTGTGGTTTACCTGCGACCCACCTCTGCGGAAGAAGTAGGTGTGGGCGGTGAACTGCTGGCAGACCGGCAAAATAAAAAGTAATAGTCAGCACACAACACAGACCGTCCGTTTTGCGTCCTGGTCGTAAATAGTTTTTATGGACAGGCCGTACAAATCGGAAAGAGTTTCCGCGCTCAGCGTTTTTGCGGCCTTGCCAACACTGAGCAACCCCTGGCGATTTAGTATAGCTACTTTTCCATTAAGAATGATTGCATGTTCCGGGTTGTGTGTAGTCATGATCAGGGCGTATCCCTCCCCTGCCAGCTGCCGAAGCATCTGAACCACCCGGTGCTGGTTCCCATAATCCAGATGCGCCGTCGGTTCATCAAGCAAGATCAACTGCGGCTTCTGAGCAATGACCCGGGCAATCGTGACCTGCTGTCTTTCCCCACCGGAAATTTCCGTGTACGGCTTGTCCTTTAAATGGGCAATTCCCATTCGTTCCAGCGCTTCATCGGCGATCCGGTAGTCTTCCGCACTGGGCTTGGCAAACGCGCCAATATAAGGCGTGCGGCCCATGACTGCAAATTCCCGCACGGAAAAAGCGTATGCGGGGGTGTGGATTTGCGGAACATACCCGAGCACCCTCGCCACCTGGAGAAGGCTCATTTTCGACATTTGTTGCCCGTTTAGAAATATTTCCCCCGTTTTTGGGCGGTAAAGATTGGCAATGCAGTTGAGCAGGGTTGATTTTCCCGAGCCGTTGGGGCCAAGGATGGAGAGTATCTCTCCCCGATCTACCCCCAAGCTAACCCCGTGAAAAATCGTCCGGCTGTTATGATAATTGAAACCAAGACCTTTTACTTCCAGAATCATTGAACCTGTCTCCTTTGCTTGAACAGAATGAAAATGAAAAACGGCGCGCCAATCACGCCGGTAAGAATCCCCAGCCGCAATTCGGCGGAGGTGATTGTTCTGCAAAGGATATCGATAACCAGCATGAATATCCCGCCGAAGACCATGGCTATAGGAAGCATTTTTTTATTATCCGAACCGATGACCATCCGGGCGGTGTGCGGTATTACCAGACCAACCCAACCGATGGTCCCGGACAGGCAGACACAACTGGCAGTGATCAGGGTAGAACAAAGGATGAACATCCCCCGGGTGGTGCGGAGATTTATGCCCAGTGTTTTGGCCTCATGGTCGCCCAGCGAAAGCACGTTTAGCCGGTACCGCGCCAGCAGGACCACCATCATCGGAACCAGTACCGTCGGCAGGACGGGCAGCATATCATCCGGAGTGATCCGGGCAAATGATCCCATCATCCAGTAGGTGATCTCGGCCAGTTTGGTGTCGGTGTCGGCAATGAATTTGATGATGCTCATAATGGAAGACATCAGGCTGCTGATCACGATGCCCGACAGTACCAGAACGGTCACTGATTCGTTTCTGATCATTCGGGGGATGCTTACGGTGATCGCCACCGCGATCAGACCGCCTGCAAATGCGCCAAGCTGAATAACCGCGCTCCCTGAATCCGTCAGAATGGCCACTGCCGCGCCGACACACGCCCCCGAAGACACGCCGAGCAGATCAGGGGAGACCATCGGATTTTTAAAGATGCTCTGATAGGTTGCGCCCGAGAGCGCCAGGGCTGCACCAATTATAATGGCGGCAACAGTTCGGGGAAGCCGGAAATTCATCACCACAGCTTCCTCCATATCCGGCCAGGTTTTGACAATTGGAAACATCCTGGAAAATACAATCCGGAAGGTATCGCCAAACGGCACCCCATACCTGCCGATGGCCAGTGACGCCGCAAAAATAATGATCAGCAACCCTACTGATAACCAAAGGATCCCCTGAAATTTGACTGTCTCAAATTGTTTTTTCTTTTGCGGCACGACCCCCCCGCCTGCGGCGGGGGGGAGGTCATGCCGGTTATAACAGGACTGTTTCATTAATGATAAATTTATTGAACGGGAAATTCCGCCGTACCATCCGGGCAGAGCCCGTCAAACATGTATTCGGCCTGTGTTCGGCTTAGTTCAAAATTGGTGTATGTTTTATAAAAGCTGATTATCTCCTCGATCATTGAATCCCTGGTGATATCATTGGCCGCGGCAATCTCCGGCTGGATGCAAAGAAGCGCATAGTTAATCTGAAGCTGGCTCTCCAGACCGAAGCGCTCCCAGTTGAAACAAGCATAAGGATTGGTGTACACCCGGTCCGTGCCGACTGCTTTTAACTCCTTCCAGCCGTCAAGGGTTTCCAGGGCATTTTTCAAAACATGTTGATAGACGCCCCCGCAGATAATCACATCGGGATCGAGATCAAAAACCGCTTCCGGAGTCACATCCGATCCCGTAAGTTCCATCAATCTGGCCGCATAAATTCCGCCGGCAGATTCGGTCCAGTCGGAAAAAATACTGTCGGCGCCCATGGTCGTGGTCAAAGAATCACTCTGGCCGGCAATATAGTAGACCACTGGGCGGTCCTCTTCCGCTAGGCCGGCGGTAAGGCTTCTTACTGTAGCCTGCTTGTCCCGAACGGCAGAACACCAGTCGGCAAGCTTTTCCTGATATTCACCGCCAAGTATTTCACCCAGAATAGTATAGGCCTTGATCATGGTTTCGTAATCGTTAAAATTGATGTTTATAGCTGGAATACCGACTTCGCGGATCTGCTGCGCAAAGCCGTCTTTGGCGGTGCTCGGGTGGATGATCACCAGATCCGGCTCAATCTTGACGATGTCTTCAACGGAGGGGGTGGTGCCGCCAAGGGCGGGAATGTGGACACAATCGGGATAGAACAGCGCGGTCCAGGAATTCATAGTGGCGGGGCTGTTGACGGCCAGCCCAACGATCAGGTCGCCCGCGCCCATTACAAAGAACGAGGCCGTTCCGGCAGGCCACAGATTGATGATTTTTTTAACCTCGCCGGTGACCGTTACCGAATCGCCGCTCATATCGGTGACAGTAACCGTTCTTTCCCCGGGCTCGGATTCCCCATTGTCGCCCATATCCGCCGTTTCCGTGCCGCAACCGGCAAAGATCGCCGCCACCACGGTAAGCGCTAGAATGAGACTGAACACTTTTTTTAGGTTTTTCATAGTCTTCCTCCTCTTGTTTTTTGCAACCCATTTACTGTTATGGGATATTTCCGGCCACGGCCAGGTAAATCAGATAAATTATGAAAGGGGATCTATTCCTACAACCTTCTCGCGGGGCAGGAAACCCTCAGCCTCCTTGTCGATGGCCAGGAACATTCCGGCAAATTCCTTTGCCTCCTTTTTATGCAAAGCAGCCTTGGGAATGGTCAGGGCGTGAGCAATAGGCGCTGCGGCCACAGTGTTTGCATCGTCTACCGCAAAACTTACCTTCGCATATTCAGCAGCCAGAGCAGGATCGGAAAGATCCATAACCGCGGGCAGCTCGACAAAGTTGCGTCCTGACATCTTCGCTCCGGAATAGTACATGAATTCATATTTTGCCTGCCCCAGGTTGCCAAACGGGCCGGGATCTTTATCCATACCCATGTGGCCGGGGTGATTCATCAGGCGATCCGTGAGGCCCTGTTTATAGTTATCCGCCAGAAGCATCGCCATGACGGCGCGGTAACCACCGGGATCACCGTACGGATTATGATGTTTAAAGGTCGCGCCCTCCGCCAGAAGTTTTTCCTCCCAATTCCCCGCAGTGATATCCTCTCCCGCCACCACCATTTTGTTGCCCGCCCAAATGCGATACCCTTCCGCATATAGGGGGAGCATCATGGAGCGGATAATCGCATCATCCGCAGAGATCAACAGATCACATGCTTCACCCCCGATACAATCGCGGATCAAGTCCACTGAACCGCCCGGGGTAACGATCACCGGCAGCTCCGGATGTGCCAGGTTCCATTTTTTAGCAGTGGCATAAACCAGCTTCATCGATACACCGGCACAGAACACATTCAAACGGTGAGGAGCCAGCTCTTTTTTCAGCGCCGCCACAGCTTCCGACTTTTCCCGACGCACGTCGGTTACCTTTTGGGCAAGAATACCCAGGAAGTTGCGAAGCATGATCCCTTGCGCCGCGCAGTGCTTTTCGCCGTAAAATGCGGTGAGCATTTCACCGCTCAGAAGAAGCATATACAGATCTGATTCCTCATTTTTAGAACCGCCGGGGGGCCGTCCCTTGAATTTCATTTTCGGAGCACGGCTTTTTTTCATTTCAGACAGGCATGGAATTTCACCCATCATCATGCCCGGTTCGGTGGGCCTGGGCATGTTGTATACGTCCAACCGCGGTTCCAACTTATCAAGGGGTTTTCCCCTGAGGACCATGCAGAACAATCCCTTGTCCATATCTATCGGGGGCATGCCGCGGGTGCCCGCTTTGCGGCAGACAATCTCCGGCCCCATGGCCTCGATCAATGCGATCAACGCCTCATCCCCGACATTCCGGAACAACGTCATGCTTTTTAACTCCGGTAAAAACTCGCGGTAATTTGTCATAGAACCCCTCCTGAGCCATATAGTACAAAAAAACACCTTCGAAAAGGAAGGTGCGTTACATAAAAGTAGCCAATACATTCTACTGCTATGTAAAATGTTTCCTTTCCTAGCGGGAGGCATGGCGGCCAATCCATGCCCTTGAATACGGTTTTCCGTATTACCGTTAGACAGAGCCACTGTCAATTACTGCCTAATCGGAAACAAATCACTATTCATTTATAAACCGCCGGCGACGCCGGTGTGGTCTGAATCGGATGTAACCTCAGAGAAAATATACCACCGGGTCCCCGGGAAGTCAATCCCACGCGTTCACTCACTTAAAATGTCACCTTGGCAATTATCATGATAAAATGTGTTTGAACGCAAGAAAGTTGCCACCGGGACGGTTCCAGCGAGGTGAAGGAAGGAATGCTTGATATTTCGCTTCTGGGAACGGGCGGCATGATGCCGCTGCCCAACCGTTATCTGT
>CAZPFS010000035.1:0-18900 GCA_964585925.1 uncultured Syntrophomonadaceae bacterium | reverse complement strand
CTAAACTCAAGGCGGAGGAAATATTTTTTAGAATGTTTCCAGGCTGGAGGAAAAGCAGATCGACGAAAAACCGGGAACACGGGGTGGGCAAAATAACAAAAAATATGTTTGACATGGCCATGGTTCAGTGCTAAATTTATTTATCACCAGTCGGTAAGGGGGATGAAGCGATGGCCAATAAAAAAGCCGGGGGGAAAAAAACCACCCCTGCCGGTAACAATGGCAAAAAAACAAAAGCTTCCGGTGGAAAGAAAAAATAATCGTGTCCAGTCTGTTCCCAAGCCCGGTCTGCCGGGCTTTTTTAGCAGACCATAGGCCTCACCCGCAGTTGGAAATGGCAGGCATCAATCTTTGCAAGCACTATATCGGCAGCGTGACTCAAGGTAGTTCCCGGTAGATCATCTGGTATGGCGAAATGCTGTGGGTGATCTTGCGCAGCCTGATCAAATCGGGTACCGTCAGATCGGTGCTTAAGCTCCGGTAGCCTATTTTTAACAGGGTCCAGCCGTCCCTGGTCAGTTCCAGGGCATTGGTTTTGAGCAATATTGCTTTCAGCAATCTCTGTTTTTCCCCGGGCGGAATCGTTTCCCGGATCAACAAATCTAGCGCCTGGTATCCTTCCAGTGACCGGTTGGAAGGGGTGGCACTACCGGGATTGAATCCGACTCCCCCCATGGTGTCGATTATCTCTATCACTCCCTTCAGATCCAGGCCGATCACAAATTGAATATTTAAACCGCAAATGTTTTCCAGGGTTTTTTTTAACTCCCTCCGGGTTTCAGGCGTTCCGGTGTTTGAAACTGCCTGCTCCAATAAATTCCGGCAATCGTGATTAAATGCATCTAAACGAATAGACAGCAGAGAGGCGGCCTGCCCGGGTATCAAGCCGATTATCATCAAAATTTCCGGTTGAGAATTTCTGTAGCCCAGCAGCAAAAAATTTATCCCTTGTTTGGAAGCAGGCAAAAATTTTGCAGCCCCGGCCTGTATGGTTTTTTCATCTGCGGGCGCAGGGCAATCCAACAGGGAAAGACTGTTCCCGGCTGGCCGGCCTGTTTCTGCAGGTACGGTTTCTTTCCAGTCATGTCCTTCTGCGGACTGCGGGTCATCTATCCGATCCGGGCCGCTGATCTGTTTGGGGGCCACCTTTTTCCGGGTGGCAAGGTAAATTTGTTTCCTGCTGTCCGGGGGCAAATATGCCCCGGGGACAATCTCGGGCCGGGGTGGGACGGTGCGTGCAGTTTCCCCGGTAAGGAGGATGGCCAGCATAACTAGCAAAAACAAACCCTCTCTCAACATTTTTTCTGAAACCTCCCGGCTGGGACCCATGACCCCTGTTTGGCACTTATGAAGACAGTTTATCCCAAAGGGGTCTATGATATAATGACATTTGTATTTTAAAAAACAGAGGGAAGAAGAATTGTGAACAAAGCAGTAGTAAGCATCACTAGAACACCTTCTCAACCCGATAGGTTACAGATCCGGGAGGCGGTTATCGGGGCCGTTGAGCTTTGCGGGGGTCTCCCCTCGGCAATAAAACCCGGGGCGGTGGTGTTGTTAAAGCCAAACCTGGTGGATGTCCCCAGAAGCAGGTTAAGCGGAGCGGTAACTCACCCCGAGGTTTGCCGGGCGGTAGCGGAGATGGTGCGGGAGAGAGGCGCCTGCCCGGTTATTGCCGACTCGGCGGGAGTGGGTGCGGATACGGAGCAGGTTATCCAGTTTATGGGCTATCAGGAGCTCCGCGATGATGGCTTCCAGGTGTTGGATTTAAAACGAGACCGGGTGATCAATATCCGTAATCCTTCAGCGCGGGTACTTCCTCGAATAAGGGTGTTTGAAAGGGCCTTAAATGCCGCCGCGATCATCAATCTGCCGGTAATGAAAACCCACGATCAGGCCGAGATCACGCTGGGGTTAAAAAATCTGAAAGGGCTTCTTGGGGATCGTTCAAAAATAAGCATGCACAGGCGGGGGATTTTTGAAGGGGTACCGGAAATCGTTTCCCTTTTCAGGCCCTGCCTGACGGTGTTGGATGGGATCTATGCCCAGGAGGGGATGGGCCCGGTATTCGGGGATCCGGTGGAAATGGATTTGATTGCCGCCTCCACGGATCCGGTTGCTTTAGATACCATCGGAGGATTGATCATGGGCTATCAGCCCCAGGAGGTGCCCATTACCACTTTTGCTGCCAAATCGGGACTGGGGATCGGCAGGCTTTCGGGAATCGAAGTGGTAGGCAGCACCCTGGAGTCGGTGCGCCGCCGGTTTAAAAGATGTTCCGAATCGGAGATATTGGGACAAAACCTGCCCTGCTGCCTGAGAATGGCGGTAGAAACCTGCACCGGTTGCCGCAACACCGTGGTGGCTGTGCTGGTTGAAATGAGGGATCTGGGCCTTTTATCATACCTGGAGGGCAAAACCATTATCACCGGCCGCCCGAAAATAGAACCGGGGGATCCTCCCCGGCGAATAATAATCGGCCGTTGTTCCCGCTCGCTGCGCTCCAGCGGTTTGTATATCGGCGGCTGCCCCCCCGAAAATACGATGATCATCGACGCCCTGCTCACCGGGTTTGAGGATTAGCGCGGGCAAATAATAATCGGCGCCGGTCCTGGAGGACCGCAGATAAGAATATCCGGGGATCTGTCATCAGATGTTTTCGGGATCGGCGCGGAGTAAAGCGATTTTTCGTTCCAGGCGATTTTTTCGGTGCTGGAGGGCAGGTATTTCCTGCGGTCCGGTTAGGCGGCGGCTTCCCTGGCGGCAGGCCAAGGCCAGAGCAGCCTTGGTTAATTTCAGGGCCTCCTGCGGGTCCCGCCGTTGATGTTCGTAAATTTTGGCCATCTCCAGGTATGGGGCCATGAATCCGGGGCGGCAGTCAATCAATCTTTCCCACTCGTTTACCGCTTCTTCAAAACGACGTTGTTGTTTATAGATCAAAGAGAGTTGCCAGCGGGCTTTGGCAGCCGGTGCCGGGTCGCCTGCCAGGGAGGCTTGTTCAAAGCAAGGGATAGCTTTTTTTATCTGTCCGGTTTCCCGGAAAAGGAGGCCCAGCGACAGGTAATCGGCGGGGTGATCTATCCGGGTTTGATCCACGGTTTTTAAAATACGGCAGAGCAGGCTTACCATGGAAAGTATATCCAGGGCGTTGTGTTCAAACACCTGTTTCAGGAGGGAGGTCTTCCCACGCCGCAGATAATCAAAATAAACCGCCGGTATTTCTTCTCCGGGAATATCCCCCTGGCGTCGGAGGGAAAGCAGAGATTCTTCCAGCGACCTCAGGCTGCAGGAACCCAGGCGGGCCGAGTAAAGCCGCCGCGAACAGTGTAACAGATCCACGTGGAAGGTCGGTTCGGCGGGGTTTGGGGAGCCGGTCATTATTCGTCGGTTCCGGATTATGGGGAGATCAAATGCCTTTCCGTTAAAGGTGACCAGGCAGGGGAAGGTAGAAAGGGACCGGGTAAAGTGATGGATCATGGCTTTTTCCTCCGGCAAGCGCCGTAAAAAGTATTGACGCAGTCTGAAGCGGTTCTGTTCAAACCAGCCGGCTCCGATCAGGAATGCCCAGGTTCCACTGCCCCCTCCCAGTGAGGTGGTTTCGATATCGACAAACAGAGAATCGGCAGGGTTGATTTCCCGCAGCCTTTCATCCCTGGCTGGAAGCTCCCATCCCGATCCGTCCGCGGTCAGCAATTCCGAAAGCGGTCCCGGGCCGTGCAGGTAATCCAGGGGAAAGCACAGATCCCGGACATAACAGTTCCCGGCCGGTGTGACCAGTTCCTTTTCCTCGCCGGGAAAGAGGGATAGAAGATCCGCCGGTTGGCTCTTTTCCCGGGATCCGGGGGCAGTTGCCGTTCTGCCGGCCCGATGGCCCAGTTGGTGCCTTTTCAGTTGTAACCTCACCCGGCTAATCACGCAGTACCACCTCGATTAATTGCAGGCTGTGCTGTTTCACCGATCCTTCCGCAAGCGGGCCGGGGCCTACACAGGAAGGGCAGCCCCCATGGCAGCGGCAGTTGACAATCACCTGCCGGGCAGCCTGTAAAATTCGGTGGTAAATACGGTAAAGCTCCCGGCTGCAGCCCACCCCGCCGGGGAAATTGTCATACAGAAAAATGGTGGGGCAGCCTGTAAACGGTGATTTTACCTGGCAGACTGCCTTCAAGTCCCGGGGATCGCCCATCAAAAACAGTGCTGCGATCTGGGGCAGTAAATTTGACAGCCCCACCAACCCGGCCTGGATTGCCGGCTGGCTCATTCCTCCCAGGGAGGGGGCCGGAAAACCTAACCAGAAAGCGGTGGTATGCATCTCCGTCTCCGGCAGGTCGATATGGCCAAAACCCAGGTTTTCATGAGTGTGGAACCTAATCTTTTTGAATCTGGGGATTACCGCGTTTATTCTCACCTCACCCCAGGCCCGGAGGATGGTCTCCTCCTTCTGTTCAAAGACATCGAGCACTTTCAAGTCCGCATCCAGCTGGGCGTCGGTAAAGTAGTTTACTTTCACCTGCTGCACATAAGCCCTTTTTCCATTATAATCCAATTTTTTTACCTGGTATTGGCGGCCGCCATGGATATATATTGCTTCTTCGTGCACCAGCATGGGAGCGCTGAAGCGGTCTACCTCGCCGATTACCCGGGGCTGGGCGGTGTTGTCTATGATCACCACATTTTCCGCGGTGGCGCTGCGCAGGCTGATCTCTTCAGCCGGAAAGGTGCTATCCATCCAGTGATAGCGGCCCTCGCTGTAAAACAGCACTTGTTCTTCCGCCAAAAATTGGAGTATTTCGGTTATCTCGGTCCGGCCAAAATTTTCCCCGTCCCGGAATGGCAGTTCAAAAGCGGCACAGCGCAAATGGTTGGTAAGGATAATCAGGTTGTCGGGATTGATCAGCGCCCGTTCCGGGGAACCCGTAAAAAAATAATCCGGGTGGTTGATAATATACTGGTTTAAGGGTTCGCTGTTGGCGATAAGCACTGCCAGGGAAATTCCGCTGCGGCGTCCGGCCCGTCCGGCCTGCTGCCAGCAGCTGGCGATGGTGCCCGGATAGCCGTTGATCAGGCAGGCTTCCAGTTGGCCGATGTCGATACCCAGCTCAAGGGCATTCGTGCTGACGACAGCCTTTATTGTTCCCTGTCGCAGGCCTTCTTCGATAGCTCGTCTTTCCCGGGGGAGATAGCCGCCGCGGTAACCCCTGATATCATTTTCCGGCCCCGAACAGGGTTTTTGGTTTGCCTGCAGGTAGGTCAATAAAACCTCCACCCCCAAACGGCTGCGGGTGAAAACGATGGTCTGAAGGCCATGCTTGATCAGATTAGAAGCCAGCCGGCGGGTTTCCAGCAGTGAGCTGCGCCTGATTCCCTGTTCCCGGTCAATACAGGGGGGATTATAAAAAATAAAATGCTTTTCCGAGCGGGGAGCGCCGCTGTTATTTATTTCGGTTACCGGATTTTCAATCAGGTTTTCAGCAAGTTCCCGGGGGTTGCCCATGGTGGCTGAACAGAGCACGAATCTGGGGTCTGATCCGTAAAAGCAGCAAATCCGTTTCAATCTCCGGATTACGTTGGCCACGTGGCTTCCAAATACACCCCGGTATTGATGGGCCTCATCGATAACTATATATTTTAAATTGCTGAACAGCTTTACCCATTTGGTATGATGTGGCAGAATCCCGGTGTGCAGCATATCGGGATTGGTGATTATAATCCGACCCGAGGTACGGATCGACCGCCGCAGATCGGTTCTGGTGTCCCCGTCATAGGTATAAGCCCTTATTCCGGCATTTAAACTGTTCAGCAGGCCTGACAGCTCAGCCACCTGATCCTGAGAAAGTGCCTTGGTAGGAAACAGATAGATAGCCCTGGCCTCGGGATCGGCCAACAGGGTGTTCACCACCGGCAAATTGTAGCAGAGGGTTTTGCCGGAGGAGGTGGGAGTAACTACGATCACATGTTCTCCCCTCTGCAGCGCTTCCAGGGCTTCGGCCTGGTGGCGGTAAAGCCGGCTGATCCCGCGGTGTTGAAGGGTGTCGGTCAAGCGAATGTCCAGGGAGGGCGGAAACCCGGTATAGGCCCCTTTGGTGGCGGGCATGACCTCCCAGCGGGTGACCCGGGCTAAAAACCCGGGGGTTTTTTTCCATTGCGCAAGTAGTTCTTTTATGGCCAACGCGGTCCTCCTTTGATGATATGTGACGGCTGGGGACGGATGTCCCGTCACATTTTGCAGTGCCCATGATACAGGGCGGAGTCGTGCCCAACATCCGCCCATAGCTGCGGAGACAGCAGAACGTGCCCTCATAATAACCTATTGCTCTCTGCCCGCCAGAAGTTCCGGTTTCTCCAGGTACAGCAAGAGCATGGTGATATCCGCCGGGGTGACCCCGCTCACCCGGGAAGCCTGTCCCAATGTCAAGGGGCGGATTCGGTTTAATTTCTGACGGGCCTCTGCTGAAAGGTTAACCGCCCGCTCAAAATCAAAATTTTCCGGGATGAATTTATCCTGAAGACGAGAAGCCCGTTTGATGGTTGTCTCCTGTTTTTCAATATATCCGGCGTATTTAATCTGGTTCTCCAGTTCATGGATCATATCTGCAGGCAGAGCGGGCACTTTTTTTTCTTCCAGATCCAAAATCCGGTGGTAGTTTATCTCCGGCCGGCGCAGCAGTTCGTCCCCTCCGGTGGAATCCTGCAAAGGGGAGGAGCCCAAGGCCTCAAGTTTGTGGTTGATCTCTTCACCGGGCTGAAATCGCAGGCAGTGCAGACGTTTTTTTTCGGTTTCCACAAATTCCTGTTTCCGCCGGCAGCGAAGATAATAATCCTCCGTAGCCAGCCCCAGGCGGCGGGCAAGTCCGGTCAGGCGAAGATCGGCATTGTCGTGGCGCAGCAGCAGCCGGTGTTCACTGCGGGAGGTGAACATGCGGTACGGTTCATCCACCCCCAGGGTAACCAGATCATCGATCAGCACCCCGATATAGCCCTCATGGCGCCTGATGATCAGCGGTTCCTGATCCAAGGCGGTCAGAGCGGCGTTGATCCCGGCGATCAGGCCTTGTGCGGCGGCTTCCTCGTAACCGGTGGTGCCGTTGATCTGACCGGCAAAAAAGAGTCCCTGCAACAGCTTGGTCTCCAGAGTGGGCCTGAGTTGAACCGGGGGGGCATAATCGTACTCTATGCCGTAGGCCGGGCGGATGATCTCCACCCGCTCCAGGCCGGGGACGGTACGCAGAAAGGCTTCCTGAACTGCGGGGGGAAGTTCGGTGGAGAGCCCCTGCAGGTAGAGTTCATCGGTACCTGCTCCCTCCGGCTCGATGAAAATGGGGTGCCGTTCTCTCCGGGCAAACCGGATCACCTTTTCCTCGATGGAGGGGCAGTAACGGGGGCCTTTGCGGGAGATGGCCGGGTCCGGAAGCGGTATATAGGCCAAACTGTTATGAATGATCTGATGGGTGCGGGGGGTAGTATGGCCCATCCAGCAGGGAAGCTGCTCGCGGGGTGAATTTTCCGTGATCAACGACAGTCCCGGCGCCTCCGGCTCACCCTGAATGGGGATCAGCCTGCTGAAATCAACGCTCCGGCGGTGAACACGGGGAGGGGTGTTGGTTCTGAACCGTTCCAGGGTAAACCCCAGGGCGAGCAGGTTTTCGGCCAGTTTTTTGGAAGGGATCAGATTCCCGGGGGCTCCGGAGTGTTTTTGTGGTCCGTAATAAATTTGTGATCGCAGATAAACCCCGGCTGCCAGCACTACTGTTTGCCCCGAAAAGCAGTAGCCGCTTCTGGTTTGGATTCCTTTGATGCGGCCGTCTTCCACCAGGATCTGCTCCACCATATCTTCGATCAAGCGCAAATTAGTTTCTTTCTCCAGTGCCCGGCGCATGCTGTGTTGGTAGCCCAGCTTATCAACCTGGGCCCGCAGGGCCTGCACCGCCGGCCCCTTGCCGGTGTTGAGCAGCCTTACCTGGAGCAGGTTCCGGTCAGCGTTTACAGCCATCTCTCCCCCCAGGGCGTCGACTTCCCGGACCAGGTGGCCTTTTCCGGGCCCACCCAGGGAAGGGTTGCAGGGCATGGCGGCCACCTGATCCAGGTTCAAACTTACCAGCAGGGTCCGCCGGCCCATCCGGGAAGAGGCCAGGGCGGCTTCACAGCCGGCATGTCCTCCGCCGATCACAATTACCTGGTAGTTTTGTTCAAACCCGGTGCTAGTATCCATGATTCAACTGCCCTTGTTTTTATTTCGTCACCCTTAATTATAACGGAGGTTGGGAGGGTATTTCAAGCAGCCGAAAGGCGGGGAAAGGAGGCCCAACAAGGGTTCCGATCCGGAGCGTTTATCCGGCCTTCATCTGAATCCGGGGGTACGTCGTTCTATTCGGGGAGAGGTGATCCACAGGCGGGGAGGGGCTTGTCGTTGTTTGTATCCGGCCCAATCGGCCAGTTGAAGAACCCGGGCTACGGTTTCTTCTTCGTATCCCCGGGCTGCAATTTCCCCGGCGGATTGGTTTTCTTCCAGGTAAAGCTGAAGG
Source organism: uncultured Syntrophomonadaceae bacterium (assembly GCA_964585925.1). GTDB lineage: Bacteria > Bacillota > Dethiobacteria > DTU022 > DTU022 > JAAZLS01. The sequence goes on along the minus strand of CAZPFS010000035.1, from coordinate 10,381 downwards.
ATCGGGTCCAGCAGTGAATAGGGCGGCAGGCTCTGTTCATCCTGTTGGTCCGGACGCAGTTCCGCGGAGGGGGGTTTCAGGAGGGTCCGCTGCGGGATGATCTCCCGGTTGCGGTTCAGATAGCGGGCCAGTTCATAAACCTTCAGCTTGGGCAAATCACCGAGCACGGCCAGCCCTCCCGCCATATCCCCGTACAGGGTGCAGTATCCCACCGAGAGTTCCGAACGGTTTCCGGTGGTCAGGACCAGGTAATGTTCGCGGTTGGAGATAAACATCAGTATATTTCCGCGAATCCGGGCCTGCAGGTTCTCTTCGGCCAGATCCTGGGTCAGATTTCCGCCGGGGTTGAGCAAGCGGCTGAAGGAAAGAAAAACACTTTCAATGGGGATCAGGCGGTGCTCAATGCCCAGGTTTGCCACCAGCGCCAGGGCATCTTCCACGCTGTGGGGGGGCGAGTAGGGAGAGGGCATCAGCACCCCCAGCACATTTTCAGCTCCCAGCGCCTCCACGGCCAGGGCGGCGGCCACCGCTGAGTCAACGCCCCCGCTTAAACCGATCACCGCCCGGGCAAATCGATTTTTGGACAGATAGTCTCTGATTCCCGACTTCAAACCATTAAGGATCCAGCCGGTATCTTCCGTTGCAAGGGACAAGGCTTTCGGGGCAGGTTCAAATAGGGCCGAGAGTTCAAAACAGCACAGCTCTTCTTCAAAGGGGGTTCCCCTGAGGATCAGCTCTCCCCGGCAGTTAAAAACAAGGCTGGCGCCGCTGAAAACCAGGCCGTCTTGGGATCCGGCCTGGTTTATCTCTATTATTCCCACCTGGTGTTTAAGGGCCAGTGCCGATAACTCTTTTTCATGGGCAGATTGACGGCCGTAATAATAACGGGTGGCGGTAAGGTTGATTATGGCTCCGGCACCCGTGGCAGCCAGATGTTCCAGCGTTCCGGGCGACGGTCGGCTGCCGGGGAGATCCGGAGACCATTCCCCGATTACAATTCCGGCGGCTCGGCTGTCCAGATCGGTGAGGCCGGGTTCCGGTCCCGGGGTAAAATAATGATGCTCACAAAAATAACGGTGGGCGCCAAGGATTTTTTTAAATTGAACCGGCCGGACCCCTCCCTTGAGCAGTAAAAGAGCGGCATTATAAAGGTGGTCGCCGCTTTCGAAAGGGGCGCCGATCAGTATCGGCGGGCAGCCGGATCCGGTCAGCGAAGAGAGCTCGGCAAAAATTATTTTTGCCGTTTCTTCCCTGAATCCATGGTTCAGCAGCAAATCGCCCGGAGGATAGCCGGTCACCGCCAGTTCAGGGAAAACCACCAGCCCTGCTTTCGCCCGGCAGGCGGAACGGTAAAATTGTTCTATTTTCCGATTGTTTTTCTTCAGATCGCCGGCAGTAAAGTTGCATTGGGCCAGAGCAATTTTCAAAAATATCCTCCTTTAATTCCCACCTTCCGATTACCGTGGCATTTTCCATAATTTTAACATATGGCCGCTGTTTTGAGATACAGACCTTTGGCGGCAAATTTTTAGCCACGGAAAAGGGTCCGATCGTAGTTTATTTTACCCCCAAATCATGGTAATGGCTATGGCCGGTTTTCAGGGGCGGGCTTTGGGAAAACGCGGCGATACAAAGTCCTTGCAACAGCGGCGACGGAGCTGCCGCCGGGCGGGTCAAAGCTTAATGCGGTTGCCGGCAAATGTCCGTTACCGTTCCCGGGGATCTATATGGACAACCACACTGCAGGGCAGATGTTCGGCAATCCGCCCCTCCACGGTCTTGGCTATTTCATGGGCTCCCCGCAGGCTCAGGTTTTGATCAACCTCGATATGCAAACTGATTGATTTGTTCAACCCATAGTCATGGATCATCAGATCGTGAACATTGATTACCCCTTTTACCGACTGGGCGGAGTTGATGACATGTTCCCTTGTTTCGGCAGGTGATTCAGTGCCCAACAGGCGGTTGGCAGATTTACGGGCCAGATCCAGCCCGGTATAAATCACAAACCCCGAGACAAGCAAACCAAACAGGGCGTCCAGGTAGTCGAGTTTGAATAAATTACCCACCAGGGCGATTAGCACCACTACCGAAGTCAGGGTATCACTGCGATGGTGCCAGGCATCGGCAATCAGCGCTTCCGAGCCGATCATCTGTCCGAGTTTGAGGGAAAAGTAGTGCATCAGCTCCTTGAGAAGTATACTTCCTCCAGTTACCAGTACCGCGGTTATACTGGGGCGGGCAGCAGGCCCGCTGAACAGACGCTGACAGGAACCGATAACAAACAGAACTCCCACCACTACCAGCATGGCGGCTATGGCCAGGCCCACCAGATATTCTGCCCTCCCGTGGCCAAAGGGATGTTCGGTATCCGGGGCCTTGGCGGATATTCTGAACCCGATTACCACTATTGCCGAGGAGGCAATATCGGAAGCTGTATGGGCGGAATCCGCGAGCAGGGATACGCTGCCCACAGCCAGCCCAATCACTGCTTTCAGCGCCGTTAACAACAGGTTCCCCAGGATACTGAACCAGCCTTCGATCAGTCCGATCCGGGTTCTTTCTGCAGGGAGGACCAGGTTCCGGTTCAGGGTAATTTTTTCCGCCAGGAGATTAGCCAACCATTTCATTTCTTAAATTCACCAACTGATATGATTCTGTTAATTATTATATCGATTATCCCCAGAAAAGACTCGGCCAAAGAATTATTGCCTCTGCATCAGAACGCCCTTTCCAGGGAAAACCGGGCTTCTTCCCGCACCAAGGGATGGGGATCAACCTTATGGTGTTTTTCCAAATAAAAACGAGCCTTGGTCCCCCCGATGGCGCCCAGGGACCAGGCTGCATGAAGCCTGATTACCGGACGGGGGTCATCGGCCAATAGCCGGGCCAACGGGGCGATCGCCTCCGGATATTTCAGGTTGCCCAGGGCAATTACTGCGTTGCGCTGAAGTGTAGTTTTCCCCCTCCAGCCGGCTGCACTCAAGGCGATCGTGGATGAAAAAATTTTTTTGGTCATGGAGAGCATGGGGATCAGACGGGGTTCGGCCGGAAAGAATGCTAACCGTTCTTCAGGAGGGGAAACTACCGCCGTGTCCTGGTTATATGGACAAACCTCCTGGCAGCGATCACATCCGTACAGCAGGTTTCCCATCAGGGGGCGGAGGGGTTCCGGAATTATCCCCGGCAACTGTGTTCGGTAAGAGAGGCAGCGGGCTGGATCAATAACATGGGGGGCAATCAGGGCGCCGGTGGGGCAGGCCTCCCGGCAGCGCCCGCAGCCCAGGCAGCCGTCGACGCCGATCGGGGTGGAAGGTTCAACCGATCTGTCGATCAGTATTGTACCCAGAGCGACAAATGATCCCCTTGTGGGTGTGATTAAATTGCAATTTTCTCCGATCAAGCCCAAACCGGCCATTGCCGCCAGTTCTCTTTCCAGCAAAGGGTTTCGGTCTATCAGGATGCGGTAGTTGAGCGGAGCGGAAATTATTTTTTGGAGGTCCCTGACCAGCAGCCCGGCTTTTTTTCCCAGCCGCCGGTGGTAATCGAATCCTTGTGCACAGCGGGCTACCTTCCCCAGCGGCTCTCGGTGAGATATCGTCTCTTCCGCCGCCGGCACCGGATATGAATCGCCTATTACCACGATGCTGCGAGCTTCGGGCCAGATCAGCCCGGGGTCCAGCCGGCGGTTTATGTCGGGTTCTTCAAACGTTGTCGTTCTGCCTTCCAGGCGGCGCTTTTCCAGCCGCTCTCTGAGGTGATCAAGTGGTTCGGCCGTCGCCATCCCCGCCAGATCCAAGCCGCGGTTGGCCGCCGCTTCAGCGATCGCCTTTGCATTTAAAGCCATCTCCAGGCACCCCCGGCTAGATAATAAGGTTACCGGCGGGACAAGTCAAACCGTGGGGTTTGCCGGTCGGCCGGAACCGGCCTTATAAATAACTTGTCTGATATTTATGGAAGGTGTAATTTTAATAGAGGGTATGTCGTACCAATCTCGAACTTTCTACACAGGTTAATGATCGGCAATTTTCACAGGAGGTGAGCCATGAGTACCGTGTTTGGAATAGGGACCATACTACTGGCAGTAGTGGTGATAGCGGTGATTGGTATTTTGCTGGCTGTTCTGAGTAAAAGGTAATTCGGTTTGCCCGGGACGGGACCGAAAACCCTGTAAAGCCGGCCCTAAAGCCATAATCCCGTATACAGTACTGATTTACCTTACTATTCCAGATCATGATGCCGGACCTGGAGAAGGATATCTTTCTACAATGTAGAAAAGAATATTTGAATAACGAAGATTAATGCCAATTTAGCACATTGAGGTGTATAGCATGTTCAGAGGCGGAATTGGAACAGGAGAGCTGATTGTTATTCTGGTGGCGGCCCTGGTGATTTTTGGGCCCTCCAAACTTCCGGAACTGGCTCGTACGCTTGGGAAAAGCATCCGGGAATTTCAGGCCGCTACCCGGGAGATTGGAAATAGTATTAAACTCGACGAGCCTGCCGCCGCGGAGCCCGAACAGCAAGGCAAAAAAGATCAAGCGGATAATGGAGGAAACAGCGTTGCCTGACGGTATGACCGGGTGGTGGCTGGAGATGGATCGGAAACTTGCCTTGCCGGCTCCGGACGAGCTGCAACCGGCAGTAAAGATTTATCGGGACATATTTGCGGTCTGGAGCCGTTTTCAGGAAAATATCAGCTATGCCGAACTATCCTGGCCGGCAGATCGGATCAAATCCGAACTTGATCAGGGGAAGCACCTGCTGAGCAAAAAGCCCTTGCCTCTGGACAGACCGCTGTTTCTTGAGGTATTATTAAATGTTGTAAAGGTGGCCTCAAAATATTATCCGCAGGCCTGCCACCCGATTAACAGGTTGCTTTTGGATAGTGGAGGCGAATTTGAACCGACGCTTTATGACCAGGTTGCCTCTCTGGACCACCGGAGGTTACGGGGCTATCTTGTGGAGCAGCCTTGGGTTTCACAGGCAGGCCTGGATCCGGTGTTTACCGGATACCTGATCTTTATGGCGGCAGTACCGGTTTATGTTAACTTTGCGGCAGCGGCCGGCAAACAGGTTGATTTTTCCATCTGGCGACAGGGCAACTGCCCGGTATGCGGACAGTTGCCGGTGATGGCCAAGCTGCGCGGAGAAGATGGAATTCGAATTCTGGAATGCAGGCTTTGCCACCGGCAATGGCAATTTCCACGGCTGGAATGTCCGTTTTGCGGCAACCGGGATTTTCAGCGGCAGCAATATTTTTACGCTGATGAATTCCCCGGCCGGCGGGTGCAGGTGTGTGATTGCTGCCGGGGGTATTTGAAAACAGCGGTGATCAAAGAAATCGGGCAGGAAGTTGTTTTGGAAATTGACAATTTGTTTACCTGGCAGCTTGACAGTCTGGCCCGGGAAGAAGGATACTTACCGGGAGAAGAGCTGGCGCTGATCAATACAAACCGGCAGGGAGGTTGAATTAAATGCCAAAAATCGGGCCGCTGGAGGCAGTAGTAATTCTGGCGGTGGTATTGTTGATATTTGGACCGTCTAAACTCCCCGGATTGGCCAAGGCTATCGGCAAAAGTGTGGTGGAGCTGAAGGAAAGTCTGCGCGGCAAACCATCGGATGAGCAACCTCCACCCGGTTCCTCCGATAAACAGGACCAATAACACGGGAGGAGGCCAGCAATTGGCTGTGAGCCGGGATGGCGCGATGACCGTGTTGGAACACCTGTCAGAACTACGGCGGCGTCTGGTGTTGGCCGGCGGGGCCTTTCTGGCAGCGGTTATATTCAGTTTTTCGAAACTGGACGTGATCCGGGAAATAATAGCCGGACCCGTGGGTGGCATCAGCTTTATCTATATTTCTCCTCCGGAAGCGTTTGCAGCCGGTCTGAGGTTATCGGTTGTGGTGGGATTTGTTCTGGCTTTTCCGGTCATGGTTTATCAGGGGCTGGCATTTCTCCTGCCGGGCCTGTATCGCCGGGAAAAAAAATTATTTCTGGGGATGCTTGCCGGGGCATGTATGCTGTTCATTTCCGGCGGATTGTTTTCCTATTATGTATTCATCCCCTTTATCTGGAGGTTTTTCCTGAAATTATCTTCTGAGCAGTTGCAGCCTTGTATAATTATTAGCGATTATGTTTCTTTTATCTGTTCCCTGACCGCTACCCTAGGATTGGTGTTTCAAATTCCGCTGTTCGCCTGGATCCTGGCCCGAATGGAGCTGATTACGGCCCGAGTTTTGCAAAAGCAATGGAAATATGCCTTGCTGGTAATACTGGCCGTTTCGGCGGTTATTACTCCCCCCGACATTTTTTCGCAATTGTTGATGGCGATCCCGCTGATGATCTTATATGAGCTGGCGGTATTTGTAGCGTTTGTAACCGCCAGCAGAAATGCCCGGAGCAGGTTGTCGGAAAATCTGTCGGGCAAAAAGGGGATGGCCCTATGAGCGGTAGCGGGAAGGGGGCAATCGTACTGGCCGGGGGCGACAGCACCCGGATTGGCCGGCCCAAAACACTTCTGAAACTCGACGGTTCAACCCTGATTGAAAGGGTGGTCGGGTTGTTGTGGCCGCATTTTCACCGGATTACAGTGGTCACAAATTACGGATACCTTTTTGAACATCTGCCGGTAATAATTACCCGGGATATGTTCAGCGGCCGGGATAAAAATCCTTTGCAGGGGATTCATGCCGGGCTTGTGGCTTCCCCGCTGCCGTACCAGTTTGTAGTGGCCTGCGACATGCCTTTTTTAAATCTAGATTTGATCAATCATATGGGCATATATGCCCCGGAATACGATGTGGTTGTCCCCAGGATCGGTTCATATTATCAGCCTCTGCATGCCTATTACAGCCGGTCCTGCATAAATATTATTGAGCAGCAAATTCTTAACCGGGACTACAAAATAATCAATTTTTATGGGCGGCTAAAGGTTAAGATTATCGGTTTAAAGGAAATAGCCGAATTCGATCCTCAACTGGACTCTTTTTTTAATATAAATACCTGGGACGATCTGAAATTGGCCCGGGAAAAGCTGACCGGCTATGCCCGGAATCTGGCTGAAGACGCAAAGAGGTGATCCGTAAAAATGATCAAGTTGCCCGATTATGTGGGGCCGCTGGCGTTTGGGATTAAAATGGGGGTAATTTTACCCGGCATGTCCATAGTGGATGAAGTGTATGCCAGGCTGGAGGAGTGCCATCGGGACGGGCTGCTCGCCCCTGGAGATATTGTCTGTATTACGGAATCAGTGGTGGCCAGAGCCCAGAACAACTTTATTACAGTGGACGATGTGGCGAAGGAGATTGGCCGAGAACTTCATCTTTCCCCGCAGGGCAGAGTGGGGGTGGTGTTTCCCACCGCCAGCAGAAACCGCTTTTCCCTGATTCTGATGGGCATTGCCCGGGCCGTTCCCAGGGGAAAAGTAATTGTCCAGTTTTCCGTACCGGCTGATGAAATGGGCAACCGGATCGTTTCTCCCGATCTGGCCGCACAGTTGGGGAACGGGGTTATCCCCGATCAGATATTACCAGATCCCGGGTTCACCCACCCGGTAACCGGGATAAATTATGTGAAACTTTATCACGATCTGATTTCCGGAGCCGGAGCCGAGGCAGTGCTGTTCCTTGACAACGATCCCCTGGCGGTGACCTCCTACAGTCCCGACGGGATAATTGTCTCCAATGTTCACCTGCGCGAACAGACCAGACAGAAGATCTGTGCCTGCAGGGAAAACTGCATTACCCTACAGGAGATCTGCAATCAAGGCGAGGTTTCCTCCGAATGGGGTCTGCTCGGCAGCAACAAATCTACTGATTGCCAATTAAAGCTGGCCCCCAAAAATGGACAGCAACTGGTGGAGGAATTGCAGCTCAAGGTTGCCAGCCGCCTGAGTGTTGATATAGAGGTGCTCATATACGGGGACGGAGCTTACCGGGATCCCACTACCGGTATCTACGAGCTCAATGATCCCAAACCGGCCTTTGCCGCCACTGGCGGGTTATGCCGGTTCAGGGAGGGAATCAAGTACAAATATCTGGCCGATAAATACTATTTCCAGGGCAAAACGCCAACCGAGATCGAGGATCTCCTGGAAGAAAATAAACAAATAAATTATTCGTCCTCCTGTCCGGAACGGGAAGGCACCACCCCCCGCTGCCTGGAGGACATCATGGCCAGCCTGGCGGATCTGGTCAGCGGTTCCGCTGATGCGGGCACCCCGGTGGTGCTGATCCGGGGGATCTAGAGCCCTGTTCGGGGTTTTATCCGGCGGGCGAAACTGGCCACGATCAATCCGGCCAGAAACAGCCCGCAGAAAGCTGGCAGAAAATCACCGAAACGGCGGTAAAGGGTGCACCGGCCCCCGGTGTTAAGGGGCATAATGGCAAATTCTTCGGTCAATTTTGGCAAACGTAGGATTTCCCGTCCCCGGTAATCAAAGGAGATGGTGATTCCGCTGTTGGCGACCTGGGTAACCCCGATCCCGTTTTCTGCCGCCCGGATAGCCGCCACCTGGGCATGATGTTCCAGGCTCGTGGAGTTTTCAAACCAGGCATCATTGGTCAAAACAAACAGGTGACGGGCTCCGTCGCGGGCAAACCGGCGGGTGTAATCGCCAAAGTATGATTCAAAGCAGATCACCCCGGCTACAGGGGTGTCCGCCAGGTTGAACACGGTAGTCTTTTTCTCCCCGACGGTATATCGGCCCACCTTTATGTCCAGGTCAACAATTGAATTGAGCAGCTTTTCTGCCGGCGAATATTCCACAAACGGAACCAGACGGTATTTGTGGTATAAGGAGATACTGTCCCCTCCGGCGGGAAGGGCCACTGCTGAATTGAAGAACTTTGAATCGTTGAATATCCGGGCACCATAGAGCAGGTTTGTCTGTAGTTCTCGGGCCAGGTCGATAATCTCCGGTTTGTGAAAAACATTCGGCCCCTCCAGATCAACCACCGTTTCCGGCCAGACCACCAGGTTTATCCCGGGTTGTTCGGCTGCCGCCCGACGGGTCAGGTCCAGGTATTTACTAAGAACACGATCCTTACCTGTTGCGCTCAGGATCTCTTCCGGAGAACTGTTGCCTTGGATCAGGGCCGTCCATACAATACGGGGCGCCTGTTCCCGATCAAAAGAAAACGGCAGCAGTATTCCTCCTCCGAACAGGACCAGCCAGACTGCTGCCGCCGCGGCCAGCCTTCGCCCCGAGAGTTGTCCGGACCATGCCAGTAGCGGGAAGCATTGAAACGCAACCATAACAAAGGGCAATCCCCAGTAGCCGTATGTGGCGGCTGTGTTGAGCAGCCAAGGGTAGCGCCACTGGGTGTAGCCCAGATATCCCACATTGTATCCCATAAAGCCCAGTGATCGCATATATTCCATTACCACCCACAGCGAAGGGATGGCCAGGGTCAGGGTAAACGGGCGGCACGATTCGCGGATACAGGAGACGCCTGCCGCAAACAGGGCGCTGTACAGGCTGATCAGGGTGATCAAGGCAACCACGGAAAAGATGGCCAGCGGAAAAGACAAATAGTTGTAAAGCACGGTAATCAGGTAGAAATTCAGATAAAGTGAGATCGGAAGCCCGAACAGAAAACCCCCTGCCGCGGCTTTCCGGGGAGGGTTGTTAATACAGAAAAAGAGCAGGGGCAATAAGGCAAACCAAGCCAGATAACCTTGTTCAAAACGCGGGAAAGCGGGAATCAACAGCAAACCGGAACAAATGGGCAGCAGGTAACTGTTGGTCCCGATCCATTTTTTTAGCGGTAAAAGGCCTGCCATAGGTCCACCTTTTTGACTTTGCTAGAAACGTCGGCCGGCCGCCTGAGGCCGGAAGGGCCGGCAAACTGTTAAATTGCCCTGTGCCCCAGACCTACCGCCACCTCGTTCAAATGCAGCAGCCCGATCCCGAAAAAAATTGCCACTGCTACATTGCTTCCGCTCCGGGCGATGCCTACCTTTCCCCCTACATTCAAGCCCAGCGCCTTGGGCATGATCTGAGCCAGTGCTTCACGAGCGGCCCCGGCCACCGAGCCTTCGGCATGATAGGTGTTTTCCACAAGTTGCTCCCTTTTGGAAGCTACCACTGCCCGTTCAACAACTTTCTGCAGGGAGCTTAAAAATTCCCCCCCGTAATCCACGGCGGTTGCCCTGATACCCTTGGCAGAAAATTTTTCTTTCAGGGCCAGTTCCTCTTCCCGGGAAGAAGTCATGGCCAGATTCAAAGCGGCCCTGGCTACATCACGGCTGTCCATGGTTTGCCTCCGGCTGTTTGGTAAATCAATTATCGTCTCAAATGCTGAAAATGGCAAGCAGTTTCAGAAGAGAGCCATTTGCGTTGCAGGCAAAAATCAGTTGGAAATTACTAATTTTAAG
>CAZPFS010000034.1:0-19353 GCA_964585925.1 uncultured Syntrophomonadaceae bacterium | reverse complement strand
TCACCAGGTAATAAAGCCTTACAGGCTATGTGTTTGTCAAAGAACGCAAATGGCTAGAAGAAGGGCAGACGAGAGAAGAATAACAGAAGCCCATAACCGCCTTCGCTCCAGCTGATGAAGATCCCTGTACAGCCTGATCCAACCTTGCAGCTGCAACAGACCGTTTCAGAACCTACATCAACCTTTGCCCGACCGGTATAAATCCCGTTGAAACCGGTAACAACCGGTAGGCTGTTGCCGATCTCGCATATTGAGCCTATTCTGTTTCCACAGATTAAATTCAACAAATAACCGGAACTCATACCGATCTTGGTTCGACCGCGGCAGATCCCGGTTTGACCCTGCAACAATCTGCGCACTGTTGCAGAGCCGGATGAAACCTGCAGCGATCTTCCCGCCGGCTGACAGCGAGCCCTGCTGACCCGCGGCCAGCCTTTGGCTGGCTGCCGCAAAGCCATTTTGACCTTGCTGCAACCTTGACCCGGCGGCTACAGACCTCTGTTTCATTCATTAGTATACTGAAGGATTTCAAAAGTATTCACTCCGGCCGAAATTCAAGGTGTGGCAAGATTCCAACCGGAAATAAAATTCTGAACCCGGCAGGAATACGATGCCACCTATGGAAATAAGAATCAAGGTGTATTTGTTACACCGGTTAACTAAAAACCCAACCTCCTACTATATATGCAGGGTAACCCCCTGCATTCTTTTTGGTCATTTTAAAACCAGTATATTCCAACATAGATCGGGCCTTAATCATGAATACTATTTTTAAGGAGGTGTTTCAAATTGTCTATAACCCTTACCCAGAAAGAAAAGATGATGTTAGAGGATTTAAAAAGCCATGAAGAAGTGTGTATTCAGAAGTATAAAAATTATGCCCTGCAGGCAGGTGATCAGGAATTGGGGCAGCTATTTACAGATTATGCCGCACAGGAACAGCAGCATTACGATACCCTTAACCAGATGTTAAATGGGCAGGTGCCACCGGCGCCGTCGCAGGCTCAACTTCAATCCGGGACGGGGGGCGGGATCAAAGCGGGGGCCGGCAGTTATCAAAACGATGCGCTGTTGTGCAGTGATCTGCTGATGACCGAAAAATATATATCCGGAAATTATGACACGGCTATATTTGAGTGCACCAACCCCCAGATCAGGCAGGCCCTGAACCATATCCAAAAAGAAGAGCAGCAGCATGGAGAGGGTATTTTCAACTATATGCAAAGCAAGGGCATGTACAACCCGCAATAGGTGAATCCTATTTTTCAAGAAGGCTCTCCCCGAAGGAGGGCCTTCTCTGATACACCGGCAGTTAATCAACCCGGTAAAATCATAATCCGGTCCTACAGCAATATTCGAAAGATATTGTATAATGAAGGCGGCAGGGTCTGTAACCTGTTAAATACATTCTAAAAGGGGCCAGTTGAAATGGTAGAAAAAAAATGGCCGAAATGTGCGCATTGCGGGTTGAAGCCGGCAGAAAAGGTTTGCCGGGTGGAAGGTAAAACCACCCCCTTGTTTTGCCCCATGGAACTGGAAAGGGCGGTAATTGAGCAGGCCGGAAAAAAATACCGGGAACCGGGTAATCGGGAATTTGCCCGTCAGTCTTCCCTGCAGGAGGCTTCCGCCTATTTGGTGGATAAAACCAACCCCGATATAAGATGGCCGGTCAAAACCCGACTGCAGGAAACAGCCGAATTTGCACACCGTATGGGTTACGGACGGTTGGGCTTGGCTTTTTGTGTCGGGTTGCACCAGGAGGCGTTGGCGGTAACCTGGTATTTGGAGAAAAACGGGTTTGAAGTAGTGTCGGTGATCTGCAAGGTGGGCCGGGTTCCCAAAGAAGAGATTGGGGTGGCGGATTCGGAAAAAATTACCCCAGGAAGGCCGGAGGCGATGTGCAATCCGGTAGCCCAGGCGGAAATTTTGAACCATGCCTGTACCGATTTCAACATTGCACTAGGCCTTTGTGTGGGACATGATTCATTGTTTTTCAAATATGCCCAGGCACCCACTACAGTGCTGGCGGCTAAGGATCGGGTCACCGGGCATAATCCGCTGGCCGTGGTATATACCCTGAATCATTACTATGCCGGATTGAAATAGGCGGGGCGCCATGTAAAAATGGCATATATTTTGAGCCGGTGGTAAATGATGAATGATATAAGCGGCTACCAAAACGGATCCCCCGGTGGGGGAAAAAGGAATATACGCCTGTAAGAAGAAGTATATATACTGAAGATATCTGTTTATATATAAATGACATATTCCAAGTTCTATAAAACTCCGGTTTAAACCCAATCTGAAAACTTTAAAGGAGTAGACATCATGGGCAATCTTAAACAACAGGGAAAGCTCTTTATCCGCTATGGCGGCAACCCCGTTTTGTCACCGGTGCGCTGGCCCTATCCGGCTAATTCCACCTTTAACCCCGGAGCAGTAACCCATAACGGGGAGACCTGCCTGCTGGTCCGGGTGGAGGATATGCGTGGCTTTTCCCACCTCACCTTTGCCCGCAGCAGGGATGGGATGACCAACTGGCAGGTGGACAGCCGCCCCACCCTGATGCCAGATCCCTCGTTGAATGAGGAGCAGTGGGGGATTGAAGATCCCCGGATCGTCTGGCTGACGGAACGCAAAGAATTTGCCATAACTTATGTTTCATTCTCCAAGGACGGCCCTATGGTCTCATTGGCTCTTTCCAAAGATCTGCATACCTTTACCCGCAAGGGGGCGATGCTTCCTCCGGAGGACAAGGATGCCTCCCTTTTCCCCCGCTTGATCAAAGACCGGTATGTATTGATTCATCGTCCGATTATCCGCGGGGAGGCCCATATCTGGATCGCTTTTTCTCCCGATCTCAAATATTGGGGTGATCACAAAATCCTGGTACCGGTTCGCCCCGGCTGGTGGGATTGTACCCGGGTAGGGTTAGGGCCGCCGCCCATTGAAACCAAAGAGGGATGGCTGATTATTTACCACGGGGTGCGGATGACCGTATCGGGAAGCCTGTACCGGGTGGGATTGGCCCTGCTCGATCTGGATCAGCCCTGGAAAATTATCCGCCGGAGCGAAGAATGGGTGTTCGGTCCCAGGGAACCCTACGAGAGGGTGGGGGATGTTCCCGGGGTGACCTTTCCTACCGGGACGGTTTTGAACCCGGTTACCGGGGAATTGTTCATATATTACGGAGCGGCTGACTCCACGGTTTGCCTGGCCACGGCCAGACTGGAGGAGCTGGTAAGTTATCTACTGGAAAGTCCGCCTGTCTGAGGAGGAAGTGGAGTTGGTATAGCATGAAAATTGCGATGCTGTCCCCCATTGCCTGGCGCACACCGCCCCGGCATTACGGGCCCTGGGAACAGGTGGTCAGCTGGCTCACAGAGGGACTGGCAGGGCAAGGGGTGGAGGTTACCCTTTATGCCACCGCCGATTCACAGACCGTTGCCCGGCTTCGTTCCGTGGCCCCCCGCCCCTATGCGGAGGATCCTGAGCTGGATCCCAAGGTGTGGGAATGCCTGCATATAGCGGCCCTTTTTGAGGAGGCCGATCACTATGATCTGATTCACAATCACTTTGATTTTTTACCGCTGACCTATTCGGGCCTGATCTCTACCCCGGTGGTGACCACCATACATGGGTTTTCATCGCCCCGGATCTTGCCGGTCTATCAAAAATACAACCGGAAGGTGCATTATGTTTCCATCAGTGATGCCGATCGGCACCCCGGGCTTGACTACTGCGCCACTGTCTACCACGGAATACCGGTGGAGGAATATCCCTTTACCGCCGGATTGGGGGAATACCTCCTTTTTTTCGGCCGGATCCACCGGGACAAAGGGGTTTATGAGGCAATCCAGTTGGCCTGCAAAGCCGATCTGCCGCTGATCATTGCCGGAATTATCCAGGATCAGGAGTACTTTGACCGATTGGTAGCTCCCTATCTGGACGGTGAACGGGTAAAATATATCGGATCGGTGGGCCCGGCGGATAAAGGGGCATTGCTGGGGGGGGCGCGGGCCCTGCTCCATCTGATCAATTTTAATGAACCCTTTGGAATAAGCGTGGTGGAGGCAATGGCTTGCGGCACCCCGGTGATCGCTATGAACCGCGGTTCCATGGGAGAACTGATCCGCCACGGGGAGACCGGTTTTTTGGTGGAGCACCCCCAGGAGGCGTTGCAGTGCCTGCCCCTGTTGGAAAATCTTCCCCGCCGGCGCTGCCGGGAATGGGTGGAGGCCAATTTTTCGGTAGAGGTAATGGTCAGGCGTTATCTGGAGGTTTATATGTTAATACTTAAATCAGGGAAAAATAGAAAAAAAGGGATATAAACGGTTGAAGATCAGGAGGAGGTGAGGCCATGCTGATCAGTGGGTTGTTCAAGCCTTTAAAAGTTGCGTTTATTTCTACCTATCCCCCTAGAAGATGCGGCATTGCCACGTATACATATGATCTCACGGATAATTTCAAGAAACTTTATTCTGAGGGAAGCCATAACTCTGATTCGGGGTATTTTGAGCTGATCGCCCTGAATAACAGCTCTCAGGGCTACAACTACGGTCCCGAGGTGAGTTTTCATATCAGGGATCAACACCGCGGTGATTACCGGCAGGCAGCTGACTTTATCAATGTTTCGCCGGCCGATGTGGTCTGCCTGCAGCATGAGTTCGGTATTTTTGGCGGGGAAGACGGCAACTATATCAATTATCTGCTGCGCGGGCTGGACAAACCGGTGGTAACCACCTTTCATACCATACTGGCTGAACCAACCCCCGGGCAGAAAAGAACCCTGATTTCCATTTGCCGGCACTCTGCCCTGGTGGTGGTGCAGGCGCAGATGGCGGTGCAACTTCTGCAAAAAATTTATGATATTCCCGAATCGAAGATCGTGATGATTCCTCATGGAGCTCCGGATATTCCTTTTCTGGATTCTTCCTTCTATAAAGAGCGGTTCCAGGTGGAGGGAAGAACCCTGCTTCTTACTTTTGGTCTGCTCGGGCCGAACAAGGGGATCGAGTATGCTATTGCCGCCATGGAAAAGGTGGCGAAAAAATACCCGGAAGTGCTCTATATTGTGCTGGGGGCCACTCATCCCGAGGTCAAGCGGCGCTATGGCGAACAGTACCGCCATCACCTGGAGCATCTGGTCCGGGAAAAGGGATTGCAAAACCATATCTCTTTTTACAACCAATACGTTCCCCTGGAACGGCTTATTGAATTCCTGGTAGCCACCGACATCTATCTCACCCCTTATGTCAATCAGGATCAGATCACCTCGGGGACCCTGGCTTATGCCTTGGCCTGCGGCAAAGCGATTGTCTCCACCCCTTATTGGTATGCCCGGGAACTTCTGGAAGAGGGGCGCGGCTGCCTGGTGCCTTTTCGGGACAGCGGGGCCACGGCGGAAGCGCTGATCAACTTGATAGGGAATGAAAGCATGCGCAACCGGTTGAGAAAGCAGGCTTACCAGTACGGCCGGCAGATGATCTGGAAGGAGGTGGCCCTGAAATATGCCACCTGCTTTGAAAAGGCCTTACAGGGTTATAGCCGAACCATTAAGCCGCCGGGGCGGAACCTGGGGGTAACCAGGTGTGAGGTTTTACCGGAGATAAAGCTGGATCACCTGTTTGCAATGACGGACGACACGGGTCTGAACCAACATGCGCTGTACACGGTGCCGGACCGTAAATACGGGTATTGCAGCGATGACAATGCCCGGGCTTTGATCGTAATCGCCATGAACTGGCGCCTGTTCAAGGATGAATCCGTCTTGCCTTTATTCCGCACCTATCTCGGTTATCTGTTACACGCTTTCAATCCGGAAACCGGCAGAATGCGAAATTTTTTACCCTACCATCGCCGCTGGGACGAGGAGGCGGGTTCGGAGGACTGTCACGGACGCACGGTCTGGGCCCTGGGGTATGTCATCAATTACCCTCCTGTAGAGGCGTTGCAGGGTCTGGTAACTCGATTATTCAAGCAGTGCCTGCAGGGGTTGTCCTGTTTCACTTCCCCCCGGTCCTGGGCTTTTTCCGTTATAGGGGCACTTTATTATTTGAAAAGTTTTGGTGGTGATCCAGAGGTGCGGGCGTTGGTGGGAATGCTTGGCGAGCGTCTGCGCAAGCAATTCGCCTTTTACGCAGGCACCGACTGGTATTGGCTGGAGGAACTTGTGACCTATGATAACGCCCGCATTCCACAGGCTCTGATTGCCGCCGGCAGATACCTGCAGGATGAAAAATTACTGCAAACCGGCCTGCAGAGCTTGAATTGGCTGATCTCCATCCAGACTGATTCCGGTGGGGGGCAGCTCTCCTTGGTGGGCAATAACGGTTGGTACCGGCGCGGCGCGGAAAAAGCACAGTTCGATCAGCAGCCGCTGGATGCAGCGGCCCTGGTTGAGGCTTGTTACCAGGCCTATCTGGCTACCGGGGAATCACGCTGGCAAGCAGCCATGGAATGGGCTTTCAACTGGTTTACAGGAATTAATGATATCAATCAGCCCTTGATAGATTTTACCAGCGGAGGTTGTTACGATGGGCTGCAGCCGGGCGGGATAAATCAGAACCAAGGGGCGGAATCCACAGTGTCGCTGCTATTGGCGCTGCACCGTATGCATCTGGCCTCCTATCAGGGATATATCCGGCTTAATGAAGCGGCGGCCGGCGATTCGGACGGGAGAGGCGGCTGATTCAGACAAAGCGATAAAGGCGGTGATCCCCAGGAATGTATGCCGTAATTTTATCCGGCGGAAGCGGAACCAGACTCTGGCCCCTGAGCCGGGAGGAATTTCCCAAACAATATCTCCTTCTTGACGATTGTGAAAGAACCTTGTTTCAGGAAACCGTGGCCAGGGTCAGGCCCGTGATCAAGGACCGGAATATAATAATTGTTACCCATGCCCCCCAGGAAGGGGAAATTTGCCGCCAGCTCACCGCCCTGAATCTGAACCCCAAAAAGGTAACGGTGCTCTGCGAACCCCGCGCGTGCAATACTGCTCCGGCCATCGGCCTGGCGGCCTGGTATCTCACCAGCACCCGGGGAACGGAGACCATAATGGCGGTTCTTCCCTCGGATCACCTGATTCCCTCCCGGAAAGAATTCACCGCCCTTTTGACCGCCGGGGAGCAGGCGGCCAGAAGGTACGGGTTGGTTACTTTTGGAATTGTCCCTGCTTATCCCGAAACGGGCTATGGCTACATCTGCAAAGGCGATCCCCTGGATGAAAACGTTTTTCAGGTGAAAAAGTTTGTTGAGAAGCCCGATCGGGTGCGGGCGGAAGAGTATTTGAAAGATCCCTGTTTTCTTTGGAACAGCGGCATGTTTGTCTTCCGGGTGGAGGCCCTGATCTCTGCCTACAGGCGTCATCTGCCGGAGATGGCCGGGCTTCTGGACAGAATTGATTGGGCGAAGGAACCGGAGTTGGATAAAATATATGAAAATCTGGAATCGATTTCCATAGATTACGGGATCATGGAAAAGACGGCGGGAGTGGCGGTTATCCCCGCAAACATCGGCTGGAGCGATATGGGCAGCTTTGAAGCTTACTACCAGGTAATGCCCAGGGATGATCGCGGCAACTATTGCCGGGGCAGAATTTTGGCGCGGGACACCCGAAACAGCCTGATTCTTTCCGGTTCCCGTCTGGTAGGGGCAGTGGGTCTGGACAATCTAATTGTGGTGGATAGTGACGATGCCCTGCTGGTCTGCTCCCGGGAGCAAGCCCAACAGGTTCGGGAGCTCACCGCGGAACTGGAGGAAAACCGCACACCGGAATATATAAGGCACCCCACCGTAAACCGGCCTTGGGGAAGTTTCACCACCCTGGCCAAAGGGGAGATCTACCAGGTGAAAAAGATCCGGGTTTTGCCCAAAAAACGCCTGAGCTTGCAAAGCCACCGCTTCCGCTCGGAACACTGGGTAGTAGTGGCGGGGGAGGCTCTGGTGACCGTTGGCGAACAGAAAAAACGCCTTGAAACCGGTGAGGCCGCCTTTATTTCCTGCGCCGCCAAACACCGCCTGGAAAACACGGGGGATAAAGAGCTGGAGGTGATTGAAATTCAAAATGGCGATTACCTGGGAGAAGATGATATTATCCGCTATGAAGATGATTTTGGCCGTGTGCCGGGGGGAGAGATTCCTCCGGAGGAACAATATCGGCGCTGGCTGGCCTGCCCCGGTCTGGATCCCGTCACCAGGAGCCAGCTGGAAAAGATGGCCGACGATCCGGATCAGATCTGCAGTTGTTTTGGTTGTGAGCTGGAATTTGGAACCGGGGGCATGCGGGGAGTAATCGGCCCCGGCACAAACCGGATAAACCGCTATATAGTGCGCCGGGCTACCCAGGGCCTGGCCGATTATCTGCAAAAAGACGTTTTCGCCGGACGGGCTAAAAAGGTGGCGATTGCCTACGATACCCGGCGCAATTCTCATGAATTTGCGGTAGAGGCCTCCCTGGTGCTGGCTGCCAACGGGATCAAGGTTTTTTTATTTGATAACCCCCGGCCCACTCCGGAACTCTCCTTTGCGGTCCGCCGGCTGGGTTGTGCTGCCGGAATCGTGATTACCGCCAGCCACAATCCTTCGATTTACAACGGATACAAGGTTTATGGGCCCGACGGAGGGCAGGCGGTTCCCCCGATGATCGATCGTCTGATGGAATCCATTGCTTCTGTGGATCTTTTTGATGATGTTCAGAGCACCGGTTTCGAGGAGGCGCAGTCGGCGGGGCGGTTGGAGCTGATCGGCCAGGATCTGGACCAAGCTTACCTGGAGGCGGTTAAATCTCTTTCACTGTCAAACCCGCGTCAGCGGTTGAAGGTGATCTATACCCCGCTGCACGGCAGCGGGGCCTCCCTGATCCCCGGTCTTCTGCGGGCCGCCGGGTATATAGATCTTTCGGTGGTGCAGGAGCAGATGTCCCCCGATCCCGAATTTGCCACGGTCAAGGTCCCCAACCCGGAGGATCCGGCAGCCTTTAAACTGGCCCTGGAACTGGCTCGTCGTCGGGGTGCAGATCTGGTTCTGGGTACCGATCCCGACGGTGATCGGTTGGGCTGTGCCGCCCGTAATTTTTCCGGCGACTACGGACACCTGACCGGAAACCAGATCGGTGCGCTGCTGATAGATTATATTTTGAGCCGGTTGTACGAACGCGGGGAGCTGCCCTCAAACGGGGTCCTGATCAGAACCATCGTTACCGGGAATCTGGGCGACAAGATCGCTGCGGAATACGGGGTAAAAACCATCGAGACTCTGACCGGATTCAAATATATCGGTGACAAGATCAGGGAATTTGAAGAGACCGGAGAGTACCGGTTTCTCTTTGGCTATGAGGAGAGCAACGGATTCCTGGCGGGAACTTTCGGACGGGACAAGGATGCAGTGGGAGCCTCCTTTCTGATCGCCGAGATGGCCGCTTATCATCAGGAACGGGGGAGAAACCTGTTTCAGGTGCTGGACGATCTCTACCGGAAATATGGATATTTTTACGATGATCTGGTCTCCATCGAATTGAAGGAGATGGGTCGGGCCGAAAAACTGATGGAGGCTTTTCAGCAAATCCCCGCGGAGATGGCCGGGGAAAAGGTGATCCAGAAAAGGGACTACTGCGCGCGCAAATCCTGGGATCTCCTGACCGGGCGGGAATATCCCCTGGAGTTGCCCTGCGCCAGGGTTCTGTACTACCTCCTTGAAAGTGGGGCCTGGTTCTGCATCCGTCCTTCCGGAACCGAGCCCAAGGTAAAGATCTATTTCTCGGTTGGGGCCGGTACGGCCGAACAGGCAGAAGCAAAACTCGAACTGCTGAAGCAGGAGGTTCTTTCCCGGCAACCGGGATATCCGAAATAAATGCGAACCGCCGACAGCCGGCGTTGAAATAGGATCAAGTCAAATAACCGGATACCGGGCGGGTCCAGGCAAGCAGTTTCTCGTCGGCTCCGTAGGCGGCGATTAACTGCAGCCCCAGGGGCATACCATTTTTTGATTTGCCGGCTGGAATGGTGATCGTGGGCAGTCCGGCGTAGGTCCAGGGCAGGTTCATCGCCGGATCCCCGGTAGAGGCGATGCCTTCCGGGGCGGGACCTCTGGTGGAGGGGGCGGCCCAAAGATCTATACCTGTTTTCCGCATAAGTTCTTCCAGGCGGCTGCGGAGTTCACATTGCCCTTGCCGGGCTTCCCTCAATTCTTTTTCCGGTATTTCAAACCCTTCCAATATGATCTGCACGGTGCGGGGTCGATACTGTTCCCGATAACGGGAAAACCAAGGGGCGTGAACAGCCGCTATTTCCGCTGCGGCCAAACGCCTGTGTTTGTGGGCCAGGGATTTAACATCATCCAACACAGGCACCTTTTTAACTTTTATCCCCGCCCCGATCAACCGGGAAATTTGCTGCTCAAATGCTTCTCCAGCCTCAGGCCCGGCTTGCTCCAAATACGGCCCTTCGGGAATACCCAGGATCGGTTTTCCGAGTGAATCATCCACCGGACGCCAATTCCGGCAAAGAACCGATGCCGCGATTTCCGCTCCCGCCAGATCCTGTGTAAACAGCCCTATTTGATCAAGGGAGGGGGAAAAATACACCAGTCCCTTCGAGGGAATGCGGTTATAGCTGGGTTTGAATCCTACAACTCCGCAAAAGGACGCGGGGCGGGTTACCGAGCCCATGGTTTGAGTACCCAGGGCCAGGGGGCACATTCCAGCAGCCACCGCCGCCGCTGATCCGCTGCTGGAACCGCCCGGGGTATGCCCGAGGTGATGAGGGTTTCGGGTGGGTCCGGGTTCAAAGTAAGCAAATTCGGTAGTTACTGTTTTTCCCAAGATCAGCGCTCCGGCTTGCCGCAATAACGTTACAGAATCAGCTTCCGGCCCTATAAACAGGGAGGGATCCAGATGTGAACCGGCCCGGGTGGAGAAGCCTTCAACTCTCAACAGATCTTTTATCCCCACCGGGATTCCGTACAAAGGAGGTCGCCCGTTCGGATTGGGATAACGTTTTGTCAGGGCGGCTGCTTCCATCAACAACCGATCTTTACGCCCCGCCTCCGGAAGAAAGGCCTGCACTTCGGGTTCTACACTTTCAATATGTTTGCATAGTTCAGCAATAAATTGTTTAAGATCTGATGTCTCCCGGTGCAAATCGCCGGCGATTGACAGTAATGGAGCAGAATAAACGAACATGGATATGGCCTCCTTGTCTGACAGAATATGACGGTAATATTTATATTTTAAGCAACCATCGTAATTATATCGACGGGGGGCGAAACATGTCAATGCGTCCGGCTCGGGGAGCTTAATGAATTGACAGTCCGGATTGACAATTATCGACCATTCTTTCCGCTTTGCTTTAAGGCGTTTCAGGTTTGTCTCCTGTCCGCAAAATATTATCCGTGAAGGTTTCGGAAGGTGAAGTTATTTGAAGATTTCGAGGCAGGATTAAGGGGAAGCTTGTCGTAATACTGTCGTAATCTATTGGACCTTAAATAATAGTGGAATTAATTTATCACGTCTGGCTGATATACATTTTGTTTGTTTTCAAATTTTCGGTGCAGAAAACAAAGGGACTTCCCGGGTGACGCCTGCATAAAATAAATCTGAAGATTGCCAGCGCGAGGAGAAAAATGGATAATTCTTATGCCCAAAAAATTTCAGATCTTATCCTCAAATTGGAATCCATTCGTTCCAACCTGTACCCGGTGGATTGGGATTCCGATCCCTTTTACCAGGTAATACGGGAACTGCGGCAGATTGCCGTGGAGGCGGAATCAGCCGGGGGGAAGGATAGACCCGGCTGATTTATTATTTATTGCGTGCAAGTTTAGCTGCTTAGGGTGCGACGTTCAGTTCGATTACCGCAACCTCCGGTCGGTTCAGGAAACGTACCGGTATTACCGAGTTACCGAGGCCACGGGTGACATGCATTTTGACCTCTCCCAGACTGTACATTCCGGCATGATATTCCGGGAACAAGGTGATGTCGGGCGAGAACAGGCCGCCCAAAAAGGGTAACCTGATTACACCGCCGTGAACATGGCCGGAAAAGATCACGTCGGCGCCCCAGGCGGCATATTCCGCAAAATATTTCGGATTATGGGCCAGCAATATGGTGAACCGGTCCTGCTCCGGGCTTCCCAATTTTTCCTCAATAAAGTCCACTTTCAGGTCTGCGCCCTCCCAGCGGGCACTATCCCTACCCGTGTAGTGGTAGAGGGCGGAAGTAAATCCATAGATCGTTATGGAGCCGCCTCCCAGATACAGATCAACCTGCTGATTATCCAGCAGAGTGCCCCCGGCTTCCCGGATCTGTTCCCAAAAAAGATCGAGGATCTTCCTTCCCCCGGATTGATCCCTGTTGTAAAGAATCTGTTCATGGTTGCCCAGGGAGCAATATATGGGGCAGATCCCGTTCAACTCCCTCAGCAGGCCGATAAAGGCGCCCCCTCCGTCTCCCCCGGAATTGATCATATCACCGGTGGCCAAAATGATATCGGGTTTTTGTTTTTCAATTATCAGGGCCAGCTTGTGATTATTTATTCCAAATTCTTTGCCGTGAAGATCCCCGATATGGACAATCTTGAATCCCTGAAATGACTCCGGAAGGTTCTCTGTCTGCAGATGGTAGCGGCAGACCTGGATCCGGTTGTTGCTGCTATGAATGAAAACTATCAACGCGGCCAAGATCACCGCCCCAGTGATCAATGCCTTTTTTGTTTTTTTGATCATTTTTGCCTTTCCCCGGGGTTTATGCTCCCTTTATTTTATAACATTTGAATAGGAAGCTCCAGTGGCCGGTGTTGGTGGTTGGGACTATTTAAAAAAGACAAAATCTTGTCCATAGGGTATAATAATCAATGGTTTAATCTATAGGGGATTCACACCCGGGAACTTTACGCTTTAAAAATTCCGGAGGCGGAACGTTCTGCACAGGTATAATGCGCTAGGGTTCAAAGATCAATTGAATGGGATAATCGAATGAACGATTTAACTACCGGCAGCGAGGCAAAACAAATTTTTTATTTTGCTCTGCCAATGCTGATCGGCAACATATTCCAACAACTATATACTTCGGTGGACGGCATAATCGTGGGCAGGGTACTGGGTAAAGGGGCATTGGCCGCGGTGGGGGTCAGTTTCCCGGTCATATTTTTGCTGGTTTCCCTGATCATGGGGGTTGGCATGGGCACAACCATTTTGATTGCCCAGTATTATGGCGCCCGGGATATGAAAAGAGTAAAAAGAACGATTGATACCGCTTATATATTTCTGCTGGTATCGGCGGTAGTGATAACCGCACTGGGCTTGCTATTTAGCGGGCCTATACTGATCCTTTTAAAAACCCCGGCAGATGTTTTTCCCCTGGCCAAGCAGTACCTGAACATCATTTTCATGGGCATTGCCGCCACCCTCGGGTACAATTCCATCAGTGCAATTTTGAGGGGGTTGGGTGATTCAAAAACTCCTTTATATTTTTTGATAATTTCCACCGTGGTAAATATTGCGCTGGATTTGTTGTTTGTTATGGTATTCCATTGGGGAGTGGCCGGTGCCGCCTGGGCTACTATAATCGCCCAGGCTCTTTCATTCGTGATAGGTTTTTATTATTTAAACCACACCCGGGAACTTTTTGTGTTTAAACTACAGCAAATGCAATTCGATTGGGATATTTTCGCGTTGAACATCAGGATTGGGCTTCCTACCGGAATTCAGCAAATGCTGGTGGGTTCCGGTTTTATGGCTCTGTTCCGGGTGGTCAATGAATTCGGGACAGCGGTGGCCGCGGCCTATACCGCAGCCACGGGGATCGAATCTTTTGCCTCCATGCCGGCCATAAATATTTCCGCGGCTCTCTCCTCGTTTGTTGGACAGAACCTGGGTGGAAATAAACCGGAACGGGTTAAAAAAGGGTATCTGGCGGCATTGCTCATGTCGGTGACAATTTCGGTGTTGATGACTTTGGTCGCGATTTTGTTCGGCAGGGAATTGATATCCCTGTTTAATTCAGATCTTCAGGTTGTCGAAATCGGGGCTCGCTATCTGCTGATCGTCGGCTCGTTTTATGTGGTATTTTCGGTAGCCTTCACCACCACCGGAGTGATCAGAGGAGCCGGGGATACCCTCATTCCGCTTATTTCCACTGTCTTTTCACTATGGCTGATCCGCGTACCCGCGGCATCAATTCTGTCACACCGGTTTGGTTCGGATGGAATATGGTGGGGGACTCCCGTCGGCTGGCTGTTCGGCATGTTTTTCAACGTGATCTATTATCGAACAGACAAATGGAAAGAAAAAGTGGTAGTTGGGAGGAGGCAATTTGACCTGTGTGGGCGCGCCGAGGCAAAAAAGTGACAGGATATTAATCCTGTCACTGACAACGCTAATCAAACCTATTTCGGGAGGGGCCCGGTCTACCGGTTATTGGGGTTCCTTGCCTGATAGCAGTCCCGGCAGTACACCGGCTTGTCTCCGCTGGGTTGGAACGGCACGGTGGTTTCTTTCCCGCAAGAGGAACATACGGCAGGGTACATCTGGCGGGGCCCGCGATCATAACCGCCTCTGGATGATCTGTTCTGTGCTTTTCTGGCTGCCCGACATTCCGGACAGCGGCCGGGTTCATTTTCAAAACCTTTTTCGGCGTAAAACTCCTGTTCAGAAACAGTAAACAAAAATTCACGCCCGCAATCTTTACAGGTCAGGGTCTTGTCGACAAACATCAAAAAACCTCCAAGAGATTGTATTACCCGTCCTGGGAAGTATTTATAATCTCCCAGACCG
The DNA here is from genome assembly GCA_964585925.1 of uncultured Syntrophomonadaceae bacterium. Lineage (GTDB taxonomy): Bacteria > Bacillota > Dethiobacteria > DTU022 > DTU022 > JAAZLS01. Next base: position 4,583 of record CAZPFS010000034.1, on the reverse strand, counting down.
GATGCCATCGGAAGGTTTCCATACTTTCACCAGATTATACGAGCGTACCAAGTTTAATGAATAAACGGTAAAAAATCAAGCGGTAATTATAATATTTGCGCTTTTACGGCCATTATTCCATCTTTAATTGTCTCTTCAGGGATTGCCCTTGGTAAGTGACAGCGAATCCCCGTCAGAGGCGAACACAATGGTGCCGTCCCGATCGGTGCGGTAGGTGACGACATTTCTTTCGGCCAGTTTGCGCAGGGTTTCCGGGTGGGGATGGCCGAAACTGTTTCCTGCGCCTGCAGAAATAACAGCATAGGCCGGGGATACCGCCCGCAGGAACGCCAGGGTGGTCGAGGTGTGGCTGCCATGATGTCCTATCTTCAGCACCATGGCCTGAAGCGGCCTGCCGGAGCTGATCATTTCCTGCTCTGATTCCGCCTGGGCATCTCCGGTCAATAAAAATGAGGTCTGCCCATATTTTATGTATATTACTGCCGAATAATTATTGAGTTCCGAGTAGCTGTCGCCTACCGGCGCCACGAAATCCACCTGCAGATTTTCGTCTTCCAGTATTACCGCTCCGGCTTTGCAGGGGGTGATCTTTTTGCCTGCGGATTGAATTTCCCGCAGAAGGTTTTCGAAGGTGGCAGTGTTGTGAGTTGCTCTGGGCATAAATATCTTGCCGATCTCAAATGATGATATTACCCGGCTCATTCCACCGATATGATCCTGGTGGGGGTGAGTGGCTACCAAAAAATCGATCCGCTGAACACCCCTTTTTCGGAGATAAGAAATGACAAAGGGGCCTGCTTCGCTGTCGCCGGCATCCACCAACATGGTTTGACCCCGGGGGAATAATACAAAAATCGCCTCCCCCTGTCCGACATCCAGAAAGTGAACGGATAATTTCCCGGGAAATATTGTCGGATCCGAACTTCCAAGCTCGCCTTCAGTATGCTTTTTCGAATCTATTCCCCAGAATTCTACATGATCCAAATACAAATCGATGGGGTCATAAATCTTGCCAACAGCAAATAACAGGACAATGATCAGTATCAGGTAGAGAGATCTTTTCTTCATTGGGCGATACCTCGAACTTGGGTGAAAATTTGTTTGCCGCGATCCAGCCACCGGTTTGAGACAGCCGTAATTTGTCTTGTTTTTATTCAAACAACTCGTTCGACAGGCGGTTTATATCTTCAGCCCTTTTCCGGGTTTTCTCATCAAGAATGGCTGTCCGCAGGCTGATTATGTCGCCCTCCCGAACCTGTTTGGGAAGCAAAGAAAGGGGCAATTTAAAGCTCAGTGTACCGTGTTCCACCACTGCCCAATCCCCTTCAATACGATCAATGATCAGCATCGGTACCCCCCCTTTAAAAATACCGTTATTTTTTCGATATGAGCCGGTTCAGGGCCGCCTCCCGTTTCTTTTCTCTGTATTTCTGCCAAATTCCTTTTATCCTGTTTCTGATACAACATCCCAACACTGAAATCTTTCATCCTCATTCAGTTCATATGTACATTTGGGAAGGAGGTGTGTTCAACAAGTAATGCAATATTGGGAATTGATTTATATTCCGGACTTGGCAGTACGGAGGCCCCCTGTTATAATTTGGGCAAAGCCAAAAAAAGAATCTGTATACCCGGAACCCGGGATCAAAATATTCGGGGATGATCTGTCAAATGCCGGTGATTGAAACCTATAATTTGACCCGAAAATATGGCTCAAAGGTGGCGGTAGAAGATCTGACCCTGGAAGTTGAGAAGGGAGAGATTTTCGGATTTTTGGGCCCCAATGGCGGCGGGAAAACTACTGTTATTCGTATATTATCCGGAATAATCTCTCCCACCTCCGGCCATGCGGTAGTGGCCGGTTACAGAACCGACCTGCAGGCCGAAGAACTTCATGAGATCATCGGCCTTGTTACCGAAACGCCGGGCTTTTACGATCGTCTGAGCGCCGGGCGAAACCTGGAATTCTATGCCGGGTTTTACTTCAATTTAAACAATACGGCAGCCCAGGTGGAAAAATACCTTAAACTCATGGGTCTTTGGGATTACCGGGGGGAAAAGGTGGGCAGTTTTTCTCGGGGAATGAAACAGAGACTGGCCCTGGCCAGAGCGCTGCTGCCGGAGCCGAAAGTGTTGTTTTTGGATGAGCCTACAGTCGGGCTTGATCCCGAAACTGCTGAGGAATTCAGGGGGTTTATAAACAGGTTGAGCCTGGAAGGGAGAACCATATTTCTTTCCACACACAACCTTTCCGAAGCGGAACGTCTCTGTCACCGGATAGCCATTATCCGCACTCATCTGCTGGCGTTGGATACCCCGGCGAAACTGCGTGGCCGGCTGTTTAGCATTACAGTATGGATTGAGTTGGAGAAGGTAACCGCGGCCGTACTGGAAACTTTGAGGAGGCTGCCCTTTGTAAAAGGTTGGCAACACCAGGGAGAACGGCTGGTGGTAAAACTAGCGGAAACAGGGGAACTGCCGGAGCTTGTTCGGGAAATAGTACAATCCGGGGGAAAGGTGATCAGGATCATGGAAAAAGAGCGTTCCCTGGAGGAAGTTTATCTTAACCTGATGCGGGGAAATGAGAAAAGACGATGAAGGTCCGTCGTATTGTAAATATAATAAGAAAAGAGTGGCAGGTAACATTTAGCGATGCCAATAGCGTTCTGATGCTGACCATTCTTCCATTGGTGATATTGATTCAGGGGCTGGTCTATGTATGGCTGATCAGCCGTTTCGGCACGGAGAGCATGCTTTCAAGCCGGTTGGTGGCAAATGCTCTTCATAATCTTTCGGTTTCCCTGCCGGCGTCGGCGGAGTTGCCCTCCGATCACCGCCTGTTGCTGCTGCTGTTTACACAATTCAACCTCTACCTGCTATTGATTCCTTTGATGATTACCGTGAATTTGACGACCTTCAGCATAGTGGAGGAAAAGCTGTCCGGAAGTCTGGAGCCGCTGCTGGCTACTCCCGTCAGGACCGGAGAGCTGCTTCTGGGCAAAGCCCTGTCGGGAGCCATACCGGCAGTGATCATTACCTGGATCTGCGCCCTGCTATTCCCGGCCGGAGTGGCGGTGATGGGTTGGGAGGAACTGATCGGGCTGGTGGTGTTCAGCCATTCCTGGCTGGTGTCTTTTTTGTTGCTCAACCCCGCGGTGACCGGACTGAGCTTTTTGCTGGGCCTAATCGGTTCATCACGGGCCAAAGATTTCCGAAGCGCCCAGAATCTGGTGATAATTGTTATTTTCCCGCTGCTTTTACTAATTGGGGCCCAGATTGCCGGTTTGATCTGGTTGACCCCCCTGTCTGCTCTGGGATTGAGTGCGGGCCTTTTTATTCTTGATCTGCTGCTGTTAAGAGCGGCGGTACGCCTGTTTAGGAGGGAAACCATCATCATTTGGTGGCGTTAGGCCCGGAACGGTGTTTGTTGACATTGATTCTCCTGTTGGTATAATAATGTTGCGGGCTTCATTCGAATACGGGGACGTGGCTCAGGGGGAGAGCGCTTGACTCACATTCAAGAGGTCGGAGGTTCAAATCCTCTCGTCCCCACCAAATAAAACCCTAGGAAGTCAACAATATTAAGGCCTCCCAGGGTTTTTGATTTTTCTTGGGAATAGGTCTAAAAAGGGGAAAAGTGGCCTCTGTAACTAACTCACAACTAACAAAACAGCCACATAAAAAGATCCAGTTTACAGCTTATTTATTGCCTCCCGTAGCGCCTTTATGGCCGGATGGGTGTACTCATTTGCGGTGAAGGCATAATCTGTGTGGCCGATAAGCTGCTGAATGTAGAGGGTGTCCACCCCTGCCTCGGCGGCCATGCTTCCGAAGGTATGGCGGCAGGTATGGGGGACCAGTTGACGAACCCCTACGGCCCCCAAAGCAGGATAATAGTATTTTTTTCGGTAGTAGTTCGCAGTCATGCCAGAGCCGTCTTCTCGGCAGATGAGCTTGTTACCACCCCGGTCATACCAAGCCCTCACATAAGGCCCGATCTTCGGGTGAATGGGCACGATCCGGTCCTTGCCGGCGTCTGTCTTAATCCCACCGGTGATCAGCTGTAAATCCAGATCTACGCTGAACCGCGTTAGGCGCAGCATTTCGGAGATCCTCATACCGGTGTAGATCAGAATGAGAACCGTATCGATCCAGGGGATGCCAGCCGCGGCAGCAGCCTCAAGCTTTTTTACTTCCAAATCAGTGAAACGTACTTTTTTTGCCTTTTCAAATTTTGGCATGTCTATCAACTTGGCATAATTTTTTCCGATAATGTCGTTCTTAAGGGCATGATCGGAAAGTTGGACCGCTAAGGTGCGAACTTTTTGTGCCGTGGACCGGCTGAGTTCCTTGCCCTTAATGCCCTCGAGTATGCTTTGCCAATGCGATGTTCTGATGTCTTTGACTTTGGCGCGCTCTATGGGCTGCAAATATATCCAGGCTGCCCTGTAATTGTTTTCTGTGGACTTCGATATTTTTTTATACTTGCCAGCAGACCATTCTTCGTAAAGTTCACCCAATGTCATGCCGGCTTTGGGTGAAATCGGGTTAATCCTGTGTAGTGCCAGGGCATCCAGGGCTTC
>CAZPFS010000033.1:0-19775 GCA_964585925.1 uncultured Syntrophomonadaceae bacterium | reverse complement strand
AATGTTATTGGCCTAACTGGTGATTGGGTTGGTCATGCAACTGCAAAACTAGGGAGGGAGGAGATTCAATCAAAAGTGGACATGGCCGGATTGGAGATCCTGGAAGCCAGAATAACCCATCTTTCCTACGCCCCGGAAATTGCCGCGGCCATGCTGCAGAGGCAGCAAGCCTCCGCCATAATCGACGCCAGGCAGATGATCGTGGAGGGGGCGGTGAGCATGGTGGAGATGGCGCTGACCAAGCTCAACGAAAACGATATTGTGCAGCTCGATGAGGAGCGCAAAGCGGCCATGGTCAGCAATTTGCTGGTCATCCTCTGCGGGAACAGGGACGCCCAGCCGGTGGTCAACAGCGGATCCCTGTATTGATGGAATAAAAAAGGGATATTGATAGATGGCAAGCCAAGATCAGGGGAAAAAACAGCTTTTACTGCGGATATCGTCCTCTTTGTGGAAAGAACTGGCGGCCTGGGCGGAGGATGATTTTCGCTCCATTAACGCTCAGATCGAATTCATATTGACCGAGTGTGTAAAGCGGCGTAAAAAAGGGAAAAAGTAGGGGCGGACGATTTTGTCCGCCCGTTATATTGGATCGGCCGTTGTATCGCCTCCCGGATTGACACTGCCGAAAGGGGCGTGATAAAATACGGCATAATACAGGGTTAAAGCGGTGGCCATATTGACACTTACAATTTACACCTACGAACAATTTCAGCGACAACAGCAGGAAAGCCATTTTTTTTTGGATAAATTTGTAGAACAGAAAGCAGTAGTTGATCGGATCATTGAGCGGGTGCGCCGGGAAGGAGATTCGGTCCTGATCGAGTTGGCCCGATCACTGGACGGGGCGGAGCTTTCAGATTTAAGGGTTTCTGCCGATGAGATCAGCCGGGCTTGTGAGAAGATTGCTCCCGATTTAAAACAAGCTGTCTGCCGGGCCAAGGATAACATTGAACAATTTCACCGCCGCCAGTTGCCCTCTTCCTGGTGGGAATCCGGGGAGGGCCTTCTTCTGGGTCAGCGTTATACACCTCTCTCCGCAGCGGGTATTTACGTTCCGGGGGGAACTGCCGGGTACCCTTCTTCGGTTTTAATGGCGGCGGTACCGGCTTCACTGGCCGGGGTAAAGCAGATTTTGTTATGTACACCTCCCGACAAAACCGGCCGGATCAATGCGGTTACATTGTTTGCGGCCCGCGAGTGCGGGATTAAAGACATATTCAAAGTAGGAGGAGCCCAGGCGGTGGCCGCTATGGCCTACGGAACGAAGACGGTTCCCCGGGTGGACAAGATTGTCGGTCCCGGCAATATTTATGTGACTCTGGCCAAAAGAGAGGTATTCGGGCAGGTGGGGATTGACCTGCTGGCCGGGCCCAGTGAACTGCTGATTGCCGCCGATGAGCAGGCCAATCCTGCTTTCATTGCCGCTGACCTTCTGGCCCAGGCGGAACATGATCTGATGTCCCGGGTATTTCTGGTTACCGCCAGCCGGCGGCTGGCGGAACAGGTTCTGGCGCAGCTGGGACAACAGCTGGCCTCACTTCCCCGGAAAGAAACGGTGGAACGCTGCCTGCGCGACAATGGGGCGATTGTACTGCTGGACACTTGGGAGCAATCCTGGGAGATAGCCAACCAACTGGCTCCGGAACACCTGGAGCTGCACCTTGCGGATCCCTGGCGCTATCTGGACCGGTTTAAAAATGCGGGGGCTATATTCCTGGGGTCTCATTCTCCTTCTCCCCTGGGGGATTACTGGGCTGGTTCGAATCATGTCCTGCCCACCGGAGGCACCGCTCGCTACGCTTCACCTCTGGGGGTTATGGATTTTATTAAATATTCCCAAGTTGTTTACTATACGGCGGAAACGCTTTCCGGGGCCGGGCCGGCCATAGAGGTTTTTGCCCGCCAAGAGGGATTGGAGGCCCATGCCCGGGCAGTGGCCATAAGGGAGGAAAATTTTGGAACGCAGGGCACAAATTAAACGAAAAACATTGGAAACGGATATCACGCTCGAGCTATCCATTTCCGGGAGCGGAAAGAGCACCCTGGATACGGGGGTGCCGTTCCTGGAACACATGCTTTCCCTATGGTGCAGGCATGGTTTTTTTGATCTGCAGGTAAAGGCTGCCGGTGATCTGGAGGTGGATTTTCATCATCTGGTGGAGGATATCGGGCTTTGTCTGGGCCGGGCCTGGAAGGATGTATTGGGAAACAAGGAAGGGATAAACCGCTATGGCCACAGCGTGGTGCCCATGGATGATGCTCTGGCGCTGGCCGTAGTGGATTTTTCCGGGCGTCCCTACCTGCATTACGAGGTGGTTCTTCCTCCGGGAAGGGTCGGGGATCTGGAACCGGAACTGTTTCGGGAATTCTGGCAAGCGGTGGCCAATGAAGGGCGATTCAATCTTCATCTTAGAACACTACACGGCTTCAACAAACATCACCTGATGGAAGCGGTGTTCAAGGCTGCCGGCAGGGCGATGGACGCGGCTTCTTCTTCAAGATCCGGTTTGAACGGCCCTCTTTCTTCCAAGGGCTGCCTGGATTAGATTGGAGGTAAACAGATGCTGGTTATACCTGCCATAGATTTGCACGGCGGGCAGTGTGTTCGGCTGTATCGGGGGGACCCGGCCCGGGAAACGGTATTCAGCTCAGATCCCACGGAGGTGGCCCGGCAGTGGGAAAACCTGGGGGCCAAGCTGCTGCATATAGTTGATCTGGACGGAGCCATTACCGGAAATTCACTCAATGCCGCGGCTATTGCCAATATTGGCGGCATGGTAAATATCTCCTTTCAGCTGGGGGGAGGGATCCGCTCCCGGGAGGCGTTTGAACGTTCGCTGGAGCTGGGCGCCATGAGGGTAATCTTGGGAACGATGGCGGTAGAACAACCGGACCTGGCCCGGGAGTTGGTTGAGGAACACAGAGACCGTGTTCTAATTAGTATCGATTCCTGCCGGGGGAAGGTTGCGGTTAAGGGGTGGACCGAAAGTTCGAACCTGGATGCACTTGAGCTGGCCCGGCGGGTGGAGGAATGGGGGGTCCGGGAAATTGTGTATACCGACATCCAGAGGGACGGCACATTGCACGGTCCGGATCTGCCGGGGATAGAAAATATTCTAAAGCATACCTCGCTTTTCGTGCTGGTGGCGGGAGGGGTCTCTTCCCGGGAAGACCTAATTTCCCTTAAGATTTACCGGGAAAGGATCAAAGGGGTAATTATCGGGCAGGCGCTGTATACCAACCGCCTGACGTTAACCGAAGCGATACAAATAACAGGTTCAGCGGATTGACCTGGGAAAAGAGGCCGGTATGTCTGCAAACAACAATAATCAACAGGTTCCCTCGAAGCCGGAAGATCTCAACTATGGCCCCGATGGGCTTATACCGGCGGTAATTCAGGACGCCCGTACCCGGGAAGTGTTAATGGTGGCCTACATGAACCAGGAATCGCTGCGAAGAACAATTCGCGACCGAAAAACCTGGTTCTGGAGCCGCAGCCGCCGGGAGTACTGGCTAAAAGGCGGCACTTCAGGCAATATCATGGCAGTGCAGGCGATCTATTATGATTGTGATGCCGATACATTGCTGGTGAAGGTTATCCCCCAGGGGGAAGGGGTAGCCTGCCATACCGGCCGTTACTCCTGCTTCCATAACCTGTTGGCGGGAGAAGATTCATGATCGATTATCATATTCACACTTCACTTTGCGGCCATGCCAGCGGTACCCCCGATCAGTACCTGGCTGCGGCCCGGGAAAGAGGTCTCAAAGAAATCGGTTTTTCAGATCATTTTCCGCTGGGCGCGCTGGGCTATATCCCCCGGCACAAGGTAACCATGGAGCCGGAGGAACTGGCGGGGTATGTGGCCGAAGTTCGCCGTCTGGGGGGCCTTTTTCCCGATTTGACAGTCAGATTGGGAACCGAGGTTGATTTTTTGCCGGAAAAAACCGCGGTGATTGCCGATCGGCTCTCCGATCACCCGTTTGATTATATTATCGGTTCGGTGCATTTTTTGGAAGGCTGGGATTTTACCCATCCCGCCCGGGCCAAAGAGTATGGGGCTAAAAATCTGAGGGACCTGTACGATGCCTATTTCAACCTGATCTGGGAGGCCTGCCGCAGCGGGCTGTTTGACATTATCGGCCATGCGGACATAATCAAAAAGTTTGGATATGTTCTGCCTGCGGCGGAAATGGAAACATATTATGAAAAAACCGCCCGGGTTCTCAGGCAGACCGGCACCTGTCTGGAGCTCAACACTGCCGGCCGGGATGCTCCGGTAAACCGATTTTATCCGGACCTCCGTTGCCTCGAAATCTGCTTTCGGGAGGGGGTTCCGGTTACCCTGGGCTCCGACGCCCACGCCCCGGAGCAGGTGGGCCGTTATTTTAAGCAGGCGGCAGAGCTGCTGCGCCGGGCCGGTTACAAAACACTGACCGGGTTTTCCAGGCGCCGTCAAATTTCCATTGATCTGGAGTAATCACGGTGGAGCCGCTTTTGGACATGAATTATGCACAGACGCCTCTGCGGCGTTTTTTTGATATCGTTGCCGTGGCCAATGATTGACCAACCTGCCTGATCATAAACCCGAGGTGCAGGCAGGTCAAAGGAGGGTGAAACCGGTTGAGATACTTGAGCAGCGGGGAATCCCACGGATTCTGTCTGACGGCGATAATCGAGGGGCTGCCGGCAGGGCTGGGCCTTTCCGCGGCGGAAATAAACCGCGATCTGGCCCGCCGCCAGCAGGGATACGGACGGGGAGCAAGGATGACCCTGGAGCGGGACCGGGTGGAAATCCGGTCCGGTTTGCGTTTTAACCGGACCCTGGGCAGCCCCTTGACCCTGACCATTTCCAACCGGGATTGGGAAAACTGGCGGGAGAAAATGGCTCCCGAAGGAGAGCCCCCCCCGGATGACGGCCTGCTGGTCCGGCCCCGGCCGGGACATGCCGATCTGGCCGGAGGAGGCAAGTACAACCAGCGCGATCTGCGCAACATCCTGGAGCGCTCCAGTGCCCGGGAGACCGCGATCCGGGTGGCTGTAGGCAGCGTGGCCCGGACACTGCTCGGGCAATTTGGGATTTTGGTCTACAGCCGGGTGCTCTCCATTGGCTCCGTGGAGGCGGCCCGGGAAGATCCCGGGGAACCCTGGCCCGGGTCACAGATTGAGTGCTCGCCGGTAAGATGTGCCGACACAGGGGCGGAGAAAGCGATGATGGAGGCTATTGACCATGCCCGGCAGGCGGGCGATAGCCTGGGGGGGACATTCGAAGTAAAGGTGGTCGGGGCGCCCCTGGGGCTGGGCAGCCATGTGCACTGGGATCGCCGTCTGGACGGCCGCCTGGCCCGGGCGGTGATGAGCATCCAGGGGATAAAAGGAGTGGAGCTGGGGGAGGGGTTTGCCGTTGCCGCCAAACCCGGCTCCCAGGTTCACGATCCGATCATCCCCCATCCCCTGACCGGGGTTTTTCGGCCCACCAACCGGGCCGGAGGGTTGGAAGGGGGAATGACCAACGGACAGCCCCTAGTACTCCGGGCGGCCATGAAACCCATCCCCACCCTTGTTTCACCCCTGCCCAGCATCGATCTAATCACCGGGGAGGCGGCGCCGGCGGCCGCGGAAAGGTCCGATGTCTGCGCTGTGCCTTCCGCCTCCATTGTAGCGGAGGCGGCGGTAGCCTGGGAATTGGCGGTGGCCTTCCGGGAAAAATTTGCGGGAGACTGTCTGCAGGAAATGGAAGCAGGATTTAAATATTACCGGGAACATTTGTGCCGCTACCTGTCGGGCGGTGGAGGGGGCTGTTCGCAATGAAGGAAAATTTGAAACGGCAAGAGTGATCCGGGAGGGTTGCAACATGGAGTTTCAGCGAGAACAGATAGTGGACGTGAACTGCGCCGGCCACTCTTACCGGGTTTTTATAAAACCCGCGATACTGGATGAATTGGGGGCCCTGATGCGCTCCCGGTCAACTTCAGATCGGGCGCTGCTGATCACCGACCGGCAGGTGGACAACCTGTACGGGGAACGCTGCCGCCGATCCCTTTCCGGCGGGGGGTGGACCGTGCACACGGTAGCAATCCCTCCCGGGGAACAATCCAAGAGCCTTCCCCAGGCGGCCGGGCTTTACGAGGCGGCCCTGGATTTTGGGCTGGACCGGTATTCGCCGGTGGTGGCCTTGGGGGGAGGAGTGGTGGGCGATCTGGCCGGTTTCGTGGCGGCCACCTTCATGCGGGGGGTGCCCCTGGTATCAGTTCCCACTACCTTGCTGGCCCAGGTGGACAGCAGTGTGGGGGGCAAGGTGGCGGTGAACCATCCGCGGGGTAAAAATCTTATCGGCACCTTTTATCAGCCGCACTTGGTGGCGGCTGATCCGGACCTGTTGGCCACACTTTCGGATCGGCAGCGCCGGGCCGGCCTGGCGGAAATAATCAAATGTGCCCTAATCGGGAATCGCCGGTTTTGTGAGTGGCTGCAGGCCAATCTGGATGGAATTTTGCAGAATGACCCGGAAACGGTTATCCCGGCGGTTGCTTTTTCTGTACAGTTCAAGGGCCGGGTGGTGGAGCAGGATGAACGGGAAAGTGATCATCGCCGTATCCTGAATTTCGGGCATACCCTGGGGCATGCCCTGGAATCATCCACCGGCTACGGTTATTACCTGCATGGGGAAGCGGTTCTGATCGGTCTGGCGGCGGCGGTGGAGATCTCCCGACGCATGGGCCTGCTCGATCCCGGTTCCGCCGCGGAGGCCCTTGCGCTGATCTCCCGGCCGGGTTTCCTTCCTCCCCCTTCCGGTTTGACTGTCCGCGAGGTATGGGAAAGACTGCAATATGACAAGAAGCGCTGCCAGGATCGGCCGGTATTTGTACTGTTGCCGGCCATCGGGGAAGCATCGGTGACCGCCGAGGTGGATCAGAAGCTGATCAAGGATTTGATCCGGGAATATCTGGAGGGAGCAGGCCCTTTTAAAGGTGCTTAATGATTCGCCCTGCAGGGTATATTTTCTGTCGTTTCCAGGCAAATAACAGAAGGATTGAGCCTTTATTAACCGAATAAATGAAGGATGGGTCGGGCGGAAAATAGGTGCCGGCCGGTCATTTTCAGGTAGAGGGAGGGTTTATAATAAGCAAGGTCAGTACAAGAAAACCAAACATTTTTTATACGGCAGTATTTATCCTGATCTGTTTGCTGCTGGCAGGTTCGGCCTACCTGGTGACAATTCAGGCCAACCGGAGGATTCGGCGGGGGCTCGATATTGCCGGGGGACTTTACGTGCTGCTGGAGGCGGTAACCACCGGAGATGAAGATGCGGATGCCGATGCGGTGGACCGGGCGATCGAGATTATCCGGCGGCGGGTGGATGATCTGGGGGTGTCCGAGCCTTCCATTATTCCTCAGGGGGAAAAGCGGATCCGGATCGAACTGCCTCAGGTCGACAACGAGGAGCAGGCCAACAAGATAATCGGACAGACGGCGCTGCTTACATTTACCGGCCCCGACGGAAAAGAGATCCTGACCGGAGCCCACCTCAAAAGGGCGATGGCTGAGAGGCATCCCCAGACGGGGCAGCCGATCGTTTCCATTGAGTTTGACGAAGAGGGATCAAGGATATTTGCCGAAGCCACGGGTAAATATCTGGGGAAACCGATCACGATCCGGCTGGACGAGGAGGTTATCTCCGAGCCGGTGATCCGCAGTGTTATTCCCGATGGGTCCGGTTATATCGAGAGCCCGGAGTTTGATATGGAAGGGGCATCCGAAATGGCTCTGCTCCTGCGGAGCGGCTCTCTGCCTCTGAAATTTGAAAGGTTGGAGACCCGTCTGATCGGGCCGACCCTCGGGGAGCGCACCGAGCAGATCAGCATGGCCGCCGCTGCGATAGGGCTGGCGGCAGTGATTCTGTTCATGCTGTTGTTTTACCGGCTCTCGGGGGTCATCGCCGGGGTGGGGCTGGCTTTCTACATGACCCTGACCCTGGGGGTGCTGGCGCTGCTGCCCGGTTATACCCTGACCCTGCCCGGCATGGCCGGGCTGGTCCTCTCCATCGGGATGGCGGTGGATGCCAATGTAATCATTTTTGAACAGATCAAGGAAGAGCTGCGCCTGGGGCGGACAATCCGCACCGCTCTGGAAAATGGATTTAAAAACGCGTTCCGGACCATACTGGATTCCAATGTGACCACGATCATCGGTACCGTGGTGCTGTTTGCGCTGGCCAGCGGGCCGGTCAAGGGGTTTGCGGTGACCCTGTTTATCGGCATTCTGGCCAGTATGATCACCGCGGTGTTTCTGGCCCGCTCTTTATTGCGCCTGGCCTACAGGGCCGGAATCATTCGTAAAAATTCTTACCTGGGGGTGAGATCGTGAACATCGATTTTGTCCGTCACTCCCGCAAGGCATACCTGGGTTCAGCCATCGTGCTGGTGGCGGGGCTGATCTCTTTGATCTTGGCCGGTTTGAATCTGGGGATTGATTTTACCGGAGGCACGGTATTCAACCTGAACATGCAACAGGAATTTACTCTACAGGAGGTAAAGGATGTTCTGGCCCCCTTCGGGATGCAGGGACTGCCGATCCAGATCGTGCAGGGCCGAGATCAGCAGGGGGATATTACCGGAGTATCCATAAAATCGCCCTATCTGGAGGAAGAGCGCCGAAATGAAGTGATGGCTGCCTTCAGGCAGCGCTGGCCCAATTTGAGTTCCAGTGACTCGCGGGTAGAAAGTGTGGGAGCATTGATCGGCCGCGAGCTGACCCGGCAATCCCTGATTTCGCTGGTGATAGCCATTGCGGCCATGATCGCCTATATCACCATCCGCTTCGAATTCAAATTTGCCATTTCTTCCATCATAGCCCTGATCCATGATATAGGGATCATCGTGGCTATATTCTCCCTGCTGCGGCTGGAGGTAAATGCGCCTTTTATCGCGGCCATACTGACTGTATTCGGGTACTCGATCAACGATACCATCGTGGTCTTTGATCGTATCCGTCTGAATATCCGGCACAAATCGAGGGAGGAATACCCGGCGGTGGTCAACCGGAGCGTCAACCAGAGCCTGGTGCGCTGCCTGAACACTTCCCTGACCACCTTCCTCGTGCTGGCGGCCCTGATGGTAGGGTTTACCTACTATATCGGGAGTGTGGATCTGATCGGGTTTGTGATCGCCATGATCATCGGGGTGCTGGTAGGGACCTATTCGTCCCTGTTTATTGCCAGCCCCCTCTGGCTGGATCTCAAGCGGCGGGAATTCAGGCGCTCCCGGTAGGCGGATGAACAGCCAACTGGAAAGGGGAGATGGGCGTGGAGCTGCTGTTGCTGATCGTGGCCCTGATAATCAGCCTGCTGATTGCGCTGTTGGCCCTGGCGAACAAGGAGACAGTCTCCATCAGCTATCTGTTTGGGGAAGCAAGGGTATCCCTGATTATATTGATCCTGGCTTCGGCCTGTGCCGGGGCAATTATCACCGGGGTGTTGAGCCTGTTGCCCCGCGCCCGCAGCGCATTGCGTCTTCGCGACCTGCGCCGGCAGTTGGAGGAACTTGGGCAGCACCGATCCGGCCTGGAGCAGGAGAATGCGCTGCTTGCCGAAAAGCTGAGGCGGTGCCAGGCTCCGCCCGGGGCGGCCTCCGCCGATGGCGGCGCTCCGGAGCAGCAGTCGGGGGACGCCGATAGATGATGATTCATTCGCCGCGCTGGATAATTGCGCCTTCCGAACCGGCTCAAGTAGAAAGGCTGTCTCAAAAACTGGGAATACTTCCGGCAGTGGTCCAAGTGCTGATGAACCGGGGTTTAACCGGGGAGAAACAGATCAAGAATTTTTTAAATCCGGATTTTGATCAACTCCTGCCCCCGCTGGAGATGCAAGGAATGGAGCAGGCGGTATCAACAATTTGCCGCACCCTGGATCGGGGAGACCGGATTGTAATTCACGGAGATTACGATGCCGACGGGGTTACCGCTACCGCCATACTGGTAGAAACTATTGAAGGGCTGGGAGGTGAAGTGGATTTTTACCTGCCCAGCCGATTTCAGGAAGGGTACGGCCTGCGCCGGGATGCCTTGGAGAAATTCCGGGGAGAAGGGCGCTCGCTGGTGATTACTGTGGACTGCGGGATCACCGCCCGGGAAGAAGCTGCCTATGCGGCACAGATCGGTCTGGATTTGATCATCACCGATCATCATCAGCCGCAGGGGCCGCTTCCGGCCGCGGCGGCGGTGCTGAACCCGCTGCAGGAGGCTTGCCGCTACCCGTTCAAATGGCTCTCGGGAGCGGGGGTGGCTTTCAAACTGGCCACCGCCCTGTTGAAACAGGTGAGGGGCCGGGGGGAATTTCCCCATTCACTGCTTGATCTGGCTGCTTTGGGGACGGTGGCCGATATGGTTCCCCTCCTGGGAGAAAACCGGGCGCTGGCCGCCCTGGGGCTGGCGGAAATCAACCGTTCCCTGCGGATGGGGTTGAAGGCTCTGGCGGAAGCCGGAAGTCTGCGGGCCGGGAAAATAAACGGCGCTTCCCTGGCTTTTGGCCTGGCTCCCGCTCTCAATGCCGCCGGGCGAATGGGGGATGCCGATCCGGCGGTAGAACTTTTGCTGGAGCGGGACCCGAGGCGGGCCGGCAAACTGGCAGAGCACCTCTGCCGGCAAAACCAGCTCAGACGCGACACGGAGGCCGAAATCCTGGCGGAGGCCGAAGCCATGATCGCCCAAGATCCCCGTGCAGCCGGCGAAAAAATTATCGTTCTGGCCCGGGAGGGCTGGCACCCGGGGGTGATCGGCATTGTCGCCTCCAGGCTGGTGGGACGATTTTACCGGCCGGTGGTTATAATAGCGGTAGCGGAAGAAATGGGATGCGGCTCGGCTCGCAGTATTCCCGGATTCAACATCTCCGCCGCTCTGAATGAGTGCCGCGGAGTTCTGGAAAGATTCGGGGGCCATGATCAGGCGGCGGGGCTGACCATCGTTTCCCGGCAGGTCGGAAAGCTGCGGGAGCAGTTGAACCAAATTGCAGATCGCCGGCTGCAGAAGGAGGATCTTCTGCCCTGCCGTTATCTGGAGGCGGAACTCTCCGGCAGTGAAATAAATCTGGAGCTGGCGGGCCAGCTTTCCCGCCTGGAACCTTTTGGCGTGGCCAACCCTGTTCCTGTTTTCAGCAGCCGTTCCTGGGAGCTGCGCTCCTGGAGGCTGGTAGGGCCGGGGAAAAACCATCTGAAACTGAATTTTGCCAGGGACGGCTGCTCTCTGAAACCCATCCTGTTTTCCGGAGCTCACTTGGCCCCGGGCCTTTATCGCTACCGGAAAATGGATCTGGCTTTTAATCTGCAGGCCGCTACCTATCGGGATCAGCCGGTGTTGAACATGGAGCTGAAAGATATCTGCTTCAGCGACAGCGTTGTTTCCGGCAGGTTGGAGTTGATTGATCGGCGCGGCGAGCCGGGAAGGCTGGATTACATCCGGGAGCTGGTTCGTGGGGCGGGCCGGGCGGCAGTATTTGTAGGCACCCGCCGCCGGGAGGAGATGCTCAGGCCGCGCTTGCCTCGGGAGGTTCTGTTTATAACCAGCGGGAAAGGAAACAGGGAGTCGTTTTTCTTAAACCCCGGACAGGCCTGCAGCCCACTGGTGCTGTATGATCTGCCGCTCCATTTCCGGCTCCTGGCGCCCTATTTCAAGGAGCTCGGCTTGTTGCCCAAAATCCAGATCCACCTGCTTTACAACAGCCGGAGCCGGGGAATAAACGAACAGCTGACCGCCATGTCCCTGCCTTCCGAACAGGCCCTGCTTCAGATCTGCCGGGTGCTGTCGGAAACGGCGGCCGGAAAGGAGCTGGTATTTCCCGGATCTTTGGCAGATCGGCTTTCCCACCCGGAAAAATACTGGCAGCAATGCCGTGATATACTGGTAGAAACGGGGGTGCTGGCGGAAGGCCCGGGAGAGCGGTTAACCGTAACCTCCTGCAGAAAAGGGTGGCCGGAAAAACTCGAGCTATCCGCTACCTATAGATCCGCCCGTGAACTGGCGGAAGAATGTCATCAATTTCAGGAACGGCTGCTTCAGGAAAGCAGGCGGGAACTGGCAGACTATTTCAGTTCTTTACTTGAAAACTGCCGGTGATCACGCCGCCAATGAGGGGATAGTATTGATTGCCAACCGGACAAGGCCCGGCAAGGGGCTGGCCGAGCTAAAAGAAAAAATTTTGAATTACTACCCGGGAGCCGCCGAAGAATGGGCCCTGATTGAAAAGGCCTATGGTTTTGCCCTGAAAGCCCATTCGGGCCAGCGACGGGAGTCGGGTGAATCATTTATCATTCACCCTCTGGGGGTGGCCCGGATACTGGCGGATATGGGTCTCGATATGATCACCATCGCCGCGGGCCTGCTGCATGATGTGGTGGAGGATACCGCATTCGGCCTGGAAGATATAGAGCATGAATTTGATCGGGAAATAGCCCAGCTGGTGGATGGGGTAACCAAGCTGGGGCGGATGGAATTCACTTCCAGGGAGGAGCAGCAGGCGGAGACCCTGCGCAAGATGTTTATCGCCATGGCCCGGGACATCAGGGTGATTCTGATCAAACTTGCCGACCGCACCCACAACCTGAGAACGTTGCGCCATCTGAGAACCTCCAAACAAAAAGAAATTGCCCAGGAAACCCTTGAAATTTACGCTCCGCTGGCTCACCGTCTGGGGATCTACAAAATCAAGGGGGAACTCGAGGATCTGGCTTTTCGTTATCAAGACGGAGCGCACTACTATGAGCTGGTAGAAAAGCTGTCTAAAAAGCGGCGGGAACGCGAAGCTTTCATCAACCGGATCATCAAAACATTGCGGGTACAACTGGAACAGGTGGGGATACGGGGAGAGTTGCAGGGCCGTCCCAAACACCTGTACAGCATCTACAACAAAATCCAGGAGCAGCATATCCAGTTCAGCGAAATTTATGACCTGACCGGCATCCGGATAATCGTGGAAAATGTGAAAGACTGCTACGGCGCGCTGGGAGTGGTGCATACCCTGTGGAGACCCATCCCGGGCCGGTTCAAAGATTATATCGCCATGCCCAAACCCAATATGTATCAATCTCTTCATACCACGGTGGTAGGTGCGGAAAACGAACTGGTGGAAATACAAATTCGGACCCGAGAAATGCATCGTACGGCGGAATACGGGATTGCCGCTCACTGGAGATATAAAGAAAAGACAAAAAATCCCCAGGAGCTCGATCAGAAACTGGCCTGGTTGAGGCAGCTCCTGGAATGGCAGCATGATTACCGCGATCCCCGGGAATTCATGGAGAGCCTGAAAATCGATCTGTTTTCCGACGAGGTATTTCTGTTTACCCCCCGCGGGGACGTGATAAGCCTGCCTGCAGGATCGGGGCCGCTTGATTTTGCGTACAAGATTCACACCGATATAGGTCATCGCTGCACCGGGGCGCGGATCAACGGGCGGATCGTTCCGCTGAACTACCGGCTCCAGACGGGGGAAATAGTGGAAATTATTACCGCCAAGCACGGCTCGCCCAGCCGGGACTGGTTGAAAATGGTAAAAACCCCGCAGGCCAAGAACAGGATCCGGTCCTGGTTCAAAAAAGAACGCCGGGACGAAAATATTGAAAAGGGCCGGGAGCTGCTGGAGAAAGAATTCAAAAAACTAAACCTGGACCACCGCCTGTGGCTGACCCCGGAGCTGTTGGATGAAGCGGGCAAAAAATTCAACCTGCAAAGTGCGGAAGATGTTTATGCCACCGTGGGGTATGGAGGGGTAACCGCTCCCCAGATTGCCGGCCGGCTGCGGGAGGAGTATGCCCGGCGGTACGGGGAAGAAGAATCAGCTGTTCCTGAAGCCAGGACCGCCAGGCAGCAGACCTTTTCCGATCTGGGAGTAAAGATACAGGGCATGGACAATCTGTTGCTGCGCATGGCCCGCTGTTGTTCCCCTCTTCCCGGAGACGAGATAGCGGGGTTTATTACCAGGGGCCGGGGGGTCTCCATTCACCGGGCCACCTGTCCAAATTTAAAGCAGGTCCAGCAGGATCGGCTGATTGAAGCTTCCTGGGACAAAGAATCCCGGGTCTCCTATCCGGTGGGGATTGAAGTCAGGGCCGCGGATCGAACCAACCTGCTGTCGGAAGTGGTGGCTGTGGTCAGCGAAAGCAGGGTCAATATTGCGGCGGTGGACGGAAGAACGGACCGGGAGCAGGTGGCCGCCATTTATTTGACGGTGATGGTTGAGGATTGTGTCCAGTTGCAGCGGATAATAAACCGGATCAAAAAAGTAAAAGGCGTGTTTTCAGTAAATCGCTGCCTGGAAGAGTAATACCGGCAGTATTCTGGAGGGTTATCGGTGAAAGCGGTAGTGCAGAGGGTTTCTTCGGCCCAAGTGACCGTGGCCGGGGAAATGGTGGCGGCCATTGGCCCCGGACTGGTGGTCTTTCTGGGGGTGGGCCGGGAAGACCGGGAGGCGGACGGCGCCTATCTGGCGCAAAAGATAGCCGGTTTGCGTATTTTTGAGGATGAACGGGGGCTGATGAACCGATCACTGGAACAGGTGGAGGGGGAGGTGCTTTTAATTTCCCAGTTCACCCTTTATGGCGATTGCCGCAAGGGGCGTCGCCCCTGTTTTATGGAAGCGGCTCCTCCCGAGCAGGCGGAACGGTTGTACCTGTGCTTCCTGGATCAACTGCGCGGCCGGGGGCTCCGGGTTGCTGCCGGAAAATTCCGGGCGACCATGGAAATAACGGTGAATAACCAGGGCCCGGTCACCATTTTACTGAACAGCAGCGGCCCTGATTGACAGTAAAAAAGCCTGAGGATACAATTGAAATGTTTTGAAACAAGGAGATATGGATATGGAATTTAAAGCCCCCCGGGGGACCCGCGATATCCTGCCTTTCGAGGCGGTCAGTTGGCGGCGCCTGGAAAACTGTTTTCTGGAGATCTGCAAACTGTACGGATTTGAGGAGATACGCACCCCCCTATTTGAGCCTACCGATCTTTTTTCCCGCAGCGTGGGTGAAGAAAGCGATATCGTTTCCAAGGAGATGTATACTTTTACCGATCGCGGCGGCCGCAAACTGACCCTCCGTCCGGAAGGGACCGCTCCAGTGGTCAGGGCCTACATTCAACGGGGCCTGGCTTCCGGGCCGCAGCCGGTAAAGCTGTTCTATTTTGGGCCCATGTTCCGCTATGATCGCCCGCAGGCGGGGCGCTACCGCCAGTTTCATCAGTTTGGAGTGGAGTTGTTCGGAGCGGATTCAGCTTCAGCCGATCTGGAAATCATCTCACTTTGTTCCGGTTTTTTCAACCGCCTGGGGATAGAAGGGCTGGAGCTGCAGTTGAACAGTGTGGGCTGTTCCCGCTGCCGGCCGGCCTACCGGGAAAAACTCAGGGCTTACCTCAAACCCAGAGAAGACCTGTTCTGCGCCGACTGTCAACGAAGAAACCGGGCCAACCCCCTGCGGGTGCTCGATTGCAAACAGCCGGGCTGTCGGCAGGCGGCGGCGGAGGCTCCTTTGATCGAACAGCATCTGTGTTCCGAATGCAAGGATCATTTTCAGACGTTGTTGAAGCTGCTGGAAACAACCGGAATACCTTACCGTAAAAATCCCTGCCTGGTGCGGGGTCTGGATTACTACACCCGAACCGCCTTTGAGTACGTGCCGTCAACGGGGGAAGAAGCGGGGTCGCTCGGCGGGGGGGGACGCTACGATGATCTGGTGGAATATTGCGGGGGGAAACCCACTCCGGCGGTAGGGGCGGCTTTGGGAGTGGAGAGAATCCTGCAGTCCATGGGTGAAACAGAATCTTCCTCCGGTGGCCCGGGGGTATTTATTGCCTGTGCCCCGGGAGAAACAAAGGCCGAGGCCCTTGGCCTGGCCCGGGAACTTCGCTTTCTGGGGGTGCCGGCCGAGACGGAGCTAACCGCGCGCAGCCTGAAGGGGCAGTTGAAGCAGGCTCACCGCAAAGGGTACCGGCGGGTGATCATTATCGGCCGGGAGGAGATGGAAAAAGGAGTACTGACGCTGAGGGATATGGCCGGCGGTTCACAGCAGGAATATGCTCGAAAAGAGTTGCTGGCGGAGGCGGCCCGCTGGGGCACGGGGCGGCAATCCTGATCTGGGAAACCGGGCCTGTCAGGGGTAATGTTTTAAAAATGGAGGGGGCGGATTTTTTTGCGTACTCACTGGTGTGGAGAACTGAATTCTACCCTGGTCGGCCGGGAAGCGGTGCTGGCCGGCTGGGTTCAAAGCCGCCGGGATCATGGCGGCCTGATCTTTATCGATCTGCGGGATCGCAGCGGACTGGCCCAGCTGGTATTTGATAAAGGCAGCCGTGTTTTTGATCTGGCGGAAGGGCTGCGCAGCGAATATGTAATTGTGGCCGGGGGCCGGGTGGCTAAAAGAGCACCGGAAAACTGCAACCCCAAACTGGCTACCGGGGAGGTAGAACTGAGGGTAAGCGATCTTAAAATCAGCAATCGTTCCAAGACCCCTCCGTTTTATATCGAAGATGATCTGAGCGTAGAAGAAAGCCTGCGCTTGAGGTACCGTTATCTTGATCTGCGCCGTCCGGAAATGATCCGGAGGCTTGTGCAGAGACACGAGGCGGTTAAAATAATCCGGGATTATCTGCACGAAGAAGGGTTTCTGGAAATAGAAACCCCCATGCTGACCAGAAGCACCCCCGAAGGAGCCCGTGATTTTCTGGTGCCCTGCCGCCTTCACCCCGGCAGTTTTTATGCTTTGCCTCAATCACCCCAACTGTTCAAGCAGATGCTGATGGTGGCCGGCGTGGAGCGTTATTTTCAGATTGCCCGCTGTTTCCGGGATGAGGATTTGCGGGCCGATCGGCAGCCGGAATTTACCCAGATCGATCTGGAGGCTTCTTTCTATACCCGGGAACGCCTGTTTGACCTTATGGAGGGGCTGATGTCCCTGTTATGGGAAAAGCTGCTCGGCTCCCGGCCGGATCGCCCCTTCCCCCGGATTACCTACCGGGAGGCCCTGGACCGGTTTGGCTCGGATAAACCGGATTTGCGCCTGCCGGGAGAACTGCGGGACCTGACCGATCTGGCCGTAAAGAGCTCATTTAAAATATTCCAAGATGTGGTCAACTCGGGGGGAGTGGTCAAAGGCTGGCGGCTGGCCGGCGGGGGCAGCTGCAGTCGCAAAGAGCTGGATGATCTGATCGGGTTTGCCCGCGGGCAGGGAGCGGGAGGGCTGATGTGGCTGATCCGGGAACAGGATCGCTGGCGTTCCCCGGTAGCGAAATATTTCGATCCGGGCCTGCTGGCGGAAATCGGGGAAAGGACCGGGGCCCTGCCGGGGGATCTGGTGCTGTTGGTGGCCGATCGGTGGGAAACATGCTGTTCCACTCTGGGGCAACTCAGGCTGCATCTGAGTACTCCGCCCGATGATCGCAAGCCCTATTTCCTGTGGGTAGTGGATTTCCCTCTGTTTCAAGCTTCCGAGAAGGGCTATGATTCCGCTCACCATCCCTTCACCGCCCCCCGGGAGGAAGATTTGCCGTTGCTGGAGACCCGCCCCCTGGAGGTTCGCTCCCAGGCCTATGATCTTGTTCTCAACGGGGTGGAACTGGGCAGCGGCAGCGCCAGAATATACCGCCGGGACATCCAGGAGAAAATATTCGGGATACTGGGGCTGTCCGGGCCGGAGGCGGCGGAAAAATTTGGTTTTCTGCTGGAAGCCTTTGAGTACGGCGCGCCTCCTCATATGGGGATTGCCCTGGGGCTGGACCGGCTGGTGACCCTTATTACCGGCGATGAATCAATTCGGCAGGTAATTGCTTTTCCCAAGACCGCCGGCGCAGCCTGCATGGTTACCGGCGCTCCGGCGGCGGTATCTCCGGAACAGCTGTCCGAACTCAAAATTTCCGTCAAATCCGGCGGGCAAAAGAGCGGGCAAACCCGGTCAAAGCCGCAATAAAATCGTGAACCACCCCCGAACCGCGGGAAATGATCAACCCGGTTAAAAAATAATCGATAGCCGGGGCGCGGGTAAAGTTCCCCACTATACCCAAAACCCCGGTTTCGGTCAGACAGCATAGCAGAATGCCGATTCCCGATGAAACTGCCCCCGAGGGCAGTTTGTCTGCGTAGGGAATATTCTGCCTGATGGTTTCGGTAAGAAATTCTGTCATAAAAGCCAGCCAGAACAGGGTGTTGAGACCCTCGGAAACCATGAAAATCAACTCCTTCGGGTTTCCGGTTGTGATACTGATATTATATGAACTAGGCAAATTTTTGTTTTTCTGGGCTAGGCGAAACCTGAACACATTCAATGTCAGCGTTAGATTGTAATTGGGAGGAAAAATCTTGTGCCATTCAATTTGCCGCAGCATTCCACAATATCAAATTATTCATTTGCGTAAGTATTCAGGTATATGAAGGATATGTTGATTATTCGTAGAATAGCATAAATAAGTTGGATAGGAATTATTGATTCAATTAATGCAATGGGGTAGTACTAAGTCTTACAATTACTGATTATTTTAGTTAATATTAAATGTGTTATTATCTGGTTCAGCTGTTCTCCGGTGCACACATTTCCCTGGATTGGATTTGCCTCCTCAGCAAGTAATTTTCCCAAGGGGATGACAGGAAAGATGGATTTGCAGGGAAGTCGCTATAAGCAAAGTATAATAGGGTGTATTACCAATGGCATTGAATCAAATGAAGTTGATAAGCTAAAAATGTTTCTTAAAAGACTTAAAAGAGTTGTTAAATATGACAAGGCAAATATTTTCTTTTATAGTGTACAAACGGATAGTTATAGTTTTTATGACTTTATAGAATACAAATGGAAGAAGGATAATTTAGACAAGTATTTGAGTCACTACTATAAAATTGATGATGTTTTGCCAATAATATCATGTGACAGTCCGGTAATATTTCGATGTACTGATGTTTTTTGTATGAGAGATAGATCTAACACAGAATATTACAGGGAATTCATTAGGCCTGCTGATATGCATTATGGCATAGAGGGAAATCTCTTGGTTAAAAAGACAGAAGGGAAACGCGATGTTGCGGGAATTGCCATATATCGTGATAATAAGGACTTTACCATTAATGAATTAAAAATTGTAAGATCCCTACGGCCTGTTTTATACGACACTTTATCAAGGTATTTTCAAAATTTAGAAAGCCAAAATGACATTAATTATATATTGCCTTTATTAAACTGCATAAAGGATATTGGAATAATAGTTTTAAATAAAAATATAGAGATCCTGTTTAAAAACATTTATTTTAACAATCTATCTGATCATGTCGAAAATGATGTCACTACGAAAATTAAACAGTTATGTATTAATTTACGAGATGTTAATATTAATGCAAATTTTAGGGTAGAATCAAATTGTAACCAATTTAAAACAAATATTATAAAAGTCTCATTGCCACAAGAGTTTTTTTTGGTAATAATTTATTCTTTAAAAGACTTTATTTCTCGGGATATGAAATTGTTGAAAGGCAAATTTAACTTTACGGATCGGGAATTAGACATATTTAAGCTAGTTTTAGAGGGTTTTAGCAACGATGAGATTACAAAAGAACTGTTCATTGGGCTATCTAC
The DNA here is from genome assembly GCA_964585925.1 of uncultured Syntrophomonadaceae bacterium. Lineage (GTDB taxonomy): Bacteria > Bacillota > Dethiobacteria > DTU022 > DTU022 > JAAZLS01. The sequence goes on along the minus strand of CAZPFS010000033.1, from coordinate 182 downwards.
AGTTAAGAAGCATCTATCATCCATATATCGCAAAGCAGGCATTAAAGGTAAACATCAAATAATCAACCTCTTTTAATTTGCCCTACCTTAGTTCAAAGAGGCTTATATAGGGCTTGTTCAGCAAGCCCTATATTATCGGTGAAAAGTTACGCCTGGGGCGTAAGGGCAAACTGCATGAGGCT
>CAZPFS010000032.1:0-19974 GCA_964585925.1 uncultured Syntrophomonadaceae bacterium | reverse complement strand
CACAGAACCTGTGCCAGGGCCTCCGGGCCCACCTTGGCCGCTCACCCGGCACTGGTGGAAAAGGTAGTTAGTCTTATCGGCTGTTCGGACATTACATACACCTCCTTGAATAAAAATACACCTTAAAATCTTTTTTGATCTCCTTGAATCTTCCTGTACCCGCTTGAGCCCTCCCAGACCCCTCCAAACCCACTTGAATTCCGGCACTCACGAAATCCCCCTAAATCCCCCTTTAGAAAAGGGGGACTTGGACGCCCTGGCCCTTTTCCCCCTTACCCATTTTTTTGGGAGCGGTAATTTATTCAACCCTTCCCTCATCAAAAGGGGGACCATACTACCCCCCCCCTCTTAAAGGGGGGCCGTATCTCCTACTCCCCCCTGTCTTAAAGGGGGGCCGGGGGGATTTAGAGCTCCAGATCAACAGCCACCCGGTGATCGCCCACCCGTTTGGTCACCTTCAGCCGATCGAAATGCTCCAGCAGCGGCTGGACAATTTTGCGGGAGCTCCCGGTAATATCCCTGAACCGGGCCAGAGTCAGGGTGGGCGAGCCTTCAAAATGGCGCTGTAAGGCCTCCACCGCCTCCCGGTAGGTATCCCGGTGAAAGTAAAGTTCCTCCGATATTTTTACCAGTTCCCCCGAAAACAATAGATAGGCTTCAAATTCATCCCGGCGAGAGCTTTCCACTCCGGCCGCGACCAACGTTTCCGGCAGCGCCGGAGGAGTCCATCCGGCCTGCCGGTAAGTACCGGCAACCCGCTCCAGTTTTTCCAGGTCGGCGGGAGAAGGTTGAGGGGAAAGGCCGCTTCGGCTAACCAGATCCCCCTGCACCGTCAATCCTTCCCCTCGGGCCAGCATCGCCAGCAGGGCCTCAAATTCCTTATTGGAGATGGCAGAAGGCAGAACCGCTCTTAAACGGGCCCGGGAAATTCCAGGCAGCAGGGGGTGATTTTCATGAAAACGTTCCAGTTCCGAATTGATCAGATCGGCCCACCTGCGGTAAGTATCGGCCCCGATAACACTTTCCCCGATCCTGATTACCTGTTCAGTAAGTTCCATCGCGTTTAAAATTGATTCCAGAACGGAAACAGGAAGGCGGGTGGTTTTTTCAAGGCGGCCAAAGTCCGCCATGTCAAGTTTGTCTATTTGAGAAAGGACAAAGCTGTGATCCCCCTCCAACCCCTGCTCCTGTACTGTCAGCTGATTGAGCACGGCCGTTTTGAAACGGCGGTGCCGTTCCGGGAAAGGATCCAAAATGATCCCCCCCCCGATGGTGGTCACCGGAGAATAGGAGCGGATAATAAAGCGATCACGGCGTTCCGCCGCCAGCGGGCGCTCCAGGCGGCACTGGGCAAAGCATTTATCCCCCGGCAATAACTCTTCCCGATCCAGCAGCAACAGGCGGGCCACCACCCGGGCGGTCCCGGAATAAAAATGAACCGGGTCCAGGTTCTTAACAGGCCGGGGGGAGTTGCCCAGCAACTGTACCGAGGCGTCCACCAGAGAGGTGGGTCGGTAATATCCCGGAGCGCAGGCCACGAAGCCCCGCAGGACCTCCTCTCTTTCCAGCCCGGATAGGTTCAGAGCTACCCGCTGGCCGGCTTCCGCTTCCGGCAGGTTGCTTCCATGAACCTGGATATTGCGAACCCGGGCGGTCAGCCCCGAAGGAACTATCTCCACCGTATCCCCAGCCCGGACCATCCCCTGCAATAACGTTCCGGTAACGATGGTTCCAAAACCCGGGGAGCTGAAGGAGCGGTCCACGGGCATCCTAAACGGGGCTCCCGTATCCCGGGGCGGTACCTCATCTGTAACCTGATCAATTAAGTGCTTAAGACCGGCTATTCCCTCCCCGGTGGCAGCCGATACTGCACATAGCGGCGCCTTCTCCAGAAAGGTTCCAACCAGCTCATCCCGGATCTCCTCTTCCACCAGCTCCCGCCATTCATTTTCCACCAGATCGATCTTGGTGATCACCACGATCCCCTTGGGGATGCTGAGCAGTTCCAGAATCTGCAGGTGCTCCCTGGTCTGAGGCATCACCCCCTCGGCAGCATCCACCACCAGCAGCACCAGATCCATACCGCCGGCGCCGGCCAGCATGTTGTGAATAAACCGCTCATGGCCCGGCACATCCACCACCCCCGCCAGGCGGCCCCCGGGAAGGCTGAAAGAGGCAAAACCGAGGTCAATGGAGATGCCCCGTTTTTTTTCCTCCTGCAGACGATCGGTTTCAGTACCGGTAAGGGCTTTGATCAGGGCCGATTTGCCATGATCCACATGGCCGGCGGTGCCGATGATCAAGTGCTTCAAATTCCGGGCCTCCTGTATGAGTACATATATAAGTACATAATTTTATTGCCGGCCATCTAACCGGCCGATCCCCCTCCCCCAAGAGCAGCGGTCCCTATTGCCTCCAGCAGCAGCCGCTCCTGCTCCGGAAAGATCGTTCTTAAATCCAGCAGCACTCTGTTTTGCTGAACCCGGGCAATTACCGGTGGCTCATTCAGCCTGAGACCTCTCTCCAGGGCCGCGGCCTCCATTGCCGGAGCCAAAATTGCCACCAGTTGAGTGGGAAGTTCCTGCAACGGCAGGGCCCCTCCTCCCAATTTGGAGCACCCGGGGACCACTTCCACCGCCTGCGGGCCTAAAATAGCCCTGATCTTTCGGGCCAGGGCCTCCGCCCGCTGCTTAAGCTCGGCAGGGGAAGCCGCAATCATCTTCCAGACCGGTATTTCCCGGCAAACCTCTTCTTCGTCCAAGTATATTTTCAAAGTGGACTCCAGGGCGGCCACGGTCAGCTTGTCTACCCTCAGCGCCCGAGCCAGCTGGTGACGGCGCAGCTCTTTTATCAGTTCACGCCGGCCCACAATTATCCCCGACTGAGGACCTCCCAGCAGCTTGTCACCACTAAAACTGACCAAATCGACCCCGGCAGCCACGCTTTGCTGCACCGTGGGCTCCGCCTCCAGGCCGTAGCGGGCCAAATCCAGCAGGGCGCCGCTCCCCAGATCCTCCATGAAGAGCAGACCCCTGGAGCGGGCCAGCGCCGCCAGTTCCGCCGGGCTCACCTCGGAAACAAAGCCCACGATCCGGTAGTTGCTGGGGTGGACTTTCAACAGCATTGCCGTATTTTCGGTGATCGCCTGCTCGTAGTCTCCGATATAAACCCGGTTGGTGGTGCCCACTTCCACCAGGGCCGCACCGCCGGATCTCAGCACCTCGGGCAACCGAAAAGAACCGCCGATTTCCACCAACTGGCTGCGGGAAACTATTACCTCTTTTCCCCGGGCCAGGCCGTGCAGGGCCAGCAGCACCGCCGCGGCGTTGTTGTTGACCACCAGTGCCGCTTCGGCCCCTGTCAGGCGGCAGATCAGATCCTCCAGATGTTCCTGGCGGGAACCCCTTTGCCCGCTGTCCAAGGAATATTCCAAGTTGCAGTATCCGGAGGCGGTCCCGGTGATCGCCTCCAGGGCCGCGGCTGGGAGGGGAGAGCGGCCCAAATTGGTATGTAAAATGATCCCGGTAGCGTTGATTACCGGCTGCAGGCCGGGCTTACGCCACAGTTCGAGCAGCCGGGCGGCCTGCCGGGCCAGGACGTCAACCGCCAGATCGGCTTCCGGCAGCCCACCGGCATCAGCGGTGATTCGGGATCGGCAGATTTCCAGCACCTGTTGCACCGCTTCCACCACCAACGGCCGGTTGTATTCGGCTATCAGGGAGGAGAGCGGCGGCTCTTGAAGTAACCGGTCCACCGGCGGCAAAGCCCTCAGCAGCATCTTGGGATCATTCATCTGGCTGCCACCTCGTTGCCCCGTGTTTATTAGCGGAATATGAAGATAATTGCCGCTACCTCCGGGACAAGGTCATTATATCAATATTGTCCCCCGGCAGCAATTACTGCCACATTCACTCCACCGCACACCCGCTCCGGTTGTTGACGGTCAATTTAAGCACATTGACTGTGCGAAGATCCTCCGGGGTCAGCTTTTCGGCAATCGGCAGCCCGGCATATTTTTTAACCAGTTGCTGCAAAGCCGTAAATTTTTCCGTGTCGTCTGTCACGATCGATATAACCCCCTCCGCCAGTACGCTGCGGAAAGAAATGTTGTATTTGCAGGGCCTGTCGGTGGAAATTATATCCCCCACCTGATCTACCTGATAACAGGCTCTGCTGTTGTTGCTCAGGTAATCAATTTTTTTCCCCTTTGGAGAGCAGTGGAAATAAAAAGCATCCTGGTAGTAGACAAAACACAGGGGGATTACATAGGGATCGTCCCGGTATGACAGACCTAACCGGCCCACCTTCGCCTGCAGCAGCAGATCATCCATTTCCTTGGCTGATAACACCCGGCTCATGGTACACACCCCCAAATTATTGATAAGAAACTGTCAAAAACAAGCTCTATCCATATTTCTCGGTGCGATCCCGTTTTCCTTTTGGGGGCATGCTTTACTTTTGCCTGATATTATGTTAACTTCATTGGGAAAGGATTCCCACCAACCGGAATCAGGAAGGGTAGCCGGGGAATATACATGAACAAGGGAGTCATCAAAATTTTATTATTGTTCGCCCTGGCTGCGGCAGCGGCTGCAGCTTTTCAAGGAGGGTCGGCGGCTTGGGCAGCCCTGACGGGCGAGTATTTGGGTGAAGGTATGGACCAATACCGTTACCGGGAAGCCCTTGACGGGCTGAAGCCTGCCCTGGAGAGGGAGATCGAAAAAAGCCCACTGGCAACCCGGCTATCCCTGTACGATTTCGCCAGCGAGGAATGGATTGGGGCAGAGGAAAACCGGCCGATCTATCCGGCCAGTCTGATCAAGACTCTTTACCTGCTGGCCGCCCTGGAACAGGTGGACCGGGGGAACCTTTCGCTGCAGCAGACTTATATGCTGACTGAACAGCACAAATATGCCGGCGGCACCCCGGTGACCGGCACCGGCCTATTGCAGTTCGCCCCCAATGGCACCTCCTACAGCCTGGAGGAACTGCTCTCCCTGATGGTCAGCAAAAGCGACAATATAGCGGCCAACATGGTGCTGGATATTGTGGGGCCGGACCGGGTTGCCGATTTGGCCCGCCGTTTGGGTCTGAAACAGACCCGCGCCTCCCGTAAAATGTACGACCTGACCTCATCGTTGCCCTCCAACCAAACCACCGCCAGGGAACTGACCGAAATGCTGATCGCCCTTCAGAGCGGGCGCATTTGCAACAAGAGGCTTGTCTGGAAAGCCATCCGGATGATGGAGCAGACCGATGATAAAGGGAGGATCGGTTTAAATCTGGCCGGAAGCCGGGTTACGGTTGCCAACAAAATCGGCACTGTCTCCGGGATGATCGGAGACATGGCCCTGCTCTATTTTCCCGATCGCCCGCCGGTAGCGCTTGTGGTGATGGTGGAAGATCCCCCTTCACCAGAAGAAGCGGCCCATGAAATAGGCCGCTTGTCCGCAATTGTGGTCCACCTTCTAGATAACTGGTCCGCCTCCTACAGAACCGAATAACGTATCTGTATATTTACAAATTCTATTTTGTTGCAGATAGGTTCCCCCGGTTATTGTTCAGATTCTCACCTGGTAACGTTCTCCTTCCCTGGCCACCTCCACCGCCGGAAAATGCTCCCGGGCATCCTCTGCAAACTGAGCCATATTCCGGCCCGGGGGAAGATGGGTCAGCACAAGCCTTTTTGCATCTGCCGCCGCCGCCAGTAAACCGGCCTGAAAAGCAGAGATATGATTGGGGGAACGGCGATCGGCCTTTTCCCCGAGGTAATTGGCCTCGCAAAGAAATAGATCGGCCCCATGGGCAAACTCCGCCATCAGCGGGAAATATTCACTGTCGCCGGAATAAACCAGGATGCTGTGATCAGATTCTATCCGCATGGCCAGGCCAGGCATGGAATGAACAGTAGGTAAAAAGTCAAATTCAAAAGGCCCGATTTGCAGAGGCTGGCCGGCCTCAAGCGGAATTATACGGAAAATATTCTTGTAGGGCAACCTTTCAAACTCCTCTTCCGGCTCCGGCGGCGCATACAAGGGCAGCGACTCGCCCCGCAATCCCTGATTGCGGAGCGCATCCAAAGCATAGCGCAAAACATTCAAATCGGAAATATGATCACCGTGTAGATGGGAGATCACCACTGCATCGAGTTCCCACAGCGGAATGAAATTCTGGAGCCTGCTCAGCACCCCATTCCCGCAATCCAGCAAAACCTTGAACCCGTTTTTCTCCAGCAAATAACCCGAACAGGCTCCCCCCGCCGGGGGATATGGTCCGTAGCAGCCAAGCACTGATAAATGCACCGGTTTTACCTCCTTCTGCATTTTTACCGCTCCCACAGCCCAACCATGCGTTTATAGGGCCAGATCACCACCCACCTCCTTCCATATTGACAGTCATCAGGGAAACAGATCCGGATGAACCCATTTTCTGCAGTGTGTCCCTCACCTCACCCTTGGCACTAAAATAAAGAACCTGCCATCCCGAATCGACCAACCGGAACAACATTTTGAGCAATATTCCCAGGCGATCCGGATCAGCCTTTATAAATGGGTCGTCCAGAATAAAAAAACCCGTTTCCCCTTTCATCAATTTTTGACCGAGGGCGATTCTGATGGAAAAATAGAGTTGATCATAGGCCCCCCCCGAAAGCTGTTCTGCGGAAAGAGTTCCCCCCCCGGCAGGTTCCACCATTATCCTGTGCTGCTCCCGGTCAAATACAACTGCTGTATACCGGCCCCCGGTAATTTCCTCGAACTGCCGGTTCAACGAGCTTTGTTCGGCAAACAGTTCCAGTATCTTCAGCTCCTCTTCTGCCGCAATCTGATCAAACAGTTCCAGAGCCGCCCGGGCTAAGCGGCGGTTATTTTGGTGATGTTCGATCCACTCTCTTAAATAGCTGCAGGCGGCTTCCAGATCGGTCAGGGTCTGACAGTATAACTGTCGTCCGCACTCACCCAAAAGTATGCTGTTTACCTCATGTTCAATACTATGAAGCTGTTCCCGGAATGTATCCCACTTTTCGGTGAGTTCCACCTGCCGGCGGCGAAGTTCCGCCGCCTTTTCTTTCAGGAGGGAAAATTGCTGTTCATCGTAAGTGAATCCGGTTCCCAGCCCGGCAAAAGGTGCCAATTCTTTCAGATCATTTTCCCAGGTTGAAATCTGCTCGGACAGCAAAAAACCTCCTCCCGGATTGAAAAGACTCTCCAGAACCGCCTTCTGCTGCCGTATCCGGTTTTCAAACTCAATTTTCATACCCAGTTTTTCCCTGTATTCCTGCAAGGAACAAACTCCCGCTTCCTGCATCAGCCCGCGCAGATCCAATTCGACCAGTTTGATTGTCTCGGCCAGCTTGCCGAGATCGGTTTCAAACTGCTCCCGCAGATTTTCCAGCAAGGCCACCTTATTGCTCGTCGCGGTTAATCTCTGTCCTTCTTCCGCCAGGCGCCTCCCGTGTTCCCCCCACCAGGCCAGAAGTTCCTTCGGGCTTTCCACCACAGCCCCCAGCCCGGCCGCCCGGCTGCAGATCCCGCTCCCTAGAGCGGCCAACCGCCCTTTTAAGCGGGCCAAGTTAAGCCTTGTCCCGCCGAATATGAGGATAACCCCAAAATTTAAGGCCACTATCGGTAAAAGCCACCAGTAAGGCCGGAGCAGCGCTCCCGCCAGGGAAATCAGCAGCAGTATGGAAATAAACAGCACTGCCCGGGAGGTAATCAGGTTGTTCCCCAGGCTCTCCCGGCCGGCCAGTTCCCGGCTTCGGTCAACATATTCCCTGAGTTCGGGTTCGACCCGCTCTGAAAACAACGCCGCGGTTTGCTCCAGTAGGTGTACGCATCCCCCAATCTCATCAGCCCGCCTCCTTGTTGCCAGCAGTTCTTCGTTGATTGAAGCCGCCTTTTCCCGGGTGTCCTTTTCATTCTTCCGCAAAGATTCCACCCTGGATTGCAACCCCTGCCAGCGGTCCAAATTTTCCCGACTGAACCCCTGTAGGGAAATTGATTCCCGGCAGGCCTCCTGCAGAAGCTCCAGAGCACGGCTTCCCTTCTGATATATTTCCCGGCAACGAGCTTCTTCGAAATGCTTAATATGCAGCTCCGCATTTTTTATCCCGGCGGTAATCTGAACCTGTTCGAATTCAAACCGATCATAGCCCTCGGTTTCCAAAACCCCTTTCAATTCTCTGATCCCCTCCGCCAGCACCTCGGCCTTGGCCAGAGCAGATTTCAATTTTTTGGGGCTGGTATCCCGAAATTCCAGACCAGGGGTAAGTTGGACCTGCTCCCGAATACTGCTTTTTATACGCCCAATCTCTTCGGTCTGCAAGCCGGTCAGCCGGTTGGTGACTCCTTTGTAAAATTCGCTTTCCCGGTTGATGGAGAGATCGCTGTCTCTGATGATAAAAATATTGCGGCATTCAGAGGCAGTCATCCCGGAAACCCGGGTCAGATTACCGGCCTCCGGCAATTTGACCGTTGTCCCGTCTTCCCGCTCCAGAAGCACATATCCTTCCGGCAGCTCGTTGACCCTATTAATTTTTTCGCCAAACTCCCGGTAGCTTTTCCTCAAAAGCAGTTTGACCAGAGCATCTACGGTCAGGGTTTTGCCCTGTTCGTTCGGTCCGTAAAAGACGGTAAAATTATCCGGCTCTACCTTGCCTGCTCCGGACAAGGGCCCGTACTTCCAGATCCCGAATTCTTTTATTTTCATGCTCCGGATCCCACCATTGCCCGGATCACCATCTCTTGAATGCTCTGTTGCTGTTCCGGAGGGTAGCCCGCCTTTTCCAACCTTTTCACAAAAGATCTGTACAGGCTGTTTTCCAGGATCGTGGAAATATCCCGGAACAAAAATTCCGGCTCCTGATAAAGGCGATCGCCGGCAGCCTGCCTGATTTTGTTCACCAGTTGCTGTTCATTCATACCCAGCAGTCGGCTGTTGTAAAAACCCCTGACCGTCAACAATAAGCGGGCTGACGGGTGAACCCCCGACAGATGTTTGCAGACAAGAGCCCCCGGATCGGAGTCCATTTCCGGTTCCAGGTTTATATCAACCTGTTCCAAATGAAAGGTTGAAAGCATACTTTCTCCCGGGGCCTCCCCCAGGTTGAACAGGTTGACCTTGCGCCGGCCTTTTTCCCGGCTGGTTATGGCCACCGGCGAACCCGGATAAACGAAGTAGCCGCCCTCCGGAAGCCTCCATACCGCGTATCGGGAGTGAAAATGTCCGGCCAGCACATAATCCACCGGGAGGCCCTGAAAAAAAGAAAGCCTTACCGGCATGTACCGCTGTTCCCCCTCGTTGCCCCATTCCCAACTGGAGAAGTAGGAATCCAGCAGTTCCCCATGATAAAGCAATACATTGGGAACCTCCTTTGATAACCTGCCGGCCAGGGACTGAAGCTGGTAGGCCACCTGTTCCCCGGAGCGGGTATCATAGGGCAATCCAAAGATGAGCGCCCCTCCGATATCCACCGGCACCTCCGGATCAGTGATCACTTTTACCCTGTCCCCAAAGTAAAGGCCGCTGCGAAATACCCCCGCATCATGATTGCCGGGGATGATGACGGTGGTAAAGCTGCCCTGACTCAGAATTTGACGTATTTCCGGACGAAGCCGCTCGGCATCTGCTTGCCGGTCAAACAGATCCCCTGAAATAATCAACACTTCTATCTTTTCCCGGCAAGCCAGATCCGCCAGCTCCCGGAGGGCTTCCCACCGCACGGCAGAATTTTCCTTTAAATGAAGATCGGCAGTATGTATGAGTTTCATTTTTGCCTCCACTTTGACGACAACTCTGCCTTATCCCGTCTTCCAAATGCCGGTGCAGGTCGTAAACACGGAAAAAACAGTCGGTTGCAGGCTACGGCTACAGACCGGTATGGGATTTGCCGGCCCCGAAATAGCGATGCCGGCAGGGCAGCACCCGGCGAATTCCGCCGCGGGGATCATCTGTATCGCCTTTTCTGCGGGGGATTACATGGATATGCAGGTGATTGACAGTTTGCCCGGCAGCGGCGCCTTCATTGATCCCGATATTAAAACCATCTGCACCGTAGCGCTCCCGGATGATTGCCTTTGTTTTTGTAAGCACCCTCGTCAGGGCTTGTATTTCCTCATCGGTGGCCTCATCAATGGTCTGGATATGGCGTCTGGGGACTACCAGCATGTGGCCGGAAGAAGCGGGGAAAATGTCCTCCACCGCCGCCGCCAGGGGATTGGAAACAACTGTTTCGTCAAGATTACAAAAAGGGCATTCCACAAATATTTCACCTGCCTGTATGTTGGCTTTAATAATTTCCACATCCGCGGTTTTATCTCCTGCCTTAAAGTGTAATTTCATTAAACCTTTCCGCCTTCCCGATAGTCTACTATCAGAGCAGGCTTTTTTACATTGTCTCCTCATGTTGCCGGGTACCGGTTTATGGTTTAAAATATGAGGGAGATGTTCGGGAATGCCTCCGGCTTTAGCCTGCATGGCCCAATCATGATCAAAAATTAGTATTGAGAAGGAACAATAGACAACAATGCCCAGCATAATCAAATATGTACAGTACCTGATCTTTTGGTTTGGAATCTATTATTTGGTCATTTCCCTGGCCGGCCTTTTTACCAGGCGTTGCCGTCAACAACACCCTCCCCGGACAAGGTTCGCAATAATAATCCCCGCTCACAATGAGCAAAAAGTAATAGGCAAACTGGTGGCAAACCTGGCCTCCCTGCATTATCCCCGGCACCTGTACGACATATACGTAATTGCCGATCGCTGCACCGACCACACCGCGGCGATGGCCCTGAAAGAGGGGGCCACGGTCTGGGAACATCTTGACTGCCGGGAGTGCAGCAAAGGACGAGTGCTGAAATACGCCCTGTCCAGGCTGGGTTTTGTCCGGGGGAGGGCCTGCCGGTACGATGCTGCCGTTTTTTTTGATGCCGACAACCTGGTTTCCGCCAATTTTTTGCAGGTAATGAACAATCGCCTTCTGGAAGGCGAAACAATCATCCAGTCATTTATCGATTCCAAAAACCCCGATGACAGCTGGGTTTCTTCATCCTTCAGCATAACTTTCTGGTTAAATAACCGTTTCGTATTGCTGGCTCGTCACAATTTGGGTCTGAGTTCCGGCCTGGCCGGAACAGGTATGTGTATTTCTAGAGGGGTATTGGAAGAGATCGGCTGGTCCACGGTAACTTTGACTGAAGATCTGGAATTTTCGATCAGGGCCCTGTTAGAGGGCTATCGTACCAGCTTTGCCGTGGAAACCAGGGTGTTTGATGAAAAACCCATTGGCTTTGCAGCCTCCTGCCGTCAGCGGATAAGATGGGCCAGGGGACAGATAAATGTAGCTCGCTTATTCTTGCCTCGTCTGCTGCTCAGGGGGATAATCGAAAGAGATCCGGCCAAGTTGGAGGGAGGCCTGCGTCTGCTGCAACTTTTTATTGTTGCCGCCGGGGGCTTGCTGATACCGATTACCATGCTCAAACCGGAGCTGTTTACTTTCGTCTCCGTCTACCAGCTGCTTAAATCAAGGTTTCCCCTGGTGAACTATGCCCTGATCACCCTGCCCTATATCCTTCCCCTGATTGCACTGCTTCTGGACAAGCTTCCCGCAAAACCGTTTCGCTATTTTCCGCTGTACCCGGTGTTTACATTCAGCTGGGTGCCGATCGTTATCGCGGCCCTGTTAACCTGCAACAACCGTCGGTGGATCCCCACTGAACATGTCCGGGATCTCGATTGCTGTGATTACTACCGGCAGCCCGTACATACCGGCCGCCTCCCGGCCAGGGCCAAATCCATCCCCAAGGAGATGTAAGAATTGGGGACAGGCCTGCAATATAGGTCTGTCCCCAAAGGGAGGTTAGGGGGATTTATCTAATTTTCTCCTGCAGCAGTTCGCCCACCTCCCGGGGATCCGCCCGTCCCCGAGTAAGAGCCATTACCTTCCCCACCAGGAATGCCAGCGCTTTTTCCTTTCCCCGCCTGTAATTATCGGCTGCCTCCCGATTTTCCGACAGCACTTTATCTACCAGGGGTTCCAGCGATTCTCTCCCCGATATCCGCCCCAGATTCCGGGATGATACCAGTTTCCGGGGGCTGGCCCCGGTTTTCAACACTTCTGCCAGCAGCTCTTTGGCCACCGGCCGGTTGATTTCCCCTTTGTCCAGGAGTACCAGCAGTTCCACCAACAGCCCGGGGGAAATCGATTCCAGGGAGGTGTTGGTTTCACGCAATTGGTACACCAGATCACCTTGTATCCAATTGAACAGATGGCGAAAATCCCCGTAATCCCTGGCTGCCTCCTCAAAATAGTCAGCCAGCCAAGGAGTGGAGGTCAACATGAACACCTCGGACTCTCCCAGATCATACTGCTCCTGCAGCCGCAGCCGGCGCGCCGGGGGCAGTTCCGGAAGATCTGCCCGGATCCTTTCGATAAAAGAACGCTCCACCACCAGCGGCGGCAGATCCGGATCGGGAAAGTAACGGTAATCGGCGGCGCTTCCCTTTGCCCTGATCGGAATGGTCTGCCTGTTTTCCTCCTCCCAGTGGCAGGTAGCCAGAGTAACCTGCCCGCCGGAAGATAGAATTTCCTCTTGTCTGCGGGCCTCGCTGTCCAGGGCCATCTCCACCGCCCGGAAGGAATTCATGTTTTTAACCTCCGTCTTGACCCCCAACCTGCTGCTTCCTGCCGGCCGCAGCGATATATTGGCGTCACAGCGCAGCGAGCCTTCTTCCAGCCGGCAATCTGAAACCCCGGCATAAAGCAGAATCAGGCGCAACTCCTCCAAAAAAAATCGGGCTTCTTTTCCCGAGCGCAGGTCGGGCAGGGTCACGATCTCCATCAGGGGTATCCCGGCCCGGTTATAGTCCACCAAGGAATAGGATGCATCGAGAATAGAATCCCCGGCATGGATCAACTTTCCTGCTTCCTCCTCCACATGAATCCGGTCCAGGCGCACCCGGCGCTTTCCCTCGGGGAAATCAAGATCCAGATAGCCGCCCCGATTCAGGGGATCCTCATTTTGTGATATCTGGTAAGCCTTGGAAAGATCAGGGTAAAAATAGCTTTTGCGGGCAAAGATGCTCCTTTCCTGCACCTCACAGTGCAGAGCCAGGGCGGCCCTCACCGCCAGCTCCACCGCCCTCCAGTTCACCACCGGTAAAGTTCCCGGCAGGCCCAGGCAGATCGGGCAGGTATTGGTATTGGGCTGCTCGCCGAAGGAGGTGGAACAGCCGCAGAACATTTTGGAGCGGGTCATAAGCTCCACGTGAATTTCCAGTCCGATTACTGTTTCATAGGCCAACACTATCTACCCCCTTCCTGCAAAAATGAAAGCCGGGGGCGAGCCGGTCCCGGTTCCCGCTGCTGTTCCAAAAAACTAGCCGCATTTAAGAGCAGATCTTCCCGCAAAGGAGGGGCGGTAAACTGAACGCCCACCGGCAAGCCGCCGGCCCAGCCAAAGGGAACGGAGATTGAAGGCACCCCTGCCAGGGCGCTCGCCACCAGGCACTGATCAGCCAGAGACATCTGCCCGGGATCTTTTGTTTTTTCACCCAACTTAAAAGGCAGGGTGGGGCTAACCGCACCCAGCAGCAGGTCAAATTTTTGAAATGCCTCCCTGAAATCTCGGGTGATCAAGGCGCGGGCTTTGCCCGCCGACAGAAAATATTTATCGTACTGCCCTGCGCTTAAAATATGGGTCCCCAGCAAAATTCTGCGCTTAACCTCCGGCCCAAAGCCCTGCTTCCGGATTCGGCCGAACATCCGGTTGACATTTTCTTCCTTCAGGCTGAACCCGAAACGTAATCCGTCATAGCGGGCCAGGTTCGAGCTGGATTCAGCGGCACAGAGCAGGTAGTAGGCCGGCAAAGCGTACCCGTGATGGGACAAGGATACCTCCTCCACCGTGCCCCCCCCCTGTTCAAATTTTTCTATCGCCCGGTTTAGGGCAGAAGTGATCTCCGGATCAAAATCCCCCCCCCGGTGTTCGGTGATTATTCCCAAACGCAGGCCCTGCATGGACCCCTCCAGGGAGGAGCCGTAATCCGGCGCCTCGCCTGCAAGGGTGGTTGAATCCAGGGGATCTTTTCCGGCGATCAACCCCAGCAGCAAGGCACAATCGGCGGCGTCAAGAGTCAGGGGCCCGATCTGATCCATGGACGAAGCCAGAGGCACCAGGCCATAGCGGGAAACCCGCCCGTAAGTTGGCCGAAGCCCGGTCAGCCCGCAAAAAGCTGCCGGCTGGCGGGCGGATCCCCCGGTGTCGGAACCGAGGGCCAGGGGAGCCATCCCTGCGGCAACCGCCGCCGCCGAGCCCCCACTGGAACCGCCGGGAACCCGTTCCAAATCCCAGGGGTTGCGGGTGGGATAAAGAGCGGAACTTTCAGTAGACGATCCACAGGCAAATTCATCCAGATTGGTTTTGCCAAGCAGCGGCAGGCCCTGCCGGCGCAAAATTGCGGTTACCGTGGCCTCATAGGGAGGGATAAAATCTTCCATCATTCTGGAGGCGCAGGTTGTCCTGATCCCTTCCGTACAAATATTGTCTTTCACCGCCACCGGAACCCCCGCCAAGGGGTGCAGCTGCTCGCCGCCGGCCCGGCGCCGGTCCACCTCTTCGGCCGTCTGCAGGGCTGATTCCGCGGAAACGGTGATGAAGGCTCTTACCTGCGGATCTGCCTGTTCGATCCGTCCGAGGAAACTTCTGACCACCTCCACAGAGCTCACTTCTGCGGCCTGCAGCAGCCGGCTTAAACCGGCGGCAGTCATCTCAAATAATTCCATCAGTTCGCCCCTTTCTGCTTACTCCTCCAGATTGGTAATCCGGGGCACTTTGAAATAATCCCGGTCCCGGGTGGAAGCATTTTGAAATACCTTTTCCAGGGGAAGGGAAGGAGTTATTTCATCTTCACGCCAGGGGGCCGCGTGAAGCACCCCGCAGAAGACAGGTTCGGCTTGGGAATTGCCCAATTCCAGAATGGGCTTCAGCATCCCCAACATACAGTTTAACCGGCTCGCCAACTCCTCCCGTTCACCTCCGTCAATGGCCAGACTGGCCTGGCGGGCCAGCCGTTCTACCAGATCACCGTCTATTTCATCCATAAATAATACCTCCCTCATTCTGCCAGTTAATTCTATCCCAAGGCCAGATTGGCGTCAATAAACCGGCCAAGCCGGATCACGCCGACAAACCTGTAACCGCCTAATGATGCGTCATTGCTTTTCTGGGCACGGATGGGGCTATCCTTTAAACAAACAATTTCCTAAAACAAACCATAGATGAAATTCATGGTTCCTATAAGCAAACGGGCAAAACTAAATTGATCCCCCAGCGGGCTGACCACCAGGGCGGCGTAAACCGCGGCCACCACCCAGATCAGCAAAGAAAAAACCATTTCTTTCTTGAGTTGCCGTTTCCACAAAAAATATGATTCTGTCACTGCCGTCACGGTGATCAAAATAATCATCAAAACAACATTTTTCAATACAATATCCCCCCGGTTACATGCTTTTGAACTTTCAGGATCCAGGCGGATCAACCACCAGCCCCGAGCGGCTGATATGCGCATTTACCTCGATTTCCACTTCCAGCCGGGCAAAATGCTCATCCCAGCTACCCTCCAGCTTATTCCACTCCCGGGGATACCTGCGGTAAACAGCATTTCCAAATCCGAATATATCCGAACGCAGTTCCTGGGCCCGGTTTACCGCTGTTTGCGCTTTTTCCTTTACAGCTCTCTTAAGCCCGCCGTGCAGTTCTTTTAGAAATTCTTCGGTGAATCGCCCGGGACAGTCTTTTTCCTCAAGCCGGCCCTCCAATGTAATAACCACCTTTATTTTGGGCTGGCCACTGTTCATGTCCGCTTCTATCCGGCTGTTCACCCGGTGGAACTCAACTGAAATGTAGCCGTCGTCACCCCCGGAAGCCGGGCAGGGAATCGTCTCCTTGGCCCGTTGGGAACGCCCCATGATAAACAACCAGCCATTGGTGGCCGCCGGATCCAACCACCCCGCAAAGCGATCGCCCAGGAACGCCGCCCCCCCGTCAATTTCTATGATTTGCTTCGGCTGGCTGTCCCCCAACCCCTGCGTTCCTCCCCCCGGTGATGTTCCCCCTCCCTGACCGCTGTCCTGATCCGTTTTTAATTCTTGCGTCTTCAGCCCGATCCGGGGAACAAAAATTTCTTTTCCGGGAAGGTTGAAATCTATCAGCGCCTGGCGCACATCTGCCAGCGGAATTACCGATCGGGTTCTTTGTATGGTTTGAATCTGTCTCCGGATACCTACCCCGGTTTCCGTTTCCAGGGGGAGTTTGACCTGCAGCAACTCCTTCAGATCTTCGTCGGTGACCAGTATAAAATTGGACTGCCGCGACTGGCGCTCCCGGGCATAAAAATCAAACAAGGGCCGAATTCCGCTGCGGGCCAGTTCCTCCGTGACAATTACCTCCTCGCTGTGTCCCCAAAACAGTTCCCGGCTAAGTACCGGCTCTATTTCCCGCAAAGCTTCAAACAGGTTTTTCCCTTTGGCGGAGGTTACATACGATCCGCCTGCCTGCCCGCTATTTCCGCCCCCGGTACTTCCATCTCCTCCCATACCGGAGGGGTTGGCAATATCCACCACTACTTCATACTGTTTTGACTTCCCGTCGTAATCAAACCCCAACCCCAGCACCAGAGCCAGAAGCTCCGGTTCGGTGCGGTTCCAGCAGCCTCCGGCGAACAACGAAAGGCTCAATATCAAAAACAGGCCGACCAGTTTACGGTGTTTGATTGGTTTTTTCACCACCTTTGGCCCGCCTTCCTTTGGGAGAGAACCACCAGGCCAGCCAGAGTACCAGCACCGGCAACAGCACCAGCAGCAGAAAAAACGGACCCACATTGCGGTACATCAACAACTCCCGCAGCTGAAAGGTATCGCCGGCCAGATTGACCGACAGAACCATCCAGACTATCGCCATGGGCGGCACCAGCGGGCGGTAGTCGGCGATGCCGAATATTCGGGCCAGCCCTTTGGCCCCCAAGGTGATATAAACAGACAGTCCAACAAATACCCCCAGGCCCCAGGCAAACACGGTGATCGCCTCCACCCGATCCAGAAACGTGCCTATCCGGGTAGCCCTCACCATGCGCAATACAGGAAACACCGAGCGGGCTGCCTCCGTGGGGCCCAACTGGATTACCGTTATTATGGAAAATACGGCCATGGATAAAAAAGCCAGAGCTACCGCCCCCATTACCCATCTGCGGGCCTTTTGCGGCCGGACCAGAGAGGGCGCAAGAAATAAAGTTGTTACCAGATGAACCGACATGGCGGTGGGAGTGATCGCCCCCCGTAATACCGGCCCCCATCCCCGGGCCAGAACAGGTTGAATCAAGGTAAAATCGGATTTGGGAAGACCTATTATCACTGTAGAAACAACCAGTATCAAAATCAGGGTGAATAACAACTCGGCTACCCTGGCAATCACCTCTATGCCGCAGATAGAGGCCACCGAAGAGGTCAACACCATGACGATCACAATAAATGAGATGGGGGTTACCGTTAAAAACCCGCTGATCAGCATTTCGGCATAAAGCCGGGTCTCCTGGGCGGCAACCTGTAAAAACAACCACAGATATACCAGGCTTACAGCCCGGCCAATCCAGGGCCCCAGCAGGCTAATGCTGTACTGCACCATATCCTCCCGGGGAAAACGGGCCGCCAGACCCGTAATGGGAAGGGCAATTATCAATACTCCGATCAGAGCAATCAAGGAGGAGATCCACGCATCCTGGTACGCATCAGCGGTAGTAATGGAAGGCAAAACAGCGATTACCACCGTGGAATGGATAATAAAAATTATGGACAGTAATTGGCGGCCGGAGATCCGCTCGGTGCCCATCAATCCCTCTTCTTTCCATCGGGTTCGGTGCGCCGGCCCGGGCGGGGACCCGGGGACTGGCGAACCGGCTCCCGGTAGCCAATGAGTTTGGGTCGTTTAAGTTGCAGCCACCAGGGAAAACGGATCAGGGTATCTTTCATGTCCTCCGTTACCAGCGGTGCCAGGGGGTACATATAGGGCAGACCGAAGGATCTTAAAGCGCAAAGGTGGGTAAGCAACAGGAGCAGGGCCAGTTGAATCCCAAACAGGCCCAATATTCCCCCTAAGATGATCACCCCAAATCGCAGAATACGGGCGGCAATGCCCAGACTGAATAATGGTACGGTGAAAGAAGCAATGGCGGTCATGGCCACCACGATCACCATCGCCGGCGAAACCAATCCCGCCTTGATGGCGGCATCCCCCAGCACCAGGGCGCCCACGATGCTGATCGCCGAGCCGATGGCCATCGGCATGCGCACCCCGGCCTCTCGCAGCACTTCAAAAATCACCTCGATGATCAGCGCTTCCGCCACCGCCGGGAAAGGAATTCCTTCCCGGGTAGCGGCGATCCGCAGGAACAGCACCGTGGGTACCAGCTCGGGATGAAAATTTATTACTGCTACATAAATTCCAGGCAAAAAAACTGATAGAAAAAAAGTAAAATATCTGAGCAGCCTTAGAAATGCCGCCTGGGGATACAGTTCAAAATAATCATCCGGAGCATTCAACATCGCCGGCAGGTGGTTGGGAACAATCAGCACATGAGGTGTGCCGTCGGCAATTACGGCCGCCTTTCCTTCCAGCAGCGCCCCCGCGACCCGCTCCGGGCGCTCGGTATGAAGCACCTGCGGAAATATGGTCAGGGGCTGATCCTGCAAAAAATCTTCGATATAGCTGCTTCCCAGGATGCCGTCAATCTGGATGCCCTGAATCCGGGAACGAATCTCCCCCACCATCTTTTCAGGAGCCAGCCCTTTTATATAAATGAGGGCTACTTCGGTACGGGTGAGGCTGCCAACCACAAAACCCTCCATCCACAGATTAGGGCTATGGATCCGGCGACGGAGGAGGGAGGTGTTGGTCCGTAGATTTTCTACAAAACCCTCCTTGGGAGCCCGGATGGACGTTTCTCCCGTCGGTTCGGTGATGCCCCGAACCAGCCAGCCCCGGGTGGCACAGATCAAAGCCCGGGGTGTACCCTTGAAAATAAAGATTGTATTGCCGGAGGATATCCCGGTTAAGATTTGATCCAGCTTATCTGAAACCTCTACCTCCACTGTGGTTAAAAGCTGTTCCCGGGCAGTATTAAAGATTTCTTTCGGCCCCACCGCTTTCAAACCGGTCACAAAGATATCTATTTTGAGTGCCCTCAGCAAAATCTCGATATCCTTGTTATTTACCATTCCATCCATATAAATTGCTGCGGTGGGAATTTTTTCAGGACCGGTCTGGAAACGCACAATCCCCAGATCCAGGCTGTTGCCCATGGCCTCCTTGATCATATTGATGTTTTTGTTTAGATTCGCCTCCAGTTTAACCTGGCCAACCAGGTGCTCCCGCTCGGAGATGTCCAGCTGATCGGAGACAAAATCCGGTTCTTGTTTTTTGTGACGAAGACGACCAAGTATGCGTGTAAGAAAGTTCATGCGACACCTGTATGCTTTGTTTTGGCAAACAAGCATAGTTTAACCACAGATGGAAGGTTTATACGCTACAGGCCCTCCGCCGGACATGCTGTCATTTCGCACAAAATGTCCTCTGCATTCTATAGGGGGTGGGCGACGCCCGGCCCGGATTCCCAGGGCGAGGCATATCTTACTTCAAAACAGGAGTTTAATCTGCAGCCGCCTTTACCAGCGCCCGGAATATGGCTGCTGAGGAAGGATGAAAAAGGAATTCGGGGTGCCACTGCAGCCCTAGAACAAACCGATGACAGGGACTTTCAATCGCTTCCACTACCCCATCAGAGGCATGAGCGGTTTCTTTGAATTCCGGGGCCGGGTTTTCCACTGCCTGATGATGAAAACTATTGACCGCAATGATCTCCTCTCCTGAAATGGTTGCCAAAAGACTACCGGGCGTGATCGTTACACTGTGAGAAGGATAGTCA
>CAZPFS010000031.1:0-20503 GCA_964585925.1 uncultured Syntrophomonadaceae bacterium | reverse complement strand
CCGGCCCCCCTTTTTTAAAGGGGGGAGCAGATGTGCAACTTTTTAAAGGGGGGAGCAGGGGCGGAGAATACAATAATCGTAATTAGCATGGTTGTTATTTTATGTGCTGCGTACCGGGGCGGGCAGAATCGCCCGCCTCTGCGCATACACCATCGTCATCAAGGTATGACAATAGAGATGCCAAATATGTCTACTCCCGGAAATCCCCCCCAGCCCCCCTTTTTCAAAGGGGGGGGTATGGGCGCGACATTTTAAAGGGGGGGGAGATATACAGCATTCCTTTATCAAAGTAAAATCAGTGTACACAGCATTCCTTTTTTTAATAACCAGGTTGTACCGCATTTCTTTTTTCAATAATCAGGTTGCACAGCATTTCTTTTCAAAGAAATAAAAAGGTGCACGGCATTCCTTTTTAGGGATGCTGGTTCGCAAGATAGTAGCACCTCCGGGAAAATCCCCCCAGCCCCCCTTTTCCAAAGGGGGGAGCAGGGGGCGCACCATCAGAAACTATTATGGTTCCGGTTCACTTTTTTCACCCGGTCCTTCATACTTGGGAGCCCAGTAGAGGTCTTCCATGGAATAGGCGGCCAGGTGATGCTCAAGGGTGATCCGGATGGCATCAAAACGGCAGGAATCAAAGCACTGTGCGCAAAATGCACAGCGGGCATAATTGAAGGAGACTTTGGGACGCTTGGCGCCCACATCCACCATTTCAATCGCTTCCGCCGGGCAATCGCGCTTGCAGATCCCGCAGCCGGTGCAGTTTTCCTGGATCAACACCGGTTTTCCCCGGTAATCGGGGGGAACCGGCACCTCTGATTTGGGGAAATCAACGGTGGCCGGAGGGGTGATCAAACATTTCATCATCTCCGGGATTACTTTCCCGATTCTGCTCATATCCCCATCCCTCCCTTGATCAGCACGATTACCGCCATCTGAACAATGGCCACCGGCACCAGCAAGCCCCAGCAAAACAGGGTCATCTGCTGGATCCTGATCCGGGCTACCATGGCCCGGATTCCCGCCAGGACACAGACCAGGAGAATACATTTGGCCAGAAACAGCAGCACAGCCAGGTACCAGGGGCCGGCCACGCCGGCCAGGAAGATGCTTGAAAACAAAGCCACCCCTACCAGCATCTGCACATCGGTGGAGAGCCGGAACAGGGCCAGGCGCCGGCCGGTATATTCGGTGGTGGGGCCGGCCACAATTTCCGTTTCCGCCTCCGGGGCGTCAAAGGGAACCCGCTCCAGTTTGCCCTGAAGGGCCAGCAGGCCTATCGCCAGCGCCACCAGCTGTACAGCCATCGTCCAGGGGTGTTCCTGCTGAAAGGCCACTATTTCCCCGATGGACCAGCTTCCGGCCATCACCGCCGGGGTGAGTACCGCCAGCAGCAGGGGCACCTCGTAGGATAAAAACTGGGTGACCGTTCTGAAGGAGCCCACCACCCCGAACGGGTTGGCGGAAAACCAGCCCGCCAGGAACAAGACCATGGTGGGAATGGTCAACAGGAATATGGCCACCAGCAGGTCTCCCCAGAACGGGTAGGCCGATTCCTGCTTCCAGATGGGCATATATAACAGCGCGGTTACCGCCGAGGTCAGGGTCAGCACCGGTAAAACCGTAAACATGAACGGGTTTGCCTTTTCGGGAATAATATCTTCTTTGGCAATCAGTTTAATCAAATCCCACAGGGGCTGCCGCAAGGGCGGGCCCACCCGGTTCTGCATCCTGGCGTAAACCTTGCGGTCCAGCCACTGCAGAAACAGGCCCAGCACCACCGCGAACAGAAGCCCCGGAAAGACAAGCAGGCGAATCAGATCTATGACCACGCTCATTTTTCATACCACCTTATTCCGTACTCCCGAAGCTCATCCCAGGTCATCACGCCGGATTCGCCGCTCCGGCACTGGTCAATCCGGATCATCCGGTCGGTACAGGAAAAACAGGGATCGATGCTGGCGATGATTATGGGAATATCGGCCACGTATGTCCCCTTGATGCTCTCCCCAATGGCGTAGACATTGGCCAGGGTGGGGGCCCGCACCTTAACCCTTTCCGGGTGATCGCTTCCATTGGCGCAGATATAGTGGATGTCCTCCCCCCGGGGGGCCTCATACCTGCTTACGGCCTCCCCCGCGGCCACCTTGCGGGGAGCCTTGGCTACAACCGGGCCCTCCGGTATATTCTGCAGGGCGTACCTGATTATGTTCACGCTCTCCCCGATCTCTCCCAGACGAACGATGGCCCGGCCCAGCAGGTCGCAGCGATCAGAGGTGATCACCTCAAAGGGGATCTCGTCGTAGGCGGCGTAGGGATCATCCCGGCGCACATCCATGGGGATGCTCGAGGCCCGGGCGGTGGGTCCTACCGTGCCAAAGGCCAGCGATTGTTCGGTGGGAAAGGGGGCCACATTTTCCAGCCGGGCCAGGCAGGTGGAGTCGGTGGTCACCAGTTCGGTGTAAAACTTTACCCTCTCCGCCAGCAGATCGAGTTTGCTTAAAATCTGCTCCCTTTTAGCGGCGTCGATATCCCTCCTCACCCCGCCGATGGTATTCATGGCGTAGTTGACCCGGTTTCCGGAGATCATCTCCAGAATGTCGAGAGCCGTCTCCCGGTCCCGCCAGGAGTACATAAAGAGGGTGTCAAATCCTATTTCATGGCCGGCCACCCCCAGCCAGAGCAGGTGGCTGTGTATCCTCTCCAGCTCGCCGATGATCACCCGGATATATTTGGCCCGGGCCGGTATCTCCAAGCCCAGTATCTCCTCCACGCCTTGGGCAAAGACGGTGGTATGGGAATGGCTGCAGATGCCGCAGATCCTCTCCAGCAGGTAAAGGCATTGAATATAGTTTCTGGATTCACAGGCCTTTTCAATCCCCCGGTGGTTGTATCCAAGCCTTATATCCACATCCACCACGATCTCCCCCTCCACCTTGAACCGGAACGATTCGGGTTCTTTGAGGGCGGGGTGCTGCGGCCCTATGGGCAGCGTGTATTTACTCACTTAACTCACCTCCCGGCAAGCCCTTCCAATCTTTTCTCAGGGGATAGTTGCCTTCCGGCCAGTCGTCGGCGAGGATCAGCTTTTCAAGCCTTCCCCTGCCGGTAACTTCAATCCCCATCAGATCATGGATTTCCCGTTCGTAGTAATTGGCGCTGGGGGTAATATCCATGATGGTGGGAACCTCGGGTTTGGTCCGGTCCAGCCCCACCACCCTCACCGTGGCCTCGTTTCCCGCCACCCAGAAGTGATAGAGCACTTGGAATTCCTCCCCCGTGTCCACCGCGGTGATGGTGGAAAGATAGCTCTGAGAATCATAATTTAAAAGGTATTCCGCTACCCGGCGCAGATCATCTTTGCCCGCGGTGGCCCACACCCGTCCCGGCCGCGGTGAGGCGGCCCCGTCGGCCAACTCCGGAAACCTGGCGCACAGGTCCGGCAAGATATCTTTGCGGGTCAGATCGCTTCCCCGTCGCTCTTCGCTAGACATGCTGGAGTATCACCCCTTAATTTTGCCAGTAGTTTAACCACCCCGTCGATGATCGCATCGGGCCGGGCCGCACAGCCCGGAATATAGGCGTCCACCGGGATCACCGCATCCACCCCGCCGTGAACGGAGTAGCAGCCCCGAAATACCCCTCCGGTACAGGCACAGCTGCCCACGGCCACCACAAAACGCGGTTCGGGCATCTGCCGGTAAATCCGCAGCAGGCGGTCCCTGGTCTGCCTGGTTACCGGCCCGGTGCAGACCAGAATATCGGCATGACGAGGATTGGTTTTCAGGAGTATCCCGAACCGCTCCAGGTCAAACCTGGGGGTCAGCGCGTCCACCACCTCGATATCGCAGCCATTGCAGGCCCCGCTGTTGAAATGGACCAACCAGGGTGAACTGATCTGGGATTTTTTTACCAGGTTTTTTAACACTTCTAGAGCACCTCCATCACTAACCCGAACACGGATGCCGCTCCCAGCAGCAACAGCAGCAACCCCGGCAATCCGGCCATGCCGGAGGGGATTGTGGCCAGCAGCAACACCCCCACCTCGATCACGGTAAAGAAAAATGCCGCTCCGAAGAAGCTGCGGTAATCGGGGCGCAGTTTTCCGCCCGAAGAAGGGGTGTCATAGGAGTCGATCTCTTCACCGCAAAGATAGCTCAACCGCTTTCCGGGCGCGTCTTCCCCCCGGCAGCTCAAACATCCGCTCAGGTGAAACAGTCCCCACACAACCAGAAACAAAATCGCAAACGCCAAAGGTGGCGACAATAAGGCAAATCCCATCATGCTAACCTCCGATTATCCTAAAGATCTCCGTAACCGCCGGGTTTACAGGACCCAGGCCCGCCTCGGGATACCAGCCCAAAACCAAGGTGATCAAAACCATGGCCAGTATGGGCAACAATATCGCCACCGGGAACAGGCCGGTTTTCTTCGGCTGAATACCCTCCGGCTTCCCCGCTGAAAACAAAGTGTAAATCGCCGGCATGTAATATCCCAGCGAGATAATACTGTTGGCGATAGCCAGGCTGCTCAGGACCACGCCCAAAGTTGTGCCGGCCTGAAAACCGCACTTGTAGATCATCAGCTTGCTCATGAAACCGCTGAAGGCCGGTATCCCGGCCAGCCCCAGGGCGGCGATGGTAAAGGCTATGCCGGCAAAAGGCATCGCCCGGCCCGCCCCCTTTAAATCGGCAATCTGCCGGGTTCCCGCCTTCTCTATTATATACCCGGCGCTCAAGAAGGCCAGGGCCTTCATGAAGGCATGGGTTTCAATATGAAACAGTCCTCCGGCAAACCCATTCAGCGACTGATAGTAGAACCCCACTCCAAAGCCCAAAATGATATAGCCCATCTGGGCCACGCTGGAATAAGCCAGCATGCGCTTGATATCGGTCTGGGCAATGGCAATGAAGTTGCCGTAAGTCATGGTGATGATTGCAAATACGATCAAAATCGTGCCCACCATTTTTGTCTGAACGGAGAACACGGTCAAAAACAGGCGCAGCATGGCAAAAAAACCGACCTGAATCACAATTCCGGAAAGCAGGGCTGAAATGCCGCTGGGCGCCGCGGAGTGGGCGTCCGGAAGCCAGGAATGCAGAGGCACCATAGCTGCCTTTACCCCGAAGCCGGCAATTACCAGAATCAGAGCCACCAGCACCGGCAGCTCGGGCAGGCTGGAAATCCGGGCCGCTATTTCCGGCATATACACGCTGCCGGAATACATGTAGAGCAGGCTCAGCCCCAAAATGGCCAAAGTGGACCCCAGCGCATTGGTGATCACGTATTTAAATCCGGCCTCGATCGGTTCCCAGGCTTCCTTCCGAAATGATACCAGGCAGTAGGAAGAAATGGAGAGGATCTCGAAAAACACGTACAGGCTGACAATATCCCTGGCGCCGGCAACCCCCACCATCCCCCCGGCCATGATCAGCAGCAGGGCATAGTACTTGTCGGTGCCCAGATCATTTTTCATGTAACTGAGCGAATAGATCGTCACCAAAATAATCATCGGAAAAATAACCTTCACCATGAACAGCGACAAAGCGTCCGGTTCCAGGGCGCCAAACCATCCCGCGCGGATACCCGCCGCCGAACCGGCAAGGGGACAGGTGAAACACAATACGTAAACGACGATGGTCACCGCCAGAGTTATGGCCGCGGCCACCGCGCCTCCAAATTGATCGCCCTTGACCCGGCTCGTTATCTTGCCAATGACATAGGAAACCACAGCCCCTGTAAACAGCGGCGACAACATCCTGATTATCCAAAAAAGTTCGGGAGATTGCATCATCTATTCTTCTCCTTTAGAACCAGCCAAACGTTTTCAAAGCCGCTTCAATCCATTGATGGAATAATTCCGGAAAAATACCCACCGCCAGGTTGATCAGCGAGAGGGTGAGCATCGAGGCCAGCATGGCCGGAGGGGCTTCCTTGACCTGGTTTATATCCCCGCATTCGCTGTATTCATGGCCAAAAAATATTTTCATGATCAGCCTGAGCACATAGAAGGCGGTAAGCACGGAGGCACAGACCGCGATTATGGCCAGGGGGAGATAGGGGGTGGAAAAGCCGCCGGCAAATATGATCCACTCGCTTTGAAAGGCCGCCAGGGGCGGCGCGCCAGCCAGGGCAAAGGCGGCTACAGTGCAGAAAATGGTGGTCCAGGGCATTTTTTTGGCCAGGCCGCCTACCTGTCCCAAATGGGTGGCCCCGGTGGAATGGATCACCGCGCCGATGCTCATAAACAGAAGGCCCTTGGCTGCGCCGTGGTTCAGCATGTGAAAAATAGAGCCCCTCAGCCCCAGAACGGACATGCTGGCGATACCGATCAGCACATAGCCCATCTGGCTCACCGTGGAGTAAGCCGCCACCCGTTTCATCTCAGTATGCCTCAGCGCCTGCAGCCCGCCGTACCACTGGCTCAGCAGGGCGAAGATCAACAGCGGGAGCAGCAAAGACATATACACCTCGGAGGGGAACAGGGTGAACAGAAACCTGATCATCCCGTATATGCCCATATTCATCATGATCGCCGACAGCATCACGCTCACCGGGAGCGGAGCTTCCGAGTGGGCGTCCGGCAGCCATATATGGGCCGGGAAGATGGCCATTTTTACCGCAAACCCGATGGTAAACAGCGAAGCCATCACCTTCAAGGTGGATAACGGCAGCGCCGCCAGCAAGCTTGGCAGGGTATATATCCCCGACTGGCCGGTGAGAGTCAATATCCACAAAATGGAGATCAGAATAAGGGCCGCTCCCACATGGGTCACAATAAAATATTTAAAACCCGTAGCCTGTGGTCTCTTTCCGCCGCCCCAGAATACGATCAGGGCGGTGGAGGGGATCAGCATCAGCTCCCATAGGAAATAAAACTGGATCAGATCGGTGGCCATCACCGCGCCCACCATAGCGGACATGAACATCAGGGTCCAGCCGTAAAAACTGCTCCCCGCCTCTTCGGGGGTCATGTAGCCCCGGGCGTAAATCATATCGATGGCCATCAAAATGGTGATGGTAATGATGGTAAATGAACTGAGTGAATCCACCAACAGGTTGAAACTGACCCCCAGCGATTTGATCCAGGCCAGATCCAGATTGATGGCCCCGTTTCTTAGAACCTCGGGGATCATGATCAAAGAGAGCACGGCCGTAACCAAACAGGTGATCAGCGTGATATTCTGAGCCACCCTGGGCCGTTTTTTGATCAACATGCAGATCAGGGAAGCCAATAAGGGAATTATGAATATCAAAAGTGGTATTAACGAAAACCTCATGACCTCAACCTCGCTTTATACAAACTATAGCAATGATCATCAATATGCCCGACACCAACCACAGAAGATTTTTATTCAAATCACCGATATTTTGTTCTTTTAACCTATTGCCCAAACCGGTTGACAGACGGATAATCATTTTCCCCAGCCAATCCACAATCCGGTCATAAACTGAAATTATCAGAGATACCATCCGGTAGGCCCAAACCAGCGCCTTTCCGATCCAGTCGATAAGCCGGTCGATAATCACAATCGCCCCGGAGGCGAAACGGTAGGCCCCGGCAAAAACCGACTGGTAAAACTGATCGAACCCAAAACCGTTCATCGCCCAGAGGGCAAAGAAAGAGGGCTCTCCGGACGCAACTTCCTTCCTAGTTCTGGCCACAATAATGCCCCCTGTGACCAGCGCCGCCAGCGAGAGCAGGAAGGCCGTGCTCTGAACAGTCTCCATGACCAGGCCTGCTACCCCCATGGTCTCATGGATTATTCCGCTCCGGCTCAAAGCGGCGGTGTAGCGGCCTATGATCAGCCAGGAGGTAAGCGCCCCCGCCGCCAGCAACACCAGCGGGAAAAGCATGGAGGGATGGGGGTCCCTTGCTTCCGCACAGGCCGGTGCGACCTCTCCGGTAAAAACCTTGAAATATGATCTTATCGAATAAGTTACCGTCAACACCGCCGTGACCACGGCCAGCACCAGGGGTACAATATGGCCCGAGTGCAGGGCCGAGGCAAACAGCATGTCTTTACTCCAAAAGCCGTTGAAGATGGGCACTCCGGACAGGGCAAGCACGCCGATCAGGTAACATTTTGCGGTGACCGGCATCCGGCGGCCGAGGCCGCCCATCAGACCCATATCCCGGGTGTGCACCTCGTGGATCGCCGTGCCGGCACAGAGAAACAGCAGGGCCTTGAATATAGCGTGGCTCAGCAGGTGAAACTGGCTGGCCAGAATTCCGCCCACCCCGATCCCGAACATCATGTACCCCAACTGGCTGACCGTGGAATAGGCCAGCATTCGCTTCAAATCATGGGCATACAGGGCCATCGTGGCGGCCAGCAGGGCGGTAATCGCTCCCACCCAGGTTACCGCCGTCGCCCAGCCGGCGACGGAGCTGAACAGGGGATAGGTGCGGGCAATAACATACACCCCCGCATTGACCATGGTGGCGGCGTGAATCAGGGCGCTGATAGAGGTGGGCGCCTCCATGGCATCGGGAAGCCAGACATGGAGAGGCACCTGGGCCGATTTGCCGGTCGCTCCCATCAGAAACCCGAATCCGGCCAGGGCAAGCATCGCTCCCGGTATCTGCCCCGTGGTTGCGGCCTCAATGATCCTGAAAATATTGAATGTTCCGGTGGATACATAGAGCACCATGATCCCGGTTAAAAGCCCCACATCGCCGATCTTGGTGGTTATAAATGCTTTCAATCCGGCCTTCACCGCATCCGGGTTGTGCAGCTCGAACCCGATCAGGGCATAGGAACAGATACCCACTGTTTCCCAGAAAAAATACATGACCAGCAGGTTGTCGGTGGTCACCAGACCGATCATCGCCCCGATGAACAACAGCACCAAACTGTAGTACCGGGTCAGGTTTCCCTCGTGTTCCATATATTTATAAGAATACAAAAGTATCAAACACCCCAGCAGACCGGCCACAGCCGCAATATATGAGGACAATCCATCCGGGGAAAGGCTGAATTGATTCAACGTCCCCTGCCAGTTCATTACAAACCTTCCCGGATTTCCCGCCCCCAGCAGCGTAATTACAGTAATACAGGCCGTCAGGGCGCCCACCGCAACGGCGAAAAACGGTCTGGCCTTCGGCCTGAGGGCCCCCACCAGAAGGGTCAGCGCCGCTCCGCCAATGGGCACCGCAATCTGGGCCAGATAAAGATTAGAATTCATCAATATTTCCCCCTATATCGGAGACGGCTCTACTTGCAAGCCTGTCCCCGGACCGATCATCCGCGCAGTCTTCTGATCTGCGTGGTATCAACAGCACCGTAATGCCGGTAAATATTTACAATCATGGACATCCCCACCGCGGTTACCGCCGCCTCAATTACAATCACGGTTATGGCCAGCGATTGGCCCAGCCCGGGATCACCCCATATTCTGCCTCCGATTACAAACGCCAGGGTAACCGCTTTGGTCAATATGGTGAACCCCATGAGCATTCGGAACATATTCCTGGGCGAAACAATACAGTAAATACCTATTCCGGCAATAGCCGTAATGGCTATGGTCGCCCAAACCCAGTTGATGGTCATTTACCCCCCTCCGTCCTGAACAGTACTCCCATTCCAATCGCCGCCGTGAAAATGATCATTCCCAACCCAAACACGTCCAGCAGCCTGTCCTCCCACAGAACCTCCGGCAAGGTCCGCAGAACCTCCGGCCAGGTGCCTGGAGAAAGAGCGCCCTCCAGGGCGGGAACCCCTCCCTTCAAAAGCGACATGCCGATCCACAAGGCGACAACTGCAATCACGGCCAGGGCAACTACTCCCTGGTAGGAAAACCGGGACGGCCCTGAGGATTTTGATTTGGGCTGTTCCACCAGTGAAATGGTAGCCATGAATAATATAGTGATCAGGCCCGCCCCTATACTCAGCTCCAGCATGGAAGCATAAGGTGAATCCAAACTGTAAAACACGATACTGGTAAACACGCTCAACAGCCCCAGGCTGATGACTGCGTATAGCAGATCCCGGCAAAACACCACCAGTATTGCCGCCAGCGCCATCAGCGCCAATAAAATGACCAACAGCAAAAGTATCCCTTCTTTCTTCTCAACTCTAACAAATTCGAGGGATGTTCTGCCCCGTTAATAAGTTGAGTTTCCTGGTACCCCCAAACCGTGTGCGTAGAAATACCTCTCCGCGGCCCTCCTGCAGGTAGCCGATTACCGCCGCTCCCCGGCCCTGGTCAAAGCGGTTTAGCTGCTCCGCCAGCCCGGGGGCTTCCTCCTCCGGCACCACGGCGATGAACCGGCCCTCATTGGCCAGGTATAACGGATCCACTCCCAACATTTCGGAAAGTTCCACCACCTCCCTGGAAACCGGTATTTTCTGTTCATCTAACATAATATCCAGATTGCCCGCCAGGGCCAGTTCCTTAAGCACCGTGGCCGCTCCTCCCCGGGTGGCATCCCGCATGAATTTAAGGGAAAAATAATTCAGGGCGTCGCAGATCAGCGGCCAGAGGCACCCGCAATCCGATACCAGGCCGGGGTGCAAAGTGATGCCCATCCGGGAGGCCAAAATTACCAGGCCATGATTTCCCAGCGGCCCGCTGACCACCAGGCGGTCCCCGGGCCGGACCATGTCTGCGCCTAGGCGGGGGGTTTTCCCCCTGAACCCGAGGCCCGAGGTATTGATAAAAATTCCATCCACCGCGCCTTTTTCGGCTACCTTGGTATCGGCGGCCACGATCTCCACTCCGATGGAAGCAGCTGTGCTCGCCATGGATACGGCTATCTGTTCAAGATAATCCACCCTAAATCCTTCTTCAATAATGAAGCCGGCGGTAAGATACACCGGGCGGGCTCCCATTACCGACAGATCATTTGCCGTTCCGCAAACCGCCAGCTTTCCGATATCTCCTCCGGGGAAAAAAATGGGATCAATGATAAAACTGTCCGTGGCCATGGCGGCCTCTCCCCCGGGAAATGAAAACACCGCCGCATCCTCCTGGCGGCCCAGGATCGGATTGCCGATATGTTTCCGGAATACCTGGGAGATCAACTCCCCGGTAAGCGCTCCTCCATCGCCGTGAGCAAGCTGAACCAATTTGGACAAGTTTCAATTCCTCCTAAAAATACGATGAACAGGCGCCCTCGGAAGAGACCATACAGGCCCCCTGCGGGTGGTCCGGGGTACACGTTTTCCCGAACAGCGGGCAGTCCGGAGGGGTGATCTCCCCCCGCAGCACTTCGCTGCACCGGCAGCCGCCCCGGTCGTCCTCGGATATAGGGGATTCGTTCAGATCAAAACGCCGCCGGGCATCAAAACCCGCCAAGGCCGGCCTGATCCCCAGCCCGCTTCCCCCGATACAGCCAAGACCTCTCCACAGGGCCGGCTCCGGTACAAATATTTCATCCATGATCCGGCGAGCCACAATATTCCCCTCTTCGCCAACCACCCGGGGATAGCCGTTGACCACTTGCTGCTGTTTGCCGGCAGCCATCTCCAAAAGCTTTGCGGTGGCATGAAGCAGATCCAGGGGCTCAAATCCGGCGATGACCGAAGGGTAGCCCAACTCCGAACCGAGGAAATCAAAAACCCGGCGGCCGGTGATCACACTCACATGCCCCGGCAGGATCAATCCGCCGATTCGGCAAAAACCGGATTCCAACAAAACCCTGAGCACAGGCGGCATCAGCTTGTGCAGGGAGAACACACTCAGATTCCCAAGACCTTCCGCTTTGGCCTCCATGATCAGCAGGGCTGTTCCCGGAGCTGTGGTTTCAAATCCGGAGCCTACAAATACCACCTGTTGATCCGGGTTCTCCCGGGCCAGTTCCAGCGCATCCAGGGGTGAATAGACCAGGGTGATGACGGCCCCCCTCGCCCTCTGCTCCATCAGGCTTCCCTGCGTGCCCGGCACCCGCAGCAGATCCCCAAACATAACCAGCCTGACCTTTTCCCGCAGTGAAAAACGGATCAGGGTGTCCAGATCGGCGGGATCGGTCACACATACCGGGCATCCGGGGCCGCTGCGGTACTCCACCGTATCTTTCAGCAGATCCCTGATTCCCGATTTGCCCAGCACATGGCTGTGGGTCCCGCAGACCTCCATCAATGGAAAGGGATCGGTTCCGGGAATGTTTTTCCGGAGATCCCGGATCCGCGAAATGACCTTTTCGGCCAAAACAGGATCTGAAAAATCGCCGGCCCGAATTGAATCAACCATAGATCTCCTCTAACATCTTCAGGGTCTGCCGGGCCTGCTGCGAATCAACCTTCTGGATAATAAACCCGGCATGAAGCAACCCGTATTCCCCCGGTTTTATATCCGGCACCAGTTTCCTGGATACAACCCGGGTTCCGCCGGCCACCTCGATGGTGGCCCGGTCCTGCTCCACCTTCAATACCCGCGCCGGTATCGCTAGGCACAATTGTTTATCCCCCCACCAGCCAGCCTCCATAGACCGATCGCCACTTGGCCCAGGGCAATTCCCCCGTCATTGCAGGGCACCCGGGAGTGGCTGTATACCTTGAGGCCGTGAGCTTCTATAATTTCCCTGCACCGGCGGGAAAGGTAAGGATTCTGAAATACCCCCCCGCTCAGCACTACCTCCGGCAGCCCATATTTTCGAGCCGCAGCCAAAGCAGCCGACGCCAGGGCATTTGCCAGAGCTTCATGAAATTTAAGCGCAATTATATCCACCGGAAGGCGCTGTTCAAGATCGCGCCAAATACAGGCGATCACCTCCCGGCAAGAGATCAGATCGCCGGCAACCGCAAACCGGTAATCAGAATCAACGCGGTGCGCCGCTCCGTCAACCAGCGAGCCCAGTTCGGCGGCGGCCTGCCCGTCGTAGGAAGCGGCGGTGCACACCCCCAACAGAGCCGACACCGCATCGAACAGCCTTCCACACCCCGAAGAAAACGGACAATTATATCCCGAATCCAGCATCCTGTCAATGACCTCTATCTCCCGGGCCTGCTCCGGGAACAGCTTGCGGGCGATCTGAATCCAGGAGGGCCCCAGGCACTGCTTCAGATACGACATCGCCGTCCGCCGGGGGTAGTTTATACCCGCTTCGCCTCCCGGAAGGGGAACATATTCGAGGTGCGCCTCCCGGCAGAAATCCAGGTAATTTCCCACCAGTATCTCACAACCCCACAGATGACCGTCCGGTCCGTAACCGGTGCCGTCGGCAATGATCCCCACCACTTTCCCCGCGAGCTGATTATCGGCCATGCAGGAAGCCAGATGAGCATGGTGGTGCTGTACCCTGAGCAGCGGCAGTTTCTGGCGGTCCGGTCCGTTTCTCTTTCGGGCAGCAAGAGCCGAGGCGCTCACATATTCGGGGTGCAGGTCGCAGACCCCCACCTCGGGAAATATCTGCAGAAACCGCTGAAAATCATCGATCAGGGAAACATGGCGTCCGGCCATCTCCTCGGAGGACAGGTCCCCTACGTGCTGGCTCATCACCGCCCGCCCGTCTCTGTACAGGCAAAACGTATTTTTGAAATCGGCCCCGGCGCCAATTATTTGCACCCCCCGAAGCTGTTCGGGCAGGGGAATGGGCAGTTCCCAGGGGGTATAACCCCTCGATCTTCGTACAAATTCCGGTCCCCGATCGCCCATGATTACTACCGAATCGTCACAGGGCCGCTTGATGGTCCGTTCGTGGATCAACAAATAATCCGCCATCAGGATCAGGGATTTCAGCGCTTCCTGATCGGTATAAACCAGCGGCTGCCCCGACAGGTTGCCGCTGGTCATCACCAGAAATTTCAGATGTGGATCGAAAAGGCTCCGGTGAACCGGCGTATAGGGGAGCATCACCCCTATCCGGTTCAAACCGGGTGAGATCATCTCCCGACAAACAGGTGATCCCGGATCTCGCCTGAATCTAAGCAAGACTATCGGCGCTTCGGGGCCGGTCAGGAGATCCCGCTCCTGCTCGGATAAAATAAACCAGCGCCGGAGACAATCAATATCCCCGGCCATTATCGCCAGGGGTTTTTCAGGGCGATTTTTTTTTACCCTCAATCTGTTTACCGCTTCCGGGTTGCAGGCGTCGCAGGCTAAATGATACCCTCCGGTGCCTTTTATGGCCAGGATTTTGCCCTCTATCAAAAAACGGCGGACAATGATCCGCCAATCCCCGGAAACCGCTCTGCCGCGGGAGTCCAGCAATCTTATATCGGGGTTCCACTCTGAATTATATTCGGGTACTCGGGTCTCAAACCTGTGCAAATTTGCTGCAGGCAGTACAAATTGATCATCTGCCCCCTCAGACAAAGGAGGTAAAGCCCCGGCAATACCTGCCGGAAATTTCCTCATACCGGCACCCACCCTCCTACTAATAAAAAAGGACTGTCATTTTAAGGACTAATTACCGCTGTAAGATTCTACAAAAAATTCAAGACCGGAGATGAGTTTTACCTTGGCGCCCCCGCAGGAGGGACAAGATTCCGCCGGTTCCTTTAAAGAAAAGGTATGACCGCAATCCAGGCACTTCATGGATCCGTCCACTTCTTTAACCTGTATCTGACACCTCGCAAACATGGGCTGTTCCGCCCGGGAAATTTCCAGGGAATGCTGCAGCGCTTCCGGCGTAATACCCTGCATCTTTCCAATCACCAGCTCTACTTTTTCAATTCTGGTCCAACCTTTTTCGAGTGCTTCCTGTTTAACCTTGGCCAGGGCGTTTTTTAACAACCCGATTTCATGCAATCAAAGCACCTCCGTATATATTTCAGTGTCGAAAAAAAGAACGAATTCCTGCAATTAGATATTATTATGTCAGGATCTGTATGTCAAGGTTATAATAGTTTCCAGATCAAAGCGGAAACTTTACACTGACCCGGTTTTGGGTATAATGTAATAGTTCAGACTCCTGGAAGAACCTGCCTCAAAAGGCAAGGGGGAATAAAACAGGGATCTTTTGGAAACACTTAACAAAAATGGAACCCGGAGCAGGAAAATTTTGCCCGCTGGTGAAAACATTAACCGTGTTTTGAGGTAAATCAGGTAAGGGGCGATAAAAATGCGCCTGAATAAACAAATATTTATAGCCGGTGCTTCACTGATAATTATATTGGTCTCTTCTTTTTATGGTCATCTGACCCGGCAGCAACAGATGTATGAACAGTTGGCCGAAGATTTAAAAAACCTCGACCGGTCCTATAACCAGACCAGGACCGAGTTGACCGAGATGCGCCGGGAAAACCAGGCGCTGAAAACCGAGCTGGAAGAACAACAGGCGGTAATCAGCACCATGGAAACAGACAAGCAGTGGCTGGAACAGATTTTACTGAACCAAACTCAAACTTACCGGGAGGCGGTGGGGATGAGAGGGGCGGTAATGCCGGTGAAATCAGTTTCCAGCTTCAGCGCCGGGATATACGAGCGGGCCTGGAAAAAATTGAATGCCTACGGCCTTCAGGGAACCGGAGAGGCGTTTGCCCGGGCAGAGGAAGAATACGGGATTAATGGCCTGGTGCTGGCCGCCATCGCCTACCTGGAAAGCGGCGGGGGAACATCCAAAATCGCCAAAGATAAAAACAATCTGTTTGGCCTTGGAGCCGGCCCGCCAAACCCCTATGCCAATGCCCGCTGCTTCAACTCCAAGGAAGAATGTATTTACTTTGCCGCCAGCCTGCTTCGCAACAGTTACCTGAGCCGGGGCGGACGCTTTTATTCGGGAGACAGTCTGGAACACATCGGGATACATTATGCCGCCGATCCCCGGTGGGCGGCCAAGGTAGCCGATTCCATGTCCAAGATTGCCCGGGCCGGGATTCCTGAAGGAAGGTAGGCTGCCGGCCGCCGGTTTATACCGGGGCTGTTTCGGCCAGAGATTCCCAGCGGCCGCAGCGGCTTCCCCAGCGGCTTACCAGCTCGCCGTTGATATACAGCTCGCTGATCTCGCAGTTGTTGGTACAGCGTGAACAGATAAACCCCCTGGGAGTGTAGCTGCTGCCGGCAATTTCCTTTATTCCGCGAAAACAAGCGCTGGAATACCCTTCCGACAGGGCATTCCGGCGAGCCAGCAAAGCGGCCCCCCACGCTCCCATTACCTGGTAGTGTTCAGGTACAATCAGCTTCAGGGAAAGGGTTTTTTCCAAAGCCCAGCGGATGCCTTCATTGGCGGCAACCCCCCCCTGAAACAGCGCCGGGGTCTCAATTTTTCTGTTACGGGCCACATTGCTCAGGTAATTTTTAGCCAGAGCCAGGCACAGCCCGGCGATTAGATCTTCTTTTAAGTAGCCCATCTGCTGCTTGTGAATCAGATCGGATTCTGCAAACACTCCGCAGCGTCCGGCAATAACCACCGGATTTTGGGCCCGCAGGGCGTAGAAGCCGAACTGTTCAATGGGAATGTTCAGGCGGGAGGCCTGATGATCCAGAAATGAGCCTGTACCGGCAGCACAGACCGTATTCATATTGAAGCCGACGGAAACCCCCTGCTGCAAATAGATAATCTTGGAATCCTGGCCGCCGATATCAATGACCGTGTTTACCTCCGGTTCCACCTCCCTGGCGGCCAAGGCATGAGCGGTGATCTCGTTGACCACCGTATCCGCCCCGATCATCACCGCGGCCAGGCTTCTTCCCGATCCGGTGGCTCCCACCCCGGCCACCTCCTGAGGCATTTCCCGGAGGACCCCGAAAATTTCCCGAACTGCCTCGATCGGCCCCCCGTCATTGCGCCGGTACCTCGCAAACCGGACCTGCTTGTTCATATCCATCAACACTATTTTGGTGGTCAGGCTGCCTACGTCCACCCCAATAAAATAGCTCATGGGTTCAAGCGTCCCTCCTTTGCCGCCCTTCGCTCCTGGAGGATATGGGCAAATGATTCCAAACGGGTATTTATCCCCGCCTCTCCGGTCTGTTCATTGACAATAATGGTCAACAGGGGCAGGCGGCTTTCTCTGACCACCCGGGTCAGAATGCTCTGGGCAATTATTTCCGGCATACAGGTAAAGGGCCACAGGTGCACCACCCCTTCCACCCCCTCCCGGGGAGCCAGCGCGGTCAACCCGATACTGTCCAGCCCATGCCCCCCCACCAGATCCGCCAGATAAGGGCGGGCGGCGGCGGCAATTTTTTGGTGGCGCAGCACCGCCAGGGGATGGCGCAGCACATTGTAATAAAGCCAGTTCATGACCGTTATCTCCTGGTCAATTTCCACCCGCACCCCCTCCAGTGAACCCAATGTCCGCGCCAGATTGTTGTTCACATAATTCTCAAACACGGCATAAATTTCCCCGACCAAACGCACTTTTATCGGTTTTATCCCCTCTACCTGATCAAGAGAGCGGCATTCTTGTTGAAATTCCCGCCGGCACCGATCGAGGGCCGACAATGTTTTGCTTCGCCCGACCCCGTCCACAAACCGGGTATAAAGTTTATCCGCCGCCCCCCGCTGTTCCTCCACCGCCCGCAATTTGTAGAGCAGCCGTTCTCCCTGTTCCAGCCGCAGCGACTTGTAATATGCCAGCAGGGCGCTGTTCCAGATATCACGGGCCGAACAGCCGCCAAATATCCGGCTCACGGAATGGACAAAGGAGCGGTAGTTGCTCTTAAGCGGAAACGGGGAATCAATGCTGACCATGGTAAAATCGTAACCGGCCTTTTTCAGCAGCAGCTCCTGTATTTCGGCATACCACCCCAGGCGGCAGCGGCCTTTGCCGGCCACCATCACCAAAGTATTGGCTCCCCCATCAAGGCACTGGCGCATCTGGCCAATGGTGACGGTCATCGGATGGCATATAAATTCAGGGGCCAGCTCCCGGCCCAGCTCTACAGTCTGTCTGGTCACCGGCAGCGGCCCGACACAGCTCACCCCCGCCCCGCTGAATACCGTTTCCAGGGCCAGCCCCAACCTGCCGATGGTCGGAAATCCCAGCACCCGTTCTTTTCTCTGGCGGGCCGGGAACCTGCCGGCAGGGACGGAGGGCTTGGAGGAAACGGATTTTCGGGGTAGCGGGCCGGACCCTTTGCGGGGGACGCTGGAAACAGTGTCCAGAAAAGCTTCAATCCTGGTTACCAGGCCCGCCTCGGCGGTTTGTTCATCAACGGTTAGGATCAGCAGGGGTATGCCACGCTGTTCGGCTTCCTGCTTGAGGAATACCTCAATTACCGCCGCCGGGCCGCATTCAAAACAGCTGAGCAGCACCAGGCAGTCTACCATTTGCGCCGAAAGCCAGTACAGGGCGCTGCCTACCATCAGCTGTTCAAAGCTCCATAGCTGGCTGCCGTAATCGACCTCGGACAGGGCTTTTTTGATTTTTGGAGGAGGGATCATTTCCGCCACCAGCACCTGGCCCATTTCCCGGAGGCGCCCCACCAGATCGTGTCCGATATAATCGTAGAGCACATAACTGTGAGCGACCACCCCGATT
Source organism: uncultured Syntrophomonadaceae bacterium (assembly GCA_964585925.1). GTDB lineage: Bacteria > Bacillota > Dethiobacteria > DTU022 > DTU022 > JAAZLS01. The sequence goes on along the minus strand of CAZPFS010000031.1, from coordinate 2,132 downwards.
CGGACCCGGGGATTAAAACGGGCCCGCGGATTGTAGGGACGTTGCCGTTTGAGGCGGCTGACCCCGGCCATCTGTTCCAGCGCTTCCGGATAGGTCATCATCCGGGAGGCTCCCATCACCTGGAACCGGTCCTGAAAACAGCAGGCCGCCTTCAGGGCGGCCCGGGTTTTCCGGCGAGAATGTCCCAACTTTTCCCCCACTTGAAGGAAAGAACTCAGGCCGTCTTCGGGGTTGGATCGCCAGTCGATCCGGGGGGTCAGGAACTTTGCCCGGTGGGCGGCCAGGGCGTTTTGAACCATGGCCGGCAGGCCGATATGCTTGGGACAGTAATAGCTGGAGCAATCGGAACTGATCAGCGCCGGCAGACAGATATAATCCACTCCTGAGGCCAGCAGCTCCTGAGTATGGGGGAAAGCCAGCTTAACGGAGATGCAGGGTTCATCGGTGGGGGAAAGGGAAAGATTTTCAATGGTTTGACCGCTGGTAGCCCGGGAGGGGACCACTTCACAGCCCAATCCCTCAAAAAAAGTTTTGAGAAAGGGGTAGTAATAGTAAAAAGAGGGCACCCGGGGAATCCCGACCAGCATTCGTTCACCTCTGTCAGCCAAATCAACCACAGCTATTTTGACCCCTTCCCGAAGACTCTATACCCAAACCCTGGGAATGGTTCTTTTTGTTTGTGAAATGCCCGATGCTTTGCGTTGAAACACGAAACGCCATATAATATGAGGTGGCAGTAAAATACAGGAGGTTGACCATGGCCACCATCGCTCCCTTCAGAGGAATTCGCTATAATACCGATAAAATTGACGATCTGTCGTCTGTAATTGCCCCCCCCTACGACATTGTGGACAAACAAAGCCAGGACGCTTTCTATGATTTAAACCCGTACAATATTATCCGTCTGGAATTCGGACGATCAGAGGACAGTGATTGCCCTGAAAATAACCGCTATACCCGGGCCAGGGAAACTTTTTCCCGCTGGCAGGAACAAAATATTTTATTACTGGAAAAACAGCCGGTGTTTTATCTATACCGGCAATCTTTTTCTTACCGGGGTTCCCGCTGTCACCGTACCGGCTTGATCGCCGCTTTGAAATTGGAACCCTTCCATACGGGAGCAGTGCTTCCCCATGAACTGACCCTCTCCCGGCCGAAGGCCGATCGTCTGGAGCTGTTCAGAAGCTGCCGGGCTAATTTCAGCCCAATTTTTGCTTTGCTCCCCGACCCCGAAAACGAAATGGAGCGCATCTGCGCCCCCCTGCTGAAAGAACCTCCGCTGTTTGAATTCCCGGACCGGGAAGGTCAGGAGCATCAGGTGTGGGCAATCGCCTCCTGCGATCGCCAAAAGGCGCTGCAAGAGCTGGTCGCTCCCCGTCCTCTGCTTATCGCCGACGGCCACCACCGTTATGAAACAGCCCTGAACTATTCACAGGAGATGAACACCGGCGGGCTTGGTTTTTCCCATGCGCTGATCGTTTTGGTAAGCCTGCACAGCCCGGGCCTGTTGATGCTGCCCACCCACCGCCTGTTAAGCGGTCTGAATAATCAGCAATCGAAATCTGTTTTGGAAATAGCCGCCCGCAGTTTTTATCTGGAACCCCGGGGACGGCCCGAAAATCTTGGTAAGGATAAATTTTTGGAAGAGCTTTCACAAAAGGGCCGGAGTGCCCCGTCCATGGGGATGTTGCTGGCGGATCAGGCCTACCTGTTAACCCTGAAACCACAGTTTTCTGGAGCGGGCAATCTGGACGTGACTCTTCTTCGGGATCGGGTGATCGAGCCTCTCCTGAAAGGCGAACCGGAAGGTGCTGCCGAGCAGGTGATCGGCTATACCACTGACTGGGAAGAGGTAATTGGAAAAGTTACCAGGGGTGACTCCCAGGTGGGATTTATCCTAAATCCCACTCCCGTGGAGGAGATCGTTGCCAGGGCCCGCCAGGGGAAAAAGATGCCCCAGAAATCTACATACTTTTTTCCCAAACTGCCCAGTGGGCTGGTTATCTACAGCCTGGAAAAAAGTTTGTAGCAAATAGAAAACCAGAATCGCCCCCCCCCACCCCAGCCCTCCCCCCTCGAAGGGGGAGGGGCTTTGCCCCCAAAAGGTATGGGGACAGTTCTGCAATATAGAA
>CAZPFS010000030.1:0-20520 GCA_964585925.1 uncultured Syntrophomonadaceae bacterium | reverse complement strand
ATAGGGACTCCCAACAAAATATTTTGGGGACCAGACCGGATTCAGTAGTACCTGCACCAAAACCGCAAGCACCAACAACAATTACTACACCAATACCAACAGGAGCACTACGAAAATGTGTTTCGTGCAATGGTACAGGGCACAAACAATGCTTGTTATGCGGAGGGACAGGAAATAGCATGATGCTATGCTATGCCTGCAATGGGTCTGGTACAAATAATTTTGGTATGAGATGCATCAGTTGTTATGGAAGGGGATTTATGCCATGTGTAACCTGTAATGGTACTGGGAACATAATTTGCAACATTTGTAATGGAACAGGAGTTTGGTAGCTCCGCATATCCCCAACATAAAGGAGATAAACGATTTGACATGTTGAGTTACCAAATGGGAAGTGAATAATCCCTTAACCTACAATAACTTTACACAAAAACCAAATTGTCTATTGGGTTGTGACTTGGCAACAAATACCTGTCATGCTATGATCTGTATTGGTTTGAAAAACAATTTGATGGTTTGAAAAAGTGTTCGGAGGTGTACCACCTTGGCAATTGAATTTTATGATCAAGGAGGGATGTGTGGTGGCGGAACGCGGCTGCGACTGCGAACACCCGGAAAAGAGACCGGATTCGGGGAAATGCGGTAAAAAACAGATAGAAGAATGTCACGGCGATGCTAAAAAACACCCGTGCACAGACCGGGAAGAGGATTAAATGATTGCAGCAAAGCAGGGATTTTTATCCCTGCTTTGTGGCCTGGCAGGTAAGGAGGCTTTTCATCTTGAATCGAGAAAAAAACCATGGTCCTATGTCTTATAAAAAAACGGGCCATTTGCTGAACCCTCTGCGCAGGCTCATCCTCTCTCCCGCAAAGCTTGCCGGGAGGCTTCCTCTTCGTGCGGATGCCAATGTGTTGGAACTTGGTCCCGGGCCGGGCTATTTCAGCGGGGCGGTGGCGCAAAGCCTTTCCCAAGGCAAATTGACGCTGGTAGACGTTCAATGGGAAATGCTTGAACTGGCCCGAAAACGCCTTGATTCACTCGGCATAAAAAATGTAAGCTATGTGCAGGCGGATGCAACCGACCTGCCCTTTGATGATGAGACCTTTGATCTGGCATTTTTGGTCTCTGTGTTGGGTGAAGTAGGGGATCGGGAAAAATGCATTTTAGAGGTGCATCGCATTTTAAGGCCTAAAGGACTGCTATCTATAACGGAACATTTCGGAACCCCCCATGCAATCCCTCTTGAAAAAATAAAAGAATTGGTGGAGGATAAATTTCTCCCGCTGAAATTCTTCGGCAAGGGATGCCACTATACGGCAAATTTTAGCAAAGAGGGAAGCCGGTGACCGGGGGTAAAAGCGATATATTCCTATGAAGATAGTACACAAATTTGCCCCTATACCTCTTGGACAGCCCGGAGAACCGCAAACCACTCTCCAGGAGATTTAATTTCTGCAATGGACCCGGTAGCCTTTTCCCCGCAACAGGTTCAGAGCTTTATCCCTGTGTTCAAATTCTGAAAATCCCAGCTTGATGCTGCCCCCCTCCGGTTCCCGCACATGGAGTATTTCGATGGAGGAGATGTTAATCCCGGCCGTTCCCAGTTGGGTAGCCAGCTCTCCGATCACCCCCGGACTGTCGGGAACAAGCACCGCCAACTCATAGAGCTCCGGTAAAATCCCCCGGCCCCGATAGGGGATGCTCCGCCGGAAATTCCGCGCCTGCACCAGGGTTTTTTCCACCCGGCTTGCCTGCTGCCGCCCCACCAGGGTCTGCAACTGGTGGAAAGCCTGGGCGAAACCCTTCATGGCCTGCAAGATGGCCGGGGCATTGCTGATGCAGATATCCCTCCAGATTTCCGGATTCCCCAGAGCCACCCGGGTGGTATCCCGGAATCCCCCCGCAGCCAAAGTGCGGATCAGCTCGGTTTTCCCAAAGTCTGAGACGCTGCCGGCCAAAGCGGCAGCCACCAGATGGGGCAGGTGGCTGATCAGGGCCACCACCTGATCATGTTCCACCGGATCCATGATCAGCGGCTGAGACCCGGCGGCTTCCACCAGGGAAGTCATTTTGTTTACGATTTCCGGGGGTGTTTCCCCGGCAGGAGTCAGCACATAAATCGCGTTTTCCAACATAGCCGGATCGGCATGTTTCAAGCCCGACTCTTCGGAACCGGCCATGGGATGACCGCCGATAAAGTATACTTCCGGCGGCAAAATCCGGCCCATATCGGCAATCACCCTGGCCTTGGTGCTGCCCACATCACTGATCACCGTTCCGGGCTCCAGGGCGGGGCTCACCTCTTTTAACAGGCCGGCCATGGCGAGAACCGGGACCGCCAAAATTACCAGCTGGGCGCCGCGAACCGCTTCCTGCGAAGTGAGTGCGGCCTGATCGATAGCCCCTCTCTCCAGGGCCATTTTTAGTGAATCAGGATCGCGGTCATAACCGGTCACTTCTTTTACCAGTCGGCGTTCCCTCAGCCTGATCCCCAGGCTTCCCCCGATCATTCCTGTCCCCAATAGAGCCACCCGGCGATAAAACGTTCCTTTAGATCGATCTGCCGACAACCTGAGCCACTCCTTTTAAGTCAGTCATCAACTGTAAAAATTCTTCCCGGTTCAAGGATTGCGGTCCATCCGAGAGCGCCTCCCGAGGGCTAGGATGAACCTCCACCATCAGCCCATCCGCCCCGGCGGCAATGGCTGCTTTGCACATGGCCGGAATCAGGCTTTTTTTGCCGGTGCCGTGGCTGGGATCCACAATAACCGGCAAATGGCTGAGCTCTTTTACCAGGGGCACTGCGCTTAAGTCCAGGGTATTGCGGGTGTACGGCTCAAAGGTCCGGATGCCCCGTTCACATAATATCACCTGGTAATTGCCTCCGCTCATGATGTACTCCGCCGCCATCAGCCACTCTTCAATGGTCGCCGACATCCCCCTCTTGAGCAAGACCGGCTTGCGGATCTTGCCCAGCTCCCTGAGCAGGTAGAAATTCTGCATGTTTCGGGTGCCCACCTGTAAAATATCGGCACATTCCGCGACCTGTTCTACGGTAAATTGATCCATAACCTCGGTCACCACCAACAGTCCCGTTTCCCGGCGCATCCGGCTGAGCAGCCGCAGGCCTTCCTTTTCCAGTCCCTGAAAACTGTAGGGAGAGGTCCGCGGTTTGAACGCCCCTCCCCTCAGGATTCGGGCGCCGGCGTTTTTTACCGCCGCCGCGGAATCCATCAACTGCTGCTCGTTTTCCACTGCGCAGGGTCCGGCCATTACCACGATTTCCTTTCCCCCCACCGCACACTCGCCTACGGGAATCACCGTGTTCCCGGGGTGAAATTCTCTTCCTACCAGTTTGAAGGGCCGGGTTACAAATACTACCTTTTCAACTTCCGGGATGGCCTCCAAAGCGTGAGCCGCATCCTCCCGTCGCTGCCCGATTGCTCCCAACACCGTCCGCTTTTCACCGGTGGAGCGATGGATACCGTAGCCCATCCCTTTCAGCCTCTGCTCGATATGGGAAATTGCCTGTTCACTGGCTTCCGGCTTGATCACTACTATCATTTTATTTGCCCCCCTGGCTTGTCAATGGTCCCGATTTGCCCCTAATATATACAAAAACACCGCCCCCAAAAAAGGGACGGTGTAAACATCCGCGGTACCACCCTAATTGAGCCCAAAACCGGGCTCCCCTCAGTCAAGCAGCGGGGTATCTGCCCACCCCAGTGCCGCTCCCGATAACGGGGGAGTTGCCGTCACGATCTACTGTCCCAAGGATTTCGGCCATGCTTCTCCCGGGTGTATTCGCCGCCCCTTGGGGTGCCGGGTTGCACCTTCCCCCGGCTCTCTGTAACCCGCGCCCGGCGGTTACTTCTCCCGTTCATTGAATTTTTTCGACTATGTCTAATAATTTTACTATGGTCTTCTCAGCCTGTCAACAACCCGCCGGGCAATACTTTACAGGAGTTAGGTGAGTCAAGGTCACCATCCTCGTTCAGCCCGAAATGCTCATGGAGCGCTCTGACCGCGGGGACCAGATCCTCCCCCCTGATCAGCACCGAAATGGAGATATTGGAATCAGCCGTCTGTAAAATGGTAATGTTCTCCTCCTTCAGCGCTTGCACCATCCGGGCCATTACCCCGGGTATACCCCTCATCCCCAACCCCACCACCGAGACCTTGGCACAGCCGCCGGCAACCCGATATGACACCCCGAGATCCGCCAGCACCTCTTCCACCCGGTTCAGGGTCTCATCTTTAACGGTAAATATTTTTATTTCCGGAAATACGCTGATCAGATCAATGCTTATCCCCGCCCGCCCAAGTTTGGTAAAAAGTGCCGTCTCCAACTCCGGGTCGGGCCGGGGAAAATCTACCACCACCTGGGTTATCCCCGAAGAATGGGCCACTCCGGCCACCTCCCGGTGCGCCTGCACGGAAAACCCGCTCTCCGGCATGGCGGGCCGGGCGCTGATCAGGGTGCCCGGTTGTTCGTCAATGAGGCTTCGCACCACCACCTGCAGGTTGTGGATCATCGCCATCTCCACCGCCGCCGGGTGTATAACCCTCGCCCCGTCATAAGCCAGCTCACAAACCTCGTTATATGTAAGCCGGGGGATCACCCGGGCCTCTTCAAGCAGCCGGGGATCGGCGGTAGAAATACCGTTGACATCAGTATATATTTCCACCCTTTCCGCTTTCAGGGCGGCGCCCAGAATCACCGCCGTGGTATCACTGCCTCCCCGGCCGAGGGTATTTATCTGCCCTTCCCGGTCCGAGCCCTGAAAACCGGCCACCACCGCCACCCCTCCGGACTCGAGGCAGCGTTTGACCTGTTCCGGCTGGCAATGGACAACTTGCGCACTGCCGTAGCAGCCGTCGGTAACCAGTCCGGCCTGTTCCCCGGTAAAAGATCGGGCCATGATGTTCTCCCGGTGCAAGGTAACAGCCATTACCGCCGCCGAGATAATCTCTCCGCAGCACATCGCCACGTCCAACTCCCGCAAGGGAGGTCGGGGGTGGATTTCTTCCAACAGGTGCTTGAGCGTGTCGGTGGCGTAAGGATCGCCTAAGCGGCCGATCGCCGAGACCACCACCACCGGCTGATAACCGCTTTCCAGAGCCCGGCGGATATGTTTTACCGCGGTTTCCCTCAGCAGCCCGGTAGCCAGACTGGAACCGCCAAATTTTTGTATTATTATTTTCATAAATACCCCTGTTTCTTATTAATTGATAGGGTTTTACCGATTTACTTTATCAAGAGCTCCGCAATCTGTACAGAGTTTGTGGCCGCTCCTTTCAGGATATTGTCCGCCACCACCCACATATTCAAACCGTTCGGCACGGTGTGATCGGGGCGGATTCGGCCCACAAACACTTCGTCCCGCCCGGCGGCCTCCAGCGGCATAGGGTAAAGAAGGTCCTGGGGATCGTCAATTACCACCAAGCCCGGAAACCGGGACAGGGCCTCCCTGGCCTGCAGCGGCGACAAGGGGCGTTCAAATTCCAGATTCAAAGACTCGCTATGGCCGTTGAAAACCGGGATACGCACCGCGGTAGCCGTCACCTTGAGCCGTTGCTCCCCCAAAATTTTTCTGGTCTCATAGACCATTTTCATCTCTTCCTTGGTATAGCCGTCTTCTACAAACACGTCCAGTTGGGGCACGGCATTAAAGGCAATCTGGTGATGGCGGCAGGCATTTTTGTAGGGAATGCGCTCGGCCACTATCTGCTCCTGCTCCAGGCAGGCCCGGCTCTGGTTCTCCAACTCCTCCCAGGCTTCCCGACCGGCCCCCGAAACCGCCTGGTAGGTGGAAACCACTACTCTTTTCAATCCGGCTATCCTGTGCAGGGGAAAGATAGCCATCACCATCTGGATAGTCGAACAGTTGGGATTGGCAATCAGCCCTTTATGCTCGAACGCCTTCTGCGGGTTTACCTCCGGAATTACCAGGGGAACACCTCCCTCCATCCGGAAAGCATTGCTGTTGTCAATAACCACCGCTCCCCGTTTAACCGCTTCCGGGGCCAGTGTACGGCTGACCTCCTCGCCGGCGCTGAAAAAAGCAAAATCTACCCCTTCAAAGGATTGCGGCGCAGCCTCCTCGACCACATGGTCCCGGCCATTGATGTTCACCCTGGAATCAGCCGAGCGGGCCGAAGCCAGCAATTTCAACCCGGCTACCGGAAAATTCCGCCTCAGCAACACTTCCACCATTTTTTGGCCAACCATCCCGGTAGCTCCCACCACTGCTACCCGGTAATTGTTTTTTCCCACGGGACATTTCCCCCTTTTACTATCCATTTTAGCACCTGATCCGGGAATGGTTCTGATTGCCAATCCGTTTATTTGAAGCTGATGGTATTACCGATTCGTTCCATCGCTTCCTGCAACCGCCCGGCTTCCACGGTCAGGGCTATCCGGAAATAGCCCTCTCCGTGCTCTCCAAATCCCCGGCCGGGGGTAACTACTACCCCGGTTTCGTCCAGCAATCCGGTCACGAATTCTTCCGAGCTGAAACCCTTGGGAACCGGAGCCCAGATATAAAAAGCACCGCGGGATGCCGGCTCCGGCCATCCCAACCGCTTCAAAGCAGATATCACTATTTCCCGGCGCTGCCGGTACAACTCCCGCAGAGCATTAATAAAGCCGTCCCGCGAAGGGTTGGTCAAGGCCTCGATCCCGCAGTTCTGGATGGCTTTGAACAGCCCGGAATCTATATTCGTTTTGAACCGTCCCAACACCTCCAACGCCTCTGCACTGCCCACCGCATAGCCGATCCTCCAGCCGGTCATGTTGAAGGTTTTGGACAGGGAATTGAACTCTATTGCCACCTGCTTGGCCCCCGCTGCTTCCAGGAAGCTCAGCGGCCGCAAACCGTCATAAACAAGTTCGCTGTAAGCGGCATCGTGGCACACCAATATGTTGTGCCGGCGGGCAAATTCTACCGCCTGTTCGAAAAATTTTAGATCCGCCACCGCTCCGGTAGGATTGTTGGGGTAATTTAAAAACATGAGTTTGGCAGCAGCGGCAACATCCGGCGGTATCTGTTCAAATTGCGGGAGATAGTCGTTCTCCCTGATGAGCGGCAGATAGTAGGGCTGCCCTCCTGCGAGCAGGGTACCAATGCCGTATACGGGGTACCCCGGATCGGGCACCAGGGTCAGATCACCGGGATTGATAAAAGAAAAAGATACATTGGCAATCCCTTCCTTTGATCCGATTAACGGCAGCACCTCCCGCTCCGGATCGAGCTTCACATGGTGTCTTTCGTTATAGTAGCAGGCTATCGCCTGTCTGAATTCCATCAGACCCTGGTCGGGCGGATAATTGTGGTTTTCCCGTCTCCCTATTTCGCGGCTCATTCGTTCCACAATAAATTCGGGGGTCGGACTGTCGGGATCACCGATCCCCAGCCTGATCACATCAACCCCCTGGGCAACTTTTTCTCTGATTTTTCGATCAATCTCTGCAAATAAGTACCGGGGCAGTTGTCTGACCCGTTGTGCCGGTTCAATCATCGCTGTATGTTCCTCCTTCAAACCTCAGTTCCCCTGTAAAAACCTCCTCCGCCGGTCCCTCCATGAATACGGGGCCTTCGGGAGACCAGTAAATATTCAACACCCCACCCGGCAGGATCACCTCCGCCCGGCGGTTTAATTTCTTCTCCAGCACCCCCGCCACTAAAGTGGCGCAGGCGCCGGTACCGCAGGCCATGGTCTCGCCGGCCCCCCTCTCCCAAACCCTGGCCCGAACCTGATCGCGACTTTCCACCCGGCAAAACTCCACATTTACCCCCTGTGGAAAATACGGGTGCCGCTCTAGAAGAGGGCCTATCCGCGGCACCTCCACCTCCCGGCCGGGCTCAAGGAAAATTACACAGTGGGGGTTCCCCATGCCGACCGCGGTAAATTTAAAATTTTCCTCCCCTATTTTTATCTCTTCGCCAATGATCCGGCGCGGCGGACCGGATACGGGAATGGCCGGGCTTTCCAGGACCGGGGCCCCCATATCCACTCGCACCTGCCCTCCGGGAAGTACAATCGCCTGTTTGACACCCGCCCTGGTGTCTATGGTCACTTCCGGACCCCCTACCCGGCCGCCGGTGATCAGATAACCGGCTACACAGCGCAGGGCGTTGCCGCACATCTCCGCCTCTGATCCGTCGGGATTGAAAATCCGCATGGACCAGCCGGCCGGCGACGATGGAAAGAGAAGCACCAATCCGTCGGCGCCGATCCCGAAGCGGCGATGGCAAAATTTTACCGCCAGCTTTGAGGGATCCCCAAATTTCGGGTCCCAATCGGGCAGCAGCACAAAATCGTTGCCCAAACCATGAACCTTGACAAATTTCAGTCTTTCCGGCTCCATCTCAGGCGCTCCCTTCCAGTTCACCGTTTTCAAGGCCGGATAATTCCTCCAGATGAGGGGGAATGATCTCCTGCCGGATCAAATCTTCCAGGGATTCCCTTTTGACCACCAGCTCCGTCCGGGCGCCGTTGACAAACACCACTGCCGGTCGGGGATGACGATTGTAATGGCTGTACATGGAAAAATGATATGCACCGGTGCTAAATACCGCCAGAATATCGCCGGGGCGGGGTGAAGGGAGCCAGATATCACAAATGAGTATGTCGCCGGACTCACAGGCCTTTCCGGCCACCGTGACCAGCTCCCCCGCCGGTTCCCGGGGCCGGTTGGCCAGCAGCGCCTCGTAACGGGCCCCGTACAGGGCCGGCCGCAGGTTGTCGCTCATCCCCCCATCCACGGAAACATAGCGGCGGATACCGGGAACATCCTTGATTGTGCCTACCGTGTACAGGGTAATCCCGGCTTCACCCACGATGGAGCGCCCCGGTTCCAGCAGCAGCCTGGGCAGGGGAGAACCATATTGTTTGGCCTTAGCCCCGATCGCCTCCCCCAGCAGCGCTACCAGGTCCGCCGCTCTGGTGGGATGGTCCCCGGCGATATAGCGGATTCCCAGGCCGCCCCCCAGATCCAATTCGGGAAGCAGAACGCCGGTTTTGTGATGGATTTCCTCTCTCAGATCCATCATGATCTCCGCCGCCAGTTTGAATGGCCGGATATCCAGTATTTGTGAGCCGATATGGCAGTGCAAACCGACCAATTTAATGCGGGGTATTTTCAGGGCCTTTTTAACTGCGGCCAGGGCCTGACCGTCGGATATTCCCAGCCCGAATTTTGAATCCTCCTGTCCGGTCTGGATATAGTGATGGGTATCGGCAGATATTCCGGGTTTCACCCGCAGCATGATCTGGACCGTCTTGTGCTGCTGCGAGGCTTCCTTCCCCAGAAGTTCCAGCTCCATCAGGCTGTCCACCACCACCCGGCCCACTCCCAGCTCCACCGCCATTTTCAGCTCGCCAGGGCTTTTATTGTTGCCGTGAAAATATATCTGTTCCATGGGAAAACCTGCCCGGGCAGCGGTATGCAGTTCTCCTGCGGAGACCACGTCCAGGCCAAACTGCTCCTGCATTAAAAGGCGGCACATGCTCAAAGTTAGAAAGGCTTTCCCGGCAAAAATGGGTTCTCCCTGCGGGTAATGCTGTTCCAGGGCCTGGCGGTACTCCCGGCAGAGCCGGCGGATCAGCGCTTCGTCATATACATAGAGCGGTGTTCCGTATTTTACAGCCAATTCCATCAGATCCTGTTCACCGATCGCCAGATTGCCACTGTTATTAATGGTCATGGATCCGGGCAGATACATGTATATTCCTCCTTCGATACCCGTTGATAAACAAAAAAGCTAACCCGTTCGTTAGCTGTCATCCTTAAATTGGATAACCTCCGATTGTGGTGAGATAGCGCTCCACCGGAACACGGGTTGTTCCCGGTGACAGTCCACCAGTTGTTCGCTGGCGTCCCAATCCCCGGGCTCAGGGCCCCCGGAAACTTCGGCGACCTCCCCTTTCCCCGCCGATCCCCGGATCCCTGTTCCTCCCGACGGTTACTGATGGAAACCGCGCCTCTACCCCACTGGGAAAATGAGGTTTTACCCATATAGATTTTTTGTATTTTACCATGAAACGGGCCCGTCCGGCAAGTGGGCCTGCAATTATTTTTTGGCTACGGCAGATCGGCCGGTTCCCCGTCCTCATCCGCCAGGGCGGCAATTACCGGTTTATACGCGGGGTTGTCCTTGATGCGGTTGTCCCAAAACCGAAGCCCGGCATAGACCAGGCCCATCAGGAAGGCGCCGGCGGCCACCGCCGGGAGCTCCGGCCTACCCCGGAAACCCAGGCGGGAGGAGATATGGATCCATAAAAAAATCCCGCTGATCAGCGCTGCCAGGGGAACCAGGTAAAGCATAAACGAAATAAACACCACTCGCCGATCATCGGCCACAATAAGCACCCTCTGGCCGGCCCTGGCGTTGATGGGGTTCAGCGCTTCCACCAGGTGATCCAGTTGATCCGGCCCCCCCAGGAGCCCCCCGCAGCGCCCACAATTTTCGCAAGACAGGTGCCGCTGCAGCCGGACAATTGCCGTGTGCGGTTTTACCTCGATCACTGTTCCTACACGATCCATCTGCTGCGCCTTCCTTAAATATTTTTCTTGATCGTAACATACCCTGTCTGCCGGGTAAAGAAACCTATGGACCGCAACAAGGGTTTCGGCCAGCCCCGACTCCCGGGCCCCGGTAAAAGCCTAGACAAAAGCCTCCGGGATATCTTTCAGCTGGCTGTAGGTGAATACGGGGCCGTCCCGGCAGACATAGAGCGGGCCGGCATTGCAGCGGCCGCACTTCCCGATACCGCACTTCATCCGGTTTTCCAAGGTGGTGTAGATCTGATCATCGGCAAAGTTCAACCGCTTCAAATTTTCCAGCACAAACCGGATCATTGCCGGCGGGCCGCAGGTGACGGCTATGGTATTTTCCGGCGAGGGACTGACCTCCATCAACAATGAGGGTACAAAGCCCACATGATGTTCCCATCCCTCTTCCTCCAGATCTATCGACAGGTGGCAGCTGACCCGGCCGCGGGAGGATATTTCCTTAAATTCCGGTTTAAAACAGAGATCCCCCGAGGTGCGTGCCCCGTAAATAAGAATCAGGCTGCCGTAATCCTTAGGATGGGCCTTGACGTATTCCACCACCGGTCGCAAGGGAGCCTGGCCGATCCCGCCCCCCACGGTTAAAATATTTTTGCCCTTCCACTTTTCCACCGGGAAACCGTTTCCGTAGGGACCCCGTACGGTCATCTTATCTCCCGGTTCCAGCCGGTGCAGCGCCCCGGTAACTTTGCCGGTTCTCATCACGGAAAACCTTAAAAACCCCGATTCGGTAGGCGAGCTGGAGATGGAGATCATGCATTCTCCCGCCCCCAATACCCCGATCAGGGCACACTGCCCCGGGCGGTGGGTCCAGTTCTCCCTGATCTCCCGCTCATCAAGTACTACCCGAAATGTTTTTATGCCCCGATCACCGCCGGTTTCCGGCCAAATATCTTCCACTGTAGCCATGTGCGGCCAATAAGGGTTTTGGTCCATTATTTCAGCCCCTCCTTGATCCGCCTCAGTATTTCCAATAAATCTATATTTGACGGACAGAAGCTAATACAGCGCCCGCAGCCCACGCAGGCAATTGCCCCGAATTTCTGTACAAAATAGTTGTACTTGTGATTGATCCGGTTGCGGATGCGTTCCTTGCGGGTGGGGCGGGGATTGTGTCCCGAGGCATGGAGGCTGTACTCGCCGAACATGCAGGAATCCCAGCACCGGTAACGCCTCCCCGCATTACCCTCCAACTCATCGTGAATATCGAAGCAGTGGCAGGTGGGACAGAGGTAGGTGCAGATCCCGCAACCCAAACATGTGACCGCCGTATCCTGCCAAAGCGGATCTTCCCATAAAGCATTCAGGCCCTCCGGAATTCCGTCAACATCTATGGAACGCTTTATCTTTTCGGCAGATTGCCGGACCAGCTCCTCTTTTTGAGTGAAGGCTCCCTCCGGTGCTTCCTGCAGCAGGCCGGCCACCGTTTCCAGCAGCTTTTCCCCCTTGGCGGTTACCCCCTCCGCCAAATAGCTCTCTCCCAAATCCACCAGCAGCAGATCGAGCCCCTCCGTGGAAGCGGGGCCTCCCCCCAGTGATGTGCAGAAACAGTTTATCCCCGGCTCCCGGCAGGCCAGCCCGACCAAAGTTACCAACTCCCGGCGGCGCAAAAAGTACGGATCCACAATTTCTGACCCGAACAGGCGCCCGGTAATGGATATGGCCCGGGCATCACAGGGGCGGATTCCCAGCAAGATCAACTCTTCTTCCGGCAGAGAGGGACTCTCCGGCCGGTTATGGCCCGATTGAAACCGGTACAGGGTTTCTGTTTGAGGAAACAGCAGCGCTTTGGGCGGGACAGCAGTATTGCTGTAATCCAAAATGGGAGCCGGCCCCTCCGCCAAAGGGGCAAACTCGATCAGACCCCGCTTTTCCACCGGCACCCACAGGTTCCGGCGGGCCAGTTGGGCCACAAAATCGGGCCATTTGACTTTGTTGAGCACCATGCCCATGGTTCCACCTCTTTACAAAATAAACTCACCGGGATCATCGGGGCAAAAGGCGGCCGGGAAGGGTCTGGCCTTCGGGTCCGTCCCCGCCTCATAACCGTATTTTTCGCGGACCTCCCGGCTGAGTTTGCGGTTAAGACGTCCCAACGGAATTCGGACGGGGCAAACCCGCTCGCACTCACCGCATTCTACACAGCGCCCCGCCAGATGAAATGCCCGGGCCAGATTGAATACAGTATTTTCAGAAAGGTTCACCGCACGGTTGATCCAGATAGGTTCAAGGCGATCCAAAATACAATCCGGGCAATAGCACAGAGGGCAGGCCTGGCGGCAGGCATAACAGCGCAGGCAGCGTGAAAATTCTATCTCCCAGTAATCCCACCGCTGCACCAAAGTCGCCTTCTCCAGATCCTCCACCGCCTGGTCGGCGTCAGGTTCCCAGGGTTCAACGGTTTCTCCGATGATCAGGTCGCTGATTACCGGGTTGGGATAACGGCATCTCCGGCATTTTTCTGCCAACAGCTCCTCCCGAGGGATCAATATCTCCCGCTCGCCTGACCGCAGCAAAAAATGGCCCTCCTGCCAGCTCATCTCTGCCGTAGCGGCTGTTTCAGGGTATTTTTTCCGCAGTAAATCAAGATCCGCCACCCCCGGACAGGGACAGCCCAGCAGCACCAGCTGATCCCTCTCCACCCCTTTTTCCGCCAACAGCTGAACCACCGCCCGGCTGTCGCAGCCCTTAACCATCAGGGCTACTTTTCTGTGATCGGGCTCCCGCCCCCGGGGCAGAGGGAGCTGTTCCGTTTTTGTCAGATAAACCGCCAGATTGGAAACACACAGGGGGGTGAATATCAGTTTGTTAACATCCGCGGCTTCATTGATCAGAACAGGCGACGTCCGGTAGCCAAAACTGCCCTGTTGCCAGCCGAGAAGGTATTTCACATCTTCCCGGGATACCGTCTCTGCGGCCGCCTGCCTTAGTTCGTCTATATCCATTGCTTTTCCTCCTACCAGCCGATCCGCTTCCGGCGGAATTCATCAAAGGGGCCGGCCTCCCGGACCTCGTCCACCATTTTTTGGACTATCTCTTTCCATTTTTCTCCCTCGGAGGCTGAAACCCAGCTGACCTGAAAACGCCGGGGATCCACCCCGATAAAGGACAGCAGAGCTTTTAAAAGTCCCAGACGGCGGCGGGTGTATAAATTTCCTTCCATATAATGACAGTCACCGGAGTGGCAACCCGAGATTAGCACTCCATCCGCACCCTGCTGCAGGGCATTGACCACATACAGCGGGTTGACCCTTCCGGAGCACATCACCCGGATCACGTGTATGTTGGCCGGGTAGTGCATCCGGCCGGTCCCGGCCAGATCGGCGCCGGCATAAGAACACCAGTTGCAAAGAAAAGCTACAATATTCGGTTCAAATTTTTCGCTCATGTTCTGTCCCCCAGGGCCGCAATTTGAGGCAGAATCTGGCTGTCCCGAAAAGATTTGGGCTGTATAGAGTCGGAGTAACATCCGGCGGAGCAGGTACCGCAACCTTTGCACAAAGCCTCATTTACCCGGGCCGCCTTGACCCGATCTCCCAACCGGTTTACCTCTACCAGCTCCACCGCGCCGTAGGGGCAGATCCCCACGCAGTAGCCGCATCCCCGGCAGGTATCCTGATTTACCTCCGCTACTTGGGCCCCGATCTTAACCTTGCCCGTGCAAAGGGGGATCAGGGCCGACGAGGCCGCGCCTTTGGCCTGAGCCACGGTATCGGGGATATCCTTTGGTCCCTGGCAGCAGCCGGCCAAAAAAATACCCTCGGTAGCGGTATCTACCGGGCGAAGCTTGGGGTGGGCCTCCAGGAAAAACCTGTCCGGCGACAGGGAAAGGCGCAGCAATTCACCAATTTGACCCGAATCCTTCCGCGGCTCCAGGCCCACCGCCAGCACCACCAGGTCCACCTCGTCCTCCAAGGGGGTGCAGGTCAGAGTATCCTCCACCTTGATCACCAGTTTGTCTCCCCGCTTGAATATCTCCGACGGGTTGCCGCGAATGTAGCGCACACCCTCCCGACGCACCCGATCATAAAACTCTTCACACCCTTTGCCGAAAGCCCGCACATCCGTATAGTAAACCCGGACTTCTGCTTCCGGTATTTTTTCCTTGACCAGATGGGCCTGCTTGGCGGTATACATGCAGCAGACCCGGGAACAGTATTCATTGCCTGTACTTTTATCCCGGGAGCCGACGCACTGGATAAAAGCCACTTTTTTCGGGATCACTTTTTGATCCCCGCTGCCGACCACAATTTTTCCTCCGGTGGGTCCGGAAGCGGATATCAGGCGCTCCATTTCCAGGCTGGTGATCACGCCCGGATAATCGCAGTATCCGTATTCCGGCTTGCGGGAAGCATCAAACACATCAAACCCGGTAGCCACGATGATCGAACCAACCTTGAATTTTAGCAGCTGATCCTGCTGCTCAAAATTTATCGCTCCGGCGGTGCAAACCTCAACGCAGCGAGGTCCTTGGCCGCACTTCCCCCTGCTCAGGTAAAGACAGGACTCCTGATCAATGGTGTACGTGGCCGGTACCGCCTGGGGAAAAGGCAAATAAATGGCCGAACGGTTTCCCAGGTACTGCTCAAATTCGCTGGGGACGCGGTTGGCCACCCGGCATTCCCGGGCACAGTCCCCGCAGCCAGTGCATTTTTCCGGATCAACATAGCGCGCTTTTTTGCGCACCGTAACTTCAAAATTGCCTATATAACCGTCAACCTGTTCCACCCGGGAATAGGTCATCAATTCGATATTGGGATGCCCGGCCGCATCCACCATTTTGGGGGTTAAAATGCAGGCGGAGCAATCCAGGGTGGGAAAAGTCTTGTCCAGTTGAGCCATCCGCCCTCCCAAGGCGGGAGACTGTTCCACCAGATATACCTTGAATCCGGCCTCGGCTATATCCAGGGCCGACTGAATACCGGCGATACCCCCCCCGATCACCAGCGCTGCCGGTTCCGCTTTTACTTCCCGGGGTACGAGCGGTTCCAACAGACAAACCCTGGCCACCGCCGCCACCACCAGTTTTTTGGCTTTGGTGGTGGCCCGATCCCGGTCCCGGTGAACCCATGAACAATGCTCCCTGATATTGGCCATCTCCAGAAAAAACGGGTTCAGCCCGGCCTCCTGCAGGGCTTTCCTGAAAGTGGGCTCATGCATGCGGGGAGAGCAGGAAGCCACCACCACCCGGTTTATCTCCTGCTCGGCAATATCTTTCTTGATCAGCCGCTGGCCCGGATGGGAGCACATATATGGATAATGGCGGGCAATCCTGACCTGGGGCAGATTGGCTGCAAATTCAGCCACCGCCTCCACATCCACCTGGGCGGCGATATTTACCCCGCAATGACAGACATATACTGCTACCCTGGGTTTTGCATCCACCTGTTTCCGCCTCCCAAAAGGGCCGATTTGCCGCCAAATTATCCCTTTAGCTCTTTCAGCTTTTCAGTAAGCCTGGGGACAATTTTTAACAGATCATCCACTACGGCATAATTGGCGGCGGCCAAGATCGGCGCTTCCGGATCTTTGTTCACCGCCACTATCGTTTTGGCTCCCTTGATCCCGGCCAGATGCTGAAATGCCCCCGACACGCCCAGCGCGATATAAAGCCTTGGTTTAACCGTCTTCCCGGAGGTTCCCACCTGCCGGTCATGGGTAATCCAGCCGGCATCAACGGCTGCCCGGGATCCGCAGAGATCGCCTTTAACAACCTCGGCCAGCTCCTCGATCAGGGGCAGGTTTTTTTCTTCCCTGATCCCTCGTCCGATGCTCACCAGCACTCCGGATTGAGCAATATCCACCTCTCCAACCTCTGCTTCGACATATTCCACAAATTTACGGTAGTGCAGGTCTTCGGTTAACGGAGAATTTACTTTTTCCACGCTGCCGCTACCGCCTGGCGCCAGTGCCTCAAACGCCGCTTCCCGAACGGTAACCAGGTAAGTGGCAGCCGGCTTGAAGGCAATGAGGGCGTTGGCCTTGCCGGAATAAAGCTGGCGAGTGACTTTTAAGATTTCCCCTTCCAGATGAAAACCGATTACATCAGGCACAAGGGGCAAATCCTTCTCCACCGCCAAGGCCGGGGCGAGATCCACCCCTTGTATGGTATGGCCGATCATCACCAGTTCCGGTTTCAGCTCATCAATAACATGAGAAACCACCTTTTGATATTTATCCGAATTGTAGTGCTTCAGCAACGGGTGATCAACCGCCACCACTTTTATCCCGCAGGAGGCAATATCGGCGGTCAATCCGTCTGTGGAATCGCCCACCAGCAGCGCCACCGCCTGCCCGCCCAGCTCGCCGGCCAGATCGGAAGCAGCTCCCAGCATCTCGTAGGTAATTTCGCGTAGTTCCCCCCGGCGGTGTTCCGCCAGTACAAGCACATCACCCATTATACCAACCCCCCTTTAACCAGGATGGAAGCCAGTTTTTCAGCTTTTTGATCGAGATCTCCCTCTATAACCTCAGCCTGTGAGACTGCTTGCGGAATATACAGTTTTTCCAGTACAATTTTGGAGGCAAAGAGATCCGCCTGATCGGCCGGGATCCCCAGATCATCCAGATTTACCACCCTCAGCTCTTTTTTCTGGGCTTCCCGGATCCCGCGGATGGGGGCATAGCGAGGCTCGTTGATCCCGGTTTGAACGGTAATCACCGCCGGCGTTTCCAATTCCACCACCTCCAACAGACCGCCCTCCAGTTCCCGGTAAACCCTGATCCAACCCCGACCCAAAAATTCCAGCTTTTTTACCATGGAGGCGTGGGGAACACCAAGCATTTCTGCCAGAGCAACCCCGGTAGAGGTATAACCATCGTCGCCGGCCATGCAACCGGTGAATATTAGATCAAACCCCGACCCTTTAATGGCCTTCGCCAGAACCCTGGCCACTATGAGGGGATCAAATAGCGCTATCCGGGAATCTTCGATCCGGATTGCGCTGTCCCCGCCTTTGGCCAGCGCCATGCGGATCATTACCTCGGATTCCTTGGGACCGATGGAGACTATGGACACCGTACCTCCCTGTGCCTCTTTGGTCAGGATCGCTTCTTCCACCGCATAGTTGTCGGCATCATTGATATCAAAGGAAAAGCGGCTGCGGTCTACTTCCAGGCCGTCTGCACAGACCTTAACCTCGGCCTCTGATGTGTCCGGCACATATTTAATACAGGTAAATATCTTCATAAACAGATTCACCTCCCATGAGTCTTGAACCGGGTTGGCATTTCCCTCAATCAGGGCAATCAGCCACCGGGCTTAAGCCGTCCGGTTGCCGGGTGGCCTGCCCAGCAGCTCCGTAATTTCGGCTACCCTCATCTCCCCTTCATACCCCAGAGATTTAACGGCATCATCCAGCGTGAGCAAACAAAAAGGGCAGGCCACCGCCACCACCCGGGCTCCCAGTTCTTTGGCATCTTTTATCCGGGTTTCCGCCAGTCTTTCACTGGTTGATTTCGTTTCCACCCACATTTTTCCGCCCCCGCCCTCGCAACACAGGCTTCGTTCCCGGGAGCGGTTAAATTCCACCAGTTCCACTCCCTTCAAAGCCCTTAACAAATCCCGCGGCGGTTCAAATATTGAGCTCTGTTTTCCCAGGTAGCAGGGATCGTGATATGCCAGCCGTTCGGAACAAGCACCGATCAGCGGTCCAAGTTTGTCCAGCATGCCGGCCAGCAGTTCGGTATAGTGAATTACCGGCATTTTCAGCCCGGGGTAATAATCCCGAAAGGTGGCCAGGCAGTGCGGGGAAAGGGTAACCAGCCTTTTGGCCTGAAATTGGTTCAGGAAACCGGTATTTTCTTCCAGGATCTCTTGAAATAAATAATCCTCCCCCAGACAGCGCGCCTCGCTGCCGCAGCAGGATTCTCCTTCGCCTATAAAGCCGTGATCAATTTCCAGGCGATTCAGCAGCCCACTCAGTTGCCGGGCAATGCCCTGTACCCTGGGATCATAGCAGATCGTGCAGCAAGTAAAAATAAGATTTTCCACCGCCAGGCCGGGCCGGGCCACCTTTACTTCCTGATGTTTCATCCAGTCACCGCGGGTAGCCCGGGGCTTTCCCCAGGGGTTGCCCTCCCGGAACATGCTTTCCAGAGCATCCCGCACCGCGGGCCGAACCCGGCCGCCTTCCACCATCATGGAACGAAGCCCCAGCAGCACCTCCAGTGGTTTCAGCCCTTTGGGGCAGCGCACGGCACAAGTATGACAGGCCGTACAGTCCCAGATTTCCGCCAGCCGGGATAGCTCCTCCAGTTTTTCCTGGAAGTAGGAATCATGGATAAAAAGCCTTATATTAAGATTGCTGCGTACCGTTACGGGGCAACCCCCGGTGCATCTCCCGCATTGGATGCAGCCCAGCAGATCAAATTTTTCGGCAAAGGTAAGATTTTCCGCAGTCATCATCCGCCCCGCAAACAGTATTTTACTGTATTTTAATGTCTGTGAATTACACAAAAAATAACCCGATTCTACAGGACAGGTAGGCCCAAGCCTTGTTTGACGGGAGAGAACATTTTTCGTTATTCGGCCATACCTTTGTTTCTACAGAACCGGTATATTTCCTGCCCGTTCCTTGTTATTAATATTTTCTATTGACCCCCTGTTTAGAATAACACGAAGATATATTGCCGTCGGTAAAGTCCGAACCCTGCAAAGGATAGCCCTCCAAGGGAAAAAACGGTATATTTTGGGTTTTTTACCAATTATAAAGGTGTTTATATTAATATGTCGAATTACAATGATTAACATCTATTCCTAAGGAATCAGGGGGCTGAATTATGAAAAAGATCAAATCAAGATCACAGTTGGAAAAAAAGATCGAAACGCTCAGAGAGCGGATGCACAATTCAGGTGCTTGCGACATCAACAGCCGGGAAACGCTTAGCCTAAGTCGAATGCTGGATGTGCTGATCCTGGAGGCCATGAAGTAATATTAAACCAACTTGATTTTCCCCTGAGGCCGGCGGATAATTTCCCCCAGATATTGGGCATTTACCCTGTTTTGCGATAAATTTTTTAACAGCTTCGACAAATCATCCGGCTTCACGGCCACCAATAACCCTCCGGAAGTTTGCGGATCAGCCAACAACAACAGTTTCTCCTGCATTATTTTTTCCGCTGCCAGTACCGACGGCCGGTAGTATTCCCGGTTGCGATATGCTCCGCCGGGAATAAAGCCCTGATCCGCCAGTTCCGGCGTTCCAGGATAAAAAGATATGCCGCTGATATTCAGACAGGCCCCCACGCCGGAGGAGACAACCATCTCATGCAGGTGCCCCAATAGTCCAAACCCGGTAATATCCGTGCAGGCCGATATATCAAACTCTGTCAACACCCCCGCCGCCACGGCATTAAGAGTAGCCATCCCTTCCAGCGCTTCTCTGATTTCCGGCTCGGTTACCGCCCCTGCTTTCAGGGCAGTGGTCAGTATTCCTGTCCCCAGGGGTTTGGTCAGCACAAGACAATCGCCCGGCCGGGCTTTCTTCTGCAGTTGGAGGCGATTGGTGGGGATCAGGCCGGTTACCGCCAGACCGTATTTGGGCTCCTCGTCCTCTATGCTGTGCCCGCCTACTACCACGGCCCCCGCCTCCTGCACCTTCTCGGCCCCCCCCCGCAGGATCTCGGTCATTACCTCCAGGGGAAGCTTGTGACAGGGAAAACAGATGATATTTAAAGCCGTAACCGGCTTGCCTCCCGCGGCATAAATATCGCTCAAGGCATTGGCGGCAGCAATTTGCCCGAACAGGTGGGGGTCATCCACTACCGGTGTAAAAAAATCTACCGTCTGCACCAGGGCGGCCTGTTCCGATATTTGATAGATCCCCGCATCGGAGAAGAGTTGATCCCGGTTCAGGAAAGCCGGATCAAGGGATTTTGGAAGACGGCACAGAACCTGTGCCAGGGCCTCCGGGCCCACCTTGGCCGCTCACCCGGCACTGG
>CAZPFS010000029.1:0-23141 GCA_964585925.1 uncultured Syntrophomonadaceae bacterium | reverse complement strand
AGCTGACAATTTGGGCCGTCAATTTAAGGTCAAAATGGGTCGGTAAAAGCATCAACCCTACTACTTATGGGTAACTTATGATAAATGTTACGCATATGCGCCTTAACAGTATTACTAGATATATACAGCATGCGGGCAATGTCAGGATTGGAGTATCCCTGATATACCAGGCCTAATATCTCTTCCTCCCGATCTGTTAAGTTATATTTTTCGGACACTGCACCCAGCATTATTTCTAGATCACCTTTAACTAAATCCGCCTCGGGGGAAAAAAACAAATTAGCTTTAAGTATAAAAATAACGCTGGTGATGTTGATGATAATAAATGCAACACCTGTTGGATCTACAATTTCCATCGCCCAGGCAGAAATGCCAAAATTACCCCGATATAAATTACAATTAACGTCAACTTGAACTATTGAGAAAAATATAAGGACAATACTAACTACAAATAGATAAATTTTCAATAAAAACGGGGGTTGTTCCCGCAGTTTATTCAAGTAACTTTTGATTATTAAAATTATCATAAGAGCAGTCAAAACTGTTTCAATTCTTGAAAAAGCTATCGCCGTATAAGTATCAGCTATGTAATAGTATGGATTCATGTGTGCGATCGACATGTAAAAACCGATGCACATCCAAAAAACTGATACAATTCCAGCTACAAAAACATTTTTTCGGCCGGCTGCCGACCAATCTTTCTTTAAACCAGTACCATTGACATAATTTATCCACGAAAACAAAAGACCGCATCCAAACGTATAATCCATCAGCCGCCAAGGTAATTTTAAATTATATATACCGCATACGCTTTCTCGGTAATAAAAGATAAAGTAAAGTAACACAAATAAAAAAGAAAACATGCTAAATAAACCAAACCTTCTATAGCCGAATGTATCTCTAATATTTTTGGTAAATTTTAAAAAAATGAGGGTAATGATATTTATCAAGCCTGAAAATACAGCAGTCATATAGCCTATAAAGACCATGTTTATATACATCGCCCCTCACCCTTCTTTTGATTTCCATGTGCTTAAAAGTTAAATCAATGTTTTAAGAAAAAATGAGATTCACTTATACTTCACGTATTCCTTGTTAAAAAAAATTCGCACATATATCTAATATTACTGTGTAGAATAGTGTGGCTTGTTTAGCAATTCCTATTATAACAGATGAAGAAAACCGGCTGAACAAGTAGTAAATCTTTATAAGTAGGGGTGTTTCTGGAGGATATTTCGGGCTGACCGGCTACAGTAGATCGGGTCGTACAACCGGCGAGGTGTAACAGCGGTCAGAATTTCCGGGCCAGTACAAGCTGCAATCAAAGTGATTATATAAGAACTTGACTAAAGAAATTAATGATGGAGGGGTTATGCTGTTTGGTTCTTGTGCCAGCAGCACTGCATGATCAAAGCAATGTGGGCCTGTTTCCAGCGAATAATCTTACCAATATTTTTTTACTTCTTTTCATACATTCGCCTGTCGGCTGCAGTCAACAGCTTGTCGAGGCTGTCGCCGTTTTCAGGAAAAACAACGATACCGCTGCTTAAACCAATTTTAATATCTATGGTAAAGGTGGATGATGCAACCACGTCTTCAATCCTTTGCATTATCTCTTTGGCCTGTTCTATTTTGGTTCCGGGCATAAGCAACACAAATTCATCTCCCCCATAGCGCGCCAGGACATCGCTTTTCCTGATATTATTAGCAAATATATCTGCTGTCTGTTTCAACACCGTGTCTCCAGCCAGATGGCCGTACCGATCGTTTACCAACTTAAAATTATTAAGATCAATAAACGCAAGGGCAAAGCCTGTGTTTTCCCGGTTACAGCGTTCAATTTCCTCCTTGATTCGTGCCCTTAGATAGCCGGAGTTGTATAGGCCCGACAGGTAGTCGGTAATGGAAGACAAGTAGATTTCGTCTCTCAACTTCCGTTCATGCTCGGCTAAAATACCCACCAGCCAAGCTATAAAAGCAAGCGTCCCCAGCCCAGCGGTTAGACAGATAGATTGGGGAATTGACCGGGGAACAAAGGGGATGACCATATTTAGAAAATACAGCAGTCCGGTCAGCACCAAGGCCGCGGCATAACCGGCTATCCCTGCACTTAAACCAAACCTCATAATACCGCCGCAGATCGGTATGGCATAAGCAACGAAGAAATAACCTCTTACCCCGTCAGTCAGATAAATCAAAACAGCAATAAATAAAAAATCCCACCAATCTGCCGCAGGAAGGAAACGCCCGTCTCCTAATACGTTAGCCGGTTTAAAATAGCGAATAAAACCATAGATTAAGGCAATAGAAGAAAAAATTATCAGCACCGCCAACGACACCTGCAGATGCTTCTGTGCCGCAAATAGTATCCCCAAACAAAATAAAGTATAGCAAATTCTAATTCCCGCCAGCTGATGCTCAAATGTAATCCGTCGATATTGTTCATGGGGCCGGGATAAAACATCTGCGTCCTCTTTGCTCATCGCCATTCCCCTAAAATATTTTCCAAACAAGAGACAATATTTAATCACTTCGAGTTCACAGGGAAAAACCCTGCACCAGCCCAAGATCAAACTGGCTGCCGGCCCAGCACTTTAGCTCGGCCAGGGTATTTTCTTGGCTGCAGCTCGCCGTTATTATTCATTTGCTTGAATGTTTTTACAAAGTATGCCTGTTTTTTTGTGAGGGATAATAAAAAATAATCCCTGGTGTTACTCATAGTCTGTAGACTCATAGTATACATCAGGCCGAATATAGTCAATAGGAACGCAGATGAAAGAAGAAAGCAGCAGTGGAAAAAGACATCCGGATCTTTTTTGGCAACCGGCTGAAAACATTTCGGCGATCACAAAATATTTCTCAGGAGGAGCTTGCTTTCCGCAGCGGGCTGCACCGGACCTACATCAGTTCGGTGGAAAGAGGGGAACGGAATATATCCTTGGCCAACATTGCCAAGCTGGCCAAAGCCTTGGATATTGAGCCTTACAAATTACTGCGGAGATAACCGCGGGCCGCTTTAGCCCCGGCCGCCGGTACATTATAAATATAACCAAAAGGGCAAGCATGGAGTTTCGATCTGAGGTGTCAACCGGCCTCCCGGCCGGCGGCGGGATCGGGATCAGCCGGCAATTTGCCCAATACCTGGTTTACTCCCTTCGGGTATGGGCGTAGCTGTCCTGGGTAAAGTCCACCAGAACCGTATCGATCCCGATCTTGATTATTTTTTCCCAAGGGATGATATAGTCTTTGGCCCGGGCAATTTTCCCCCATAAATATCCGGAGGGGGGAATAATCACTGCTTTTACCGTCCCCTGTTCCAAATCCAGTTCCAGATCCCCAATCAGCCCCAACCGCTTGCCGTCGTTCACATTCACTACTTCCCGGCGGGCCAGATCGCTAATCCGGACCATTTTATCTCCTCCCGGTTTTTCAATTATCTCGGATTTATCTGTCTACTGAACATGTTTTTTTAAATGGCCCAGAGCCGCTTTTTCCAGGCGGGAAACCTGGGCCTGAGAAATACCGATCTCATCGGCGACCTCCATCTGAGTCTTGCCTTTATAAAAGCGCATGGTCAGGATCATTTTTTCCCGTTCGGTAAGCCGGCCCATGGCCTCCTTGACAGCCAGAACCTCCAGCCACCGTTCATCCATATTTTTTTCATCGCTGACCTGATCCATCACAAATATCGGATCTCCGCCATCATGATAAATCGGTTCAAACAGGGAAACCGGTTCCTGAATGGCGTCCAGGGCAAAAATAATTTCCTCCCGTTTTATGTTAAGTTCCGCCGCAATCTCTCCCACGGAAGGTTCCCTCGAAAACCGATTGGCCAGTACATCCCGGATCTGAAGCACCTTATAGGCGATGTCCCGCAGGGAGCGGCTGACCCGGATCGGATTGTTATCCCTCAAATACCGGCGGATTTCCCCGATGATCATGGGTACGGCATAGGTGGAGAACTTCACGTTTTGGCTCAGATCAAAGTTGTCTATGGCTTTGATCAGCCCGATGCACCCTACCTGGAACAGATCATCGACGTACTCTCCCCGGTTGTTGAAACGCTGGATTACACTCAGTACCAGGCGGAGGTTCCCGTTCACCAGTCTTTCCCGGGCCGGAAGGTCGCCGTTTTGCATCCGGTTGAACAGCACCCTCATCTCTTTGTTCTTGAGTACAGGAAGTTTGGAAGTGTTGACTCCGCATATTTCTACCTTGTTCATGGCTGGTTCTCCTTGGTGAGGAAGGTTACTTAAATTATTTCCCAGCCATTCTTTTTTATACGAACAGGAACCGGCACACCGGGTTTATTCCATTTTGCGGATCTCTTTTTTGAGGCGCTTTATAATCCGCTTTTCCAGCCTTGATATGTAAGACTGGGATATCCCGAGCAGTTCCGCCACTTCTTTTTGGGTTTTTTCCGACACGCTGCCCAAACCAAAGCGAAGCTCCATGATCCTCCTTTCCCGGAAACTGAGTTTCTCCATGGCCAGATAGAGAAGTTTTTTTTCCACCTCTTCTTCGATGTTCTTCAATACCAGATCCCCTTCGGTCCCCAGAACATCCGATAGAAGAAGTTCGTTGCCATCCCAATCGACATTCAACGGTTCGTCAAAGGAGACCTCCGATTTGATCCGGTTGTTCCTCCTCAGAAACATCAGTATTTCATTTTCAATGCATTTGGAAGCATAGGTGGCCAGCTTGATGTTTTTGTGGGGATCAAAGGTGTTCACCGCCTTGATCAGGCCGATGGTGCCGATGGAGACCAGATCGTCAATATTGATTCCGGTGTTTTCAAATTTCCGGGCAATATAGACTACCAGGCGAAGATTGCGCTCAATCAGCACCACCCGTACCGTGGAATCGCCCGTTTTGAGTTTGTCCAGCAGGTATCCTTCTTCTTCGCGCGATAAAGGCGGAGGCAGCGCTTCACTGCTGCTGACATAATAAATATAATCTAAAAAGTTAAACCCTAATTTTTGCCTCAGCCTGAGCCAGCCTACAACAAGGGCAAATTTAAGCCTGATCAAAAGTCGAGCCAACAGTATCCCCCCATTTTTCCGTCTGACTGATCAGCTCCGGAGGCAGTAGGGCCCGGTACTCGGCGTTCGCCCCAAAACCCTGCCGGTACAACCCCAGCACGGCCCCCGAACCCAATGTCCAGGATCGATCTTCGCTGAAAACAGTTGCTTCCTGGGGGCAAAACCCCAACATAAGCTGCTCTTTCACCCCTATACCCCTGAATGGAATCAGAATAAAACGACAAGCCCGCTGGTGTTCCTGGAGGCCCTGCAATATTTCCCACGATTCTATCCCGGGATCTTCCAACCCGCGCAGCACCTGGGGCGGCAGAAATTCGGAAACACTGTGGAAATCCACCAGGATTACCGGCCGCTGTCTCAGCGGCTCCCGGAGACGATTGCCGGTGTCCAGCAGCGCCGGGATAATTTTCTGCCGGTCCTGCCACTTTACAAGTAATTTCAGCTTCAGGCGCTGCTGCCATTTTTTTTCTTCCAGAAAGGGCCGTGCGCCGGCTGGAATCAGGTATAATATCAGGCAGGCCCCGGCCAGAATAGCCAGCGAGGCCTTCCGATCGGCGCCGCCGGAGGGCATATACAGGCCCTGAAAGGCCAGAGCCGCTCCGCCGGTCAGGAAGGAAATCAAAAAAAAGGTAACCCAGGATATAATTGCCCCCCGCCAGGGCAAGGGCCTGAGCACTACCCACAGCATGAGGACCGGAACCAGCAAAAAAACAGCCCCGTTCAGCCCGCTGCCGGGCCAGCAGGCCACTGCGGTCGCGGCCCCGGCCCCCACCGCGGCCCCGGCCAAAAGCCTCAAAGCTCCGGGTTTCCGAAACAGCAGTTTGGCCATTATGAGCAGCAACCAGTAATCCACGGCCAGATTGAGTAAGAAATACAGATCCAGAAACATGGCCCACTCCAACTGAAGGCTTGTTTATATACCTATGAAGGCCTCGTACAAGATATGTCCTGATTATAGATCGATCGGGCTCTAAAACCTGTCGGAGTATGGGGGGGGATTTCGGCAAAATAACGACAATTTTCTGGGGGGTGAAATCAAGGGGTATGAGGCGGCGCGGTTCCGGGTCAGGCCTGGCCTGACCCTTTCCAAACACACACCGATCCCTATTCGTGCCGCGTGAATACGCGCGCCGGAAAAAAATGACGGGCGCGGATGCCTTTTCGGGCAGCTGCAAAATCTGCCCGGCAAAGGCTGCTTTCGAGATAATTCGGGGCAGCCCTGTTAAAGGCCCGTACGGCTATCGGCGCCTTTCAAACCTAAGGTAGGCCGGAGTATCCAGATCTTCATCCCCTGCCGGGAGGATGGTGCTTACCTCCTGTATGAGGGGTTTGTGTACCGTTTCCCGGGCCTTAAAACCCGTTGCAATTACGGTTACCCGAACCTGATCCTGAAGATTTTCGTCTATCACCGCCCCAAAAATAATGTTCGCTTCCGGGTCGGCCAGGCCGGCTATGATGTCCGAAGATTCATTGATCTCATAAAGTCCCAGATCGGAGCCCCCGGTAATGTTGATCAATATCCCCCGCGCCCCTTCGATGGAGGTTTCCAGCAGGGGGCTGCTGATGGCCGCTTTTGCCGCGTCCACACAGCGGTTCTCTCCCTTTCCTACCCCCACCCCCATCAGGGCGGGGCCGGTTTCGTACATGATGGTCCGCACATCGGCAAAATCAAGGTTGATCAGCCCCGGAACCGTGATCAGATCCGAGATGCCCTGGACCCCCTGCCGCAGAATATCATCGGCCATCCTGAAAGCTTCCAGCACCGGCGTCCGCTTCTCCACTATCTGCAGCAGCCGGTCGTTGGGAATGACAATCAGGGTATCTATGGCTTCTTTTAAACCGGCAATGCCATCATCGGCCTGTTTCTGCCGTTTTCGTCCTTCAAAATTAAATGGTTTGGTAACCACCCCCACGGTTAGGGCTTCCATTTCCCGGGCAATACCGGCGATGACCGAGCTGGCCCCGGTGCCGGTCCCGCCGCCCATTCCGGCGGTTAAAAAGATCATATCGGCCCCTTTTAGCAGGGCTTCTATCTGTTCCCGGCTTTCTTCAGCAGCTTTTTGACCAATTTCGGGGTTGGCCCCCGCACCCAGTCCTTTGGTCAGTTTTTCACCGATCTGTAGTTTTGTTTCGGCATTTGACAACATCAGGGCCTGGGCATCGGTATTAACTGCGATAAACTCCACCCCTTTAACCCCGGCGGATATCATCCGGTTGACTGCGTTGCTGCCTCCTCCGCCAACCCCCACTACCTTGATCGAGGCCAGGTGGTTCATTTCTAGATCAAATTCAATCATCCTGCCGGCACCTCCTTGTACTGGTATTGCCCTGTTATTCCCATATTTCGCCAAACCAGTCCTTGAATCGCTGAAAAATACCGATCCCTTTTTTCAATCTTTCCCGGGCGGGCGCAGCTCCCGTTCGCAGGTATTTTTGCGCATAGTAGACCACTCCGGTGGCGGTTCCATAGACATCATTTACTCCCAGGTACTCGGGTTCGGCTGCCCGCACCTGATCCCCGTTATTGAAAAACTGGCGAGCCAATTCCACCGTCCCCCGCATGGACGACACCCCGCCGGTGAGTACAGTTCCTGCAGGGGGCCACTGTTTGGGGCACATCTTATCCATTTCCTGCCGGGCATGTTGAAATATTTCCAGCACCCGCGGCTCTATATAGCCGGCCAGATCCATTTCGGACACCTCGTAGCGTTCCCGGCTGCCCACACTTTTTATGGTGGTCACCTTGTCCCCGTCGGCCATAGGCAGGGTCGCACAACCAAAATCGATTTTCAGGGCTTCTGCAGAAAGAGTGCTGACCCGCAAGGCCATGGCCAAATCACTTGTAATATGATCTCCGCCTATGGGGAGTATGGCCAGTTTTTGAAGCTTGCCCTGTTGAAACAAGGCCAATTCGGTGGTTCCCCCGCCAATATCGAGCAGGAATACCCCCAGTTCTTTTTCGTCGCCGGAAAGCGCAATTTCGGCATTGGCCAGGGACTGCAGCACCAGGCCATTGACATTGATTCCCGCCCGATTGACACAGCGGGTCAGGTTGCGCAGGGTGGTAACCGGGCTGGTGATGATCATGGCATCTACCTCCAGGCGAACCCCCAGCATCCCCACGGGATCCCGAATCCCGTCATAACCGTCCACGATAAATTCACGGGGGACAATATCCACAATTTCCCGGTCCGAGGGAAGGGCGATCACCCGGGTTGCCTGTAAAACCCTGCTCACATCTTCCTCCGATATCTCCCGATCATCGGAAACCACCGCCACTATCCCCCGGTTGTTGATCAACTCCACGTTTAAACCGGTCAGTCCGACATAAGCTGAATCTATCTTGTAGGGGACCATTCTTTCCGCCTCTTGCACCGCGGTGGCAATCGATTCCACCGTGCGATCGAGATCTATGATTATGCCTTTTTTTATCCCTTCCGAAGGGCTTAAACCGGCGCCAATAACACTGATCGTTCCATCCTGACGGGGTTCGGCAACCACTACCCTGACCTGGGAAGTTCCTACGTCCATGCCTACAATCATATTTCTGCTACCCACTGACACACCCCCTGACCAGATAACAAATGAATTTCGAGTAGAAATTACTAAGTAATTCCACGCCCTGCAGGATAAACCTTTTAATATTGCATTTTTTTGACCTTCCCCGGCCTTGCTCGCACCGGCTTGTCCCATTCGGGGACAAACAGTTGCCGGCAAAACCCTTCCCTTTTTACGTCCCTGAAGCTCGTCAGAGTGAACCTGCGGTCATCTCATGCCTTTCCACCGCCGCACCCAGCAAGCTCAACACTTGCGGCAGATTATCATATCCCCGGTCTATATACCTGGCGCCGCCGATAACCGTCTCCCCCCGAGCCGCCAGGCCTGCCAGCACCAAAGCCGCTCCGGCTCGCAGGTCGGTGGCCTCCACCTGGGCCCCACTCAACCAGGGCACACCGGTAATTACCACATGCCCATTTTTCTGGGCAATGCGGGCGCCCATTTTTTGAAGTTCCGGAATATGGCGAAACCGTTCTTTGAACACCTTTTCCACGATCAGGCTGCTGCCCCTGGCCAGAGACATCAATGTCGTAAGCGGCGCCTGCAGGTCGGTGGGAAAACCCGGATAGGGGCTGGTGCAGGCCAGGCGGATGGCCGAGATTTCTTTTCCCCGGATCAGGATCGAATTTTCTCCGATGTCCATGACGGCCCCGCATTGCCTGAGCAGGTTGGTTACCGCCGCCAGGTGCCCGGGAATAACATCTTCTAAAAGCAACTCCCCTCCGGTAATGGCCGCCGCCATCAAAAATGTTCCGGCAACAATCCGGTCCGAAAAAACCCGGTGACTGCCCCCGGTAAGCTCTTTCACCCCCTTTATCACGATGGTGGAACTGCCTGCACCGGATACGCTGGCCCCGGTGGTATTCAGAAAGTTCTGCAAGTCAATGATCTCAGGTTCCCGGGCGGCATTGTAAAGCACCGTTTCGCCCTCGGCCATTACCGCCGCCAGCATCAGATTTTCGGTAGCCCCCACACTGGGATAATCCAGCCCGACCCGGGCGCCCCTCAGGCGGCCGATAAGGGTGATATAGCCGTTTTGTTCCTCCACCTGTGCTCCCAGGGCCTGGAGTCCCTTTAGATGCAGGTTGATCGGACGCGGCCCGATGGCGCAGCCGCCGGGATAACAGACCCTGACCTTTCCCAGGCGCCCCAGCAGCGGCCCCAGTAAAAAGATCCCCGATCTCATTTCCCGCATCAGATGATCGGGCACATGATACTGATCCACCGCTTCGGTGCGCAAACATACTTCATTTTCGACAAAACTCACTTCAGCCCCCAGGCTGCTTAAAATGGCCAGCATATTTCTGACATCATACAAATCCGGGACTCTTTGCAGCCATATACATTGACTGCTGCGGTTTAACAGCGATGCCGCCAGTATCGGCAATATGGAATTTTTTGCCCCCTGCACTGTCAACCTGCCGGATAGCCGGAGCCCCCCCCGAATAACCAGGCCTTCCACTATCTGCCACTCCCTTTAGACATCTTCACCGATAATCCGAACCTCCGGATGAAGCTCCAGATCGAATTTTTCCTTGACCAGCCGTTGCACCTCGACCATGAGGGAAAGAATATCCCCGGCGGTGGCCCCCCCCAGATTTACAATAAAATTGGCGTGCTGCTCCGATACCTGTGCCCTTCCCACCCGAAGCCCCTTCCCGCCGGCAGCCTCGATCAGTTTGCCGGCCGTGGATCCGGCGGGGTTTTTAAAAACGCTCCCCGCGCTGGGCTGCCGGGGATGGCGCCGGAGCCGCTCGGCCATATATTTCTGTAACCTGTTTTCCAAAAAAATCGGATCCCCTTCTCCGAGCTGCAGCAGCACCTCCACGATTACCCCTTCCCGGGGAAGATCGCTTCCCCGATACCGGAAACCGCATTCCTTCCGGGTCAACTGTTTTACCTGTCCCGCCCGGCCGGCAATAGCAACCACCGTTACCTCCTTTACCAGATCCCCGATGTAGGCCCCGAAGGCGCCGGCATTCATTACCAGGGCCCCTCCGGCGGTTCCCGGTATCCCGCCGGCCGGCTCCAGGCCGGCCAGTCCCCAGGAAGCGGCGGTCCTGGCCAGGCAGGGCAGCGAAGTGCCTGCTCCGGCTCTTACCGCGAACCCTTCCCGGGCGATATATTGAAAGGCGGGGCCGATCTTCGCCACTACCCCCCGCAGGCCGCCCTCACGTACCAACAGGTTGGTGCCGTTGCCGATAACCGTCAACGGCAGGCCGTACCGGTTGCAGAGCCGGGTCACAACCGAGACATGCTCCAACCGTTCGGGGATCACAAAATAATCCGCAGGCCCGCCGACTTTCCAGGAAGTATGTACCGACATCGGCTCGTTTTTTTTGACTTCCGCCTCCGATGAAAGGCGGTCCAGTTCCAGCTCGAAATTCAACTTGTGCTCCTCCGTCAGGCTGATATATATTATGCCTCATCATCGTGCCTTGCCAATGTCCGGGAAGGTTTTATAACCTGCTGAAGACACTGGCAAACCCTTTCCGCCGCCTCCGTGATCCCCAGCCCGCGGGCGGCCTGTCCCATCTTGGCCAGAAGATCGGCATTGGAAAGCAGCGCTTCCAACTCCTTACGAAGACGGTACGGGTTGAATTCCCGCTCCTCGATGAGGACCGCCGCCCCGCCGTCGGCCAACACCCGGGCATTGTGGTACTGGTGGTTGTCCACCACATTGGGAGAAGGGATCAGAATAGCCGGAATTCCCAGCGCCGTAAGTTCGGCCAGGGTAGTGGCCCCGCTGCGGGTAATAACCAGATCCGCCGCCGCCAGCGCGGCCGGCATTTCGGACAGATATGAAAACAGCGAGATGCCCCGCGGCAGGGGGCCCAGTTCTTCCTTTACCTGCTGATAATATATTTCGCCGGTAATGTAAATCAACTGCACCTCGGGCCGCCACCAGCCTGCGTTCAGGTACCCGGCAATCACCTGATTTATTTTAAGAGCCCCCCGGCTTCCGCCAAAAACCACCACCACCGGGCGATCGGGATCGAGACCAAACCGCTGCCGGCCCTGATCCCGGCGGTAGGAGATAGCCTCGCTGGAACGGGGGTTTCCGGTCACTACCGTGCGGACGGAAGATCGGAAATATTTCCCGGATGATTCAAATGAGAGGCAAACCCGGGCCGCCAGGGGAGCCAGATAGCGATTGGCCATCCCGGGGATGGCATTTTGTTCGTGGATCACTGCCGGCACCCGGTTGACAACTGCGGCCAGCACCACCGGGGCAGACACATAACCTCCCGTTCCCACCACCACCTGGGGACCGAATTTTTTGATAATCTTTCTCACCTGCAGGCTGCCGGCGATAAAATCCCTGCCGGCCGGCAACAGCCCGCTCAGACGGCGCGAATATCCCCGGGCGGAGATGGTGGCCAGGGGGAATCCCGCCGCCGGGATGATTTTACTTTCCAGGCCGCCGGCGGTGCCGATGAACAATACCTCCGACCCGGGCCGGGCCGCCACCACATGCCTGACCAGGGCCAACGCCGGATAGATATGACCGCCTGTCCCCCCTCCGCTTATCAGCAACCTCACTTTACCGCCCCAATTCTTATATATGTTTGGATATATTCAACAATATCCCGAACCCGCACAGGGTGAAAAATACCGAACTGCCGCCGGCGCTGATCAGGGGGAGATTCACCCCGGTGACCGGGATAGAGCCGGTAACCACCGCAATATTCATCAAAGTCTGGATCGCCAAAAGCGAGGTTATCCCCGCCGCCAGAAGGCTGCCGAAGCTGTCCGGAGCCAGCATGGCGATCCGGATTCCCCTCCAGAAGAGGATAAAAAACAAAATCAGCACTGTCACCGCGCCTACAAACCCCAGCTCTTCGCCGATGATCGCAAAAATAAAGTCATTGTGCGGCAGGGGCAGGTAATGCAGCTTCTGACGGCTTCTTCCCAGGCCCACCCCGAAAATATGGCCCGGCCCCAGGGCAAACAGAGACTGTATAGCCTGGTATCCCGAGTCAGTGGGATCCGCCCAAGGATCCAGATACGAGGTCAGCCTTTTCAGGCGGTAGGATTCCTTCAGCGCCAGCGCCACCACCACCGGCAGCGATACCGTAAAAATTCCTACCGCCTGCTTGAAGGGCAGACCCGCCAGGAATACAATCATTATAGCCGTTGCCGCCAGCACCAGCCCCGTCCCCAGATCCGGCTGTTTCAAAATCAGCAAAAAGGCCGCCCCGGTCAGCGCCAGGGGAATAAAGCTGCTGGACCAGAATTTGTCCAGCCTGATATTGCGGCTGCTCATGTAAGCCGCGGTGAATATGATGAACGCCAGTTTGCAGAATTCCGCCGGTTGAACAGTTAGCGTGCCCACCCCGATCCAGCGCCGGGCATCATAAATTTCCACCCCGATACCGGGAACATATACCAGCGCCAGCAGAACAAAAGCAATCAGCAGCAGAAACGGCGACATCCTTCGCCAGCGGTAGTAGGGATACCGGGAGAGGACAAACATCCCGATGAGTCCCAGCCCGATCCACATGGCCTGACGCCGCAAAAAATAATAGGGATCCCCCTGCTCGCTTTCAGCCGCCAGGAGGTAACTGGCACTGAAAACCATGACCAGGCTGATTCCCAACAGCAGCAATACCGTCATCACAAAGGCATAATCCGGTTCCCGGTGCTGCTGTTTATCCATAGACCCTATCCACCCTCCCTAATGCCCGGCGCCCAACATCGCCACCAGTTCCTTGAACTGCCGGCCTCTTTCTTCAAAATCCGTAAACATGTCCCAACTGGCACAGGCCGGCGAAAGAATGATCATATCTCCCGGCTCCGAATGCCGCCAGGCTTCTTCCACCGCCGCCCGGAGCCCGTCAACTTTTTGATAATCCCTGAATCCCTCATTTTCCAGCGCGCCGGCAATTTTATCCGCCGTCTCTCCGATCAGGGCCGCCCATTTGACCTCTTTTTTGATCTCCCGGGCCAGCGAACCAAAGCTGCTTCCTTTATCCTTGCCGCCGGCAATCAGAATTTTTTTTCGGCCGGGATACGATTTCAAAGCATTTATAGAAGCGCCGGGATTGGTTCCCTTGGAATCGTTTATAAATTCTACCCCTCCCGGACAGGCCACCGATTCCAGGCGGTGCTCCACCCCCGGAAACCGCCGCAACACCTCTGCCACGGCATGCAAATCGGCACCGGCGGCCCAGCCGGCTGCAGCCGCCGCCAGGGCGTTTTCCAGGTTGTGCTCCCCCGGAAGGGCTATTTCGGAAAGATCACAGACCGGCTGAACCCCGGCGGGATGAAACAGAACCAGTTTATCGTTGTGCACCCCGAATCCGTGTTCAAGCGTTCCTCGCCGGAACCAGATCAGGTTTCCCCGCACTTTATCCGCCAGGGAGGCCATTTTTTTGTCCCCGGCATTCAACACCGCATAATCGGCTGCAGTCTGGTTTTGTAAAATATTGCTCTTGGCTTGGAAATAGTTTTCCAGGCTGCCGTGATAATCCAGGTGATCTTCTTCAAAATTTATACAGACCGCCACATGGGGCCGAAACCGGCAAATATTGGAAAGCTGGAAACTGCTCAGCTCGGCCACCACCATCCCCCCCGGCCCGGCCTTTTCCGCGACCTCACACAGGGGAACCCCGATATTCCCCGCCGTCTGAACCTCCCTTAGGCGGGCCTCCCTCATGATTTCAGAGATCAGCATGGTGGTGGTAGTCTTGCCGTTTGTGCCGGTAATACCGATTATCGGCGCCCTGGTAAAAGCATATGCCAGCTCGATTTCCGATAGTACCGGAACCCCCAATTTTTCCGCCTGCCGGAACAGCTCCAGATGCGGCGGCACCCCGGGGCTCTTGATGATCAGCTCGGTCCGGGAGGTGATCAGATCCGGCGGGGTGCCGCCGGTAACCGGGATCGCTGCCGGCAATCTGCTCAATTGGGACAGCTCCTCGCCAAGTTCCCGAGAATCTTTCCGGTCGGCCACCACGATCCGGCAGGCGCCCATTTTGCTAACCAGCCGCGCCGCGGCCAGCCCGCTGCGGGCCATCCCCACGATCAATATTTCCCGATTTTTTATTCTTTGAATCATGGTTTTACCAATCCCTACTTTCTCCAGCCCAGATCGATCAGCGCCAGCACCGCGAATAGAAACGAAAGCCCCCAGAGACTGGTGACCACCTTCCACTCGGACCAGCCTTTTATCTCAAAATGGTGGTGCAGGGGAGCCATCAGAAATACTCTTTTGCCGGTCAATTGAAACCTGGCCACCTGCAGGATCACCGACAGGGTTTCTATGACAAACACCCCGCCGATGATGATCAGGTACAGCTCGGTCTTGGTAAGGATAGCCGCCGCGGCCAGGGCGCCCCCCAGAGCCAGGGAGCCCGTATCCCCCATAAAAATGCGGGCCGGATGGATATTGTAGACCAGAAATCCAAAGCACCCCCCCACCAGGGTTCCGCAAAACAAGGCGACTTCAGGCAAATCACAAGTCAGGGCAATGTAAAAAAAAGCCAGCAGGGCGATAATCGCCGTGCCCGCGGCCAGACCGTCAATTCCATCGGTCAGATTGACCCCGTTGGTGGCGGAACTGATAATCACCAGTACCAACACCGGGTAAAATATTCCCGTGTCTATCACCAGGCCGGTGAAGGGAATATTGATTCCCGTCGAAAAACCGAGTTTGAACAGGGCCACGGTGAGCACCACGGCAATTAGCGCCTGCCCGAGCAGTTTGTCACGAGCCCGCAAGCCCTGTGAGCGGGAACGGGATACCTTGGCATAGTCATCCAGCCAGCCGATCAGGGCATTGCCCAAAGTAACAAACACGGCTATGATCAACAGGGGGGAACGGGGAGCAGCCAGCAATAAGGAAACCAGCGCCGCAAACAGAAAAACCACCCCTCCCATGGTGGGGGTGCCGGCCTTGGAAAGATGGCGCCGGGGCCCGTCTTCCCGGATCTGCTGGCCGAACTGCAATCGCCGGATGAGTTTGATAAACAGGGGGCAGGCGGCCACGCTGATTAAAAAGGAGAATATAATGGCGGTAAACGTATCCATCGGCGGCAATTTTTCAACCCCCTAATTCCACAATTTCAGCAAGGATGATACCAGTTGTTCCATCCTCATTCCCCGTGAGCCCTTTACCAGAACAAACCAGCCCTCTCCCAGCGGGAGAGAAGATATGGCCTGCAAGGCCTGTTCATGATCCCGGCAGGCGAAAGTCCCGGTTCCGCCGGCTTTGGCCCCGGCGGCAATCTGCCTCGCCAGTTCACCCACTGTAATCACATAACCCACCTTCAGAGATGCCGCAAACTGCCCTATCTCCAGGTGGGCACCCGGGGCCGCGGCCCCCAGTTCCAGCATGTCCCCCAACAGGGCTACCGTTTTGCTTCCCCCCAGCTCTTCCAGTGCCTGCAGGGAGGCCTTCATGGAATCCGGATTGGCATTGTAGGTGTCGTCGATGATGGTTATCTTTCCCGCGGGCCTGATCTGAAACCTTCCTCCGGTAAACCGGCAGGAGGCAATCCCTTGGGCAATCTGGGAGGGGGCCAACTCAAACAGGTCGCCCACCGCTATCGCCGCCAGGGCATTTTCCACCATGTGTTTTCCGGGAACAGGCAGTTCAAAGGGGTGTTCTTGCCCATCGGGAAAACGAACTGTGAACCTGCTTGTCCCGTTCGAGAACGACCAATTGCAGGCCCGGTAATCCCCGCCGGAAAAACCGTAGTAACAGACCTGGCCGGGAAAATCCTCTCCCATTTTTCTGACCAGCGGATCATCGCCGTTTAATACCGCCACTCCCTGTTGATCCATATATTCCAGCAGTTCCCGCTTGGCGGCAGCCACTCCTTTCAGCGAGCCGAGGTGCTCCAGATGAGCCGGTCCCACATTGGTAATCACGGCCACCTTGGGGCGGGCGATCCGGGTCAGGGCGGCTATTTCCCCCGGGGCGCTCATCCCCATCTCCACCACCGCCGCTTGGTGCCGGCGGTTCAGGGAGAGCAGGGTTAAGGGCAGCCCGATCTCATTGTTAAGATTTCCAGGAGTCATCAACACCCGTCCGGAAATCTCAAGTACACGGGCCACCAGATCCTTGGTGCTGGTTTTGCCGCTGCTGCCGGTCACCGCCACCACCGGCAACTCAAAACGCCGCCGGTGAGCCGAGGCCAGCATTTGCAGAGCCGCCAGCGGATTTTCCACCTTGATCACCAGTGCGCCGGCTGGAAATTCCGGGAGTGGGGAAAGGGCATAGAACGTTCCCGCAGCCCCTTTCTCCAAAGCCTCGGTCACATAGCGGTGCCCGTCTTCCTTGTCCCCGATAAGGGGAATAAAAAAATCTCCCGGTGCAATCCGGCGGGTATCGATGGCAAAGCCGGCCACGCTGATCCCGGGATCGCCCTGCAAAAGCAGGCCCCCCGTGGCCTCTAAAATATCATTCCCCGTTACCGGCATCTGTTTTCCCTCTCCCGGACAATATTTTGATTATCAGTTCCGCCGCCACCTGGCGATCGCTGAAGGGCACCGTTTGGTCTTTGAACACCTGGTACCCCTCATGCCCCTTGCCGGCAATAATGACCATATCCCCTTGTCTGGCCGCCTGCAGGGCCTGGCTGATGGCCTTTCGGCGATCCGGAACTACCAGGTATTCCGCCGGTATTACCCCCGGCAGGATCTCTTTGAATATCTGTTCCGGATCCTCGCCCCGGGGATTGTCATTAGTGATTATGGACAGGTCGCTGTAGCGTCCCGCCACTTCCCCCATCAAGGCCCGTTTGCTGCGATCCCGCTCTCCGCCGCAGCCAAACACGGTAATCAATCGCCCCCGGGAGAGTTTTCGCCCGGTTTTGAGCACATTTTCCAGCCCATCGGGGGTATGGGCATAATCAATCACTATTTCGAAATCCTGGCCCTGATCGACAAATTCAAACCTCCCGGGAACGGTTTTAACCCCCGAAAGGGTGCGGCTCATCTCCTCAAGTCCAAGACCCTCCACCAGGCCCACCCCGATCGCCGCCAGAGCATTGTATATATTAAACAGGCCCGGGACCGGAAGTTCAATCCCTGTTTTTTCCCCAAAAGCCCTCAGGGTGAAAGATGTTCCCCGCGGGTAAAATTTTATTTCTCCGGCCTTGAGATCCGCTTCCCGGTAAATACCATAGCTGATCTTCTGACCCGGACAACACTCCTCCACCTCCAGGAAACAGGGATCGTCGGCGTTGATTATGGCCGCCTTCGGGACGCCTTTCTCCACCAGGGTGCCTCCCAGGGAGGCAAACAGTTTTGCTTTTGATTTTACATATGATTCAAAATCATGGTGGAAATCCAGGTGCTCCCCGGTGACATTGGTCAACACCGCCACCGCAAACCGACAGCCCAGAACCCGCTTCTGCTCCAGGGCATGAGAAGATACCTCCATTACGGCATGTTTTACCCCTTCCCGCCCCATTTTACACAATAGCCTTTGCAGATCACAAGCCTCCGGGGTAGTTGCTTCCGCGGGGATAATGTCCTCCCCGATCCGGTAACTCACCGTCCCCAGCAGCCCGGTAATCTCGCCCCGTGCCCGGAACAGGCTCTCCACAAAATAGGTGGTGGTAGTTTTACCGTTGGTTCCGGTCACTCCGATCAGCCGCAGCTTCCCGGAGGGATGCCCGTAATAGACATCGGAGATCAGGGCCAGAGCCAGCCGGACATCGGGAACCCGGATCGCCGGGCTGACCTTTACCGGAGCATCCTGGTCCAACACTACCGCCAAAGCTCCCCGATCAATTGCCTCGGCGGCAAATTCCCATCCCCGGTGGCGGCGTCCATCCAGGCAAAAAAACAAATCCCCCGCCTTCACCCCGGTGCTGTGGTAGGCGAGCCCGGTCACCAATCCCTCAACACTTCCTTCTGTTTGTTTCGATATCAGCGGCTGGATTAGTTTTTGGAGCGATATTTTTTTCATGGGGCGCCTCCGGAAATTTATAGTCTATATTATTCCCGAAAGGCCCCTAGTGTGAGCGGCCGCAGAGCAACCCGGCTCAGTTAAAGTCAAACCGTACCTTGATTACCGCCCCCGGTTCAACCAGATCCCCCGGTGACGGCTGCTGTTCCGTGGCCACCCCCGATCCCTCCACCGCCAGCTTTAAACCGAGCCAACTCACTATTTCCCCCACCTCCCTCACCGAAAAACCGGTCAGCTCCGGCACCGGAATCTGCGCGCCGGAGGCATCGTTATCGCCCAGATATACAATGACCCGGGTTTGAGGAAGTACCTCGGCGCCCGCCTTGGGAGTCTGATTGTGGATGGTAGATCCCTTTCCCACCACCTTTAACAGCAATCCCCGGGTGTCCACTGCCGCCGCCGCCTGATCAATGGTCAAACCGCACAGCTCGGGAACCTGGATCAGGGCTGCCGGAGGCAGGTTGGAAGTTTCCACCGGGGGAATTTTCAAATATACCAGCACATCCTGCATGATCTTTTTAAATATGGGGGCGCAAACCTGGGAGCCCCACTGGGGCCCCCGGGTGACCCCGTCCACCGCCACATAGAGCACAATTTTGGGATTATCCGCCGGCACAAAACCGATCAGGGAGAGCACATACTGGCCGGCCAAATAGGTTCCGCCGGGTCCCACCTTCTGGGCGGTGCCGGTCTTGGTGGCGATGCGGTACCCCTCGATGGCGGCGTTCATCCCGCTGCCGTTGATCGTAACCTGCTCCATGATCCTGGATACTTTTTCTGCGGTCTGCCGTGAAACCACCTGCCTGACCCGGCTGGGCTGCTGCTTAAAAACCTCTTCGCCGTCCTGATCTTGTATCTCCCTCACCAGATAGGGTTTCATAAGCAGACCCCCGTTGGCTATGGCCGACACGGCCATCACCTGCTGCAGCGGGGTCACCGATACTCCCTGGCCAAAGGAGCTGGTGGCCAGTTCCAGGGGGCCCACCTGTTCCAGGGAAAATACAATCCCGCTCCCCTCTCCCGGATAATCGATCCCCGTTTTTTGTCCATAGCCAAAAGCCTCTATGTATTTGAACAGCTTTTCCTTTCCCAATCGCTGCCCGAGATTGATAAATCCCGGATTGCAGGAACCCTCCACCACCTGCAGGTAGGTGATGCTGCCATGCCCCCCCTGCGAAGAGGTCCAGCAGCCGATATTGTGACCGGCCACATTGGCATAGCCATTGCAAAAAAAATATTCATTTTCATTGAACAGATTTTCTTCAATGGCTGCCGACAGGGTAACCAGTTTAAACGTGGATCCCGGTTCAAAGGAATCCGTTACCGGACTCAGCGGCCAATAGTCGGGATTGGCCTGATCATAATTGAGAGGATCAAAATCGGGTATACCGGCTGCCGCCAGTATGGCCCCTGTAAACGGGTCGGCGGCGATCACCATGGCTTTTTGCGGTTTAAACTGCAAAGCTGCCCGGGAGAGCTCGCGCTCCACAATGTACTGGATGGTTTCGTCAATGGTTAAATACAGATCCATCCCCTCCCGAGGGGCCACAAACTTGCGCTCCCCCTGGGGAAGCTGGCGTCCCCAACCATCGGTTGAAAATAATATTTTCCCTTCCCGCCCTTTGAGCTGATCCTCGTAATATATTTCCAGGCCGGACCATCCCTGATCCATACCCACGAAACCCAAGAGCTGTGAAGCCAGCCGGCCCCCGGGATAGTAGCGCTGCCCCTCGGGGGTGAACGCAATTCCGGGGAGTTCAAGCTCGCGGATCGCCGCCGATACCTCGGGCTCAACCTTTCGCTTCAGGTAAATGGCGCTGCGATCCATGATCAGCAGATCGTAGACTTTATCCCGATCCATCTCCAACAGCGGGGCCAGCAGCCCGGCAGTTTTAACCGGATCCTCTATCTGAGGAGGAATAGCCACCACCGTATCCACGGTTATACTGCCAGCGAGAAGCCTTCCCTGACAATCATATATTGATCCTCGCGGGGAACGGGCCGGAATACTGCGGTTCCACTGATCCTGCGCCATCTCAAAGAGATGCTCCGACTGTACGATCTGTATCCAGGCCAGGCGGCAAACCAGAGCAGCCACCGCCAAAATGAGCACTCCAAACAGAAAATACAGCCTTTTTTTGATGTTTACCTGAAATACAGCGCCCTCGGCCAAGAAAACTCCACCGCTTCCATTCACTCTAAATTGGCGGTCAACACCTTGAGCTGGCCCTGTTCCGGTTCCCGCATGCCCAGTTCAGCTCGGGCAACCTCCTCGATCCGGCTCAGTGATGCCAGGCGGGCTGCTTCTGTTTCCAGCTCCCGGTATTCTTCTCTGAGCTGCTTTATTCTTGCCTCCCGCGCCCCCAATTCGTAATTCAGGGAAACAATCCTTGAATATTGGGCGGTTACCCCCAGGCACAGCAACAGGCAAACCAGGCCGGTTAACAACAGCCTTATTTTTTTCCGGCGGCGGGGATAAGGGCGTGCCTGGAGGCCGATCTCGGAACCGGGGGATACAGCCCATTCCTCCGGCTGCATTTTGCGCCCAGCCTGTAACAATTTATTCACCTGCCTTCACCTTTAGAACGTTTTTTGGCTACTGCCCTCAGGCGGGCGCTGCGGGACCTGGGGTTGGAATTAATTTCCTCGCCGCCCGGTTTGACCGCCCTCGGGGTCAGGAGTTCCAGTTCTCCTTCCCCACCACAGGTACAGGGCAGCATGGGGGGACAGTGGCAGCTCCGGGAGTGTTCTCTAAAAAATGTCTTGATCAGCCTGTCCTCCAGTGAGTGGTAGGCAATGACACACAGCCTTCCTCCCGGCTCCAGGCAGCGCACCGCCTGCGGCAAAACCATTTCAATATTTTCCAGTTCCCCGTTAACCGCTATCCGGAGCGCCTGGAAAGTCTTGCGGGCGGGATGCTTTTCTCTGCCGGCAGCCGCCGGCACCGCCGACTTGATAATTTCCACCAGCTGATCGCTGGATCTGATGCGATCTCCCCTGGAGCGGGCGCCGACAATCTGGCGGGCAATCCGGCGGGCAAACCTTTCCTCCCCGTAGCAGTAGATTATTCTTGAAAGTTCCCTTTCCGGAAACTCATTTACAATATCCTCGGCGGTCAGGCTCTGCCGCCGGTCCATGCGCATGTCCAGCCCGACTTCCCCGTGGTAGGAAAACCCCCGGTGATCATCCAACAGTTGCCTGGTAGAAACCCCCAGATCGAGCAGAAGGCCGGCCACCCCTTCTATCCCCAGACCGGATAATATTTCTTCCAGCCCGGTGTAGCTGGAATGAACCAGGGTGACCTTCGCCGGGGATCCCTGCAACCTTTTGCGGACCTCTTCAAACACCTGTTCATCCCAATCGATGCCGATTAAATGGCTGCCGGCCTGAAGCCGCCGGTAGATCCCGAGGGCATGCCCCCCGTCACCCAGGGTAGCATCCACA
Source organism: uncultured Syntrophomonadaceae bacterium (assembly GCA_964585925.1). GTDB lineage: Bacteria > Bacillota > Dethiobacteria > DTU022 > DTU022 > JAAZLS01. The sequence goes on along the minus strand of CAZPFS010000029.1, from coordinate 1,175 downwards.
TACACCCCTCTCCGGGAACAATCAAGATACCCGACCACCTCTTCCAGCATCACCGGGATATGAAAATCAACCATCGTTTTCTCCGTTTTAGATCTCAAAATCGACCAGTGTTTCGGCTATCTGTTCGTAAGCCTGGCCTGCTTGGCGGATATATTCTCCCCACACCGCCTCACTCCATACCTCCACCCGGTTGGATACGCCGATTATTCTGACTTCTTTCTCCACCTGGGCATAATCCCGCAAATTCTGGGGGATCAACACCCGGCCCTGCTTATCCAACTCCACCTCGACTGCTCCTGAAAAAAACATTCTGGTAAAAGCCCTGGCATCACCTTTGGTAAAAGGGAGAGCCTTTAACTTTCCTTCAATTTTTGACCACTCTGCCAGGGGATATACAAAGAGGCATTTATCCAGCCCCCGGGTTACCACAAATTTTTCACCCAGTTCATTCCTTAGACGAGACGGAATGGCTACCCGTCCCTTCTCATCAAGAGTATGCTGGTATTCTCCCATGAACATGGCCGCTGCCTCCGCTTGATCCACTTTACCCCACTATGACCCACATTGGTTAATTAAGTTCGCCGTCATTTGTATATATCCTTCCGGAGAAAGCCCAAAATTAAAAAAAAGAACGAATATTTTTCAATACCCGTTCATTAACAGACATTTGATCTGCAATTTTCTATAAAATTTTGAGGGATACCGCCGGAAACTGTCGGTTTCCGGTTCGGCCTCCTCTCCTTTTCCATCCGATACCGGATAAAAAGCGCCGAATAGTTATTCTTTTATCTTTTGCGCCTGATTTGAACCCGGCGGTTTGACAAAATGTATGCCGTTAAGACATTTTTTTATCTGCCAGGCACAATCATGATTCCCTTAATAAATAAACCCCGCCGTGCCGTGGACCCTTGTTTTGAACTGTTCCCTCTACAGGGGGGTGCCTTCTCAACTGCCTTGCAGGTCCTCTCCGGGAGGCTTCTGCGCCGCAACCAAAGTTCAGGCTCCCAATTACTAAGTGTTAGCTCAAAACTTATAGGTTTACACGAGCACAGCAGGGCTACCGCCAAATGTGTTTTAAATTTCATTTCGATCATAGCACAATTTTTTTTCCGGAGCAAGAGCGCGCGTTCACTCACTTAAAATGTTACCGAAGGGACTTCGGCTCACTCACACAG
>CAZPFS010000028.1:0-23798 GCA_964585925.1 uncultured Syntrophomonadaceae bacterium | reverse complement strand
TTAGCTGACAATTTGGGCCGTCAATTTAAGGTCAAAATGGGTCGGTAAAAGCAGCAGGATATAGACTTTAAAAATTCGGTGTTAAATGTTAAACAATCTTTAGCTAGGGTTAAGAACGATGAAGGTGGACCCAAAAAAACGAAATTAATATTTCAAGAACCGAAAACTGTTAATTCTATAAGAACAGTACCAATACCTGGTGATATATTAATTGAGCTAAAATCTCATAAAGCAAAACAGAATCAAGAAAAATTGTTTCTTGGTGAAGCATACAGTGAAAATGGTTTGGTCTTTTGTTTAGAAGATGGTAATCCTATAGACCCAAGAAATTTTACCAGGCATTTTGAAAAATTACTTGTTAATGCAGGGTTACCCAAAAAGCGTTTTCACGATGTAAGGCATACGTTTGCAACGATAATGCTTTCAATTGGTGAACACCCAAAGGTGGTTCAAGAAATTCTGGGACACAATAAAATCACTACAACATTAGATATTTATTCTCATGTGTTCCCGGAGTTAAAACAGAAAGCAGCAGAAAAGATGAATGATGTACTCAAAGAAAGAAAAACCCTTCCATAAAAGAAGGGCTAACTAAAAAAACATTTTTACTGCCAGGGCTGCAACCCTGGTTTATTTTTAGGGTTTAGTTAAGTATGTTGCTGTAGGGTTGCTGTAATGCTTAAGTTAGCAGGATGTTCTAAACCCTAAAAACCCTTATAAATAATGGTCGGAGCGACAGGATTTGAACCTGCGACCTCTTGACCCCCAGTCAAGCGCGCTACCAAGCTGCGCCACGCCCCGACGACATCTATATTATAATTCATTGCCCCGAAGGTAGCAAGGGCGCGATCACTCACTTATAAAAACGGGAATAATAATGAAGCTGCCAAGGTTTTAGGCTGCCATCGTAAATATATTACGTAAAATTAAGTCTGACCGGGCTAATTTTGTGGTTGCCGGAAACAAGTAATTGAAATATAATTCCAGGTGTAACCCAGCGTCCGGGAAACTGGCGCTGGTTTACGTATGTATAAAAACCAGGGCCGGGTTAAATGGTATTACCGGGTTTTTTATGTAAATTATTTGCCAGACGGCCGGTCGGGAAAGGAAGAATTAGTTTGTATATTATTATCATCGGAGGGGGCGGCGTTGGCTTTGAGCTGGCCCGCAGCCTTTCAGAAAACAACCAGGATGTAGTGGTTGTTGAGAAAAACGGTGACCAGGCGCGCAAGTTAAATGATGCTCTGGACATCATGGTTGTCGAGGGAAACGGGGCCAATGCGGCCATTCTGGAAAAAGCCGGCATAAAAAAAGCCGATATGCTGATTGCGGTCACAGAAATAGATGAAATCAATATTATTTCCTGTATGCTGGCCAAACATTTTGGTGTTTCCATTACGGTGGGCAGGGTCCGTGACGCCGACTATTTACAGGATTCCGCCGTTCTATCGCAGGAACAGATCGGGATCGATATTGTGATAAATCCTGAGCGGGCCGCCGCCTCGGAAATTTCGAAGATACTCCACTTTCCCGAGGCCAGTGATATTGAATATTTTTACCAGGGCAAGGTAATGATGTTGGGACTTACCATAGGCGAGGAGACAGGCATTACCGGTAAACCGCTCTCCGGGTTGGCCTTTCCTCCGGGGTGTATTGTGGTGGGTATAAACAACCCCCGCAGCGGGTTTATTGTTCCAGCGGGAAATGATGTTATTTTGCCGGGGGATAAGGTTTATATTTCCGGCAGCACCGAGGTTTTAAAAGATATCAGTTGGTTGCTTCATCACGAAAAAACCCGCATTCGGCGGGTAGCCATTCTGGGCGGCGGGATGATTGCCTTCCAACTGGCTTTGCTTCTTGAAACCAGCCCCAACCCCTTTACGGCAGTTTTACTGGAGAAGGATCGGGAGCGCTGCGAGGAACTGAGCCAGGAGCTGAAACACACCCTGGTGCTGAACGGCGATGTTACCGATCTGGCTTGTTTTGAACAAGAGGAAATTCAGCAGGCTGATGCGGTGGTAGCGGTCACCGGCGACGATCGTACCAATTTGTTGATTTCGGCCCTGTCAAAGCAACAGGGAATTAAAAAGATCATCTCCGAGGTCAAGGACCCCCAGTATACTCCGGTTTACCATATCCTGGGCATCGATTCGGTAGTCAACCCCCGGTTGGTAGCCGCCTCCCAGATCCTGAGCCTGACCAAAAGGGAAGAAATTATCTCTTTATCCATTTTAGAGGATGAACAAGCGGAAATTGTGGAACTGATCCTCCCCGAATCGGCCCGGGTTGTAGGCCGCAAACTTTCCGAGGCTAACTTACCCCGCGGTTTGCTGATCGGGGCAATCATCCGGGAAGGCAAAGTCATCGTGCCCCATGGAAGCACCCGGCTGGAAAGAGAAGATCATCTGGTGATCTTTATGCTTCCTGAAATCAGCCAATCCCTCGATCGCTATTTTGGCAGCGGAAGGAATGGCAAGAACCGGCCAAATCATATCAAAGAACGTATACCCGGCCTGGAAAAGAAAAATTAATTATTTAAGGAGTAACGTGATGCGCCGCCTGCGGGTTTGTTACCTTTTGGGCATTTTTCTGTTATGCCTGTCAGTGACTATGTTTGTTTCAATAATATGGCCCCTGGTGGACGGGGGTGAGGATCTGCCTGCTTTTACATGGTCGGTACTGGTGACCGCAGCGGCCGGCATGTTGCTGTACAGGCTGTTCCGGCCTTATCGTCCCGAACAGCTGTCGCTTGTGGAAAGTTTCTCCTTGGTTGCCCTGGCCTGGTTTTTAGCGGGGCTGTGCGGAGCGCTGCCCTATTATTTTTACGGCCTGTTTGACGGCAGCTACCTCTATGCTTTTTTTGAAGCTATTTCCGGGTTCACCACCACCGGAGCCACACTGATCGGAGATGTGGAGTCTCTCCCCCGGGGGCTGTTGTTCTGGCGCGCTTTCACCCAGTGGCTGGGGGGAATGGGGATCATTGTATTGACTGTGGCTGTTTTGCCCCGGTTTGGTTTTCGCAGCTTGGCCATGTTCAGGGCGGAGGTTCCGGGGCCGGTCAGTGAGCGGCTGGTTCCAAGGGTTGTGGAGACTGCCCGCCGCCTATGGCTGATTTACTTGGGATTAACTGTTTTGCAAACAATACTGCTGGTGTTAAGCGGCGTGGATTTTTTTAATTCTCTGGCTCATACATTGGCCACCTTGGCTACCGGCGGATTTTCCACATTCAATACCAGTGTGGGTTTTTTGCATAATCCAGCTGCTGAAATAATAATAACCGTTTTTATGTTTGCTGCTGGAATAAACTTTACCCTTTATTACCGTATGATCAAAAGGGATTTTGAAAATGTAACCGGAAATGAAGAACTGCGTTTTTATTTTTTCACCACTGCCGCGGCTATTGTATTGATCACCATTAATATTTATCCTAAATTTGCCGGAAGTATTATGGAGGCACTGCGTTTGGGTGCATTTCAGGTGGTATCCATAGTTACCACCACCGGTTTTGCCACCGCCAATTTTGATGCCTGGCCCCACTTTGCCCGGACGCTGCTATTTTTCCTGATGTTTGTGGGGGGCTGCGGGGGATCTACCGCGGGGGCCATAAAACAGGTGCGGCTGCTGATTCTGTTTAAATATGCCTACCGGGAGCTCTACCGGATGGTACACCCTTCGGCCATCAGTACCATCAAATTGGGAGGACAACCCCTTTCGGAAGATACGATGCGGGGGGTAGCCGGGTTCAGCTTTTTATATATTATGTTTTTTGTCATTTCAACACTGGTCTTAACCGGGATGGGTCTGGACTTTATAACCTCTGCTTCGGCGGTAGCTTCCACCCTGGGCAATGTCGGCCCGGGCCTGGGGCAGGTAGGGCCGATGTTTACCTATCAGGCCATTCCACCGGCGGGGATTGCCCTGCTCAGCCTGATGATGATCATGGGCCGTCTGGAAATTTACACGGTGCTGGTTCTGCTGCTTCCCGCGGCCAGACTGTTTGCACGCAGGGTTTGATTTTTCAATAGACAAGTGATAATGGTAGAGGTTCTGTAGGGATTTATAATGTTAAAGCAGGCTGAACAGCCTGCTCTAACATTCACCGGGTTAATTTGGTTAACCATAAATACGATTCCAATTCCGCTGATTTACTGCTTACGGTTATTTTCGCTCAGGGTTATCTTCACATCCAATGCAGTGACTCCGTGGGGATAAACTCTGATCGGGTTAATGTCCATTTCGGAAATGTTATCCTGGTCGAGCGACAACCGCGCCACCCTGGCTATAGCATTTACCAGCGCATCCATATCCCCGGGTTTTTCTCCCCGGAAGCCCTTTAACAGGGTATAGGCCTTGGTTTCGGAAATCATTTCCCGGATTGAGCTGCTGGTGGTTAGGTGAGAGGCCAGCCTGAAAGAAACATCTTCGAACAGGTTGACATAAATGCCGCCCAGGCCAAATACGATCATCGGTCCAAATTGCGGATCCCGGGTCAGCCCGATAATCAACTCAGTTCCTTCCTCCGCCATATTGGAAACCTCAATTCCATAAATACGGGCATCGGGCAGGTGACCTTTCACTGATTCCATCATTTTGGTAAAAGCTTCCTCCACCTGGCGCCGGTCCTTGAGTCCTATCTTTACCCCGCCGACATCGGATTTATGTGCAATCTCGGGAGAACAAATTTTCAAAACCACCGGATAACCAATCTCGTCGCTGATCTGGCCGGCTTCCTGCGCGGAAGTGGCCAGAAGGACCTTGGTGGAGGGGATGCCGTAGGCGCTCAGGATGCCGGCAGCTTCATATCCCAGAAGTGCTGTGCGGCGATCTTTGCGTGCATTTTCCACGATATCATTGACCTGCCCAGAATCAAGGTCATTAAAATTGAAAGTCGGCAACTGGTGATTGGAACTCCTTATTTTGGAATAGCTGATCATACCTTCCAGGGTTCGAACAGGGGGCTCGGGGAAGGTGTAGGTGGGTACGGAAGCTTCGGTTAAAATATCCTTGCCCTCCTTGAGGGCGCCTCCGCCCATATACACCGCAAATATTGGTTTGGTCGGATATTTTTTGCGCATGTCGATGATTGCCCGGGCTGTTTCCTCAGGTTCCGCCACTGTGGTGGGGCAAATCAAAACCAGGGCACTGTCGGTGTTTTCATCGGCCAGTGCTTTTTCTAAGGCAAATCGGAAGCGATCTGCTTTGGCATCGCCTAAAAGGTCTATCGGGTTGTGGATGTTGGATTCGGCTGGAAGATTTTCCCGGAAAGCATTTATCGTTTCCGGGTTGAATCGGGCCATCGCCAGCCCCTGCTCTTCAATGGCATCGGTGGCCACTATGGCCGGGCCGCCGGAGTTGGTGACAATGGCTACCCGGTTGCCCTTAGGCAAAGGCTGGGTGGAAAAGGCTTTAGCCAGATCAAACAGCTCATCCATTGTATCTACCCTGATTACCCCGCATTGCCGGAAAGCAGTGTCATAGGCTTTGTCGCTGCCGGCCAGCGCACCGGTGTGCGAGCTGGCAGCTTTGGCCCCTGATTCGCTGATCCCGGATTTTAAGACAACTATAGGTTTTTTCTTGCTGGCTTTGCTGCAGATTCTGATAAATTTATCTCCATCAGAAATATCCTCTAAGTATACCAGAATTACATTGGTATTGGGATCGTCGGCGCAGGCTTCGATAAAATCAATCTCATCCAGGTCAGGCTTGTTTCCCATACTGATAAAACGGGAGAAACCGAGATCCGCAAAGGTACTCCAGTCGATAATAGACACCAGCATGGCCCCGCTCTGTGATATAAAGGAAACATTGCCGGTTTTGGGGAAACCTTTAGAAAAAGAACCATTGATCGGAGCATGGGTATCAATGAGGCCAACACAGTTGGGACCCATCAAACGCATGTTATACTGGCGGCAAATACGGATCAACTCTTCTTCTCTCTGGACACCTTCACCGCCCACTTCTTTGAAACCGGCGGTCAGTACGATCAGGCCTTTCACGCCCGCTTCCCCGCAGGATTTAGCCACAGCAAGGGCATGCCTTGACGGGATCGAAATAATAGCCAGATCGACCGGTGAGCCAACCTGGCTGATATCCTGGTAACATTTCAGTCCCAGTATCTCGTCTTCCCGTGGGTTGATCGGGTAAATCTTGCCCTTGAAACCACAGTGAACAAGATTGTAGAGTATGGAATACCCAACTTTTTCCGGCGATCGGGAAGCCCCTATTACAGCTACATGTTCTGGTTTGAAGAAAAAATCCAAGTTGCCCATTGTACACCCCTTATTAGATTAGTGTTGGTGTTGCCGAAGCATTTAGCAGATATGACGTACAATGTATAAATGGAGCAATAATAGTGCGATTACACCGCCAATCGTGCCAATTTCTAAAAATTAACTTTATTGCCAACATCATGGCAATTGTGCACAGACAGTGTAAATCCCCCTTTTTTAGGTTTTATCCTAAAAAAGAAGGATATTACGGGTTAAAGCTATGCCTGGCAACGTAACAACTATATACTAACAAATACCGCGATATCTTGCAATAGTCAACTTACATAACCTTACACTGCCGGGCTGGGGCATTGACTTTTCTGTTTAGTCTGTTAAAATCTTAAGGATGTTTTCAAAAAAAAAAATAACAAGGAGGTATTAGAATGAGCGCTTTGGGCCGTCATATTTTGGCAGAATTCTACGGCTGCACACCGGAAATATTAAACAACACCGATTCCATAAAGCGAAACATGGTGGCAGCCGCCCTGGAAGCGGGGGCGGAGGTAAGGGAGACGGTATTCCACCGATTTAGCCCTCAGGGGGTCAGCGGCGTAGTGGTAATCTCCGAATCCCATCTGGCCATACACACTTGGCCGGAATTTGGATACGCTGCGGTAGATGTGTTTACATGTGGTCAAACCGTTGATCCATGGGTGTCGTGCGATTATCTTAAACAGAAATTTTCTGCAAAAAATATGACCGCCCGGGAAATAAAACGCGGGATATTCAATGTGGAACTCCAACATAAGACTGCTTGATATTAAAATGCTTGCGATCATAGAAGACCTGTTTGGGTGGTTGGCCTGAGACCTGACAGGGTCTTATATAATTTATATAATTGGAGTGAATTGCGATCAGTATATAATGCGATCAATACATCAGGTAGATTTAAACAGTTATGGGAGGCAGATCGGTGAAAGGCAGAGAAAGAACTTTTGTAATGATAAAACCCGATGCGGTGCAAAGGCTGTTGGTGGGGGAAATAATCAAACGGCTGGAGTCCAAAGGATTGAAATTGGTTGCCCTGAAAATGATGCAGGCCTCCCCCGAACTGGCGGCCCGCCATTATGCCGAGCACCAGGGAAAAGGTTTTTATGATGGTTTGATCGCGTTTATCACCTCCGGTCCGGCAGTGGCCATGGTCTGGGAAGGCGATCAGGCGGTGGCGGTCGTTCGCAAACTGGTGGGTGAAACCAATCCCCAAAACGCGGCTCCCGGGTCTATTAGAGGCGATTTGGCCATGTTTACCGGTAACAACGTGGTTCATGCTTCAGATTCAACCGAAAGCGCTCTTCGCGAAATTGGGCTATTTTTCCGGGAAGGCGAGATCATCTCCTATCGGCAGGAAATGGAATCATGGGTGTACGGTGAATGAAAGGGGTTTCTGCATATAACCCGAGGTGTCGGGCATATGCCGGCCCGACCCTCCGGGGGCGGACAGGATCGTCCGCCCCTTCATTTTAAATGGAAGTTAAATTACCGGCAGACAGCTGTGGTCACAGTGATTTGCTCGTTTCCAATTTGTCTGAGAATGGTTTAGAATATAAGTGACACGGCAGAAGGGGTTTTGCAGTTCAAACGTGATCGGCGGTCAAAAGGAGGGTTTTATGATTATTGCTGATGATCACCTTGGTCACAAATTAATAAAAACCGTTCTGGTTTTGCTTCTGTTTTTTATCTTATGCTCTGCTATCGCCCCCCAGCCAATATTTGCCGGGGGCAAATCAATCATGGTCGCCCCTGTCAATGGAACTATCACTCCCGGAAAAATGGCTTTTTTGGAAAGGATAATCCGGAACTCGGAAAAAGCAGATGCAGAGCTGCTGGTAATCGTCCTGGATACCCCCGGAGGGCTGGTGGAGGCCACCACCAGCATCAATACCGCCATTTTAAACGCCCGACTGCCGGTGGCAGTGTTGGTAGCCCCTTCCGGCGCCATCGCCGCCTCGGCGGGATCGTTTATCGTCATGTCTTCCGATATAGCAGCCATGGCCCCGGGAACTACTATCGGGGCGGCCCAACCGATCACCTTTTCCCTGGAGGGGGTAAAGGAGGCCGGCGAAAAGACCACCAAGTTTTTATCCAAGCATCTGCGCAATCTGGCTGAAGAGAAAGGACGTCCCCCTGATATAGCGGAAAAATTTATTACTGAAAACCTTAGCTTGAGCTCCCGGGAGGCCCTGGAGGAAGGGGTTATTGAATATCTGGCCTCCGACCTGCACGATCTTTTAGAACAACTTCATGGTCAGAGTATTTGCAAACATGATAGAATATATGTACTAGACACCGATAACCCGCTTATAAAGGCCGAGGGATTGAATATAAGTGAACAGGTACAGAACTGGTTAAGTGATCCCCGGATCTCATTTCTGCTGCTAATATTGGGTGTTTTGGGTTTGTTCTTCGGGTTTAGCAATCCGGGGACCATGGTACCGGAAGTACTGGGGGGGATTATGTTGATCTTGGGTATATATGGAACCGGAATGTTTGAGGCTGCCACCACCGGAGTTATACTGATGCTTTTGGGGGCGGGGCTGATCATAGCGGAAATTTTTGTCCCGGGCTTTGGGATACTGGGGGTTGGCGGGGGTTTGAGCCTGCTGGTGGGAGCGCTGTTGCTGCCCCAGGAACCGCTGATGGACGCTCACTGGTATATCGGTTTTCGCCAGACGGTAATCGTGGTGGCCATTGCGGTAATTGTGATCACACTGCTGGCGGCGCAAAGAGTGATCTATTACCGGAAGAATCGCTACACTGACGCCACCTTCCTGGACGCCCCCCGCAAAGGCCTGGTGATCAAGAAGCTGGCCCCGGAAGGGATGATCAGAGGGCAGGGTGAAATCTGGATAGCCCGCAGCGATGATGGCAAAATAATTGAGAACGGGACTGAAGTGGAGGTAGTCAGGGCGGAAAGTACAATGTTGTGGGTGCGTGAAGCAAACAAGCCGGATAAGGCCGAATAATTCAGGGAGGTGTAAAAAATGGCTTGGGTGTTGCCTGTAGTTATAATTGTGATCATGTTATTCAGTTCTACCATAAAGGTAGTGCGGGAATACGAGCGCCTGGTGGTATTCAGACTGGGGCATGTTGTCGGGGCGCGGGGCCCGGGCTTGGTGATTATCATTCCTTTAATAGATCGCACCATCAAGATACCGTTGAGAACGGTGACTCTCGATGTGCCCACCCAGGAGGTGATCACCCGGGATAACGTGACGACCAGCGTAAATGCGGTGGTTTATTACCGGGTGCTGGATTCCACCCGGGCGGTGATCAATGTGGAGGATTACCGCTATGCCACCGCCCAGTTGGCTCAGACCACCTTGCGGAGCGTGGTCGGACAGGCGGATCTGGACGAACTGCTCTCGGAACGAGATAAGCTGAACATGTTGATCCAGAAAATCTTGGACCAGGCCACCGATCCCTGGGGGATCAAGGTGTCCGCGGTGGAGATCAAAGACGTGGTCATTGCGGAGAGCCTGCAGAAGGCCATCTCCCGCCAGGCTACTGCTGAAAGGGAGCGGCGGGCGATCATCGTTCAGGCTGATGGGGAAAAAGAAGCGGCCAAAACACTGGCCGAGGCGGCCAAGATACTGGGTGACCAGGATGGGGCGCTTTATCTGCGGCTGCTGCGGACTTTGCCGGAGATTGCCAGCCAGCAAGGCTCGTTGATCGCCTTTCCCTTGCCCATGGAACTCCGCCACCTTTTTCCTTCGATGCCGGGAAAGGAAAACAAGTAGCCTGTCGCCGGTTTCAGGGAAACTTCAAATTAAAAACTTAGGCGCCGGATTTATCCGGCGCCAGATTTATAACATAGATATTTTATTCCCCCGAACCCCCTTGAAATATGGTTCCTGAGCGGCTATAATAATAAACAGAACAGGCGAGCGTGGCGGAATGGCAGACGCGCTAGGTTCAGGACCTAGTGTCCGCAAGGGCGTGGAGGTTCAACTCCTCTCGCTCGCACCACTAAAACCCTTTAATATTAAAGGGTTTTTTATATGTGTGCGCCCAGCATGGGTGCAGTCTAACAGGTGCAAGTCCTGAGTGTGGGTTGATAGTGCCAACGTATACCGAACGGTACGTACGGTGGTGTGGGAGGTCGGCTGCCCAACTAATGGGCAGTCTCCTACCCGATTACTTATCTGGGAAGGTATTACAAAATAACTTGACAAAGCCGGCCTTCCATTTTAACTTAAGCATAAACCCTCACCGGTACGATTCTTTTCCGGGGGGCGGGGCTGGGATAAATAAGATAAACGCCATCCGTGAAACTAGCCCGGGCGACGCCTGCCAAAATGGGTTGGGATATCCCCTTCTATGAATGGGGATCATGGAAAAGGCAGCAAAATTGTACCCTGAACCGGTGGATTTCATGTTAATATAATAAAATATAAACATGGTTTGAAAGGTGATACTGAAATGATCATAGGCGTTCCCAAAGAGATAAAAACCGACGAAAACCGAGTGGCGATAACCCCGGGAGCGATCACGGCCTTTACCGGCCGGGGGCACCAGATCTTGGTTGAAACAGGAGCAGGGCAGGGCAGCGGCATTGAAGATGCCGAATACCGTCAGTTTGGGGCGGAGATCGTCCCTGAAGCAAAAGAGCTCTACGAAAGGGTGGAGATGATTTACAAGGTCAAGGAACCCCAGCCTGCGGAGTATGATCTGCTGCATGAGGGGCAGATCCTGTTTGCCTACCTGCACCTGGCGGCAGCGGGGGAAGTGGCCCGCGTGTTGATCGAGAAAAGGGTGACGGCCATCGCTTACGAAACAGTGGTGATTAATGGAACCATCCCTATGCTGGCGCCGATGAGTGAAATTGCCGGGAGGATGGCCACTCAGATCGGAGCGCATTTTCTGGAAAAATCCAACGGTGGGATCGGCATATTGCTGGGTGGTGTCCCCGGGGTTACGCCTGCGGATGTGGTTGTTCTGGGAGGGGGTATCGTGGGGATGAATGCGGCCCGGGTGGCCATGGGAATGGGAGCCAAGGTGACCGTGGTCGATAACAATGTCCAGCGGCTGCGATACCTTGACGATGCGAACGGCAGCAGGCTGCTGACCCTTTATTCCAATCCCCAGAACATTGCTCATGCTGTTTCCAGGGCCGATCTGCTTATCGGTGCTGTATTGATCCCCGGGGCCAGAACGCCAATCCTCTGCAACAAAGAAATGGTTCAAACCATGCGAGCGGGAGCGGTAATCGTGGATGTAGCCATTGATCAGGGGGGCTGCATTGAAACCGCCGACCATACCAGCAGCCATAGCGAGCCCATCTTCGAACGCTACGGAGTACTCCATTATGCTGTCCCCAACATTCCCGGGGCAGTTCCCCGCACATCTACCTACGCTCTGAACAATGCCACCCTTCCCTTTGCCCTGGAACTGGCCGATAAAGGCTGCCCCCAAATTGTTGCCGAGAAAACACCTCTCAGCGGGGGAATCAATGTTATTGACGGCCGGGTGGTCAACCGGGCGGTGGCGGAGGCGCTTTCCCTTGATCTTGCGGTTATGCCATAATTCACCAGGCATTATTTACCACCTTTTATCATTGCAGAATCATTGTGGAGTAAATCTCAATATGGTATGGTTATATTGATCGGCGGTCGAAAGGCTTTAGGTGAGGGCCATGGAAACATAAAGACCTAAAGATCGGGCACCGATCAGAGATCGCAAAGAAGGCATATCCGGTGAGCATGGAAATATATGATTACCTGCACTAAAATAACCTCCAAGGGCCTGTTGGAGGTTATTCTGCACGAAGCGCGGGAAAAAGCAGCAACTGTTGTCGCTTATTTGTAGAAACTGAACTGCCTGGGGGCCGCCCAATTGGTATTTTCAAGCCTTTTCTTTCTGTGTGTTTTTCTGCCTGTAAACCTGGCTCTTTATTATGCCGTAAAAAATAGAGCTTACCGCAATTCCCTGCTGATCATCACTTCTCTTATCTTCTATGCCTGGGGAGAGCCGGTATGGGTTGCGCTCCTTGTATTTTCCACCCTTTTTGACTATTACAACGCACTGGTGGCGGGACGGAACCGGGGCAACTGGAAGGCCAGGGCGGCGGTGGCCCTATCGGTGACCGGCAATCTGCTCATTCTAGGTCTTTTCAAGTATTCCGGTTTTATCCTGGGCACCCTGAACAGCCTGTTCGGCATGCGCCTGTTAAGTCCTGCATTCGGGCTGCCCATTGGCATATCCTTCTATACCTTTCAAACTGTATCCTATGTGGTCGATGTGTACAGGGGGGAGACAGAGGCGCAACAATCATTTTTCAAGCTTCTGCTATTTGTTTCCCTGTTTCATCAACTGGTGGCGGGGCCCATCGTCAGGTATCAAGAAATTGCCGAGGAAATCGAACACCGGCAGGAAAACCGGGAACAGTTCAGCTACGGTGTGGGCCGTTTTATCATGGGCCTGGGCAAAAAGGTCCTGCTGGCCAACACCGCCGGCAAAATCTGTGAGAGTTTCTTGGGTGTGGATTATTCCCGCCTGCCGCTCACCGGAGCCTGGCTGGGCATTATTCTGTTTGCACTGCAGATATACTTTGATTTTTCCGGGTATTCCGACATGGCTATCGGGTTGGGGAAAATGTTTGGTTTTGCGTACAGGGAAAATTTCAAATATCCTTACGTTGCCAGGTCCGCTACCGAATTTTGGAGACGCTGGCACATCTCTCTGGGCAGTTTTTTCCGGGACTATCTGTACATACCTTTGGGCGGGAACAGGCGCCGTCATATTTTGAATCTGTTTCTGGTATGGTCTCTCACCGGGCTTTGGCACGGGGCCAGCTGGAATTTCGTGGTATGGGGCCTGTATTACTTTGCTCTCATTTATTTGGAAAAAGCATTTTTATTACGGTTGTTCAATAAATTGCCCACGGTCATTTCGAGGCTTTATTTATGGGCGGCGGTGCTGGTAGGCTGGGTCTTTTTCTATCATCTCGACTTGGGACAGGCCTTCAGATTTTTGGGAATCATGTTTGGAGCGGCCCCCGCCTTTTCAGGACCCGAGGTGGCGATACATTTTTGGAACAACGTCGTGTTTTTGATTATTGCCGCCATCGCCTGTACCCCGCTCATGAACAATGTGGCCGCACAAATACGGGGGCGTCTTTCGGATAATCCGAAAAGTATTTTCGTGGTCGAACAGGTGCTTTATCCTTTGGCCAATATGGTTGTATTCGTCCTGTCGGTCATTTTTCTGGTCGGACAATCATACAACCCGTTTTTGTATTTCCGGTTTTAGCAGCAACCAGCGGCTAGAAAATTGTGGGAGGAGTTACAATGAAAAAGCTGCGGATAGACGTACTTTTTTTTCTGCTTGCAATTGCGTTTCTGGGGCTGGCTAACATTTTCAATACAAAAAAACCTGTGATTTCGGAACTTGAGCATCGGGCTTTGATGAAAAGGCCGGTATTCAGCACGCAGGCCCTGTTCAGCGGGGCGTACCTTCGCTGCTTCGAAGATTATTACGGTGACACATTCATTTACCGGGAGCGTCTGGTAAAGGCAAGCCGCGATGTGGGACAGATATTTTCTTTGCTGGGCCCCGGCATTTCCATCGTAGCCGATCATGAAAAGGAGCAGTTTCCCCCGAAAAGTGAGCAGGAACCATCCTCAAAGGATCCCGAAAAAAGTGAAAACCCGGCCGATCCCGGTTCCCTGCTGCCGGAAATGGATGACGGCGATGATACCAATGTGGGTTACTGGATTGTTGTGGAGGGCGAGGCGGTTCAGTTATTCAAATTCAATAAGGAAAATTTTGATTTCTATGCCTATGTTTTGAATCAATACCGGGAAAGGCTGGATGAAGGTATAAAAATATATTCCCTGATCCCTCCATCCAACAGCGAGTTTGTTCAGTTGAGAAGGTACAAGGGGATTACTGATTCGCAAAACGAAGCCCTGAACTATTTGAAAAGCAGGCTGAAACCTGGCATCTGTGCGGTCAATGTCTATGACATCCTGAAAAGCCACACCGGTGAGTACATATATTTTCGGACCGATCACCACTGGACGGCCCTGGGTGCGTATTATGCCTACTGTGCTTTCATGGAAAGCAGGGGAGAGGAACCCGTCTCGCTGGAAAAATATCAAAGGATCGATCTGGAGGGTTTTTTGGGAAGCTCTTATTCAAAGACCCTGGACAAAAGCCTGGAAGAAAACCCCGATACCATATCGGTCTACATGCCCTTCACCTCACACGAATTTACTGTTTATTATGCGGAAAAAGGCGAGAGGAGGCCGGTAATCGATTTTAAATATGCAGACAGCAAGATAGACAAATATCTTGTATTTATCAGCTCTGGCGGCGGAACTTGGAGCGTAATCAAAACGGATGTGGTTAACGGCAAAAAGATCTTGGTGTTGAAGGACTCCTTTGGAAACGCCCTGGTACCCTTCTTATTGCCGCATTACGAAGAGATATATATCGTGGACTCGCGCTTTTACAGTATCGGCGCCACAGGAATGAACATTCCCCAGTTCATGGAGGAAAAGGGTATCAATGAGATGCTGTTCGTAGATTATATGGAAAATGTAAACTGGCATCAATTCATGGAAGAAGTCCTGGCGCTGTTGGGATCATAACCACCCCATGATCGGTTTGTCGTTTCAACCTGAAATTGCCGTGCCAAAAATTAACGGGCAATGATCGGGGCCCCGGGGCAAATAATATTCAAGAGCTTCAACATGGCTCTAGAAATAAGATTGGTAAATTTGACCATGGAAATACGGGAAATAATAAAATTACTGGGAACAGATACTCTCAGTGCAACTTTTTCTCCCGAAGGTCTAAAGTTTTTGTCCTTGCGGCCTGAACGGGGAGATATGAGCATAAACTTGGCGCCATCCGATATGGCGGAGGAAGACTATCTGGTTAAACAGGTGATAGGGGAGACTTTGAGGTTTTTTGAGACCGGCCGGCACGAAATGCCCCTGGACCTGAAAGATTTTACCTCTTTCCAGCAGTCTGTTTTTGAAGCGGTGCGTAAAATAGAGCCCGGTAGGATTATTACCTACAAGGGTATTGCCGAAATGCTCGGTAAGCCGGGAGCTGCTCAGGCGGTGGGGAGCGCCGTGGCTAAAAACCCCGTTTCCTATTTTTTACCCACTCACCGAGTTTTACCCCTCAGGGGGATCGGGATCTGCCGGAGCGGTGCCGGTCATTTGAGAGAAAAACTCTTGATCCTCGAAGGCCATGATCTTTCCAAGCTAAAAGGAAATTATGTCTGCAACAGAAAGAAATGTTGCATGGAATGAAGCCAATTGCTTTGTATGGTCATCCCACAGCAAGCAGATTTGAAAAATAGATTCAAGTAAAGAATTGTAAAGATTTGACTTTCCCGGGAAAACTGTAGTAATGTTCTGTCATGGATAATTGTGTATTTATGCTCTTATGAAAGGTATTTCCCGATTCCGGCGGCAACGGCTTCCGGTTTCAACCACATTCTGGGAGGGGAAAAATGAAATTTGTTTTTTGCCCGCAGTGCGGAGAAAAATTGGGGCTGGAAGAAATAGGCGATGAGGGGATGATGCCGTACTGCCCCCAATGCAGGGTTCCATATTTTGATTGGTTCGGCCAGTGCATAATATCGGCGGTAATAAATGAGATCGGGGAGATAGCTCTGTTGAAGGAAAAGCCCGCATCCAATACTCACTGGGGTCTTGTGGCGGGTCATATCAAAAAAGGAGAAACGCTGGAGGAGGCGGTCATAAGGGAGGTCCGGGAGGAAATCGGGCAGGAGGTTGAAAAAACCCGGTACTTGGCCAGTTATTTTTTTGCCAAAAAAGGTTTGTTGATGATCGGTTTCAGGTGCGAGGTGAAAAAAAGAGAATTAAATCGCTCCAGGGAGATCGGGCAGGCAGGATGGTACAGCATCGAAAAGGCGGGAGAAATGCTGCGTGATGGAACTATAGCCAGGCAATTGCTTTACCGGATCAAAAACGCAGGGTAATCGCTATTAAGGGCACTTCAAAAATGGGATGCCGGAACCTGTTTGGCCTGGAAAAGGCCGGCCGGGTTTACAGCCGGTATTGTTGAGGGAAGCCGCAATAATCCGGGAACCCATTTATCATTCATTTATCATTCTAGAAAGAAGGAATTATATAATGGACTATTCAAAATACCCGGCCGAACCTTTTCGGATCAAGATGGTGGAGCCTGTGACCATCATCTCCCGGGAAGAACGGGAGAAAGTGGCCAGGGAGGCCGGTTACAACACCTTTTTACTCAGGTCCCGGGACGTCTACATAGATTTGCTTACTGATAGCGGAACCAATGCCATGAGCGACCGGCAATGGGCGGGACTCATGATGGGCGATGAAGCTTATTCGGGAAGCCGAAATTTCAAGCATCTGGAAGCAACGGTGAGGGAACTGTTTGGTTTCAAACATGTGGTGCCCACCCACCAGGGGCGGGGAGCGGAAAACCTGCTTTCCAGCATTGCCATCAAGCCAGGCCAATATGTGCTGGGAAACATGTATTTTACCACCACCCGCTTTCATCAAGAGAGAAACGGGGCCATATTTGTCGATATTATCGGGGACGCCGCCCATGATGCGGCTTTGGACATCCCTTTCAAAGGGAACATTGATCTGGAAAAGCTGGAACGAATAATTAATGAGAAGGGTGCCCAAAACATAGCCTACGTCAGTCTGGCCGTGACAGTAAACATGGCCGGAGGACAGCCGGTGGCCATGCAGAACATGCGGCTGGTCAGCGAATTCTGCCGAAAACACAACGTCAGGGTTTATTATGATGCCACCCGCTTTGCCGAGAACGCTTATTTTATCAAGGAACAGGAAACCGGCCATGGCAACCGGAACATCGCCGAAATTACCCGAGAAATGTTCAGCTTCGCTGATGGTTGCACCATGAGTGGGAAAAAAGACGGAATTGTAAATATTGGCGGTTTTCTCGGTTTGAATGACGACCACCTTTATACCGAAGCCGTGGAGCTGGTGACCGTATTTGAAGGCATGCCCTCCTACGGGGGGATGGCCGGGCGCGACATGGAGGCCCTGTCCATCGGGCTGAGAGAATCAATGCAGTTTGAATACATAGAACACCGCGTCAAGCAAGTGCGTTATCTTGGCCACAGGCTTCTTGAAGCCGGTATTCCGATTGTTGAGCCTCCCGGGGGGCATGCCATATTCCTCGATGCTCGGCGGTTTTGCCCTCATCTCAAACAAAGTGAACTGCCGGCCCAGTCGCTGGCCAACGAGCTTTATATAGAATCGGGGGTCAGATCTATGGAACGCGGTATCGTCTCCGCCGGCCGGGACAAGAATACGGGGGAAAACCACCTGCCCAGACTTGAAACCGTCAGGCTTGCCGTTCCCCGCCGGGTTTATACCTATAAGCACATGGATGTAGTGGCCGATGCCGTAATCAGGCTTTATCAGCGTCGGGAAGAGATTCCCGGCCTGCGCTTTGTTTATGAGCCGAAACAGTTAAGATTCTTTACCGCCAGATTTGAACGTATTTAGCGCGCAATTGCAAAGGGTTGGGCAAATCCGCCGGCCGTTTTAATATGCCGCAATTATGAAGGCAGGCTCAAGCCACCGATTCAAATTGGCTGTTGTACAGTTCGGCATAGAATCCGTTCATTCCCAGCAACTCGTGGTGGCTGCCGCTTTCCACAATATCGCCCTCTTTCATCACCAAAATCAGATCGGCGTTTTTGATGGTGGAAAGCCGGTGAGCGATCACGAAGGAGGTCCTGCCCACGGTCAGCCTATCCATGGCAGCCTGAACAATTCGTTCAGTGCGGGTATCCACCGAACTGGTCGCCTCGTCCAAAATGAGCAGCGGTGCATTTTGAATCATGGCCCGGGCAATGGAGATCAGCTGTTTTTGCCCTTCGGAAAGGCTGGCTTTTTCATCCAGGACGGTATCATAGCCGCCAGGCAGGGTTTTTATGAAATGGTGCAGACCGACGGTTTTGCAGGCACCGACAACCCGCTCATCGGAAACGCTCTGCCGGTTGTAGATAATATTTTCTTTGATGGTGCCTTCAAACAGCCATGAATCCTGCAAAACCATAGAAAACTGTTCGTGAATATTTTCCCTGGATACCCGGCGGATCGGTATTCCATCAATTAGTATTTCACCGCTATCAAGCTCATAAAAACGCATCAGCAGATTTACGATTGTGGTTTTGCCCGCGCCGGTAGGGCCGACAATGGCAATTTTCTGCCCCTGTTTTATTTTTGCAGAAAAATCATGAATGACTGTTTTTTCCGGGGAATAACCGAATTTTACATGCCGGAATTCAACGTCGCCCTTGATGCTCTGCAAAGTGTATGTTTTATGACTTTCATTTTCCAGTTCGTACTCATCCAGAAATTCAAACACCCGCTCTCCGGCGGCAGCCGTTCTCTGCAAATTGTTTGCAGCCTGCGCCATCTGGGAAAGAGGCTGGGTAAACAAACGGATATATATCATAAAAGCCACGATTACCCCGAATGAAATAGTGCCTTTCAGAGCCAGCGCCGCCCCCACTATACAGACGATCACATATCCAAAATTACCAATGAAATTCATCAAAGGCATCATCAGCCCGGACAGGAATTGTGATTTCCAGGCGCTGTTGTACAGGCTGCGGTTGATTTCCTCGAAAGTCTTGCCTGCCTGCCGGCTGCCGTTGTAAACCTTCACCACATTGTGCCCGGAATAAATTTCTTCGATATGCCCGTTGATGTTTCCCAGATCCCTTTGTTGGGCCACAAAATATTTTTGGGAATTTTTCATGATGAGTGTCATTAGCAGAAAACCGACCACGCTGGTGGCGACTGCGGTCAAAGCCAGGAGCCAGCTGTTGTAAAACATCATAATCAGGGTGCCTGCAAACATGGTAAGGGATGTGATCAGCGAGGCCACGCTTTGGTTCATGGTCATCCCGATGGTGTCGACATCGTTGGTAACCCGGCTGAGCACATCGCCGAAACTGGTTCGGTCATAGTAACTGAGCGGTAGCCGGTTGATTTTTTTCGAAATATCGGTGCGCATGGATTTGGATATTTTTTGGGTGACCGTAGCCATGATAAAACCCTGGGCAAAGTGCAACAGGGCGGAGGCGGCATAAATAAATAACAGGAGCCAGACAATGCCAATTACAGCCTCCATATCAATGCTTCCCAGAACGGGTTTCCCATTGATCAATGCGGGGAGCCCTTTGACAATTTCATTGGTAATAACCTTGAGCTTGTCGGGCCCGATGATCTGCAGCACGGTCCCGGCGGCGGCGGCGGCCAGGGAAAATGCAACTGGCAGGATATATGACCGGCAGTATTTGATCAATTTGACCCACGCTGCTTTTAGATCTTTCGGTTTTTCCACCGGGCCGCCCATCCCCCGGCGTCCGCTCATCATCCCCCGGCGAACACCCATCACCGGCTGCCGGCCCCCCGGTTGCCTGTTCATCTCGCTCACGATACCAGTTCCTCCTCGCTAAACTGGGACCAGGCAATTTCCTGATATATTTTGCAGGATCCCAGAAGTTCACTATGGGTGCCCCGGCCGACCAATTTGCCTTCATCAAGAACAATGATCTGATCGGCATCCATGATGGTTCCAATGCGCTGGGCCACAATCATGCTGGTTACTCCGGCGGTGTTCTCTTTCAGGGCGCTGCGCAGGAGGCGATCGGTTTTGTAATCAAGCGCTGAAAAGGTGTCGTCGAATATATATATTTCCGGTTTTCGGCAGACGGCCCGGGCGATGGCCAGCCGCTGTTTCTGGCCGCCGGAAATATTTGTGCCATCCTGTGATATGTCGGCTTCATATTGCCCGCTCATATTTTCTACAAAGTCCGTGCCCTGTGCAATGGAAACGGCTTGTCTTATTTCATCCGCCGTGGGAGAAGATCTTCCATTTTCGCCATAGGCTACATTGGAACCGACGGTGCCTCTGAACAGCACCGCTTTCTGCGGGACATACCCGATTTTATTATACAACGCTTCCTCAGCGTAATCCCTGACGTTTATTCCGTCAATGAGCACCTCGCCCTCGGTGGTATCATAAAAGCGAGGCACCAGGTTGATTAAAGTGCTTTTGCCGCTGCCGGTAGAACCTATAAACGCAATGGTCTCGCCCTGTTTTACCGTGAAGCTGATATCGCGCAGAACATATTCCGCAGCGCCGGGATATTTGAAACTGACATTTTTGAACTCAACCTGGCCATAAATTCCCGGTTTCCCGTCAGGCATACTTCCCTCCCGGATGGTGGGTTCGGTTTCCAGCACTTCGTTGATCCGTCTGGCGGATACGGAAGCCCGGGGAAGCAGAATAAATATCATGGCCAGCATTACAAAGGACATGATTACCTGGACCGCATAGGCGGAGAAGACTACCATGTTTGAAAATATGGTCAGTTTTTCCATTACCCCGGCGGTGTCGATCAAATAGGCGCCGATCCAGTAGATGGCCAGAGAGAGCCCGCTCATGATCATGGTCATCATGGGCATCATTACCGCCATGCCCCGACTGGTAAAAAGCTGGGTTTTTGTCAATTCATCATTGGCCTCTTCAAATTTGCCCTCCTGATAGGTTTCGGCATTGTAAGCATGAACCACCCGGAGCCCGGTCAGATTTTCACGGGTTACCTTGTTCAGATTATCGGTGAGGATCTGCATCTTTTTGAATTTAGGCACAACAAAGATCATGATAAACGAAGCAACCGTAACCAAAATTAATACCGCAATCCCCGTTACAAGCGACCATTCAAATCCCTTGCCTGCGATTTTGGTCACGGCCCAAAGGCCCATAATGGGCGCGCGGATAATGATATGAAGCCCAACCACTACCAGCATTTGAATTTGAGTGACATCGTTGGTAGAGCGAGTGATCAGGCTGGCGGTGGAAAACCGATTGATCTCCTCCATGGAGAAAGAATCTACCCTGGAAAAAAGCAGAGTGCGGAGTCGTTGTGAAAAGGCGGCGGCAATTCGGGCTGAAAAAAAAACCACAATAATCGCGGAGACAATACTTCCAAGCACACATAGGAGCATATATCCACCCTGCTGCCAGACTTCGCTGACGGTACTTCCGGGAGTCTGCACCAGCCGGGTAATTTCGGACATGTAATCCGGCAATCTCAAGTCAAGATACACCTGGGCCACAATAAATAGAAAACTGATCACAATTTGAAACCATTCATCTGATTTCAGGTGTTTGAAAATCTTGAACATTATCCAATTATCCGCCTTTCCAGCAATAGCAAACAACAATCGGAACATAACAGATTTCAAGGTTTTTTACAAGCTATTTAAAGGCACCTTCCCTGGGCCTGGAATTGGTCCGTACAGCCCTTTTATGCACTTATTGCCGTCAACCCACATAGTCTAGGTTAAGATGAATCATGAACAAAAGGAGGTCCCCAATATGGGTATTTACAACTGTCCGCACGGTTTTTTGTATACCATTAATCCCGGCGACACTTATTTTTTGCTGGCGCAGCGTTTTGGAACCACGGTGCAGGCTATCTCGGCCGCAAACCCGGGAGTTGATCCCAACAATCTTCAGATCGGGCAGGTGATCTGCATTCCCACGGCAGCACCTCCGCCGCCGGTGCACTGTCCGCACGGTTTTTTGTATACCATTAATCCCGGCGACACTTATTTTTTGCTGGCGCAGCGTTTTGGAACCACGGTGCAGGCTATCTCGGCCGCGAACCCGGGGGTTGATCCCAACAATCTTCAGATCGGGCAGGTGATCTGCATTCCCACCTGATACAGTGGGATAGTTTCCGGGTTACCAAAAAAAGCAAGGTTCCCGGCCTGGAACAGGCCGGGAATTGCTATTTCTTTCAGTTCAAAGATCAGAGATCAGCCCTGGGAACCATGGGTTTTCGGAAGCCCAAGGGATAGGCTTTGCTGTTCCGATTTCAATTCTTTTAGCACATTTGCTGTCGCCAACAGTGCCACCAGGAAAGAGGCAACATCGGCGAGAGGCTGGCTTAGTTGCACTCCCAGCAGGCCGTACCGGCGAGGCAGCAGCAAAATTGCCGGCAGGAAAAAAAGGCCCTGCCGGGAGATCGATACCAATGATGCTTTGGCCCCTTTTCCGATGGTCTGCAGAAGCATGTTGCACATGATTATCCATCCCGACAAAGGCCAGGCCAGGCACTGTAATTTCAGTGCGTAAACCCCGATGGCGATTACCTCCAGATCTTCTTTCCGAAAAAGGGCGATTATCTGATGGGCAAAGATGAAGCCCAGTGCACCGGCGGCGGAAAGGGTAATCACTACTGTTCTTACGGAAAACCAGAAAGCCCGGAGGACCCGATCCCGATGCCCCGCGCCGTAGTTGAAGCCGCACACCGGCTGAAAGCCCTGGCCAAAGCCAAGCACGGCCGCTGCCGCAAACTGAAATACGCGGGCTACGATGGACATGGCGGCAACAGCCGCATCGCCATATGAGCCGGCGGCAAAGTTTAAACAGATCATGGCCGTGCTGGCCAAGGTCTGCCGGTAAAAGGAGGGGAGGCCACCCCGAAATATTTCCCGGAATATTACCCAGCGGGGAGTAAAATTTTTAAAGGCGATGGGAAGATTGCCGCCTACTCTACAGTTGCGAAGCAGGAGAATAAAACCGATAAACTGGCTGATGATGGTGGCCAGCGCTGCTCCGCCGATACCCATTTGCAGTGTAAAAATGAATATGGGATCCAGCACAATATTAAACAGGCCGCCAATCCCAATTCCGATCATGCCATAGTAGGCGCTGCCCTGGAATCTGAGAAGCTGATTCAGCATAAATGAAGAGATCATGTAGGGCATGCCGATCAGGATGAAACGAGTGTATTCCCTGGCGTAGGGGGCAATGGTGGGGGTAGCCCCCAGTGCATGTACCAGGGGATCAAGATAGATCAGGCCAAACAGCGCCAACATAAGGCCCAGCCCAAGAGAAGAAAAAAACCCGGTGGCAGCAACCCTGGCGGCATATTTTTTGTTTTGTTTTCCCAGGAGCCGGGAAATGTAGTTTCCCGAGCCGGTTCCAAAGGTGAAGCCGATGGCCTGGATGATGGCCATTAAAGAATAGGCCACACCCACAGCGCCTGAAGCGCTGGTGCTGATCCGGCTGACAAAATATGTGTCTGCCATATTGTAAATGGAGGTGATCATCATGCTCACAATGGTGGGGACAGCCATGGAACAGACTAGTTTTTCCACCGGTTTTCCGATCATAATTTTGAATTTTTCTTCCGTGGTCATATTGGGAGCCACTGGTATCACTGCCTTTACTCAAATGTTGAATAGCTGTCTTGATGATAGTATGTCCCCTGGTGGCATCCCCGCGAGATGTCTGATCGAATCCGGTCTTGGGGGCGGTCATTATCAAAAACAGCGCCCGGTGTACAGCCGGTAGGAGGCAACCTTTCTTAAATAGAATACCACCGAATTACCTGGTTTGTGAAGTACCGGCAGCTTGTATAATAATTATGCCTATTTTTTTGGACAATTCAAATGGAGCCATTTGCGTTCTTTGACAAACACATAGCCTGTAAGGCTTTATCACCTGGTG
>CAZPFS010000027.1:0-26867 GCA_964585925.1 uncultured Syntrophomonadaceae bacterium | reverse complement strand
GGCTAACTATTAACAGGGAATAGAAAAGCCATCGCAAAGCGATTTCGTTCTTCTCACGACAACGATGTCACTGGGACGGTTGGATGGTTCTTTTGTCAACGTGATCAATTCAGCTAAAATTCCAACCGCCGGGGATTGAAGAAACCCCCTTCCGACAAACGGAAGGGGGCGCGAAGCGATATCGGTTGAGTTTTGGCCAGGTATTCTGACGGCCGCCGGAACGGGCCGGGTCAGTGATGCCGGCCGGGTTTCACCAGTGCGGTCAGCCCGGGGACGGTTTCCAGGGCATTCCCCCACAAGGCAATGGTATGCCTCTCCTGGTAAAGGGTATTGGGGACACCGGAATAGCCCGGATTGGAGTCCATATTGCACACCACTACCTGTCTGCTCCGGGCCGCCTGTAAAATGGGCATGCCGTAAATGGGGGTGCCCTCGGCGGTGTTGGCGGCGGGGTTGATCACATCGCAGGCTCCCACCGCGATTACCAGGTCGGTCTTCTCGAATTCCAGATTGATCTCTTCCAGGTCAAACAGCATATCATAGGGGATTCCCACCTCTGCCAGCAGCACATTCATATGCCCGGGCATCCTTCCGGCCACGGGATGAATTCCGATTTTTACCTCCTTGCCCGCATTCTGCAGAGCGTCGATCAGATCTTTTACCGCCTGTTGAGCCTGGGCCACGGCCATTCCATAGCCGGGGACAATGATCACTGTCTGTGCCATTTCAAATATCTGCGGCAGCCTTTCCCGCGGGTCGGCCCCTTCCCCGGGCGGATTCTCTTCCGGCCCCGGGAGGGGAAAGGCCGTGGCCTCCGCGGGCTTTGCTCTGATACCGCCCAGTACTGCCGGAAGGTTTCGGTTCATGGCCCGGCACATGATCCGGGTCAGGATCAATCCGGCCACGCCTACCAGGGCCCCCACTCCGGCCTGCAACAGGTCAAACACTGTCAGAGCGGCCACGGCGGCGGCCACTCCCGAAAGGGAATTAAAAAAGGAGATCATGATCGGCATATCCGCCCCGCCGACCCTGATTGCCATCAATAGGCCATAGGCGGCAAAGGCGATTATGGTAAAGGGCAAGATCACATTATTAAAATACCGCCCGGAAAAAAACAGGGTGGAAAGCACCAGCAGAGATCCGGACAGCAGGAATATTGCCAGCAAGACGCTATGGCCGGATATAAAAACCGGCCGCGAGGAGATCCGGCCCTGCAGCTTCAAAGCGGCCACAATGCTTCCCACCAGGGTGAGCACTCCCAGGCCCAGAGCCAGCGCGGCGGTAAACCAGAATGCCCGGGGTGCACTGTCAACGGTACAGGCGGCCACCGTTCCCCCCACCAGCGCGGAGGCAGCTCCACCCAGCCCGTTTAAAAGCGCCACGGCCTGGGGCATTTGGATCATGGTCACCACCTGTCCGAAAATGACACCGACAAGCCCGCCGGCCCCCAGTAAAAACCAAACCGCGGGCATGGTGATGGTGCTTGAATTCCACAGGGCAATCAAAATGGCCAGTGCCATGGCCAACGCTCCCAGGCGGTTCCCCTTGACCGCGGTTTCCGGGGATTGCATCAGGCGGATGCCGGCCAGAAAGACCACGATCAGGGCAATGGCGGCGATCGTAATGAACATCAGCTCTCCCCCCGTTCCCGGTTATTGTCCCCCTGGCGGTGGAACATGCGCAGCATGCGATCGGTAACCCAAAATCCTCCGACCACGTTGATCATAGCCACCACCACCGCCAGGCCGGTCCAGGGCCGGGCTCCGGGGGGAGAGGCGGCAAAGGCGGCCAGGGCGCCGATCACAATTACACCGGAAAGGGCATTCATGCCTGACATCAAGGGGGTATGCAGCAGAGGTGGAACCGATGAAATCACTCTATATCCCAACAAAGCGGAGGCGGCAAGAACAATTGTCAACCCCAGGTACATGTTGCTGTTTCCTCCCAGCCGGCATGACCTTCCGGTTCATAAGCCCGAAAGGCCAGGCCAAGTATTGTAGGTTCATAGATTTGGGCTCGGGTAGGGTCAAAAATTATCAACTTTTCTGCTGTTCCAAGGCCTGCAGTGTTCCCCGGTGAACTATTTTGCCGTCTTTGGTAACCAAGGTTTTTTCGATGATCTCATCGGAGGGATCACAGTTGATCTTTCCATCTTTGATAATGTATTTCAAAAAATGCCAGATGTTCTGGGCGAACATCCAGGTGGCGTCGGCGGCCAGGTCGGCCGGCACGTTTTTAATTCCGATTATATATACCCCATGGTGGCGGTATTCCTCACCGGGGCGGGTGAGGGTGCAGTTGCCCCCCTGATCCACTGCTATATCCACGATCACCGAACCCTGTTTCATCTGGGCAACCATTTGGTCATCTACCAGCAAGGGCGCTTGTTCGCCGGGGATCAGGGCGGTCAAAATCAGGACATCTATATTTTTCAGCACCGGCAGCAGGGCCGCCCGTTCCCTGACATACCATTCATCCGGCAGGCGAAGGGCGTAACCTCCCTTTCCCAAGGCCAGCTCGGGAGGCACGTCAAAGGGGACCGCCTCCGCCCCCAGGCTTTTGGCCTGCTCATTGGCTTCCGGGCGGATATCCAGGGCTTTGATCTTTGCCCCCAGACGCTTGGCAGTGGCGATGGCCTGCAGCCCGGCCACTCCCACGCCTATCACCAGGAATTCAGCGGGCTTGATTACCCCAAAGGCTGTGGGCATCATGGGGATAAACCGGGGAAGATGGAAAGCGCCATAGATGGCCGCCTTGTATCCGGCAATGGTGCTCATAGAGGTAAGGCAATCCATCTGCTGCGCCCGGGAAATTCTGGGTATACCGTCCAGGGTGAAACTGGTGACCCCCTTGCGGGCTAAAATATGGACGGTCTGGTGATTGGCCGGATTGGCCGGATGCAAAAAGGTAACCAGGGTGGTCTTGGCCGAAAGTAGTTCCGCCTCATGAATCTGCAGTTGTTCATTGAACAGGGGTTCCTTGACTTTCAGAATCAGGTTCGCACTTTTGTAGATTTCTTCGGGTGTGGAAACAATTTCCGCTCCTGCTTCCCGGTACTGGCCGTCGCTCAGGTAGGAACCCTCGCCGGCCCCTGCTTCAATCAGCACTTTGGCCCCCGCTCCGGCAAAAAGGCGTACGCTGTCGGGTGTGGTGGCCACTCGCTTTTCCCCAGGCATGATCTCCCTGGGAATCCCGATGGTAATTCCCTTAAACGGCATAATAAAACCTCCCAAGGACTGCTGTAATTTTATGGCAACAAAATCTGCTTGATACCCTGTTTATGGAGGAGGCAGTTCGTGTTTGAGATCACATCCATGTGTTTATAAACAATATACCATATTTTTAATAAATTTGCTGTGAGGGGTAAATCGGAAATTGCAGCCGTTAAATGTTTGCAAAGAACAGTTTTGATCAGGTTTCGGGGATATCTCGCGGCAATACGGGTTAAAATAAACTGTTCCGAGGGGGCTTAGGGCGGCAGTTCCCCGGGGGCAAACAACACCAGGGAGGTTGAATGATGAAGACAGCTGTCAGAAGTGTGGGCAAAGCCGAGTTTATGTCACTATTTCACCAGTATCAGTCAGAGTCGCTTTGCGTAAAAAAACTGCAGATGTACTCTGATATGGTACAGGACGCCACATTGAGAAACATGATCAGCGAGCTGAATTCCGAGTGCCAGCAGCGTTCCATGTGGCTTTCTTCCACCTTGAGCGAGGCCGGAGGTTCCACCTATATCACTTCATAATCAGACAGGAGGAATGACCATGACTCACCAGTTTACGGATAAGGAAATTGCCGGTGATATCCTGAGCAGCATCAAAACCAGCTGCATGGGTTATATGCACGGAGTGCTGGAGTCCCAGGATCCCAGTATCCGCCAGACGTTTACTGATTTTCAGAATCAATGTCTCCATGATTCCGAAAAGGTATTCCGGTACATGCAGGATAAGGGATGGTACAAGGTCCCCATGAGTCATGAAAGTAACATCTCGTAGCAAAATGATTGGCGGGGGCTGCCATCGGCAGCCCCCTTTTGATCTGTTGCGGATGAGAAATAAAACAATCTCCGGAAGTTCGGACACCCCTTAGACTATTCGGTATAATTTTTCGCTCAAGGGATTAAACTTCAGCCTTTTCACCTTCCCTTTTTACGGGATTGACAGTTTTTAATCATGGTGTTACTCTGGATGGGGTTTTATTTTTTTAGTTTATACCTGAGTATATTTGTCGGGATTTTTCTAAAGGAGGTAATGCAGATCAAGCTTTCAGCAAGGGTGGAGTACGGAGTCAGGGCAATGGCGGTGCTGGTGTTTCATTATCGGCAGGGGCCGCTGTCCTTGCGGGAAATTGCCCGCCGGGAGGGTATTTCCTTTCAATTCCTGGAACAGATCTTTCCCGATTTGAGACGGGCCGGTCTGGTGAACAGTGTCCGGGGAGCCAAAGGGGGGTACCTGCTGGCGCGTCAGCCCTCGACAATCAAAATCGGGGATATAGTGCGGGCGGTGGAGGGACCGATTGTACCCATGGGTTGCCTGAATGAAAACAGTGTTTCCCGTTGCCATCGGGATGAAGGCTGCCGAGCCCGCCGGGTCTGGGAGAAGTTGAGGGATCGTATTAACGATGTTCTGGACAGTGTTTCACTGGCCGAACTTACAGGGGTAAAATCAACCTGATTTTTCGAGGAGGAGGTTGTTACCAGTTGGAAAAGCGGTTTGTTTATCTGGATCACAGTGCTACTACTCCCCTCAGAGATGAGGTTTTGCAGGCCATGGCCCCTTATTTTCAGGAACGATACGGAAACCCCTCCAGCCTCCATTCCTGGGGACGGGAAACCCGCCAGGCGGTGGATTCGGCCCGTGAAAAGGTGGCGCTGGCCTTGGGGGCCAAGCCGGAGGAGATTTATTTTACCTCGGGGGGAACCGAATCCAACAATATTGCCATTCGGGGCATCGCCCGCAGGCAGAGCCGGGGGCATATTATCACTTCATCTATTGAACACCACGCGGTGCTCGATGTGTGCAAGGATCTGGCTGCTCAGGGGTTCAGGGTAACCTATCTGCCGGTGGATCGATACGGGATGGTCGATCCCCAAAAGGTAGAGGAAGCGATTACCCCGGAGACGGTGCTTATCTCGATCATGGCGGCCAATAACGAGGTGGGAACCATTGAGCCGGTGGAGGAGATCGGCCGGGTGGCCCGGGAGAAAAATATTTTGTTTCATAGCGACGCGGTGCAAGCGGCGGGAAAGCTGCCGCTAAAGGTAGATGACCTGAATGTCGATTTCCTCTCTGTTTCCGCCCATAAATTCAACGGCCCCAAGGGGGTGGGGGCCCTTTATGTCCGGAAAGGGGTTGAATTGCCCCCGCTTTACAGCGGCGGCGGGCAGGAACAAAAACTTCGGCCGGGCACTGAAAACGTGCCGGGTATTGTGGGCTTGGCTGAGGCGCTTGGTCTGGCGATGAAAGAACTTCCCCAAAAGACAGCTTATCTGCGGACTCTCCAGGAAAGGCTGCTGGCAGGCTTGCTGACCACGGAAGGGGTTGCCATTAACGGTCATCCCAGTCTGCGCCTGCCGGGTCATCTCAGTTTGAGCTTTAATTACGTGGAAGGAGAATCAATTTTACTGGGTCTCGATTTGCACGGGGTGGCTGCCTCCAGCGGTTCGGCCTGCACTTCCGGTTCCGTCGATCCCTCCCATGTTCTGTTGGCCATGGGACTGGATCCCCAGCTGGCACGCGGCTCACTGCGGCTGACCATGGGCTGGGGAAACACGGAAGAAGATGTGGATTATCTGCTGAAGGTACTCCCGCCGCTGGTGAAGAGGCTGCAAAAAATATCGGCGCATTACCCGCAACCGCGTACACAGGAGGCATGAACAATGTACAACCAAAAGGTAATTGATCATTTCAATAACCCCCGTAATGCCGGTCAGATGACCGATGCCGATGTGGTGGGAGAGGCGGGGAGTTTCAAATGCGGTGATACGATGAAAATTTACTTGAAGGTTGAAGGGGGGGTGATTGTTGATATAAAATTTCAAACTTTTGGTTGTGCCGCCGCCATCGCCAGCAGCAGCATGTTGACTGAGATGGTCAAGGGCAAAACAATTGAACAGGCCCGGCAGATCACCAACAGTCAGGTGGCGGAGGAATTGGGGGGGCTTCCTCCGCTGAAGATGCACTGTTCAAATCTGGCCGCCGATGCTCTTCAGGATGCCCTGAACAGGTATCCTAGCGATCAGCGGCCCGAACAGGAAAAAGCAGAATAAGCCCCGTAATTTTAAACTGCCTCCCGGCCTGTGCTATAATCAAAACGGGAGGAGGTATTGTATGCCGCTGCGTCTGAAACCGGCCGATCTGATAATTATCATTTCTGTTCTGGCGATGGGGCTGGGTGGTCTCTGGTATAATTTGAACTTGACGGGGGCGCCGCCCCCGCAGAAATATGCCGCGGTGTATGTTGACAATAAGCTTGTGGCCGAGCTTTCTTTGGCGGATCATTATCTCTATGAATTTACCTTTAACGGAAAAGATTTAGAAAAACACCGGGCTCAACTGGAGGTGGAACCGGGACGGATAAGGATGCTTCCCCTGGACCGCCGGCTATGCCCCCGGGGAATTTGCTCCCATACCGGCTGGATATCCAAGCCGTACGAAAGTATAGTCTGTCTGCCCAACCGGATCCTGGTTATTTTTCCCGCTGGGCCTTCGGGCGATAACGGTGTGGACGGGTTTACCTATTAAGGGCCGCCTGCACTTTTTTACTAGAAGGTAAACACACACTTTTGACGGCGGGCGGAGAACAAACTGATGGATCTTGCACCCGGCGCTCCCAAAACCCCTTTTCGGCCATGTCACTGAACAGAGATACCCAAAAACTGTATTTCTTGACAAAGAAATTAAAGGTGCATATAATTGCTTTAGTTTTTTTTAAACCTAAATAAGGGGTGTACAGACGCTGAAAATATACCTGCCAGAAGTCCGGCAAAAGCAGGGACAGGTTTGTTCATATGAGTTTACAGGAAAAATTCCGGCCGGCTTTGGGCTTGAGGCCGGCTCGCCGGATCGGCTTCAGATTAAAGCCGAAATCAGGGTAAGCGGTGACCGGGCGTTTCTGGAAGGAACTCTGCAAGCAAATCTGGCGGCGAATTGCAGCCGCTGCTTGAAGGGGTTCACCCGGCAGGTGAGGGTTGATTTCAGTGAAACCTTTACCCTTCATGGGGAAATTTCCCCTAAAGACAGCCCGGCAGTACTGGCTTCCGAGGCAGCCAACGAGCTTACCGTTCGCGGGGATTACCTTTATCTGGATGAGTACTTCAGGCAGATTCTGCTGCTTGGTCTGGGCTGTAGGCCGCTTTGCCGGGAAGACTGCCGGGGCATATGTCCTGTATGCGGATCTGACCTGAACATTGGCCGTTGCGGTTGTGTTCCGGGCGAAAAAACAGACTCCAGATTTAAGGTGCTCGAGAAATATTTTAATCAAAGTGACGGTCAACCTAAACCAAAGGAGTGATAGTAAATGGCTGTTCCGAAGAGACGGACCTCTGCCACAAAGCGGGACCAGCGCCGTGCTCATGATAAAATTAAACCTGTCAATCTGGTACCCTGCCCCAAATGCCACGAGCTTAAAGTTGCTCACCGGGTTTGTTTGAATTGCGGCAGTTACAAAAACCGGACCGTAATCGAAAATATGGAAAAAAAATAGATATGTTTTCTTTGTTATCCGCCCTTTCAGGAATCCGGTACAGAAAGGGCGGTATTATTATATAGAGGGATTGACGGGTTGCTTTGCCAAGGGCTTATTCTAATTACAGTTGGGATGTGAAAAATAGTGGTCAGGGTAGCCGTTGATGCCATGGGAGGAGATCATGCCCCCGGGGAAATCGTCCGGGGAGCGGCGGCGGCGGTTTCTGTTAACCCCGATTTGCGGGTGATACTCGTGGGGCAGGAAGAACGGGTGGAGCAGTGCCTGAACGGGCTTGACTGTCCCCGGGACCGGATCAGCCTCGTTCCGGCGAGGGACGTTATTTTAAATGATGACGAGCCCGGTCTGGCGGTTCGTCAAAAACCGGGATCCTCCATGGTCACCGCTTTGCAGATGGCTCGCTTTGGAGAGGCGGAGGCCTCCCTGAGCTCCGGAAATACCGGCGCACTGATGACCGCAGGTGTGTTGTCACTGGGTCGTTTAAGTGGTATCAGCCGTCCGGCCCTGCTGACGGTGCTGCCCAGATTCAGCGGCGGGCCGGTGGTGCTGCTGGACGCCGGAGCCAACATGGATGCCCGGCCGGAACAAATGCTGCAGTATGCCTACATGGGGAGCATTTATTCCCGCAAGTTGTTGGGTTGTGAAAACCCCAAGGTAGCCCTGCTCAATGTGGGCAGTGAAAAAAATAAAGGCAACAGCCGGGTCAGGAAAGCCTACCGGCTGTTTGAACGATTTTTACCGGAATTTTACGGGAATATCGAGGGCACTGAGGTTTTTTCCAACAGTGCCGACGTAATAGTCTGCGACGGTTTTGCCGGCAATGTGTTATTAAAAACGTCGGAGGGATTGTCCCGAGAAATAATGAACCTGCTGAAACAACAGATCCGATCCCGCCCTCGTTTGTACCTCGGCGCGGCGTTGTTTAAACCCGCCTTGCAGAATTTGCGCCGGCAGGTGGATGTCACAGAATACGGCGGGGCGCCGTTGTTGGGAGTTAATGGGGTGTGCATCAAATGCCACGGCTCGTCTCGGGCCAGGGCCATTGAACTGGCCCTGCTCAAACAGGTTTATCCCTTTGTCCGTCAGAATCTGGTTGGCCTGTTTCAGCAGGCCCTGGACGAAATTGCCCCCAAATTAAGGGAAGAAGGATATGATGAATAAACCGATAAAAAGTTTAATTGCCGGTATCGGAGCGGCGGTGCCTTCCAAGGTCGTTACCAACCATGATCTGGAAAAACTGGTGGATACCAGCGATCACTGGATTGTTACCCGCACCGGGATCAGGGAGCGGAGGCTGCTTGAAACCGGTCGTTCAAATTCAGATCTCTCCGAACAGGCCGCTCGGGAAGCGCTGGACCGGGCCGGCTTGAAGCCGGAACAGCTGGATCTGATCATAATGGCCACTATTACCCCGGATTACCCTTTTCCGGCGACGGCCTGCCTTCTCCAGGCCCGGTTGAAGGCGTTCCGGGCCGCGGCCTTTGATCTGTCGGCGGGATGCACGGGTTTTGTATATGGTTTAGCGGTGGCCGATCAGTTTATCCGCAGCGGAGCCTGTAACCACGTTCTGGTTGTGGGCGGAGAGGTTTTAAGCCGCATTACCGATTGGGAAGACCGCCAGACCTGCGTTCTGTTTGGGGACGGTGCGGGGGCGGCGGTGCTTACTCGTTCCGACTCCGATAAGGAGCGGGGAATTGTCTGTTTTGAACTGGGATCCGACGGCCGGGGGGCCGAGCTGCTGATGGTTCCCGGGGGAGGGAGCATGCTGCCGGCCAGCAGGGAAACAGTGGAGCAGAAACTTCATTGTATTAAAATGAGCGGCAACGAGATTTTTAAATTTGCGGTACGGGTGGTGGAGGAAACCACTCTCAGTCTCCTCCAAAAAGGAGGATTTGCCGCGGAGGACCTTGATTTTTTGTTTTTACACCAGGCTAATTTGCGCATAATCGAATCGGCCCGGAAACGCCTTAATATTCCCCCGGAAAGGGTGCCGGTAAATATAGATCGCTACGGGAATACCTCTTCGGCGGCTATTCCCATAATAATCAAGGAGGAGATCGATGCCGGGAGGCTTGGCGCCGGTTCCCTGGTAGCCATGGTGGCTTTTGGGGCCGGCCTGACCTGGGGGGGGGTGTTGACCATCTGGTAGCCGCGAAAACGTTTCTGTTGACCGGAATGGGATCACATACATAGTACTGGCAGGGTGATGCGTTGATGAAAACCGCGTTTCTTTTTCCCGGCCAGGGTTCCCAGTATGTAGGGATGGGCCGGGATCTGTATGATTGTTACGGGTCCGCCCGGGAAGTGTTTGAGCAGGCGGCCCGGACGTTGGGGCCCGAGTTGCTGGAGACCATATTTACAGGTCCGGAAGAAAAACTGAAGCAGACCGAATTCACACAGCCGGCAGTTTTGGCTACCAGCCTGGCCGTGGCGGCGGTGGCCGAAGAGTTGGGCCTGCAAGCGGAAGGCGCCGCCGGGTTGAGCCTGGGAGAGTACTCGGCGCTGGTGATTTCCGGGGCGATGAGTTTCGAGGATGCCCTGACGCTGGTCCGCCGAAGGGGAAGGCTGATGCAGGAGGCGGTCCCTCCCGGAAAGGGGGCTATGCTGGCCATAATGGGCCTCCCCCGGGAGGAGGTAGAAAAGATTTGCCGCCGGGATCCTGGTGGCGGGGTGGTCGAACCGGCCAATTACAATTGTCCCGGACAGATGGTAATCTCCGGGGACTCGGAGGCTGTGCGCCGGGCCGGGGATCTAGCCCGGGAAGCAGGAGCCAAAAAGGTGGTAGAGCTCAATGTGAGCGCCCCCTTTCACTGTGCATTGCTCAAACCGGTGGAGGCGGAGATGGCCCGGGAACTGGAGAGCATTGAAATTCGTTCTCCTTCCATACCGGTGGTTTTCAACTGTTCGGCAAGTTTTGTCTCCGAACCCTCGGCCATAAAAAAGGCCCTGGTCGGGCAGCTCAGCCAGGCGGTGCGATGGGAAGAGTCCATCCGGCTGCTGGTAGAAGAAGGTTACGATACTTTTCTGGAGATGGGCCCTGGAAAGACGCTGGCCGGATTTATGAAGAGGATCGCTCCCGCCAAATTTTGTGCCTCCATAGGTGATTGTATATCCCTGCACAGGGTGCAGATGGAGATCGGGGAGGTGCCCCAATGCCGCTGAAAGGCAAGGTAGCTATAGTGACCGGGGGGTCCCGGGGAATCGGCCGGGAATCGGCTCTGGAACTGGCCCGGGCGGGAGCGGCGGTAGTGATCAACTATGCCCGGAATTCAAAAGCAGCCGCAGAAACCGGCCGGGAAATTAACCGGAAGGGTGGCCGGGCCGCTGTCTGTCAGGCCGATGTAGCCGACCTGGACGCCTGCGAGATGCTGGTGCGGTGTGCTCTTGATAATTTCCAAAGAATTGATATACTGATCAATAATGCCGGCGTCAACCGGGATAATTTGCTGGCCCGAATGAAACCCGGGGAATGGCAGGAGGTTCTGGATACCAATCTTACTGGAATTTATAATTGTACTAAGGCTGTACTCAGGCCGATGCTCAGGCAAAAAAGCGGAGGCCGTATTATCAACATTGCATCGGTGGCCGGTATTTATGGCAATGTGGGGCAATGCAACTATGCCGCCGCCAAGGGGGGAGTGATTGCCTTTACCCGTTCACTGGCCAAAGAGCTGGGATCCAGGGCAATTACCGTAAACGCCGTAGCCCCCGGGTTTATCGACACCGAGATGACTTCCGTACTCCCAGAGCAGTTAAAATCAGAGGTTTTATCCCGAATTCCGCTGCAAAGGCTCGGCACCCCCCGCGATGTGGCCGAGGTGGTTCTATTTCTGGCTGCCCAGGGGGATTATATAACCGGTCAGGTTATCGCCGTAGATGGCGGTATTGTGTTATAAATTAAAAGGAGGCGAGTTGCTTGGACATCAAGGAAAAAGTAAAAGCGATTATTGCCGATCAACTGGAAATTGATATCGAAAAACTGACCATGGAGACCACGTTTGAGGAAATTGACGCCGATTCTCTGGATATCGTGGAACTGGTAATGACCCTGGAAGAAGAATTTACCCTGGAGATTTCAGATGAAGAAATCGAAAACATCAAATCGGTCGGGGACGTGGTGAAATACATTGAGCCCAGGGTGTAAGCAGTGAGGTGAAACTGTGGGACCAAGGGTAGTTGTCACCGGAATGGGATTGGTTACCCCCATCGGTACCGGCAAGGAACGGTTTTGGGACAGTCTTTACAAGGGGGTAAACGGTGTTGGCCGGGTAACCAGTTTTGAGGTTGCCGATTATCCCTGCCAAATTGCCGGTGAAGTGGCGGAATTTGATCCAACCGGATACATTGACAAACGAGAAGTCCGCAAAATGGATCGGTTTACCCAGTTTGGGGTGGCCGCGGCCTTGATGGCCTGGGAAAATGCCGGTCTCGACAAGGCCGATGTAGACAAAGAGAACGCAGGCGTGCTGGTGGCGTCGGGAGTGGGGGGCATAAAAACCATTGAAGAGCAATTAAAGGTGCTCTGGGAAAAAGGGCCCCGCAGGGTTTCTCCCTTCTTTGTGCCGATGCTCATTGCCAACATGGCCTCCGGTTATATTTCCATAGAACTGGGGCTGAAAGGCCCCAATATAACTACGGTTACCGCCTGTGCCGCCTCCACCCACGCAATAGGCGACGCCTACCGGATCATTGAGCGGGGCGATGCGGACATCATGGTGGCCGGGGGAGCTGAGGCGGCCATATGCCCGCTGGCCTTTGCCGGTTTTTCTTCCGCCCGGGCTCTGTCAACGCGCAACGATCAACCGGATAGGGCTTCCCGGCCCTTTGATTTAAAACGGGATGGGTTTGTTATCGGCGAGGGGTCGGGAGTGGTTATTCTGGAATTGCTGGAACACGCTTTGCGCCGGGACGCTCAGATTTACGGGGAGATCATCGGTTACGGCATGTCCGGCGATGGTTACCATGTCACCGCCCCCGATCCGGAGGGAAGGGGCGCGGTGCTCTGCATGCGCAGAGCCCTGCGCAGCGCGGGCTTAAAGGCCGAGGCGGTGGATTATATCAATGCTCACGGCACCTCCACTGAATATAACGATCGAATAGAAACCGGAGCCATAAAAGAAGTATTTGGCGGGCACGCTCACAGCCTGGCGGTCAGTTCCACCAAGTCCATGACCGGTCACCTACTGGGAGCGGCGGGCGCGGTGGAGCTGATTGCCACCTTGTTGTGCATTGAACACCAGACGGCACATCCGACTATTAATTACGAATATCCGGATCCGGAATGTGATCTCGACTATATACCGAACAGGCCCCGGGAACGGGCGATTAATATCGCCCTGTCAAATTCTTTCGGGTTTGGGGGAACCAATGCCAGTTTGGTCGTACGCCGGTATCCGGACCAGAGCCTATCCGGCAATTGAAAGGGCAGTTTGGTATGTGGGCAAAAAGGTTATCCATTTTTTTTAGGCGCATGGGTTGGGATATCCGGGATCTGAGTCTTTATGAAAAGGCGCTGACCCATTCTTCCTATGCTTATGAGAAGGGACGCCCCAGTTTCAACAATGAAAGGCTGGAGTTTTTAGGTGATGCGGTGCTGGAGCTGGTTATCAGCAGCCACCTTTACGATTCCTACCCCGATCTTCCCGAGGGCAGCCTGACCAGATTGCGATCCAACCTGGTTTGCGAACCCTCGCTGGCAGCCATCGCCGGAACGCTTAAATTGGGTGAACTCCTGCGCTTGGGGAAGGGGGAGTTGGCCGGGGGAGGCTCCAGGCGCCCCTCCCTGCTGGCAGATGCCCTGGAGGCTTTAATCGGCGCCGTCTACCTGGATCAGGGTTTGGAGCGGTGCCGACGGCAGGTGCTGGAGTTGTATGAGCCGCTATTTCGGGATCTTCAGGAGGGAATTCTGAGAAAAGACTACAAAACCATGGTCCAGGAGCTGACCCAGGCCCAATTTGGAATTACTCCTGAATACAGGATTGTTCATGAGAGCGGCCCCGATCATGAAAAAATGTTTCTGGCGGAGATAATGCTGGAGACGAAGTCCATAGGCCGGGGTGCAGGCCGGAGCAAGAAAGAGTCCGAACAGGCGGCAGCCAGAGAGGCCTGGGCAAGGCTGACCGCAGATAAAACAAATTGAAAATAAAATAGCGGCCCTGGCAGGTTTATGACCATTATTGACAGAATAGTTGGTTTATAGCATACAGGTTGAACCAGAAGCGGTAACAAGGAGGGGCCCAGGAAATGAATACATTAAAGGTATCTGCATTTTCCAAACCACAGGCGGTTGCAGGGGCGCTGGCGGCGGTTATCAGGGAGCACGGCACGGCAGAACTCAAGGCGGTGGGGGCGGGTGCGGTTAACCAGGCTGTCAAGGCCATCGCTGTTGCCAGGGGCTATGTGGCCCCCAATGGAATTAACCTGATATTTATCCCGGCTTTCGTGGAAATTGAAATTGAGGGGAAAGAGAGGACGGCCATCAAGTTCATCGTGGAACCGAAATAGGGGCAAGTGCAATGAGGTGCATTATTGAATTTTTTGGATAAACCTGCTATGGTGGAGCGGGTTTATCCTTTTGAGTGGGGATTCGGATTTATTCCGGTCAGGGGTGAGGTATGTATCTTAAACGGGTAGAGCTGATAGGCTTCAAATCATTTCAGGAAAAAACCGAGCTGGAATTTGGCCCCGGGGTAGCGGTGGTAGTGGGTCCCAACGGTTGTGGCAAAAGCAACCTGGTAGATGCCATAAGGTGGGCGCTGGGGGAACAGAGCAGCAAGTCCCTTCGGGGAGGACGGATGGATGAAATTATATTTTCGGGAACCCAACAGCGCAAGCCCCTGAATCTGGCCGAGGTTTCCCTGACCTTTAGCGGAGTGGGTTCCGCTCTGAACCTGGATTATGAAGAGGTAACGGTTACCCGCAGGCTGTATCGTTCGGGAGAGAGCGAATACCTGCTGAATAAAAATCCCTGTCGTTTGAAAGATATTACGGGACTGTTTCTTGATACCGGGGTGGGCAAAGATTTTTATTCGGTAATCGGGCAGGGCCGCATTGAGGAAATTATCAACAGCCGCCCGGAAGAACGGAGAGAAATTTTCGAGGAGGCGGCGGGAATATTAAAGTACAAGCTGCGGAAAAAGGAAGCGCAGCGCAGACTGGACGAAACCGGAGAAAATATGACCCGGGTGCGGGATTTGATCGGCGAGCTGGATCATCAACTGGAACCGCTGACAGATCAGGCGGAATTAGCCGGGGAATACAGGCTGTTGCTTGAACAGGCAAACAGCTGCAAACAAGGGATCCTGGCCGGCCGGATCTGGCAATACCGAGATCAGTGCACCGAAGTGGAGCTGAAACTGCAACGAGCCGCCGCGGCGGTGACGGCGGCGGTGGCGGAGGCGGGGCAACGGGAAAAACAACTGTTTGAACTCAAGCAGCGGCTGCAGGAGCAGGCGGGTACTTTGAAAACAACGGAGCAGGAACTGGGTGAAAAAGCCCGCCTGCAGGAACAGGCGGAGAGTAAGCTGGAGCTGTTGCGGGAACGAAACGCCCATCTCCGGGAACAGCTCCGGGAAATAAACAGCCTGTGCCGGAACAGCATGGAGGAATCAAACCGGTTAACCGCGCTGTCGGCACGGCTGGAACAGGAACTGGAACAAAAGCGCCTGG
This sequence comes from uncultured Syntrophomonadaceae bacterium, assembly GCA_964585925.1. GTDB lineage: Bacteria > Bacillota > Dethiobacteria > DTU022 > DTU022 > JAAZLS01. The sequence goes on along the minus strand of CAZPFS010000027.1, from coordinate 11,495 downwards.
CAAACGGCAGGGAACAGGAACGCCGGTGCTTTCTGGAGCAAGAACTTAAACAGTTTGAAGAGGGCCGGCTGCTCAAGGCTCTCGAACAGAAACAGCAGGTGCTGCTAAATGTTACCTCCGGTTACAATGCGGCGGAGGCGGCGGTGCGGGAGCTCACTTTGCAGGCGGAGCAGGGAGTCAAGAGGGAAGAGGTTTTACGGCAGGAAGAGCAAGAGATCAGGGACAAGCTTGCCGTGGTAAACTCCCACCAGGAGAAGCTTGATCCGGATCTGAATGCCTGCCGCCGCCGGGTTGCCGATTTGGAAAATACCCGCAGGGAGGGCCTGGAAAAAATGCAGAAGCTGGCCGGGGGGCTGGAGAGGGCCAGGCAAAAGGAGCAAGAAGGACGGGATGCACTGCGATCACTTGATAGCCGCCTTCAGCTTCTGCGGGAGCAGGAAACCGATCTGAGCGGCTACTACCGGGGAGTAAAGGCGGTTCTTCAGGCCTCGGGGGCCCGTGAACAGGGTTTGAAGGGAATTGTGGGCACAGTAGTGGATCTGGTTGCCGTGGAGGAAAAATACATGAGGGCGGTAGAGGTATCCCTGGGCAGCGGGTTGCAATATATTGTAACCTCCACCGAGGAGTCCGCCCGAAAAGCCATTGCTTTTCTGAAGAGGAAAAACCTGGGCTGGGCCACCTTTTTGCCGCTGGATACGATAACCGTACGTCCCTCCGGCCTGGATCGAAATCCGGGATGGAGAAACGTGGACGGTGTGCTGGGGAAACTGGCGGAGTTTGTAAATACCGGCAGCGAGTACCGCCGGATAATAGATTTTCTAGTGGGCAATGTGGTAGTATGCCGCGATCTGGAAGCCGCTTCCCGGGTGGCCCGTGTTATCGGGTACAGTTGCCAGGTAATTTCTCTGCAGGGAGAGGTCATCAATCCCGGCGGTTCCATGCGGGGGGGCAGCCTGCCCAAGCGGAGCACAGGTTTGCTCGGCCGGCGCCATGAAATTGACATCCTGCAGAAGGAACGAGACCGGGTGGAGCAGCGGCAATTGCAGGCCTCGGGACAGGTAAAAGTTCTTCAGGATGAGCACGATGCTTTAAAAACAACCCGGGGGGAAATCGAGGGGCAGTTGGAAAAGCAGCAGGAGCAGTTGGCCCGTTTATCAAAACAGGAAGAAGACCTGGCCCGGAACCGGCATTACCTGGAGGAGCGCCTGGAAACCGCCAGATCTGCCCGCAGCGAATACCTTCGAGAACGGGCAACCCTGACCGGCCGTCTGCAGGAAGCCGAACGGCAAGCCAGGGAGTACAAGCTTGAACTGGCCGCTGTGCAGCGGGCCCTGGAAGGGGAAAAGGGGCTGTACGAGCAGGGTCAGGCCAGAAGAGAATCTCTGGAAAAAGAGCTCACGGGTTGTCTTCTGGATATAAACACCCTGCAGGGACAAATGCGCTCACTGAAGGAAAAACTGGCTCAGGCTGCCGGCGAGAAAGAGCGGTTAAGCACGGAGATGAAAAACCGGCAGACCAGGGAAGAAAAAACCAACCTGGCTCTGGCGGACAACCTGGCCGAGCAGGAAGGGCTGATACAGCAGCTGGAAAAGCAGGGCAGATCGTTGAATGATTTTACAGATCGGGTCAAACAGAAGCAGGAAGAAGTGCGTGATTTGGGATCAAAACTGTCGGATCTGGAGGCGGGAGATCAAAAATGGCGGGAACGCCGGCAACGCCTGGAAAAAAGAAAACAACAGCTTGATCTGGAGCAGACCCGGCTTCAGGCAGAGTGTAAACTATGGGTTCTCCGTTTTAACGAGCTGTTCGGGGAGGAGGAACCGGCAAGGCCGGAGGCGGACTTTGATTCCGGGCAGACGGAGGCTCAGTTGGCAGGTTTGCAGGAGCAGCTCGACGCTCTGGGTGATGTCAATCTGGGAGCGATCGAGGAGCTGGCCCGGCTGGAGGAGCGGATCACATTTTTGAACAATCAACTGGAAGATTTACAGCAGGGGGAGCAGTCCCTGCACAAAGTCCTGGCAGAAATTGATCAACATATGGCCGGTTACTTTATGCAGACCCTGGAGTTAATAAATAAAAATTTCCGGAAAGTGTTTGGAGATTTGTTTGGGGGGGGGCAGGCCTTTCTAGAACTTACCGATCCCGATCACCTGCTGGAATCGGGAGTGGAGATCATTGCCCAGCCGCCGGGTAAAAAGCTGCAAAGTATTACCCTGCTTTCCACCGGAGAAAAAGTGCTTACCGGGCTGGCCTTGATTTTTGCTATATTGCTTTACAAACCGGCTCCATTTTACCTTCTGGATGAAGTGGAATCGGCGCTGGATGAAATCAACCTGGGCAAATTCACCGCTTATCTGCAAAAACTATCCGACCAGGCCCAGTTCATATTGATCACTCACCGCAAACAGACCATGGATACAGCCCGGATTATATACGGGGTGACCATGTTGGAACCCGGTATTTCCAAACTTGTTTCGGTAAAGGTCAGCGAAAAGGCCGGCTAAGGAGAATATCATGGGTTTATTGGAGAGGTTTAAAACCGGCTTGCATAAAAGCAGGCAGGATTTTACCCGCAGGCTGGAAACATTATTTACCTCCGGAGATGTAAATACGGAGTTTTTTGAGGAATTGGAGGAAACCCTGATCCTGGGCGACGTGGGGGCCGCAGTTGCTTCGACCCTGGTGGAGGAACTCAGGGATCAGGTCCGGCGTGGAAATCTCAGAGACCGGCAGGCGGCAAAGGAACAGCTCATATCCAACATTACCGGGTTGCTGGAAAGCTCCGCGCAGCCTGAAGACATGGGTCCCCATCCGCTGGTCATCCTGCTGGTGGGGGTAAACGGCACCGGCAAGACTACTACCGCGGCCAAGCTGGCCCATATTTACCGGCAACAGGGAAAAAAAGTATTGCTGGTGGCCGGGGATACTTTTCGGGCGGCGGCTATAGATCAGCTTCAAATCTGGGCTGAGCGGGCGGGCGTGGAGCTTATCCGACAGCAGCCCGGTTCCGATCCGGCAGCGGTATTTTTTGATGCCCTGAATGCCGCTCGCTCCCGACGGGTGGAAGTGGTGATCGGTGATACCGCCGGCAGGCTGCATACCAAGGCCAACCTCATGCAGGAACTGGAGAAAATACAGCGGGTGATCAGTCGTTTCCTGGAGGGGGCCCCCCACCGGGTATGGCTGGTGATCGATGCCACTACCGGGCAAAACGGTCTGGTCCAGGCCCGCCAGTTCAACCAAGCGGTGCCTGTTGACGGGCTGATAGTCACCAAACTTGACGGGACCGCCCGAGGGGGGATCGTGATTGGAATCCGGGAAGCACTGGGCATACCGGTGCATTATCTGGGCGTCGGGGAAGGAATCGATGATCTGCTTCCTTTTCAGGCTCTAGAATTTGCCCGCGCTCTCCTGGAATAATCCTATCACCTGTAACTTAGGGCATTAGGGTGGTTTTGCTTGCATAATGCGGCCCTATTTGGTACACTGTAGCTGTAAAGGGTTATAGCTTTACAGGAGATAGATATGCTGGAAAAATTGAACCGGGTAAATTGCCTGTTTGATACCTACGGCAGTCTCCTTACTTCCCGCCAGCAAGAGGCGCTGCGGCTCTATTTCAGTGATGATCTCAGCCTGGGCGAGATCGCTGTGAAATTTCGGATCAGCCGCCAGGCGGTACACGATCTGATCCGGCGCGCTATTGTCGCCCTGGAAAAGCTGGAGGAAAAGTTAAAGGTTTATTCACAATTCAAATACCTGCAACATCAACTGAAGGAGGCAGACCGGATTCTGGGCAGCAGCGGTCTGGAAAGAACGGAATTCAACTCCTTGCGGAAGATCATTCAGGAACTGTTGGACTATAATGAGCAGTAGCCGGTAAAGGCGGTAGGGCAATGTTTGCCAGTCTCTCGGAGAAACTTCAAAACACACTGCGCAGGCTAAAGGGCAAGGGCAGGCTCAGTGAAAAAGATGTGGATTCGGCCATGCGGGAAATCCGTCTGGCCTTGCTGGAAGCGGATGTCAATTTCCGGGTGGTAAAGAATTTTATAGCCGCGGTCAGGGAGCGTTCGGTGGGGGAAGAAGTCCTAAAAAGCCTTACGCCCGGGCAGCAGGTAGTTAAAATTGTCCACCAGGAGCTGACCAGGCTGCTTGGCGAACAGCAGAGCCGCCTGGCCTTGTCTTCCTCTCCTCCGGCGATCATGCTGGTGGGCCTGCAGGGATCGGGAAAAACTACCACTGCGGTAAAATTGGCCGCGTATCTTCGCAAACAGGGCCGTCGGCCCCTGCTGGTGGCGGCGGATATCTATCGGCCGGGAGCGGTGCAACAGCTTCAGGTACTTTGCGAATCTGCCGATTTACCCTGTTATGATCGGGCGGGTGCGAGACCGGCAGATATTTGTGCTCAGGCCTGCCGGCTGGCGAACCGCGAGGGGTATGATCCGGTAATTTTCGACACCGCGGGCCGGCTGCACCTTGATCGGGAGATGATGTCCGAGCTTGAGGAGATCAAATCTTCCTTGAATCCGGATGAGGTTCTGTTGGTGATTGACGCCATGACCGGGCAGGATGCGGTAAACACCTCCGCTGAATTCCACCGCCAGGTGGGTTTAAGCGGGGTTATCCTTACCAAGTTGGACGGCGATACGCGGGGCGGGGCCGCACTGTCGGTGCGGGCGGTAACCGGTTGCCCTTTGAAATTTGTAGGGGTCGGTGAAAAGATAGAAGCCCTGGAACCTTTTCACCCCGAAAGAATGGCCTCCCGCATACTGGGGATGGGCGATCTGTTATCACTGATCGAAAAAGCCGAGGCGGAGTTTGATTTGGGAAAGGCCCGGCAGTTGGAACAGAAACTGCGCAGCCGTCAATTCACGCTCGATGATTTTCGGGAACAGTTGGAACAGTTGCGGCGGATGGGTCCGATCCAGGATGTGCTGGAGATGCTTCCCGGGGCGGGGCTCCCCAAGGGAATGAAGCAAATACCGGTCGATGATAAACAGTTGAACCGGGTAGAGGCCATAATCAGCTCCATGACCATTGATGAACGGCGGGATCCCTCCATTGTCAACAGCAGCCGCCGGAAACGGATTGCCGGCGGCAGCGGCACAAAGGTCCAGGATGTAAACCGGCTGTTGCAACAGTTTGGGCAGATGCAAAAAATGTTCAAACAGTTTGGCAACCTGGAAAAACGGCCACAGTATAAGCGCCTCAAAAAGGGGAAAAGAGGGTTCCCCTTTACATGAGATCCGATCCGGTCGGGTGGGAGGCTTTTAAGCAGTGGTCGGTTACAGGCCATAACAACACAGGGAATAGAATTTGGAGGTGAACAACAACATGGGAGTACGAATCAGACTTAAAAGAATGGGAGCAAAAAAACAGCCTTTTTACAGGATTGTAGTGGCCGATTCCCGCTTTCCCAGAGACGGAAGGTTTATCGAGGAGATAGGTTACTACAACCCGACTACAAATCCCACTACTTTTGAAGTGGATGCTGAAAAAGCCCAGCTATGGCTCTCCAAAGGGGCCCGCCCTTCCAGCACGGTCAAGGAGTTGTTTTCAAAAGCCGGGCTATAGGGAAATTTACCGATGGGGGGAGATGAGATGAAGCATTTGGTGGAACATATTGCCAGGGCACTGGTGGATTACCCCGATCAGGTAGACGTCCGACAGGTGGAGGGGGAACAATCGGTTATACTGGAGATCAGGGTTGCTCCTGATGATATGGGAAAAGTGATCGGTAAACGGGGAAGAATCGCCAAAGCCATCCGTACTGTTGCCGGGGCGGCAGCCCTGAAGGATAAAAAGCGGGTGATGGTGGAAATTATCGAGTAGGGGGTTCTGGAACCTTGGCGACCGGCGGCAGCCCGGCAGAGATCGCTATCGGAAAAATAGTATCGCCTCACGGCGTTACTGGAGCAGTGAAGGTGTGGCCTTATTTCGATAGCCGGGAACGATACCTGCATTTAAAGCAGATCAAGATTTTTGGGGAAAAACAAGGGCCTCATTTTTCGGCAGAGATGACGGTGTCCAGGATCTCCGCTTATGGTAAATACTGGTTGTTCAGGCTGGATCAGATCAGAACCCGGGAGGAAGCCCAGCGGTTAAAAGGATACAAAATTTATATCTCCGCCGAAGAGCGTTTTCCCCTTCCCGCCGGAAGCTACTATTATGATCAGATGATCGGTCTTAAGGTGTATGCTTCCGGGCGATTGGTGGGCAAATTGGTGGAAATACGCTCTAATCCGGCTCATGATATTTACGTGATTGGCGGAGGCGAGGGCCGGGAGATATTGCTTCCGGCGGTCAGGGAATTTGTACAGGAAATCAATCTTGAACAGGGATCCATGCGGGTCAAGATCCCGGAGGGATTGGGAGATCTCTAGTCGGAGGGCCGGCAGTTGGCGACACTGAAAAAAATCGATCTGGTCACTATTTTTCCGGAGATGTTCACCGGCCCTTTCAATGAAAGCATGATTAAACGGGCGGTGGATCGGGGATTGGTGGAGATAGAAGTGATCGATCTGCGCCTGTTTGCCGGAGGAAAACACCGCCAGGTTGACGATGAACCTTACGGAGGCGGAAAGGGCATGATTTTTAAGCCCGAACCCCTGTTTGAAGCGGTGGAGAACCTGCGCGGCCGGAGCGCCGCCGACCGCTCCCGGGTTATTCTCCTCACCCCCCAGGGGAGACGTTTGAGTCAAGAAATAGTCCGGGAACTGGCCCGGGAAGATCATCTGGTATTGTTGTGCTGTCGCTATGAAGGGGTAGATGAAAGGGTCCGGGTGGGATTGGTTGATGATGAAATTTCAATCGGTGACTATATTCTGACCGGGGGGGAGATTCCGGCGATGGTAATTACCGATGCAGTTGTTCGGCTGATACCGGGATTTCTGGAGGAAGAAACACTGGTCGAGGAGTCTTTTTCCAGTCATCTTCTGGAATATCCCCATTATACCCGCCCGCCGGAATACAAGGGTATGGCGGTCCCCGAGGTGCTCCTATCGGGGAATCACGGCCGCATTTCCGCCTGGCGGCGGCAGCAGCGACTCCGGCGAACCCGGCAGAGACGTCCGGATTTGCTGAAAAAAGCAACTTTGACCTCCGGAGACCGGCGATATCTGGAATTATTGGCCGCTGAAATTCCGGGGGAGGAATAATACAGGGGATTTGGTTGTAGCATTTAATGCGGGAGGCCTGATAAGGATGGATCTGATAAAGGAAGCCGAAAGGCAGCATCTAAAAGACGATATCCCTTCCTTTGCACCCGGGGATACGGTGAAAGTACACGTTAAAGTGGTGGAGGGTGCCAGGGAGAGAACCCAGATCTATGAAGGGGTGGTCATAAAACGCAAGGGTGGCGGCCTGCGGGAAACTTTTACCGTGAGGAGAGTCACTTACGGGATAGGGGTGGAGCGGACTTTTCCCTTGCACTCGCCGGTGATTAACCGGATCGAGGTAGTCAAGAGGGGCAGGGTCCGGCGGGCCAAACTTTACTACCTGCGCAAACGTTCAGGCAAGGCGGCCAGAATTCGGGAACTGCGCCAGTAACGGCGGGGATGAAAACAAATGAGCAAAGAAATTTGGGAATGGGTGCGATCGATCGCTATTGCTGTATTGCTGGCCATAATAATCCGGGTGTTCTTGTTTGAACCGTATATCGTGGAAGGGGCTTCCATGTTTCCGACCCTGGACAATCATGAACGGCTGGTGGTAAACAAACTGGTTTATCATCTGAACGACCCTCAGCAGGGAGACATTGTGGTGTTCAGCCATCCTCCTTATCCCGATTATATCAAGCGGGTAATCGGGGTAAGCGGAGACCGGATAGAGATAAAAGAGGGGGTCGTGCTGGTAAACGACCTCCCGCTTGAGGAGCCCTATCTGCTGGAGGCGCCCTATATGGAATTTGAACCGGTGGTGGTTCCGGAAGGGCATGTTTTTGTAATGGGCGATAACCGGAACAACAGTACCGACAGCCGGGCCAAACATGTGGGCTTTATACCGGTGGACAAGGTAAAAGGCAAAGCGCTGTTTGTATATTGGCCTTTTGGGGAAGTACGGTTTTTAAGGGAAGGATCTGAGAAGATATTGGGGGATAGTTGATGAACGGCAAGCAGTACCCCGGCATCAGTGGACGGGCTGCCCGGGATATTAAAGAGGATCTGGCGGCGATAGATCTGGTAGTAGAGCTGCTGGATGCCCGTGCTCCGGCCAGCAGCCATAACCCCCGGATTTCACGGCTAATTGCCGGCAAGCAAAGATTAATTCTGCTTCACAAAGCGGATCGGGGAGATCCCGGTACAACCTCTAGCTGGATAAGCTATTTTGAGGATCGGGGCTGCCCGGCCATGGAATTCAGCATATACTGGCCTCATTCCCGCCGCATGCTGTTTAAGTATTTACAAGGCAGGCAGTCAGAGATGCCGCCTGCCCGCGGGCGGCGAAGCCTCAGGGCCATGGTGGCGGGGATCCCGAATGTAGGGAAATCAAGTTTTGTAAACAACCTGGTCAAACGGCGGGCAGCCCGTACCGGCAATCGCCCGGGAATTACGCGCGGCCGGCAATGGATAAAGCTGCTGCCGGGGGTGGAGTTTCTGGATACACCCGGCATCCTCCATCCCCGGGTGTCAAAACAGGCGGTCCTGCCCTTGCTGGCGATAGGGGCGCTTCCGACGGGCGGTCCCGAAGCCTTGGATACTGCCCGATGGTTGCTGGAATTCTTTCGGAATAAAGGCAAAGAAGAAATTTTGGAAAACCGCTACCGGGAATTTATGCGGGGCGCCGGGCCGGATTTGCAGTTGGAGCAGGTCGGTAAGTCTCAGGGATGCCTGATGCCGGGGGGCAAGATTGATCTGCAAAGGGCGGCGGCAGTGTTGCTGCGTGATTTCCAAAGCGGTTTGCTGGGAAGAATTTCCCTGGAATTACCTCCTGAATAATACTGGCTGCCGCCGGGTGAGGCCAAAGATTACAGCAATCCCTTTTATAAAAACAAATTACCGGGTTTGAATTTCTGGGGCGGGGGTTTGACAACTGTTCCCGGAGCAGCCTGGTTGAGGAGGATTGGGTGGTGTTTGAAGACATGCCCTTGGAGCGGGTGGCCGCATATATCCGGGAGCGGGAAAGGTTGACCTGCGAGGAGGAACAGCAGCTGTTGTCCGATCGCCGCCTCGGGGCGCGCCGGCTGCTGGACAAATACCGGCTGCGGGCCGCGAACATCCAATCAGAAAAAAAACGCTTACATAACATGTGCTATTTTGAGCGCAAGCTGTGGGCCCGGGGTTTCAATACGGTAGCCGGAGTGGATGAGGCCGGAAGAGGGCCCCTGGCCGGGCCGGTGGTGGCGGCAGCGGTAGTGTTGCCTCGCCGGACCTATCTGCCCGGATTAAATGATTCCAAGCAGCTTGTTCCCCGGCAGCGGGAGCTCTTGTTTGAGGCTATCACCCGGGTGGCGATGGGCATAGGAGTGGGTATAGGGACGGTAAAACTGATCGACCGGATCAATATTTACAATGCTACCTTGAAAGCCATGATCGACGCCGTTCATCATTTACCCCTGACGCCGGCCGCGGTGCTGGTGGACGGTTACCCGGTGCGGGACCTGGTAATATACCAGCAGGCCATAATCGGGGGCGACGCCCGATCACTTTCCATTGCCGCCGCTTCGGTGGTGGCCAAGGTAACCCGGGATCGGCTGATGGATCTGCTTCACCGGCGTTATCCCCAGTACGGTTTTGAACGCCACAAAGGTTATGCCACCCCTGAGCACCGGGAGGCGTTGCAGAGGTACGGTCCCTGTCCTTTTCACCGCCGTTCATTTCGGCTGGGCGCAGAGCCGGTGCCCGGCCGGTGAACCCTGTTTCGCGACGCCGTACCGGGGAGGCGGGGGAAAGAATAGCCAGACAGTTTTTAAGGCGATCGGGGTACCGAATTATAAGGTTGAATTACCGCTGCCGATACGGAGAGATTGACATTGTCGCCCGGGAGAGAGCACTGCTGGTATTTGTGGAGGTTCGCACCCGCACCGGAACCGAATTTGGAAAAGCGGTGGAATCAATAACCGCCGCCAAAAAGGCAAAGCTCCGCCTGCTGGCCCGGTATTATCTGGCCCGGGAAATTGGCCGGGAAGTACCCTGCCGTATTGATTTGGTGGCCATTGACCTGGAAGGGGGACTGGGGCCTCCCCGGATCACCCATATTAGAGGGATTGACCAGTAACGCCGCCTCCTGATGGACCCCCCGGTAACGGTGAATTCTACAGGTGATGGTTGCTTTTGCTGATATGACCAGTACCGGCCAGCACGGCCTGTTATTACCATTCCCCCAAGATAGTCCAAAATTGCCAGCTATTTAACATAATAACCTTTCCAGTTGATAATCCGGCTTGACATACAAACAGTGCTTGCTTGTAAGGATTGCTATTTGAGCTTAGAATAGTGGTTAACATAACGCCGAATCCATTTATGGTACGGGGGAACCGCAATCAGGGGGGTGAATCGCTTGAGACGCGGGGGGATAACTCCTGTCCCCAACCCGACAGCTAACCCCGGAGGCGGAAGGAGGAAAAATACATATTGGGAAGCGTATTTCGTAGTTTAAAGCTGACACTGTTGTTATCATTGGTGGTGCTGGTGGCCGGGGCGGGATTAGCCGAGGCCTCCTTCCAACATGCCGTGGTAAATGGGGAAAGCCTGTGGAAAATATCGCAGAGCTATGGCACCACGATGGGGGCGATCATCAATGCCAACAATCTTTCCAACCCTGACCTGATCTATCCCGGGCAGGTGCTGATCATTCCCGAGCAGGAAGGTCCGGCTTCCACTAAATATACGGTGAAGGCCGGCGACACCCTCTGGAAAATTGCCCAGCAGTTTGGAGTTGACACCTACGAGATCGCCTGGGTAAACGGGATGGCCAATCCCGACCTGATCTATCCCGGGCAGGTACTTCTGTTAAATGACGTCGGCGGACATGTTTCCGATCTTTCCCGGGGAGGAAGGGTTTCCAACTCCGACCTCGATCTCTTTGCCCGGCTGGTAAGCTCGGAGTCGGCGGGCGAGCCCTATCTGGGGCAGGTGGCGGTAGCGGCCACCGTGCTGAACCGGGTTAAAAGCCCCAATTTTCCCAACACCCTTCAGGGAGTTATTTACCAGGTATGTGACGGCTACTACCAGTATTCGCCGGTACTGGACGGGCGAATCAACCTGCCTGCCAGCAGTTCGGCATATCAGGCAGTTCAGGAAGCCATTGGTGGCTGGGATCCCTCTTACGGAGCGACCGGTTTTTACAATCCGGCCAAAACCACCAATCAGTGGGTGCGCAGTCAGCCGGTTACTACGGTAATCGGCAATCACATATTTTTTATATATTAGGATTAGAAGATACAAGATCCCCAAAATAGCTTTTCAACGGGCTCCCGGACAGGGAGCCTTATTTTTTGGTTCGCCCGGCAGAGGTGAACCATGAGGAGACCCTGGGGCCGGGGAATTGCCATCACGGGG
>CAZPFS010000026.1:0-28101 GCA_964585925.1 uncultured Syntrophomonadaceae bacterium | reverse complement strand
TTGGCTAACTATTAACAGGGAATAGAAAAGCCATCGCAAAGCGATTTCGTTCTTCAGATGGTTCTTCTGCCTAATTTTTGAACAGGTAATGATTAGCATATCTGGGAAAGGGTGCTCCAATGCTCCAATGAGGAATTTTACCCACAAGGTATTGACACACTCCCTGGTTAGTGTAATTTGACATGATTATTACGCTGTGCTACAATTTGGATATGGTTTCCTTACCGCACGGGGATGGTTTATAAAGCTTTACCGGCTACCTGCTCCGGCGAGTCCTTGGAGGGGAGTATAGTTATGTACGCTATTATTGAAACGGGCGGCAAACAGTACCGGGTGGAAGAAGGGAAAACCGTGCGGGTGGAAAAACTGCCCGCGAAAAAAGGAGATCCGGTGGTATTTGACCGGGTGTTGATGGTTCAATACGGGGAGGAATACCGGGTTGGCCGGCCCATACTGGAAGAATACCGGGTAACGGGCAAGATAGTGTCAAACGGACGTGCTCGGAAGATAATCGTGTTTAAATACAAGCCCAAAAAAAACTATCGGGTAAAAAAAGGACACCGGCAACCTTTTACAGAGGTTTTGATTCAGGATATAGAGATCAACAGCTGGCCAAATGTTTGAAATTTTTAAAGGTAATCGAGGAGGTGGGCAAGGATGGCCCATAAAAAAGGTGTAGGGAGCTCACGTAACGGCCGGGATAGCGAATCAAAACGTCTGGGGGTTAAGCTCTATGGCGGTCAGGCAGTTACGGCGGGAAGCATCATCGTCCGTCAAAGGGGAACTAAAATTCATCCTGGAATAAATGTGGGACGAGGAAGAGACGATACCCTGTTTGCCAAAGTGGATGGGGTTGTGACTTTTGAAGATAGCGGCCGGGTCAGAAAACAGGTCAGTGTATACCCGGTAGAAGATTTGGTTGGATAAACCTGATAAGCTCTGGGGAACCTCCCCGGGCTTATTTTTTTCCAGGAAATTGGAGGAAAATGGTTTTAGTTTTGTTTTCTTGGACCGCGGTCAACAACAATACAGAGCCAGGGGTGCCCAATGGAGATCGTCATACCTTTCTGAATGGCATTCATTCTGGCAGGCGTTGAGGGCATTGTTGCCAGTGGTTGATAGCAGGTTGTATGAAAAATGAATAATCAGGGGTGCCCCGCATAACAGATGTTTGTAGATGAAGTTAAACTGGAAATTCAGGCGGGTCGGGGTGGTAACGGAGCCGTTTCATTCCGGCGTGAAAAGTATATTCCCAGGGGCGGACCTGACGGCGGCGACGGCGGTGACGGCGGTTCAATTTACCTCAAAGCCGATCCGGCAGGTCACAGTTTTGCAGATTTGCATGGAAAAAGACAAATCAGGGCTACCGGCGGAACTCCGGGACGGGGACGCAACCAGCACGGACGGCAGGGTTGCGATGTACGGGTACCGGTTCCGGTAGGAACGATCGTAAAAGATCTGGATGGTAAAATCAGGTGTGATCTAGCCCACCCGGGACAGGAATACAGGGTGGCCGCAGGAGGACGCGGAGGCCGGGGCAACAGCCGGTTTGCCGGATCCCGGCGAAGGGCGCCTCATATTGCGGAAAAAGGGTTGCCGGGTGAGCATCATACTGTTTTACTGGAGCTGAAGCTTATGGCCCAGGTCGGGCTGGTGGGGCTGCCCAATGCTGGAAAGTCTACCCTATTGGCCCGGGTCAGTTCGGCGCGTCCCAGAATTGCCTCCTACCCATTTACCACTTTGGCGCCGGTGCTGGGGGTAGTTGATGGCGGAGAACAGGGCAGTTTTATTATGGCTGATCTGCCCGGGTTGATTGCCGGCGCCCACCGGGGAGCCGGTTTGGGACATCGTTTTTTGAGGCATGTAGAGAGAAACCTTCTTTTATTGGTGGTGATTGATCTTTCCCCGGAGGCGGTTCCCACTGCGGTGGAGGCTTTTCAGCAATTGCAGCAGGAGCTTTCTCTGTATGAAGGTGACCTGTACCGGAAGACCCTTTCCGGGTATCCGCTTATTGTGGCCGGTAACAAACTAGATTTGCCCGGAGCCGAATCAAACTTGAAGGAGCTTGCAGAGTATGTAACCCGCACCGAGGGACGACAGAAGGTATGGGGTATTTCGGCCGCTTCCGGCAGCGGCGTGGACGAGCTGGTCAAATATATTGCGGGAGAAGTTGTTTTATTACAAAGCAGAATGGAAAGAGCGACGGATTTTAACGAAACAGATATTGTGGTGGATCCGGGAGAAATGGACAGTATCAGCATAGAAAAAGAAGGGCCGGTGTTTGTTGTTCGCGGCCCCAGGATAGAAAAATTGGCAGCGCAGACCGATTTTGATCTTGAGGAGGCAGTGAACCGATTTCAGCTAATCTGCCGAAAACGCGGCCTTGAGGAGGAGTTGATAAAGCACGGCATTCAGGATGGCGATACAGTGCGGATAGGCGAAGAGGAATTTTACTACTTTTCAGATCAGGCGTAACAACAAGGAGGCCACGGTGGGGAACTTTAGTCAACCCAAAGGTAAAACCAACATTGGTCTGATGGGGGGGACTTTTGATCCTATTCACATTGGGCACTTGGTGTCTGCAGAAGAAGCCAGACAACAGTTCAATTTGGATTACGTGATCTTTGTTCCGGCGGGACTTCCCCCTCATAAGGACATTGCGGATATTACTTCTCCGGAGCACCGCTACCTGATGACCAATCTGGCAATAATGTCCAATCCTTTTTTCAGAGTGTCGCGGTTTGAAATAGATCGTCCCCAACCTTCCTACACCCTGGATACGGTTATGCATTATTCCAAGGGAGAAGAATCAAACAATATTTTTTTTATCACGGGGGCGGACGCTATTTTGGAAATTCCCACCTGGAAGAATTGCCGGCAATTGTTGGAGTTGTGTGTGTTTATTGCCGTCTCCCGCCCGGGGTATACCTTGGCCAAATTGAAGGAAACCCTGGGTGAAGATTGCTCACAGCTGATCCAAAAAATTCACCTGTTGGAAATCCCGGCGCTGTCCATATCATCTACATTTATCCGGGAAAGGGTGGCACTGGGGAAAACAATCAGGTATCTCACTCCTGAGCCGGTAGAACAGTACATCGTAAAACACCACTTGTATTTGCAGCGTTGTTGAGTTCTTGTTTTGGATGCGTAAGGTGTACAGGATGTCCAAACGAAAGATTACGGGATCAAAAATAGGATATAATATGGTTGGAGGTGTCAGAATGGCAAAAACATTATATGTGGGGAATATTCCCTGGACTACCACTGAAGAAGATTTGCAACAGTATTTCGGTCAGTACGGAGAAGTAATTGGCTGCCGGATAATTACCGAACGGGCCACCGGCCGCTCCAGGGGATATGGGTTTGTAGAGGTAAGCGAACAGGACATGGAAGAAATAATGGAAAAAACCAATGGCAGCGAGTTAAGTGGCCGCCGGATAGTGGTAAACGAGGCGAAACCCAGGGAAGAAGATTAACATTATGGGGTGAAAGGCATATTAATTAGCTTAAATTTTTAAATTTTCTGTGTCGGGCCGGGCGGCCGGCTTGTTGTCATGATTATCGGTTCAGGAAACAGATCCATGTGGTTAGTTGACCGATGGGAAAAGGATATTGCTGGTTATGGAGACAGATTTACAGGATATACTGATCAAGCATCTAGGCAGCACGCTTTACCGGCACAGTCTGGGGGTTGCTCGGACGGCAGCCCTGCTGGCGAAACGCTACGGCGAGCAACAGGAACGGGCTTACCTGGCGGGGATGGTTCATGATTATGGCAAGGTTTATTCAGGCGAAGAGCTGAGGCGGCTGGCCCGGGAAATGAATTTGGTTCTGGACCGGGTTACAATGGCTGAGCCAGGGCTGCTCCATGCTCCGGTGGGGGCAGCCCTTTTGCCTGTTAAACTGGGAATCAGAGATGTGGGAATAATCGAGGCGGTGACCTATCATACGACCGGTCGGCAGGATGCCTCGCTGTTGGAAAAAATTGTTTACCTGGCTGATTATATTGAGCCGGGCCGCAGATATCCCCTGGTAAATAAGGTTCGGGAAACTGCGGAAGGCAGCTTGCATACAGCCCTTTTACTGGCGGTTGAACAAACCATTAAAAAAGTTCTTGATCGGGGGAAGGTGCTGCACCCCCGGTCAGTTGAATTTCGCAACAGCCTTCTTTTATCATAGCTTTGGGGGGCTGAATAAAATGGTGCGGGAAAGGTATTACCGTAAATCCAAACCTTTCGGAAAATGGCGCCGTCTGGCTTTTCTGTTAGGATGCCTTTTGCTGATTTTATTGATAGCCTATACTGCCCGTACGGCCTTCAACCTGCAATCTTTTCAGAACAGGGAAAACTGGGCTCAACAGTTGCGGCAGCAGGAGCCGCAGGATCAAACGGTATACCTGATTTACGGGGTGGACTACTGGGGAGCCAACCCGTATGTGGAACGGATGGTGCTGGTACACAGGAATGACGAACGCCTGAAAGCGATCTATGTTCCCGGAAATACCCTGGTCGATCAGGAAGCCCTGGGACAAGTTTACCGGCAGGGAGACAGTGTCGGGTTCATTCAGTTTATTCAGGATTACTTGCACCTGCCGGTGCATCATTACCTGCAGGTAAATTACCAGGCCCTGGCGGAACTCGAGGAACTGTGGGGGGAGGTGGCGGTAAGCGATTTGCCGGGGGCGCTCCCTGAACTTATCCCGGAGGGTAAGCAGAGCCTGGGGGGATTTGAGCTTTACCGCTATTTTTTAACCTCCGGCTATCAGGAGACAGCACTGCAACAACTGGAACGCCAGCGGGAGGTGCTGTTGTCTATATGGAAAAAAATCAATCGCCGGCATGCCTGGAGCCGGCCGCGGTTGTTTAAGGCGCTTTCCCCTTACCTGGAAACCGATCTGTCCTGGCAGGAACTACAGGCTTTGCAGAAAGAGTTCGAGGAATATTCGTTCTCCGGGGTGGAAGTGATCCATCTTCCGGGAACAGCGGAAGTCCGACAAAACCGTCTGTACTGGGTAACCGATTCTCAGGATATCAACCAATTGGGTTATCTTCTGCATGGTGAACGGCCGGTGGCAGGGGAAATAAAGGTGGAAATTTTCAACGGAAGCGGGATAGCAGGACAGGCTGCTGACTTGGCGGAGGTTCTCACCCGGGAAGGGCTGCTGGTGGTTAAAACCGGCAATGCGGCCAATTTTTCATATCAGACCACTGAAATTATTTCGTTGGGGGAGACAATTGAGCCTGCCCGGGAGGTATCGACCTTGATCCGGGGGGCGATAATAATTCACCAGCCGGATCCCGAAGCGGAGGCCGATGTCCGAATAATTATCGGGCAGGATTATGTGCAGGCCGGAACTGAAGAATAAAGCATTGTATTGCAGGGGCATGCTGTTGTGCAGGTTTACCTGATTTGAGTGCAGGAAAGAAAGGGGTTGTTGATATTTGGCTTGCCAACCGGGAAGTGAGTCCCGGGAGCTGTCTTCACAGGCGGCCCGGTTGATGTTGGAGAAAAAAGCTCAAAATGTAGTGGTGTTGGAAACAGGGAGAGTATCTATTGTCGCCGATTATTTTTTGATTGCCAGCGGCAATACCCGGATTCAGATCCGGGCCCTGTGTGATCATTTGCGCCGTCACCTGAAGGACAGCGGTCTTTTGCCGCTGAGAGTCGAGGGCTATCGGGAAGGCTACTGGGTGTTGATGGACTACGGCTGTCTGGTAGTTCATCTGTTTCAACCGGAAGCCAGAGAATTTTACAATCTGGAACGTCTGTGGAGTCGGGCACCGCAGGTGAAGATCTTGCCGGACGGTGAGGATGGCGGCAGTGGCGGATATACGAATTGTTAACCGGATTTTTTGATACAGTGGTAAGAAATAACACCGTGGGAGTGGCAAAACGGGGTTTTTAATATATGGAGACTTTACTTGTACAGGATATCAAAAACAGAGCCCACCGGGGGAGTGTCCCGGGGGGTGATCAATATAATTATCTGGATCTGGAGGCGGTAGAAGAAATATCCCGGCGGCACTCGAGGCTTAAAAGAGAGGTAGAGATAACCGCACTGGAACAGGGAATTATTCCGTTGCGTTATCAGCGCAACCTGGGCACAATCGGAATCAGGGGGCAGATTGCCCTTCTCAGATCCCGGGCGGGAGTGGTGGGAGCCGGTGGCTTGGGCGGGATAGCGCTGGAGTTATTGGCCCGCATGGGGGTCGGTGAAATAGTGGTGGTGGATCACGATCATTTTTCGGAAAGCAATCTGAACCGACAGTTGCTGGCGTCGGAGGTGAATCTGGGGGAATTCAAGGTAGAGGCGGCACGGAAACGGGCTGCTGAAATCAACAGCTCGGTGGAGATAATCCCTTGTTTGTCAAGGGGAGATACCGGCTGCTGGCAGCGGCTGCTGGCAGGCTGTAAGGTAGTCCTTGATTGTCTTGATAACCTGGGATCGCGGTTCGCGCTGGAAAAGGCCTGCCAGGCATTGCGGTCTCCCCTGGTTCACGGGGCTATCGCCGGCTTTTTGGGGCAGTTGACAGTAATCTGGCCCGGCGAGCCGCTTTTGGTTTCCATCTATGGCTCTCCTCTTTCGCCGGAGAGGAATTGCGGTACGGAGGTCCTGCTGGGAAATCCGGCATCCACTCCGGCGCTGGTGGCCTCCTGGCAGGTAAATGAGGCGGTGAAGGTTCTCGCCGGAATGGAAGAAGTGTTGCGGGGGAAGCTGCTGATCATCGATTTGCTGTCCTCCGAGACCAGGTTGATTGAGCTCTCTGTCGGGGAAAGCGATTCCTGAAAACTGCCGTGATCTATTGACAACTTACCTGGTAGCACATATAATCAATTTTGTTGCCATATCGTTTAGATTTCAGGCCGATGAAGGGGAGCAGTGCGCATCCTTTCAGAGAGCCGGCGGCAGGTGGAAGCCTGAAGGAGCAGATGCCGAACTCGCCCCGGAGGGACGGCCGGGCAGCTTTTTTAGCGAGACCGGCTGATGTGGGGCCGGCGTTAACGGCTGCAAGCGGGTAAAAAAATTGTGGGGCTGTGGCGCAGGTGGGAGCGCGCTTCCTTGGCATGGAAGAGGCCGCGGGTTCGATTCCCGCCAGCTCCACCATTATTTTTACCAAATAGGGTGGTACCGCGGAAATATTTGTCCGTCCCTAGGAGGGCGGTTTTTTTGTCCCTACCTATAATGGCTGGAGGTTGGTCGAAGGTGGCATATAACCCGAATGAAATAGAGCCCCGCTGGCAAAAGTGCTGGGCAGAAAAAGGGATTTACAGTTCGGGGGAAGATCCTTCTTTTCCCAAATATTATGTGCTGGAGATGTTCCCCTATCCTTCCGGGAAGCTGCACATGGGGCATATGAGAAATTATTCCATTGGCGATGTCTTGGCCCGGTTTCTGAGGATGAGGGGCTACAATGTGATTCACCCCATGGGCTGGGATGCCTTCGGGCTTCCCGCGGAGAACGCGGCCATAGACAACCGGGTCAACCCCGCCATCTGGACCGCTCAGAATATCAAACACATGAAGACGCAGTTGTGCCGGTTGGGGCTGAGTTATGACTGGGACCGGGAGGTGGCCACCAGCTCACCGGAGTACTACCGCTGGACTCAGTGGTTGTTTTTGCTTCTTTACCGGCAGGGGCTGGCCTATAAAAAGAAAGCGACTGTTAATTGGTGTCCCACCTGCCAGACAGTGTTGGCCAATGAGCAGGTGGAGGGAGGTCGTTGCTGGCGATGCAGCGCGTGGGTGGAGTCGCGGGAACTGGATCAGTGGTTTTTCCGGATTACCGATTATGCGGAGCGACTGTTGAACGACCTGTCGCAGCTGGAGGACTGGCCGGAAAAGGTCAAGATCATGCAGGAAAACTGGATCGGCCGCAGCGAAGGGACTGAAGTGGTGTTCAAGGTCGACGAATTACCGGGGCTAGAGCTCAAAACTTTTACCACCCGCCCCGATACACTGTATGGAGTGACCTTTGTCACCTTGGCCCCGGAGCACCCTTTGCTTCTGCTGTTGGTAAAAGGAACGGAACACGAGGAAAAAATAGCCGATTTTAAAGATAAGGTCCGCAAAGATAGCGGTGACCCTCAGGCGGCGGCGGATGCACCAAAGCTCGGCATATTTACCGGCCGACACGTGATTAACCCCATTAATGGGGAGAAGGTGCCCATTCTGGTCAGCAATTATGTGGTCATGGGTTACGGCACGGGTGCGGTGATGGGGGTGCCCGCCCACGATCAGCGGGATTTTTTGTTTGCCCGGGAACACAACCTGCCTTTGAGGGTGGTGATCCAGCCCCCGGGAGGAAAATCGAGCAGTAAGACTTTGACCGAAGCCTATGAGGGCGCCGGCATCATGGATAACTCGGGTCCCTTCAATGGTACCGACAATGAATCGGGGAAAGCACGGATTACGGAGCGCCTGCAGGAGTTGGGAGCGGGGAAACCCGATATAGGTTATCACCTGCGGGACTGGCTAATCTCCCGGCAGCGGTATTGGGGGGCGCCCATACCGATCGTTTACTGTGAAAAGTGCGGAATCGTTCCTGTTCCCGAGGAACAACTGCCGGTGCGGTTGCCGGATGAGGTGGAATTGACCGGAGACCGCATACCCTCTCTGTCCCATTACCGTGATTTCATGGAGACCAGCTGTCCAAAATGCGGCGGGCAAGCCCGCCGGGAAGCGGACACCATGGATACTTTTATATGTTCATCCTGGTATTTTCTGCGCTATACCAGCCCGGAACTAACCGACCGACCCTTCGACCGAGAAAAGGCGGAGTACTGGATGCCGGTGGATCAGTATATCGGAGGGATCGAGCACGCGGTGCTGCACCTGCTTTATGCCCGTTTCATCACCAAGGTGCTCTATGATGCGGGGCTGGTCCAGGTTCAGGAACCCTTTAAGAGACTCCTGGCTCAGGGGATGGTCAACAAGGACGGCTCCAAAATGTCCAAATCCCGAGGCAATGTGGTGGCCCCCGACGAGATTGTGAAGCGTTACGGGGCCGATACGGGTCGCCTGTTTATTCTTTTTGCCGCCCCCCCGGAAAGGGATCTGGACTGGAGCGATCAAGGGGTGGAGGGTTGCTATCGGTTTTTGAAACGGGTCTGGCGGCTGGTTGAACCCGGTGTTCCCGGGGAAGGTGCCGCCGAAGGGGAAACCCTTGCTCTGGGCGAGGCCGAACAGGCACTTAACCGCATTATTCACCTCACCATCAAGAGGGTTACCCAGGATATAGAGGAACGGTTCAATTTCAATACCGCCATCAGTGCCATTATGGAGTTGATCAATGAAATATATGCCTACCTCCGCCGGACCGGGGACCGCCCGTCGCCGGGGATATACCGGGAAGCACTGACCACAACCATTCTTCTGTTGGCGCCATTTGTCCCCCATATCGCCGAAGAGGCCTGGCGCAAACTGGGCCGCCGGGACAGTGTTCATCTCCAGAACTGGCCGGAATACCGGAAAGAAGCCCTTCAGGTGGAGCAGGTGGAGGTGGTGGTGCAGATCAACGGCAAGGTGCGTGGTTATGTTACAGTTCCCGCAGGTTGTCCCGAACAGGAATTGATAGTGGCGGCTCTTCAAAACGAGCGTATAGGCAGTCTTCTGGAGGGGAAACAAATAACAAAAAAAATTACAGTTCCGGACCGGCTGGTGAATATAGTTGCCGGATAGGAAAATAGCAGCAATGGGCTCTTTCTTGCTTCTTTGATGGGTGAACAACAGAGATATTTTTTCCTGGAAAAGTTAAACAGCTTTTGGGGCCAGTCAAACAATTAACAAGGAGGTGAATTCAGGTGACCGGTGAAAAGAATCTGGGTGAGGAAATTTTGATCGAGAAAGGTACACCGGAAGCAGAATCGGACAGCGTGCGCATCGCCGCAGAGGTAATCGGTATTTTGGCCGGAATAGCGGCCAGCGAAGTCCCGGGGATAGCCGGGATGAGCGGCGGGTTGGTGGGGGGAATTGCGGAAAAGCTGGGCCGCAAGGATCTGGCCAAGGGGATCAGGGTTTACCAGGAAGGGAATAAAGTCAAGCTCGATGTAAACATTATCGCCGAGTATGGAGTAAAGATCAGTGAAGTGGCTCAGAACCTGCGTAAAACTGTACGCCAGGCGGTGGAACAAACCACCGGATTAAACGTGGTGGCGATCAATGTTCATGTGTTGGGCATACACATCAGTAAAGAAGATGACAAGACAAAAGAAGAACAAGAAACCGAATCACGCTGATCAAGCAGTCATTGGTCGCGATCGGGTTATATATTCTACAGGGGTCAGGCACCATGCCTGACCCCTAATTCCGGGGCGAGGCAGCATTTCTCGCCTTTTTATTTTAATCGACACCCTATAACAGTAATTAGACCAACCGCCCAGTTATTATCAGCGGGGACAAGAACTGGATAATTGTGGCAGGAAATGGCATCAATGAGTCGAAATATATATAATTATAAATCTATTCGGGGGAGTGTGCAGTGGGTTCTTTGAGCCTCAGAGAAAAAACAATTCTGGCGGTACTGGTAATGCTCTTGGTTGGCGGTGTGGCATGGAAGATCTATCAAAACAGGGTACCTGTTGCGATGGAATATGTAGAACCGCCACCGGTGGATGAACGCCCGGCAATGCTCACTATTCATCTGGTGGGAGAAATAAACAATCCGGGTGTTTATCAACTGCCGGTGGGATCGCGGGTTTACGAGGCCCTGGAACAGGCGGGAGGGGTTACCCCGGATGCCGATCTGACAAGAATAAATCTTGCCCGGCCACTGTATGATGGCGAACAGTTGTTAATAGCCGGGTACGGCGATCAGGCCGCGCCGAAGGGAGAAAAAATCAACATCAACCTGGCTACCGAGGAAGAACTGATGACTCTTCCCGGCATAGGGCCCGGCCGGGCCGGGCGGATAGTAGAGCATCGAAACAAGTACGGTTATTTCACCGATACTACCCAGCTCATGGAGGTAAACGGTATTGGAGAGGGTATATTTGCCGGGCTGGAAGAATATATTACCATCTATTGATACATTTAAAAATTCAAATCCCCGCG
The DNA here is from genome assembly GCA_964585925.1 of uncultured Syntrophomonadaceae bacterium. Classification (GTDB taxonomy): domain Bacteria; phylum Bacillota; class Dethiobacteria; order DTU022; family DTU022; genus JAAZLS01. Next base: position 17,051 of record CAZPFS010000026.1, on the reverse strand, counting down.
TCCGAGAGGCCGATCCCACACTACATGGCCGTCGCACCAGTTTTCCCCTTCTACCAGAACTTGGACTGAATCTACTGTCGGGAATTCGGTACAGGTCAGGATCATGGCTTTTATAAAAATACCTCCACCCAGAGTTCCTCCCGGGCTGTCGGTCAGGACTTCCGAAGACAGATTAACCGTAGCCACGCCATTTTCAATATTGATCCCAAGAATACAGGAGGTGGCGGGCATTACCGGGCACAGATGGTTTTCGTCTTCCCGAGGGCCTTTGGCAAGTTCAGTCAATGCCAGGTTCAACACCCTTCTGGTATAGGTGCAGGTTCTTTGGACTGGTGCAAGATAACTTTCAGTACGGCCATTGTTTATTGCCTCCCGGTCGGCCAGGTACAGGGTAACGGTTACCGTTTCGGGAGTAGGTTCAGACCTTGTTTCTTCCCGATTGTTCCGGTTCTCTTCCCCCCCAATGGGTTCATTATGGTTGGTTTCCGGTCCAGCCGGCTCCCGTACCGGTTTGTTCTCTGGGGGGATTCCCCCCGGGTTGCATCCGGTGAATGCCGAAAAGGCAAGGAAAATGATGATCGCGAACGCCGGCATCAGTTTATAGCTCCTATACATTTATACAATCACCTCGGCTCCATCTGCAATTCGGTTATTTCACACGGTCTGTCCTTTATACCTGCCAGGAGCTAAGATATGAGCACTGTTCCGGGGTCAACTTGTCGGTTGTTATTCCCAGGGATTCGAGTTTCAGACGGGCTACCTGTTCGTCGATCTGGTGCGGCAGGGCAATCACTTCCCGGGGGAGTTCCCGGTTTTCCAGTAAATATTTCAGGGACAGAAACTGCAGGGCAAAGGACAGATCCATTATTTCTGCCGGATGACCATCTCCGGCAGCCAGATTCACCAGCCTACCCTCCGCCAGGAGATAGATCCGGCGGCCGTTTGGCAACCGGTACTGGCCGATATTGTTCCGAGGTTGTCCCTCATAAACCGCCGCCTGTCCCAGGGCTTTCTTGTCAATCTCCACGTCGAAATGGCCGGCATTGGCCAGCAGTGCTCCGTCTTTCATCAGTGGAAAATGCCCTTCGCCGATAACCCGGCTGCAGCCGGTAGTAGTGATAAATATATCTCCCACGGGGGCGGCCCGATTCATGGTCATCACGGTATAGCCCTCCAGAGCCGCCTCCAGGGCGCGTACGGGATCTACTTCAGTAATGATTACCTTTGCTCCCAACCCCCGGGCTCTCAGTGCCACTCCCCGCCCGCACCATCCAAATCCGGCTATCACTACTGTTTTGCCCGACACTAGAAGGTTGGTGGTTCTCATGATGCCATCCCAGACCGACTGACCGGTGCCATGGCGATTATCGAACAGATATTTGCAGCGAGCATCGTTGACCGCGATTACCGGAAATGCCAGCATCCCCTGTCTGGCCATTGCCCGCAGGCGATTGAGGCCGGTAGTGGTCTCCTCTGCTCCTCCCAGAATATTGGGGAGATGTTCTTTTTTTTCGGTATGCAGCAGGTTGATCAGATCTCCCCCATCGTCAATCACCAGATCCGGGGCCGGTTCCAGAGCCAGGCGCAGATGTTGCCGGTATTCCTCCTCCGTGGCTCCATGCCAGGCGTAAACCATGATTCCTGAAGCAGCCAGGCCGGCGGCAATGTCATCCTGGGTGGAGAGGGGATTGCTGCCGGTAGCGGATACCGCGGCCCCGCATTGTTTCAGAACCCGAGCCAGATATGCGGTTTTGGCCTCGAGATGAATGCAGATGGCAATTTGCAGCCCGGAAAACGGTTGGCGGGGGGTCTGGGTTTGGTTAAGGGATTGCAGCACCCGCATATGGCGGGAGGCCCAGTCTATTTTGGCCAGCCCTTCTTGGGCCAGTTCCGGATGGCGAATAAGGCTCATGAATTTGGCTCCTTCCAGTATATTCTCTAGTTTCAATTCGGGGGATTCGGCTGTAACTCCTGCCTGGTATCTGTTATACTTTAATCACTGTCCGGAAACAAGTACTCCCGGTGATCATATCTGTGAAACTGAGCGCCGGTTTTCAAATTCACTTTAACCGGTTGTTCCGGGGGCTGGAGGGGCCCGGATCCCATCAACCCAAAAGGGAGGGGAAATAATGCGGCGAAAAATATTGATTGTTCTGGCGGCTGGAATTATTTTGCTTGTTTTGCTGGCGGGTGGGGCAAATTTTTTCATGGATCTACTTTGGTTCAGGGAACTGAATGTGGAGCAAGTCTGGCGCACCCAACTTGCTGCCCGGTGGGGGCTGCGAATGGCCGCTTGGCTGTTGCTGTTTTTGTTTTTCTATACGAACCTGTTGGGAACCCGCCGCCACCTGGTTCCCCTTCCCAATATCAAATTCAGAGAGTTTTTGATGGCCCGGGGTATTACCGATCAATTTACCTCTCGCTGGCTGACTCGCTTTTATTTGATATTGGCGCTGCTTTTTTCGGGAGTGTTCACTTCCTATACCGGGGCCTACTGGAATGAAATCCTGAATTATTTCAAAGCGGTGCCCTTTCGGTTAAATGATCCGGTGTTTAATCAGGATATATCCTTTTACCTGTTTAAACTGCCGGTTTACAGGTTTGTCTATGGTTACCTGATGATGGCGATTATCGTCTCCCTAGTGGCGGTCGGCCTAATCTATTTGATTATAAATCCTTCCTGGCGGCGATGGCTTCAATACCCTCCGGCAGGATGGAAGCATCTGGGGTCCTTATTGGCGGCTGCTTTTGCCTTGAAAGCCTGGGGTTACCGGTTGCAGCAACTGGAACTGGTGTTTTCAGAACGAGGCAAAGTATTCGGCGCGGGTTACACCGATATATTTGCCAACCTCTGGGTGCTGCGATTGCTGGCGGTGCTGTCCCTGCTGGTAGCCCTGTCCTTTGTAGCAAGTATTTTTCGACGCCATCTTAAACTACCGGTATATGCTGCACTGGCCCTGATAGCGGTTTCCTTTTTGGGAGGAGGAATTTTTCCGGCGGCAGTACAAAGCCTGTTGGTGGAACCCCGGGAATTTTCCTGCGAAAAAAAATATCTGGAGTACAACATCAAATTCACCCGGCTGGCTTACGGGCTGGATAAAATTTCACCTGCCCAGTACACGGCGGCCGAAAATCTTGCCTGGGATGATCTGGAACATTGTCCGGGCACTATAAACAATGTCCGCCTGTGGGATTACCGCCCCCTGTTGAATACCCTGAATCATTTGCAGGCGATAAGGCTTTACTACCGGTTCCAGGACGTGGATATCGATCGGTACACGGTAGACGGTGATTACCGCCAGGTTGCGTTGGCGGCACGGGAAATAGACAAAAGCCGGTTTTCTGCGCAGGCCCAGACCTGGGTCAACATGCGACTGCAGTATACACATGGTTACGGGGTGGCGGTAAGTCCGGTAAATGAGGTGTCTGCAGAAGGGTTGCCGCGGTTTTTTGTAAAAGATATCCCCCCTGTATCCAGCCGGGGGTTGGAACTGGAACAACCTTCCATCTATTTTGGTGAGCTTACAGATGATTATGTGATCGTGAACACCCACACTCCCGAATCCCATTATGCCACCGCCGGGGATCAGAATGTCTATATAACCTATGAGGGAGAGGGGGGTATTCCCTTAAATTCTCTCTGGAGGCGACTGGTGGCGGCACTGAAATTCGGTGAGTACCGCATCCTGATTTCCGGGGAGCTCAAACCGGAAAGCCGGCTGATGTTTGATCGCCGGGTACTGGACCGGGTGGCCAAGATAGCTCCGTTCTTGGATTTTGACGATGATCCCTATCTGGTAATCCATGAGGGACGGCTGTTCTGGATTGTAGATGCCTTTACCACCAGCAAGTATTTTCCCTATTCCACTCCAACGGAGGATAGCAATTATATCCGTAATTCAGTAAAAGCAGTAGTGGATGCCTATAACGGTGATGTGGATTTTTACATTGTTGATCCGGAAGATCCTATAGTACAAACCTTGAGCAGGGTATTTCCGGGTCTGTTCCGCCCCCGGGAGGAAATGCCCCCGGAGTTGCTTGATCACTTGCGTTACCCGGAGGATCTGTTTAACCTTCAATCCCAGGTGCTGACCCTTTATCATACCACTGACCCTAATATAGTTTATTCCCGGGAGGATCTGTGGGACCTGCCGATTGAGAGGTACGGGGACAAGGAACAGGTGATGGAGCCTTATTACACCATCCTTCAGCTTCCCGATTACCAGGAAGAAGAATTTGTATTGATCCTGCCATTCACACCTGCCAAACGCGACAACATGATCTCCTGGATGGTGGCCCGTTGTGACGGATCTCATTACGGGGAGATTGATCTTTTGCTTTTCCCCAAGGATCAGGTGATCATGGGTCCCAAACAGATCGAAAACCGCATTGATCAGGACACGGCCATTTCGGAACAGCTTACATTGTGGGGGCAGGCCGGATCACAGGTGATTCGGGGAAACCTGCTGGTACTTCCCATAAACAATTCACTGCTTTATATCGAACCCATATTTCTGGAGGCGGAAGGGGGAGGCATCCCGGAACTGGCCCGAGTGATCGTGGTTTACCAGGAGACAATAGCCATGGAACGCACTCTGCAGCAGGCACTGGCGGCCATCTTTGGGGAACAACTGTTGCCTCCGGATACTGAGGAACAGCCGCCGGGGGAACAGGAACCGGCGCCGCAGGAAGAGCAAGAGCTGGCCGGGCTGGCCCGGCGGGCGCAGTTGGTATTTGAACAAGCCCAGCAAAGTTTGCGGGAAGGGCGTTGGTCAGCTTATGGGGAAAAAATGGAGGAATTGGAACAGATCATCAACGCACTGGGGCGTCTGGCCGGTCAAAATCAGGTTAATACAAACAGCCCGGGCTCAGGAGAATAGAAGGGAGGCTGGTCAGGATCAATCATCTCGCAGATATTCCGGCAGCAACCATTTATACCGACGGCGCCTGTTCCGGCAATCCCGGACCGGGCGGATGGGCGGCGATTATAATTAACGGGGAACGGGAAGATGAAATCTATGGCGGAGAAGGAGACACCACCAATCAGCGAATGGAGCTTACAGCGGCTATCAAGGCGCTGGAGCAGCTCCCGGATCGTTTTCGGGTAAGGCTATTCAGTGATAGCGCCTATCTGATCAACGCTTTCCGGAAAAACTGGTTCCGGCGCTGGGAACAAAACGGTTGGCTCAACGCTGCAGGAAAACCGGTCAAGAACAGGGATCTTTGGGTAAGGCTGCAGGAGTTGAATAGTTTTCATCAGGTTGCTTGGGAAAAACTGGCCGGCCACAGTGGGAACCACTACAATGAACGCTGTGACCGGCTGGCCCGGGAAGCTATTGAAAAATAAGGAAACCACGGCCAACAGTACAGATGATATATTGCAACCTGCCGAGGATCCGGTGATCAAAATTAGCAGAGATGGATTGGGTCATCCACTTACGGGTGGACAGGGTCGTCCCCCCCTGCTTATCCCAGGCGGGCCAACCAGTCCTGACCGTTATTGTTATCCCAGTTGCCCGCGCTGTCCTTGAAACAGAAGTTCATTTCCCGGCCTCCTATAATCTCGGCAGTGCAGTGAAAAATACCCTGAGGGCTCCGTGCCATAACCTGATCCCGCACGTTTTTCCATCCGTCAAAACCGTAATGCATCCACACTGCGTCCGCACCGCTGTGCATCAACAATCCCTGGTACTCAAGCCGAACCTGCTGGCCCTTGCGCGGCGATCCGGGTTCCATTGAAATCCGATCATCCAAATGCACCTGTTGTCACCTCCTGTTTTTTTTCGGATCCGGCTCTAACTTTCCCTTTATGGCAGAAAAATAATCTGGTTACATTTCCCGGGAAATATTTGGCGGCAGCGCCATTTAATTCGGGTTTACGAGGATCGACCAAGCCGGTAATATAGAAGGCAGTAATGATAACGGGATGGCTTACCATATGTTTGTTTAATATATATTTGTTTGGAAGGGAGATCATATGTTGAGATTGTCAGGTAACGGTATTATTGCCCAATCCGGCGGTCCCACTGCCGTGATCAATAATAGTGTTTGCGGCGTAATCCAGGAATGGCAAAAAAGAGCCGAGGGCGGCGGGACTCTTTACGGCTCGCTCTACGGGATCAAAGGGGTGCTCGAGGACAACCTGGTTAATCTTTCTGCACTGACCAGGGGAACGGTGGCCGCGCTGGGCTATACCCCCGGGGCGGCTCTGGGCTCCTGCCGCTACAAATTGACCGGTGATGAAGATTATCTGGAGCTTTTGCAGAGCTTCAAGAAGAAAAATATTCGCTATTTCTTCTTTGTGGGCGGCAACGACTCCATGGATACGGCCCACAAGATCCACCGCCTGGCCGAAAAGAAAAACTACGAGATGAGGGTGATCGGGGTTCCCAAAACCATCGACAACGACCTGCCCTTTACCGATCACTGCCCAGGTTACGGCAGCGCAGCCAAATACCTGGCCACCACGGTTATGGAGACCGGGATCGATCTTAAAGGCCTGATTACCAGCAATCGCATTGTGATTCTGGAGGCCATGGGCCGCAATGCGGGATGGCTGACGGCGGCGGCAGCTTTGGCCCGCCTGGAGGCTGATCAAGCGCCCCACCTGATCTATTTGCCGGAGGTCCCGTTCAGTGAAGATCGCTTCCTGGAGGATGTGGAAGGGGTTTACCAAAGGTTGGGTTACGTCTATGTGGTTGTCTCTGAGGGGCTGAAGGACAAAGAAGGCCGCTATATCTTTGCCGGCAAAGGCCGGGATTCTTTCGGGCACGCCCGTCTGGGCGGTCTGGGAGATACGCTGAAGGAGATGGTGGAGCAGAAAATGGGGGTCAAGGTGCGCTGCCTGAACCTGGGTACCGCCCAGAGGTCCTCCGCCCACTGCGTCTCCCGCACTGATGCCCAGGAGGCATATCTGGTGGGCCGGCAAGCAGCCAACCTGGCCCTGGAGGGGCAATCCGGGCTGATGGTCACCTTGCTTCGGGACAAACTTGATTACGCCTGTAAAACCGGCAGTATTGAGTTAAATCGGGTGGCCAATGTGGAGAAGAAACTGCCGGCAGAGTGGATCTCTCCGGAAGGCAACGATGTTACAGATGAATTCATAAAATATGCCCGCCCCCTGATCCGCGGCGAGGTGATCCTGCCCACGAAAGACGGGCTTCCCGATTACTCCTGCCTGCCGGAGTTGGCGGAATGCGGCTTCCGGGTGGAGAACAAACAGGCCGGCTAGAAATAGCGGCCTGTTTTTTTAGGTTGGCGGGGTTCTCGAGTTGCCCCCAATGTGTGTGTACATTGAATTTTTCCCGGGCAGGGCGCAATCTGATAAAATGATCTTTGGATGCACCTGTTTCTTCCATGTTTGTTCAGCCCGGTTTTTTCCCGGTTGCTTTGTTTTTCCTGTGGGTTAAATATGGGCTGTGAAGAATTGGGATAATAATCTAAAGAAAGGGGGGATCAGTGGATGGGTGATCAGGGGTTGAAAAAGGCTCCACCTTCTATGGACGAATGGCTTCGGGAGGCGAAAGCCGATCCAGCAGCTTTACAGCAGGGGATGTTTTTGGTACATAACGGGGTGGTGCGACAAACACCCAGGGCTAAGGTGCACCGTGGCATTGATGACGGGTCCACGGTCGGGGGGATGGATTTTGTATATAACGGGGCAAAGGTTGAAAAGGCCATCGCTGAAGCCCGCAAGATGAAGGGAATCTTTATGGTTAGGGCCTGGCTTAATGAAGGCCCGCTTGAACCTGGCGACGATATAATGTATCTGTTGATCGGCGGTGATATCAGGCCCCATGTGATCGACGCGCTGCAGTTCCTGGTTGAAAAAATCAAGAGCGAATGTGTTTCCGAAGTTGAAAAACTTGAACCGAAAATGTAGACCGGCCAAAATCACCGTCCCTGTGGTTGTGGTTGCCCCGGCGGGGGCAAGTGTTATAATATGGATAAAAAAGGTTGGGATATCGTGCCTGAACCGGTAGCCACGCCGGAAAACCTGGCGAAATTATTCTACATTTACGCTTACTCCCGGGGCAAATTTGTTTTGAGCTCGGGAAAAGAAAGTTCCTACTATTTAAACGGGAAGCAGGTGATTTTATCGGCCCGGGGGTTGTACACCTCCGCCCGGCTGCTGTTGGACCGGATACCTGCCCGGTCCGCCGACGCGGTGGGCGGGCTTAGTTTCGGAGCGGCCCCGCTGGCCGCCGCCGTATCCGCCTTCAGCTGCTGTTTTGGGTACCCGGCCGCGCTGTCCAGTTTTATCGTGCGCAAGGAGCCAAAGCAGCACGGCACCCGTTCCCGGATCGAAGGCCCTTTTTATAAAGGGGTGCGGGCGGCGGTTGTCGACGATGTTTTGACCACCGGCGGTTCGGTTCTCTCTGCGGTGAAAGCGGTGGAGGAAGCCGGCGGGATTGTAGACCGGATCTATGTGCTGGCGGACCGCCAGGAAGGGGGCAAGGAGGCGTTGGAACGGCAGGGTTACCCCCTGGAATCGCTGATCACCCGCCGGGATCTGGAAACCCTGGACGAGAAGTTGCGGCAGAAATACCCGGTATTTACCGCCTCCCTGGAGCTTCAGCCTGTGGATTGGGCATGCCTGGATGAGGGTTGCCAGGAGGTATCCGTCCGTCACCCCCGGCTGGGTACGGCTCTGAAGCAGAGAGCAGCCCGGTTAAAATGCGGCTCCGGCTTGCTTACCGGGTTCTCCACCGAGTTGAGATCCGGCCTGTTGCGGCCGGTAAAAATAGCCGAGTTTTCTGTTGATCCCCAGTTGGCGGAAGAAGAAGCCTGCCGGGCTCTAAACATTTATTTTAACGACGGTGGCGGTAGCTGATCACCGGGCCTTCCAGGCACAGCCTGCGGTAGTAATGATAATCGCCGGGGCAGGTGCTTTCCTCAGGGTGATGGAATGCGCAGCCCATGCATGCTCCCACCCCGCAGGCCATGCGCTCTTCATGGGAGGCCTGCACCGGAATTTTTTGCCGGGCGGCTATATCTACCACCTGCTCGATCATCGGCCGGGGGCCGCAGCAGTAAATGCTGTTTGGGGCGGGGTTATGCCTGAGATATTCGGTCAGCAGTTCCCCGACCATACCTTTCCGACCGGCGCTGCCGTCATTTGTGGCCACCTGCACCTCTACCTCCAGCGATCTCAGCGATGGGAGAGCCAATAGGCGCTTTTTTGTTTCCGCCCCCAAAAGGAACACCACCTCCGGGCCCGATTGCTTTAGCACCCGGGCCAGGTAGTGCAGGGGAGCCACCCCGATACCCCCTGCCGCCAGCACCTCCCGCGGGCTGCCCGGATTAATCGTAAACCCGTTTCCCAGGGGGCCGATAAAGTCGAGTTCGTCTCCTATCCGGAGCTTACTAAGCAATGAAGTCCCCCGGCCTGATACCTGGAAAAGCAGCTTGCACAGGCCTTCCTGTTCGAGTAGGTCGAAAATGCTGAGCGGCCTTCTGAGCAGGGGATCGCTTCCTTGGGAGACCGAGACCTGCAAAAACTGCCCCGGAAGTGCTTTCAGCGCTTTAAAAGAACGGAACGTTAGTTCATAGCAGCCGGAAGCAGCTTCCAGAATTTCGGTTACCGCACCGGAACCCCGATTTGGGATCAATTTGTGGTTACCCCTTTCCGACCTTGGGTGCAGGCCAATCCGGGAATTCGTGAATTGTTGATACCCGAAGGAGAATACGGTAACATTATACCATGTTACAATCATCATCGGCCGGAGGCAAACATGCGATTTGATCTTTACATAAAACAGGGAATGCTGGTTAATTCCGCCGGGACGATCCGGGCGGGGATACTGGTTAAGGATGGGCTGGTGGCCGGGCTGGTGTACGGAGAAGAACAGCCGCAAGCCCGGAAAGTTATCGATGCTTCCGGAAAATATGTTTTGCCGGGTTTAATCGATGTTCACGTTCATTTTCGCACCCCCGGGCTGACCCACAAGGAAGATTTTTATAGCGGTTCTTTGGCGGCGGCCTGCGGCGGGATGACTACTGTGATCGATATGCCCAACGTGAAGCCGACCACCGCCGGAACCGCCAATCTGTCTGAAAAGCTGGAACAAATCGCCGGCACCTCCTGGGTTGACTACGGGTTGATGGCCGCCCTGACTTTTGAGAATACAAGGCGGCTGGAAGGGTTGGCGGAAGCGGGGGCGGTTGGTTTCAAGCTATTCTTGAATGAAACTTCCGGCCCTTTGGCTCCGCCGGGGGAGGAAAAACTGAAAATCGCCCTGAAGATCATCGGCCGTACGGGGCTCTGCTGCGCGGTGCATGCCGAGGAGGGCCCGGTCATCGCTGCCCGGATAGCGCGGCTTGAAGAAGAGGGAAGAACCGATCCCCCGGCCCACCAGGAGAGCCGCCCCGAGTGGGTGGAAGCGCAGGCGATCGATCGGCTGGTGAACTTGGCCCGGGGAACCGGATGCCGGCTTCATATCTGTCATCTCAGCTCCGGAGAAGGGGTGGGGCAGGTTCGGAGAGCCCAAGGGCAGGGGATCGATATATCCGCAGAGACCGCCCCCCATTACCTTCTGCTGGACAGCGCCTCGACGGCGCGGCTGGGAATGCTGCCCAAGGTCAATCCCCCGCTGCGCTCTCCTGAACACAAAGAGGCGCTCTGGGAGGCCCTTGCCACGGGGATCATAGGGGTTATAGCCTCCGATCATGCTCCCCATACCCCCGAGGAAAAATTTAAATCGAATATATGGGAGGCTGTTTCCGGCTTTTGCGGAGTGGAAACCCTGGCTCCCCTGATGTTAACCGAGGTAAACAAGGGGAGGCTGACTATAAACCGGTTTGCCGCACTTGCCTCGGAGAACCCGGCCCGCCGGTTTAATCTTTATCCCCGCAAAGGCCTGATTGCCCGGGGTTCTGATGCCGATTTTACGATTATTGATCCGGAAAAAGAAAAGGTGCTGCGGGCGGAAGAGCTGCACAGCAAGTCGAAAATAACCCCTTTTGATGGGTTTAAAGTTAAAGGGGTTCCAGTGACCACTATTATCCGGGGCCGGGTAGTAATGGAGGCTGGGAAAATTTTCGGGGAACCGGACGGGGCTTTTACCCGCCCGGTGATTTGAGACCCGGTTTTGGCTAAAGATCAATCACATCCGGTTTGCCTGGGGATTCATAACATCTAGGATCTCTTCGGCTTTATTAAGCCTTATGCCTTTTACTGTTTTATGCGGAAAATAGTTTATGAACGGGGGGAGCTAAATGGTCGTTCCCGACCTGTCGGTGGAGATCGCAGGAATAAAACTTAAAAATCCGGTGATGCCGGCCTCGGGTTGTTTCGGGTTTGGTGAAGAATATGCCTGTTTTTTTGATTTAAATCTGTTGGGGGCGGTGGTGGTAAAATCGGTTACCCTAAAGCCGGTAGCCGGAAACCCTCCTCCCCGTATTGTAGAGACTGCCTGCGGGATGTTGAATTCCATCGGCTGGCAGAATCCGGGATTGGAGGTATTTTTACGGGAGAAGCTGCCCTTCCTGCGGGGCTACAACCTGCCGGTCATCGTCAACCTGGCCGGGTATGCCGTGGATGAATATGCAGAGCTGGCGGCGCGCCTGGGGGAAGCAGGCGGAATCAGCGGGTTGGAGCTGAACATCTCCTGTCCCAATGTCAAGGAGGGAGGGCTGGCTTTCGGCTCCTGCCCCGATCAGGCGGCGGCGGTCACGGCGGCAGTAAAAAAAAGTTGCTCCCTGCCTTTGATTGTCAAGCTCAGCCCCAATGTGGCCGACATTGAAAAGATGGCCCAGGCGGTGGTGGAGGCGGGTGCGCAGGCCATATCACTGATCAATACCTTGACCGGCATGGCGGTGGATCTTAAGAATCGCCGCCCGCTGCTGGGAAATACCATCGGGGGCCTCTCGGGGCCGGCGATCAAGCCGGTGGCCCTTTACCAGGTCTGGCGGGTAGCCCAGGCGGTGCCGGTGCCGGTGATCGGCATGGGCGGCATCGCCAACACCCGCGATGCCCTGGAATTCATACTGGCCGGGGCTGCTGCGGTGGCGGTGGGAGCCGCCAATTTCAGAGACCCCCTGGCGATGCCCAAAATTATCAAGGGACTGGAAGAATATATGCTCAAAGAGAATATAGTCCGGTTGGCTGAACTTACGGGGAAGCTTTACAGCCCGACCATCAAGACCGTAAACGGCGGGTCCGGCGAAGGGTGTTGGTGATGGGCCGGGAACAATTGAAAAAAGAAATGTTTCAAAAGGAAAAGAGGCTCAATCTGCTGCTGCGGGAATTTGCGGGAGGGGTGGTGGCTTTTTCGGGGGGGGTGGACAGCACGTTCCTGGCTTTCAAGGCCAAACAAGCCTGGGGTCCGGAGAAGGTGCTGGCGGTAACCGCCGTCTCGGGGCTTCAGGCGGAGGGGGAAATTCCGGGGGTGCGGGAAATAGCCGATTTTTTGGGGATTAAGCACCTGCTTGTCCCATTTGAAATACTTTCTCGGGAGGAGTTTGTCCGGAACACGCCGCGCCGGTGCTATTATTGCAAATGTGAGCTGTTCATGCGCCTGCGAAAGATTGCTGCGGAATACAAGTTGCCGGCGGTGATGGAGGGTTCCAACCGTGATGATGCCGGCGAGTACCGCCCCGGCCTGATCGCCGCCCGAAAGTACGGTATCGGCAGCCCGCTCATGGAGGCGGGGTTGATCAAGGAGGAGATCCGGCAACTCTCCCGGAGTCGCGGTTTGCCCACCTGGGATCGGATCGCCTCTCCTTGTCTGGCTACCCGCTTCCCTTACGGGGAGAGACTGGATCCGGAAAGGCTGGGGTTGGTTTCCAGGGCCGAGCGTTACCTGAAGCAGGCCGGGTTCAGGGGGGATCTCAGGGTGCGTTGCCACGGGATGATGGCCCGGATCGAGGTGCCGGTAAAGGACCAGGGCGCCGTGCTGGACAGGCGCGAAGAAATCGTCGTTTCTTTGAAGCGGTTGGGGTTTGAATACGTGACCCTGGATCTTCAGGGTTTCCAAAGCGGCGGTTTTGACTGGGTCAAAACCTAGGGTCGGGCATGCCCGACCCCCTTCAAATGCAGCGGCGATGTAGGTTTCGCCCAAATATTATTTGTACTGTCTTCGTATTTTCCTGGAGGTGGTTTTGTCAAACTCCGTATCCCGGTAGATCACCCGGTGGATGCGCTTGTACGCCACCAGTTGCTGGTTCACTTTTTTAACTTCTTCTTCCAGCAATGTCTGAATGGCTTCTTTGTTTGGTTCCGGCCCCAGGATTTCTTTTACCGCATCCATATCCGGAAAAATGGTGGCGGTAATGATCAGATCGTCCCGGTGGTCATCTTCACCGGAGACCAGGGATTCCGCCACATAGGGGGACAGTGAGAGCAGCAGTTCGATTTCTTCCGGGAAAATGTTCTTGCCGTTCTTGGAAATGATCACATTCTTTTTGCGCCCGGTGATGATGCAGAACCCGTCCTTGTCAATGTACCCCAGGTCACCGGTATGGTAAAATCCTTCCTTGTCGATTGCCTCCGCAGTTGCTTCCGGGTTCTCGTAATAACCGAGCATCACATTTGGGCCGCGACCGACAAGCTCGCCGATACCGTCTTCGTCCGGATCGATCACTTTCATTTCAACCCCGGGAAGGGGTAAACCGGCGGCATGGTCTTTGAAATTAATATCGCGATTTAGGGCCAGAATCGGTGCGCATTCCGTTAAACCATAGCCCTGAAGGCAGGCTATACCCAAATCCTGCAGATCTCGCATTTTTTGAGGATCCACGGGGGCGCCGCCGGAAATAAGCATTCTCAGATTACCGCCGAAACTCTCATGCACCGGGGCAAATATTTTGCGGCGCAGATCGATGCCGAAAACTCGCAGCGTTCTCGTCAGCTTTAAACCAAACTCGAACTTGCGGGCCATTTTCTGGTCGGCTTTTGCCTTTTTCATGATGGCCCGGTGGAACATTTCCAGCATCAGGGGCACCACACAGATCATTGTAGGCTTGCTTTCCTTTATGTTCTGGGTGATATAGCGCAGTCCCTCGCAGACAGCGATAGTGCAGCCGCGGTAAAGCTGGCAGAGGAACCCGCAGGTGCATTCATAGGTATGATGGAGAGGCAGCACCGACAGGAACCGGTCCTCGGGACCGATGTAGAGCATGGAGCACATACCCTCCAGGTTGGCACAGATATTTCTCTGGGAGAGCATCACCGCTTTGGCTTCGGCGGTGGTTCCGCTGGTGAACAGTAAAATGGTCATCGCTTCCGGGTTGATGGGCGCGTCGAGAAAGGCCCGATCCCCACCTGCCAGCAATTTACGGCCTTCTTCTATCAAATCTCCGAAATAAAGTATCCCTTCACGTTTTTCCGGGCGATCCAGGCAGATAAATATCTCGACCCCTGGGATGTTGCCGCCAATCTCATCGATCAGTTTTTGTTTTGATTCGGAATAGATCAGTACGCCTACCTTGGCCCGGTTGAGCATTCCAGCAATTTCCGCCCCCGGCAACTCCTTGTCAAGGGGAACGACAATTCCGGTGCCGTTGGTTACACCGAGATAGGACACATACCATTCGTAACGTGTTTCGGACAGGATCGCCACTCGGCTGCCGGCTTGGGCATGATGAAGAAGCGCCGTCCCAAAGGCATTGACGTCGTCTGAAAATTCCCTGGTGGTCACATTTATATATATGCCGCCGCGCTCTTTCTTCACCATGAATGCCACATGATTTTCATACAGCTTTACGCTCTGTTGAAGCATGTCCCGCAAGTCGCGGATTTTTCTCACTTCATAAAATGGGGCATCCTTCATTTTACACCTCCAAATATTTGACAGCAGGTATTAATTGTCACAACTATAACTTATATTCAAATTTCCCACAAGCATTAAATTGCCTCACCAGTCACCGATTGTCGGATTGTACTTGAATTTGATGGGAATTATTTCTTCAGTTAAAAACAGGGTTTTTAACAGGTTATAGGTAACTACTTCACTGTGGAATTAATGAATTCAAACCAACACCAAACAAATAACTAAACCAGCAACAAAAATCCGCATTGCCGGGAGGTGCTTTTCAGATGGAAAAACATTTTTTGGAAAGTGATGAATCAATTTTTCTAATCATTGATCTGCAGGAAAAATTGATGAAGGTTATGGATCAGGCGAAAAAGGTTGCTGAAAATGTGGGGATCATGCTGGCTGCTTGCCGGCAGCTCATGATACCGGTTGTGGTAACTGAGCAGTACCCGAAGGGTCTTGGAAAGACGGTGCCGGATATTATAGAACTGCTGGGGGAACACCTGCTTCTGGAAAAGAACACATTTTCGGCGGTAACGGAAGAAACCCTTGCGCAATTACGGGAGTTTCGTCGGGGGCAAATACTGGTTGCCGGATGTGAAACCCATGTTTGCGTTTTTCAGACGGTCAGGGATCTGGCGGCGGCGGGATTCAAGGTTTATGTTTTACAGGACGGCGTCTGCTCCCGCCGCAAGGATAACCATAAAAACGGAGTGCAATTGATGAGGGAGGAAGGAGCGGTAATCACCGACGCTGAAACCGCCGTTTTTGATCTGCTAAAAACGGCGGGAACCCCTGAATTCAAGGCGATACAAGCGTTTATCAAGTAGGTCTTTTAAATCCTTGAATAGATACGGCTTTCTGTTCAACCCGTACTTTATAGGGAAGTATTTTTTCTTTAAAATCCATGTACATGGCGTAACAAAACCGGGTTACGCTCATCTTTATTAATAGGGCGGGGTTATGGCTAAAATTTTAACCCCAAATCGGATGGAGGAACAAAAATGGGAAAAAAATTTAAACCGGTGATCTTATTTTTGGTTCTGGCGTTGATCCTGGCGGTAGGCTGCGATTACGCCCAGCCGGAACAGGAAAAGCCGGCAGGGGAACTCAAGCGGGATTCGGGAACTTACCTGGGGCAGATCGATCTCCATTCCATTGAGATCGGGATCAGCGGTGTTCCCGAGGAGTTGGCCCCCCGGGCTTTCCAGTTGAGTTCCCAGGTTCAGGAAGAATTTGCCGGCTACGGCCTGGAAACCGGCGATCAGGTGAAATTCAGCTATACGGTTGAGTAACACAGTCAGGCCACGATCATGACTATCATTGCTCTGGAAAAGATCCAAAACTGAGCAGGGCAAATTGCTCCCCCTATCCCCGACCATCCCCTGGGATCCGTTTGGGTGCTGACGGGGCCGGTCGCGTCACCCTGCGAAGATGGAGGATATCGGTGTCACAAAACAGATCGGAAAATGGACTTTCAACCGGAAACGAGCAGCTGGCCAGGGAAATATGGCCGCGGCTCTACCGCTATATCTACTACCGGGTTCAAAACCGTGAAGAGGCGGAGGAGCTGACCCAAGAAACCTTTAAACGGGTCCAGCCCAAATTGGCCATTGGAGTTTAGGGAGGGGAAGCCGGAAGCTCGGGAGTTGATGGAGGAACTTCTCAGGGGACCGCGGGATAAAGGCTTAAGCCGGGTCATCCCCGAAGGGACCAGGCTACTTGACTTAAAGGTAGAAAATGGGATTGCCTATGTGGATTTTTCCGCTGAAATTAGCGCGGCGTATTATGGTGCCGAGGAGGAGGGGATTTTGCTGGATTCCATTGTTTGGACGGTGATCCAACTTAAGGGGATCGAGGCTGTGCAGATTCTGATGGAAGGTGAAATTATTGATTCCCTGGGGGGACACTGTTCAGCAAGCATACCGCTAACCCGTTAACAAAGGCAGGCCGCCCTTGAGGGCAGTCTGCCACTGCAGCCCCGCCCCGGGCGAACTATTGTTTTATGATGATTTTCTGGATAGCATTGCCGGGTCGCAGGGACCCCCGAATTCAAGGCGATTCAGCAGCTTCTTAAACAGGGGCCCTTAAATTTTGAATTGATACAGCCTCCTGTTCGATCCTGATCTTTTTTTCCAGCATCAGCACAATCAGGGGGTGGAAGATTTTGTAGTCCGGTTTTTCCAGAAGGGCGGCCAGCTTGTTCAGGTAAGACTCACCCAGCGGCTGTCCCCGGTGGCAATAGCGGAGGTAGGTTTGAATATCCATTAAAAACGGTTCAAAGGAAATCCCTGT
>CAZPFS010000025.1:0-28988 GCA_964585925.1 uncultured Syntrophomonadaceae bacterium | reverse complement strand
GAATTGAACCCGCGATCTCCGGCGTGACAGGCCGGCATGTTAACCGCTACACCACGGCTCCGAGCGAATTCAGTATACACCAATCTCGGGTTAAAAGTCAACTTCTCGGATCGGGTTATTCGGTTGTAATAGGTTGTTTTATGGCCTTTTGAGCGCCGCGGCTCGGCGAGGCTTTACCAAGCCGGTCGGTTTAATATTGGCGGGAACGGATCTGCTGGTCCTTCGATTAGGGCCGAAACTGGATAGCCAGCAGCTCCGGAGGGTAATGAATCTGGTTTATATAATTAACATGCATTACGGTATATTTTCGCTGATCAAGTTGCCGGCAGTAGTCAATCACCGCTTTTTTTTCTTCCTCCGCCCCCCGGTGGCCGGTGTAGGCAATAATTGTCACCAGGCCGCCCGGTTTGAGCAGAAGCAGCGCTTCCCGGATTCCGGCCAGGGTAGTTCCGGCAGTAGTAATGATACTCCGGTCTCCACCCGGAAGGTATCCCAGGTTGAACATCACTGCGGCCAGCCTGTCTTTGACGTGCCCGGACATGTGCTCATGCCCGTCGGATATAAGGGTTACCCGCTCAGCCATGCTCTCATTGTTCAGCAGCTCCCGGGTGCGGTTCAATGCCTCCGGCTGAACATCAAAGGCATAGATCCGCCCCTGCGGGCCCACCTGCCGGGCCAGCATCAATGTATCGTGGCCGTTGCCCGCAGTGGCATCCGCGGCCAGATCCCCCGGGACTAGCCGGCAGGATACCAGATGATGAGCCAGCGCGATTGCTTTGTCAAACAGCTCCCCCTCAGGCTCCAAACCGCTGTTCCTCCTGCCGCAGCCAGATCTACAAGCAACTCGGAATTATAAAGTGTCCACTGAATAACTGATCACATCAACCTGGCCGTCCTGCTCAATAAAATCAATGATCTGCCGGATTATTTCACTGGTGCCGTTGTAACTGTGGCAGACCGCGGCCAGGGTTATTTCCGAACGCTGCCAAAGATTCTGATATCCGCTTTCGGCAACAGATATGTTGAACCGGTTTCGCAAGCGTTGAATCAGGCTTTTCAACACACGGCGTTTTTTTTTAAAGACCCGGCACCGGGAATATGAATTTCAAGCGTACACGCTGCCACCGGCATTTTTGATCACCTTGTTTTTCTCAGTGTAAATGGGGCCCGCCCTCATCAGGCTCGCCAAACCCCGAAGACCCTTTCTCCTGTTCCTCCAGCAGATCCTTTATCGAGACCGTGTAAGCGGCAACATTTTTTGTAATATAAATTGGGCAGCCCACCGTCAGGGCCAGCGCCACCGCATCGCTCGGACGGGCATCTACCACCACTTCTTCTTTGGCGGAGTTGGTAAGATAGATCTCAGCATAAAAAGTACTCTTGCGAATATCATTGATCACTACTTTTTCTACCGAGGCCCCCAAATGGCTGCATAAATCTTGAAACAGGTCATGGGTTAACGGCCGGGGAGGAACATGCCCCTGAAGTTTCAATACAATCGCCTGGGCCTCCCAAAACCCGATGCCAATCGGCAACACCATTGATTCCTCGATGTCCACCAGCAGCAGCAGAGGGTTTTGAACCTGATCCAGCACTATCTCCCTGACCTTAACAGGTATCAATTCAAAACACCTTCTCCCTAAAATTCTTATCTACAACAGAACCGGGAAACCTGAAATCAGATATCAAGGCTCTGCTCATTCCTGATCAGCCCCGGGTAAAAAGTCTTTGATTTTATCCCAGAGTTCCTGTGGCCGGAACGGTTTGGTCATGTAACAATCGGCACCCAGATCCTGCGCTTTTTTCTGATCCTCCCGACTGACCTTGGCAGTGAGTACAATCACCGGGATTTCTTTGGTCGAGTCATCCTGCTTAATTGTTTTTAATACTTCGAACCCATCTACCTTGGGCAGCATCAGATCCAGCAGCACCAGGTCAGGTTTCCGTGTTTCAAGATACTTAAGCGCCTGCTCTCCGTCTTCTACCACGTGGACCCGGTAACCCACCGCATCCAGGCAGGTCCTGACTCCCAGTATGATGTTCTTCTCATCCTCCACCAGTAAAACCTCAGAACTCATTTAAATCCCTCCTTCGATCTTTTTCTCCTGCCGCAATACAGGTAGGGTAAAGGTAAAAGTGCTGCCTTTTCCCTCCTCGCTTTCCAACCAGATCTCCCCACCCAGAGCGGTAACAATGTCCTTGGCGATGGCCAGTCCCAGCCCGGCACCGCCGCGCTTGCCTTTCCCCTGCCCCTGAAGCTGCACATACTTGCGAAAAATATTATCCTGGAATGATTTTGGTATCCCGCAGCCGGTATCGCGGACGGAAATAAAAACACGACTGCCGTGTTCCCGCACCTTTATGGTAATACTTCCATCGGCATCGGTATAGCGCAGGGCATTGCCGATCAGGTTGGTAAGCACCCATATCGATTTGTTAAAATCCGCCTCCACCATGGGGGCCTCCGGGGGCAGATCAACAATCAGTTTCACCTCTTTATTTCTGGCCTGAATTTCCAGGGGCCGAACCGCTTCCTGCACCAGATCAGTTACGTTTACCGGTTCGGGTTCAATTAGGATTGCTCCCGACTCGGCTCGGGAAAGCTCCATCAGATTTTCCACCAGCCTGGTCAGACGTCGGCAATCTCCTTGAATTGCTTCCATAATTTCTCTCCCCCGGGGGGTAAGGTTCCCCAGCATCCCTTCCAGCAGCATCTCTACCCCCAGAATAATCGTAGTCAAAGGGGTGCGGAACTCATGGGAGACGACAGATACAAAATCATTTTTGATTTTTTCCATTTCTTGAAAGCGGGTCACATCGGTTAACAACACAATCGCACCCTGCAGTTCATTGAGGCTAATGGGAATGGCAGAAATTCGAAAGAAATAATGTTTTTCCTGTCGTTTTATTTTAAAGGTGGTATTTTCATAGGAAAATTCAAGGGGTAATCCGCTTTCCAGAACCTGGCCGGCCAACTGCCCGATTTTTCTGATGCCAGTGGCCTTTACCAGAGGGAGGCGGCAAACCTCTGATAACTCAAAAATTTCACCGGCCTGACGGTTACACCAGATTACCTCTTGGTCCCGATCAATTACAAATAGTGGATCAGGCAGATAGTTCAAAAAAGCCGCCGTTTCATCCGGGAGCGCACTCAAAAGTATCGCCTCCCTGCATCTGGATTATATGTTGGTAAGCGTTTATTAACTAGGACTATTACATTATATCATCTATATGGCAGGTTTAAAAGAAAAGGCCCCGCCGGACTTTGGGTCAGGGCTATGGTTTGCAGTTCCGGCTAGAAATCAACCCTCCGGCAGACATCCCGCAGACAGGACCGGTTGAGAGGTTCGTTAAACCCGTTTAAAGCTGGCTGGACAGGTACCAAAGGCGTTCTTTTTTTATTACCCGAAATGTATTCCGGGCGGTTTTTTCCCGATTATAAATGATCATGGCAATTGAAGTCTTGACCTCTGCCTCCTTCTCCGAAAGCAGGACCACCTCCTCGACTGCAAATTCTTTGATCTCGATTACTGTAAATAATTTGGACAGGAATTCTTCTTCTTCCGAACTGAAACGCCGGTTGTAGTACAGAGCACTCATGGCTTCCAGATTTTTTTGCTGGAATGAAATTATGAATGCCTCCACAACTCCTTCTGGATTGGCCTGCGGGCTTTTCCCTCCCCGGTTGCAGCCGGCAGTCAAAGCCGCCACAATCAGTAAGCCAAATATCAACGTCACTGCCGGAGCTTTCCTCAATTTTTTCCCCCCGCCTTTTTGGCTGCTAAGTAATATGTATGCCCAAGGCAGCAAGGTTATTTCAGATTTTACCTCTCTCCCCCAGGTTCCGGATGCCCTCCAAAATCTGATTGTCCAGAACCTGGTTTTCTAAAAACAATCCCGAAGCCACCCGGCAACGCTCGCCCACTATACAATCCACCAGATGGCTATTTTCGCCTACCCGGACATCTCCCCACAAGATGCCCCTTTTGATCACTGTTCCCTCGCCAATTACCGTCCCCTCGCCCAGCACCACCGGTCCATATATCTGGGCCTTTCTTTCGATTACGCACCGGTCCCCAATTACCGCCGGGCCGACTAGAGTGGCACAGGGATCTATGTCCGGTTGTTTGCCCAGCCAGATATTGGATTCAAAGCGCTTCCCGGGTATATCCACTTCCACCAACCCGGTCAGCATATCATAATGGGCCTCCCTGTACACATTTAGATCGCCGATGTCACACCAGTATTCGCGCATGATGTAACCGGCCATTTTTTTCCCCTGTTTTAACAGCAAGGGGAACAGATCTCGCCCGAAATCAAAAAAACTATTTTTCGGTATATAGGAAAAGACTGAAGGTTCAAACAGATAGATGCCGGTATTGGCCAGATTGCTGATTTCTTCCCCGGGCGAAGGTTTTTCCTGAAAAGCCGTGATCAATCCGTTGGCATCGGTAATCACCACACCATAGCGAGCCGGATTGGCCACCTGTTTCAAAGCCAGTGTGGCCATGGCGCCTTTATCCCGGTGGTAACAATAGAACCGGTAGAGGTCAATATCAGTCAGGGCGTCCCCGCTGATGATGAGTACCGGTCCTGTGTTGAAATATTGTTCCACTTTTTTTACCCCGCCGGCGGTGCCCATGAGCTCCTGCTCAAAAGAATAATTTATGGTTAGCCCAAATTTATCCCCGTGGCCAAAATAGTCCCGGATCAGTTCGGGCTTGTAGTGAAGGTTGATGATCAGGTCGTTAAAGCCGTGTTTTTTCAACAGGCGGATGGTATGTTCCAGACAGGGTCTCCCGGCCAGCCGGACCATCGGTTTGGAAACATAGTCTGTCAGAGGCCGCAGCCGGGTCCCCAGACCCGCCGCCAGGATCATTGCTTTCAAATTTTAACCTCCCCCACATTATGTAAATATTAATTTCATTATATCACAGTCCATACCGGCAATTTTAAGGTCGCGGGGGACCGGATGCCCACCCCACCGACGATCAATATTACCTCCTAGCTCCCGATATTTTAGGACAAGTTGCCCTTCGCCGCCTCCATTAAAATCTGTTCCAATTCCCGCAGAGCATGTTCCAGCTGTTCCGCCGTGATCACCAGTGGGGGCAAAAAACGGATCGTGTTTTCACCGATGGCATTGACCAGCATCCCCCGCTCCTGGCAGCGACGCTGAAAAGAAGGGGCCGGCGGAGCGGCAAGCTCCATGGCCAGCATCAACCCCAGGCCCCGCACCTCCCTGATCAGCAAGGGATATTTTTCCGCCAGCTTCAACAGCCCGTCTTTAAACAGCCTGCCTTTTTCCCGGACCTGTTCCAAAAAAGGTTTTTCCAGCAAAATGTGCAATACTTCGATGGCTGCCCGGCAGACCACCGGATTGCCGCCGAAGGTGGAGGCATGGTCTCCCGGTTTGAATGCAGACTCCACGCCTTTTCGAGCCAGCATCGCTCCGATGGGCAGGCCGCCACCCAGCCCCTTGGCGGCGGTAATGATATCCGGCTCTACCCCGTAATTTTCATAGGCCCACAGCCGTCCGGTGCGGCCCATGCCGCATTGCACCTCGTCAAAGATCAGCAGCAGCCCCTCCCGGTCACAGAGCTCACGCAACCCCCGGATAAACCTTTCCCCGGCAGGGTATACTCCCCCTTCTCCCTGAACCGGTTCGATAATGATCCCCGCGGTCTGTTTATCCACCAAGCGGACAAAGGAATCAAGATCATCAAATACGGCGTAGCGGAACCCCTCCACCAGCGGCTCAAACCCCTGGTGATATTTTTCCTGTCCGGTGGCGGTAACGGTGGCCAGGGTCCGCCCATGAAAAGAGCGTTCGGCAGTAACAATATGGAAACGCCCCGGGCCGTGCTGCAGGCCCGCATATTTGCGGGTCAACTTGATGGCCGCTTCATTGGCCTCCGCCCCGCTGTTGGCGAAAAATACCCGGCCGTCAAAGGAATTCTCCACCAATATCCGGGCCAGCTCCGCCTGGGGCGCGGTATAATACAAATTGGAAGTATGGATCAGCTCCGCCGCCTGCTCCCGAATCGCCTTCACCACCAGGGGATGGCAGTGGCCCACTGCGTTTACCGCCAGTCCGCCCAGCAAATCCAGGTAGCGGCGGCCCTGCTCGTCCCAGACCAGAGCTCCCTCCCCTTTTACCAGCAACGGATTTATCCCCGGCCGGCGATTATAGGTATTGATGATAAATTGACCTTCCTGCTCCTGAATAGAGCCCATCTCAAAAGCCCCCCGTATCTTTTTTGATTTGTTCGGAGGCCACAGCTAGCCGGTAACCATGGTCCCGATCCCCTTGTCGGTAAACACCTCCAGCAGTATGGAGTGAGAGATCCTCCCGTCGATGATGTGAGCCCTTGATATGCCGTGCTCGATTACCTGCAGGCATGATTCAACCTTGGGAATCATGCCCCCGTTGATCAATCCCTGCCCAATCATCTCCCGGGCCTCTTCTCCCCTGATGGCGGAAAGAAATACCGGCTCTCGGCTGCTTTCCAGGCGGTAAATGCCCTCCACGTCGGTCAGCAAAATAAATTTATCCGCCTTGAGGGCAACCGCCAGCTCGCCGGCCACATGATCCGCATTTATGTTAAGGCTTTCCCCGGAAGGCCCGGCGGCAATCGAAGAGACCACCGGAATATAGCCGTGTTCGACCATAATCAAAAGGGGCTCCGGATTAACGGCGGTTATTTCCCCTACCCGCCCCAGATCCACGGGTTCCCCGTCAGGATCATCGGCCGGCGGTTGAGGAAGCATGCGTCTGGCCTGAAACAGATTGGCGTCTTTGCCGCTCAACCCCACCCCCTGCCCGCCCTTTTGGTTAACCAGGCTGACAATCTGCCGGTTGATCTTGCCCTGTAAAACCATCTCCACTATCTCCATGGTTTCATCATCAGTGACGCGCAGTCCGTTCACAAATACCGGCTTTTTGCCCAGCTTCTCCATCACTTCGTTTACTTCGTTGCCCCCGCCGTGCACCAGTACCGGGTGGGCGCCAATATATTTCAGAAGCACCAGATCCGTAATTACAGAAGCCTTGAGCTCTTCGCTGACCATGGCCTGGCCTCCGTACTTGATCACAAAGATCTTGCCGGCAAATGCCCGGATGTAGGGAAGCGCCTCTACCAGCACTTCTGCCTTTGCAATTAATTCCGGTATATCAATTTTCATCTGCTTTCACCCCTTAGCTGCGATAGCTTCCGTTGATTTTTACATATTCCGGGCTCAGATCGGCTCCCCAGGCAGTGGTCCCGGCCCGTCCGGCATGCAGATCCACCAGCACCGGGATGTGGGTCTGCGTCAGCACACCCAAAGCGACCTGCTCATCGAAGGAAACCGCCTCCCCGCCTGCCGCTACCTGTACCGGTCCCAGGTAGATATCCACCTTTGAAGGATCAAAATCTACCCCGGCATTCCCCAGCGCCGACATGATCCGGCCCCAGTTGGCGTCTTCGCCATAAAAGGCGGTCTTCACCAGGGGGGAGTTCAACACGGCTCTCGCCAGTTGCCCGGCGGCTAAAACATCCGGCGCGTTGGCAATGGACAGGGCAATCACTTTGGTGGTCCCCTCACCGTCCGCCACAATTTGGTAGGCCAGTTTGAAACAGGCCTGTTCCAACATCCGGCAAAAAAGATCGGCGGAACCGTCATCCTCGCTGATCGCTACTCCGGCGGCGCCATTGGCCAGCAGCAGGGCCGTGTCGTTGGTGGAAGTGTCACCGTCTACGGTAATCAGGTTGAAGGTAGTGCCGACCGCCCGTCTCAGCAGTTTTTGCAGCAGTTCCCGGGGAACAAGGGCATCGGTAACCAGAAAGGCGAGCATGGTAGCCATGTTGGGGGCGATCATTCCCGATCCCTTGGCTATGCCTGCCAGATGTACCGTTCCCGCCGGCAGGAGGAGCCGGTATGCAGCCTGCTTGATCACCTTGTCGGTGGTCAGAATGGCCTCTGCCGCGCTCAAAGCCCCCGCAGGCTCCCCAGTAAGGGCGTCTGCCGCCGTGCCGATCCCGGCCCTGACCTTTTCCATGGGAAGTTGCTGCCCGATTACCCCGGTGGAACATACCAGTACCTCCTCCGGGCTTACTTTCAATTTCTGCCCGGCCAGTTCCGCCATTTCAAAAGCATTCTTCAGTCCCGTCTCACCGGTGCAAGCATTGGCGTTGCCGCTGTTAACCACTATGGCCCGGACCGGACCGGCGATTCTTTCCCGGCACAGCTTAACCGGAGCAGCCTGCACCAGGTTGCAGGTAAATACTCCGGCCGCCGCGGCAGGCCGCTCACTGAAGATGATCGCCAGATCTTTTTTATTGCGTTTTAAACCACAGGATATTCCGGAGGCGCTGAGACCCCTAATAATAGACAGCCCGCCGTCAACCTGCTGAATTTCCGGCCCTGTTCCCATGACCTACCACACCTTTCCCAGCTATGCTGGCTCTGTTAATTTACCGGTAAACCACCGATTAAACCACAATTGACGATATCGCTACACAGGAACCTGGGTTAACCCCTCTTCTTCGGGATACCCGAGCATGAGATTCATGTTCTGTACCGCTTGCCCGGAAGCCCCTTTAACCAAATTGTCAATGCAGGAGATGATTATCAGCCGTCCCGCGCGCCGGTCTTCTCTCAAGGCCAGATCACAGTAGTTGCTGCCCCGCACCATTCGGGTTTCAGGCAACTCCTCACGGCGCACCCGCACAAAAAATTTTTTCCGGTAATAATCCTCATACAGGGCGTACATTTCATCCAGGGTTCGTTCCGGGTGGTTTACATAGACCGTGCTTAAAATCCCCCTGATCATAGGCACCAGGTGAGGAGTAAAGGTTATTCCCACTTCTTCCAACCCAGCCAGCGCAGCCAGCTCCTGTTCAATTTCCGGGGTATGCTGGTGGTTGCCTACCCGGTAAGCCTTGAAATTATCCGCGCAATCGGGAAAATGAAACCCCGGCCGGGGAGTGCGGCCGCCACCGGATACTCCGGTCTTGGCATCAATAATTACACTTTCCCAATTCACCAACCGTTCGGCAGCCAGGGGGGCCAGGGCTAAAATCGCCCCGGTGGGAAAACAACCGGGGTTGGCCACCAGCCGGGCCCGTCTGATTTCGGCAGCATATATCTCCGGCAATCCATATACGGAATCGATCAGCAAACTCGGGGCCGGATGGTCCCAGCCGTACCATTGCGGGTAACAGGAGGGCTGGTGCAACCGGAAATCGGCACTCAGATCTACCACCCTCAGATTGCGCTGCAGCAGAGCCGGAACTACCGGAGCCGACTTGCCGTGAGGCAAAGCGCAAAAAGCCAGATCCACCTCATTTGGGATGGCATCAACCTGCAGGGGCTGCAACGGCAGATCCACCAACCCCCTGAACTGGGGATGAACCTGGCTGAACCGGTCACCCTTATAACTTTCGGAGCTTAAAAATACCGGTTCTACGCCGGGGTGACAATGTAACAGGCGCACCAGGTCCGCTCCGGCATAACCGGTAGCGCCGAGCACGGCCACCTTTACCATTTTCAATCCCTCCTCGATACCAAAACCTCTCGCCCACAAATCCAAGGACGAGAGGTTTCTCGCGGTACCACCTTTATTGGCTGCCCGAGCAGCCCACTCTTGCAGCCCGCCAGGGCTGCCCTGATAACGGCAGGTTCCGGAACAGCCTACACGCCGCCCGAAGCGGTTTCAGCCTTCGTCTCCGAGGTGCGCTTCACGGCCGGCTTCCAATCCGGGCTTCCACCATCCCCGGCTCGCTTGATCTCCGCCCGCCGCTACTCTCCCCATCACCGACAGTTTGCTATAATTTGATATGTTTTAAATATTACCATACCGTCCTCAGATGTCAAGAGGAAACGGCCAATTTCCCTGTGTCCAGGCTCTAGCCCCCCCGTCCCTAGGTCACGCCCCCGGTTACCTCCGGGTCACCCCGTAGCGGGTGGCGATTTCCCCCACTAACGGGAGAATGTAGCTCTCTCCCTGATTTGCTTTAGACATCAGAAACGCCCACAGCACCAGGGCACCGACCCAGGTAACAGCACTGATCATGCCATGCAGGTTCAGCAGCAAATATGTAGATTCCGGCTGTAGAAATGATGACAGCGCATCCCTGACCAGGCGGATTGCCACCTGAAAAATGGTGATCACCCCAAAGGCAATTGTTGACTGCAGGGCATGAAATTTTACATACTTGCTTTTACCGGTAAAATAAAAGATCGTCCCGGTTATCCAGCCCAACAGGTAAGACAGGAGGGCCGCCAGTCTTTCCTGCGGTGACGGCCCGGAAAGCCCGGTCCTGCCGGCAACCGTCCGGCTGACGGCAGGTTCCAGCTGTCTTTTCTCTTCACCCGGCCGACATGAATCCGAATCTGCCATGATGCAAAGCCTCCCCAATGCATACCCTTGTATACCCCAATTGCCAACCCCCGGAATTATCCCCGATTTTACTGCCGTCAGCCTGAAAAGTCAACCTGCCGGCCCCGCAGGAGTGTTCCCGGGAAACGAAGAATCCG
The DNA here is from genome assembly GCA_964585925.1 of uncultured Syntrophomonadaceae bacterium. Lineage (GTDB taxonomy): Bacteria > Bacillota > Dethiobacteria > DTU022 > DTU022 > JAAZLS01. The sequence goes on along the minus strand of CAZPFS010000025.1, from coordinate 18,467 downwards.
GGCGGATCGCTTTATAGAGGCAGGTTCCCATGCTTTTTCATCGGCCGTTGAACCCGCTTGTTTTGCAACATCTCCAGGCCCTTCAACAGGTAAACCCTGGTGTGCCGGGGATCTATTACCTCGTCGATCCATCCCCTGGCGGCAGCGATGTAGGGGTTGGCAAATTTCTGGCGATACTGTTCCACCAGTTCCTGGCGGCATTTTTGTTTGTCTTCAGCCGCTTCGATATCCCGTCGGTGAACTATATTTATGGCCCCCTCCGGCCCCATTACCGCAATCTCCGCATTGGGCCAGGCCAAGCAATAATCCGCGCCCAAAGAGCGGCAGCTCATGGCAATGTAAGCACCACCGTAAGCCTTGCGTAGGATAACCGACATCTGGGGTACGGTGGCTTCGGAATAGGCATAAAGCACCTTTGCACCGTGGCGGATGATTCCCCCCCATTCCTGTTCCACCCCCGGAAGGTATCCCGGCACATCCACAAATGTAATCAAGGGCAGGTTGAAACAATCGCAGAACCTGACAAATCGGGCAATCTTGTCCGAACAATCGATATCCAAACAGCCGGCTTTAACATGAGGCTGATTGGCAATTATCCCCACTGCCGCCCCTCCCAGACGGGCAAAGCCCACCACCGCATTTTGGGCGTAGTGCTGATGAACTTCCAAAAACGATCCGCGGTCCGCCACCCGTGAAATGATGTCCTTGACATTGTAAGACCGGTTGGGGTTGTCTGGAATAACTTTGATCAACTCTTCCGGATCAAACTCCGGCTCGGCAGCCGCCGCCGCAGGGGGATCTTCAATATTATTTGAAGGGAGATAGCCAAGCAAGGCCCTTACCTGCTGCAAGCACTCCGTCTCATTTTCAGCCATAAAATGAGCCACTCCGCTGTTGCGGTTATGGGTCAGGGCTCCCCCCAACTCCTCGCTGCTTACCGTCTCGCCGGTTACCGCCTGAATGACCTGGGGACCGGTAATAAACATATTGCCGCTTCCGGAAACCATGAACACAAAGTCCTGCAAAGATGGGGAATACACCGCTCCCCCCGCACAGGGGCCCATGATAACGGAGATCTGGGGAATAACCCCCGAATAAACGGAGTTGCGGGAAAATATGGATCCATAACCGTTTAAGGCATAAACCCCTTCCTGGATGCGGGCCCCCCCGGAATCGTTCAGCCCCACTACCGGGGCGCCGTTTTTAGCAGCCAGATCAAGAACATGGCAGATCTTGGCGGCATGGGCTTCACTCAGCGAGCCGCCGGCAACCGTGAAATCCTGTGCAAATACAAATACCTTCCTGCCGTTTACAGTGCCGTAACCGGTAACCACGCCTTCGCCGGGGTTGTTGATCTCCAGCGAACTGGCGTCATCCAGGCCGGTTTGCACAAACGTCCCCAGTTCCACGAAACTTTCCTCGTCCAAAAAAATGGCCAGCCTTTCCCTGGCGGTACCCTTGCCTTTCTCATGCTGGGCCTGAACGCGTTTTTCGCCGCCACCATCCAGGGTAATCCGCCGCCTCTGCTCCAAATGTTGCAACTTTTTTTCCAATACATTCACCACTTTCCTGATTTTATAGGCCACCAAACATCAATGTTCACAAAGCTCTACGAGTACCCCGCCGGTGCTTTTGGGATGTAGAAAGGCTATTTTTACCCCTCCTGCTCCCAGCCGGGGTTTTTCATCGATCAGGCGCACCCCCTTGGACCTCAACCGGGCCAGGCTTTCCTCCAGGTTTTTTACCCGGAAGGCAACATGGTGGATACCCTCTCCCCGGCTTTCTATAAACCGGGCCACCGCCCCTTCAGGATCAGTGGATTGCAGCAGTTCTAGATTGCTTTCCCCAAGGGGCAGAAAGGCCACCTTGACCTTCTGCTCGGCCACCTCTTCCACCCCCCCTACCTCGATCCCCAACTTCTCCCCGAATATCAGGAGCGCCTGTTCCAAATCCCGCACCGCTATCCCCAGATGATCTATTTTTTCCAACAAGGGTTGCGAACCCCCTTTCATTCCCGATCCCGGTTATAGTATGGTCATTAATAAATATTTGGGGCAGACAGAGCTGTTTGCCCCCGTTTTATACATTAGGCAAATCCCGGGAAACCATGAACCCGATTCAATTTCGGGAAAATTGGCGATGAACAAATTCAATAATATCCCTGGTTGCAGCCCCCGGGGTAAACACCTCGGCCACCCCGGCTTCTTTCAGGTAGGGAATATCATCCCCGGGAATTACCCCTCCCGCCACCACTAGGATATCCCCCCCCTCCCGCTTCCTCAGAAGATCCACCACCAGTGGCAACAACTGCATATGTGCTCCGGAAAGGATGCTGATTCCGATTACCTGGACGTCTTCCTGTAAAGCCGCCTCCACGATCTGTTCCGGTGTTTGCCGCAACCCGGTATAGATTACCTCCATGCCGGCGTCACGAAATGCCTGCGCCACTACCTTGGCTCCCCGGTCATGCCCGTCAAGACCAACCTTGCCTACCAACACCCGTACGGGCTGTCCGCTCATTTTAACCTGAGTTCCCCTTTCTATCCATGCCAGGCTTTTAGGCCGCGTTCACGGCCGATCTAAAACAATAGCCATGCATATGCACTGTTAAAATAAATAAAAACAAAGACCTCTGTTGATTTAAAATGTAATGTGTTGCCTGTATTCTCCAAATACTTCCCTTAACACACCGCAAATCTCTCCCAGGCTGGCATAAGCCTTGACAGCCTCAAATATGTAGGGCATCAGGTTGTTCTTCGATTGTGCTCCCCGCCGCAGTTCCTGCAGAACCTCAGCCACCTTTTTCTGATCTCTCCGCCGACGGACTGCTTTCAGTCGATCGATTTGCCGCTCCCCCACCGCCGGATCCACCTTCAACAGATCGGTGAGCGGTTCACCGTCGCTGGTAAACTGGTTTAAACCGACTACCACTCGTTCCCCCGATTCCACTTCTTTCTGATAGCGATAGGCGCTGTCCTGTATCTCCCGCTGCATGAATCCCCGTTCGATGGCGGCAACCGCCCCGCCCAGATCGTCTATTTTCTTGATGTAGCCGGCTGCCTCCTGTTCGATCTGATCAGTGAGCGCTTCCACGTAATACGAGCCCCCCAGCGGATCCACCGTATCGGCGGCCCCGATCTCATACCCCACAACCTGCTGGGTGCGCAGGGCCAACAGGGCGGAATGCTCGGAGGGCAATGCCAGCGCTTCATCCATGGAGTTGGTGTGCAGCGACTGGGTTCCCCCCAGAACCGCGCTCAAAGCCTGGAAGGCCACCCGGATCAAGTTAACCTCCGGCTGTTGGGCAATCAGACTGCTCCCCGCGGTCTGGGTATGAAACCTCATGGTAAGAGAACGCTGATCCTTTGCACCAAACCGTTCCTTCATGATCCGGCCCCAGATCCTGCGGGCTGCCCTGAATTTGGCAATTTCCTCAAAAAAGTTAACATGTGCATTGAAAAAGAAGGATAGCCTGGGAGCAAATTGATCCACCTCCAGCCCGGCACTCAGAGCCGCCTCCACATAAGCGATGGCATTGCTCAGGGTAAATGCCAACTCCTGAACAGCGGTAGAGCCTGCTTCCCGGATATGATAACCGCTGATACTGATGGTGTTCCAAGCGGGAATATTTTTTACCGCATAGGCAAATATATCCACAATCAGGCGCATTGATTCACGAGGAGGAAAGATATATGTCCCCCGAGCGGCGTACTCCTTCAAAATATCATTCTGGATGGTCCCCCGAATTTTGTCCAAGGGAACCCCCTGCTTTTCGGCAACCGCCATGTACATAGCCAGTAAAACGGCCGCCGGCGCGTTTATGGTCATGGAGGTGCTGACTTTCTCCAACGGGATCTGATCCATTAAAATTTCCATGTCTTCAAGGGTGTCCACTGCCACCCCCACTTTTCCGATTTCACCGCGGGCCAAGGGATGATCCGAATCGTAGCCGATCTGGGTAGGCAAATCAAAAGCCACGCTTAAACCGGTCTGGCCTTGCTGCAGCAAATAACGATAGCGTTCATTGGTCTCTCCGGCAGTGCCGAATCCAGCATACTGGCGCATGGTCCACAAGCGCCCTCGGTACATGGTAGGCTGGACGCCCCTGGTATAGGGGAATTCCCCAGGAAACCCCAGTTTTTCAGAATAATCCCAATCCGGTAACTCCAGCGGCGTATAGATCCTTTTGATTTTTTGTCCCGAATCCAACTTGAACGGTTTGCGTTCCGGGTGTTTTTCCAGGATACTGTCTACCTTGCCCTGCCAGGATTTCTTTCTGCGGTTCAACTGAGTCAATTTCTCTTGTTGGTGCACTGTAAATCCCCCCGTAACTCTAATTACCTAATACTTTTTTTACTAGTGCGGAAACCTCAAAATGCAACCCGGCCACCTGAACCCCAGCCCCGCGTAAGGCCTTTATCTTGCTGTCGAACGTTCCCCTCCCCCCTTCAATAATGGCCCCGGCATGTCCCATACGCTTGCCGGGAGGCGCGCTTTTACCGGCAATGTAGGCCACTACCGGTTTAGTCATATATTCGGCAATGAATTCGGAAGCAACCTCCTCGGCGCTGCCGCCAATTTCACCCAACATTACCACCACTTCAGTGGCGGGATCATTTTCAAATTCTTTCAGCACGTCAATAAAGTTCAGACCCACCACCCGGTCACCGCCCAGGCCGACCACGGTGCTGGTACCCAAGCCGGCTTCGCATAAATTGCTCACAACCTCATAGCTGAGAGTGCCGCTGCGGGAGACCACCCCCACCGGGCCGGGCACATAGATGCGGTTGGGCATGATGCCGATTTTACACTTTCCCGAGGAGACCAGGCCAAAAGTGTTGGGGCCTGCCACCAGCGCCCCTTTTTGCCGGGCATAGTCCATTATATCCAGGGCATCGTGCAAGGGAATGCTCTCCGTAATAATAACCAATAACCTGATCCCGGCATCCAGGGCCTCAAAAACGGCATCACGGACAAAGGGGGCGGGGATAAACAAAATGGACGCTTCCGCCGGCCCTTTCTCCATGGCTTCAAATACCGTGCCATAGACCGGAACCCCTTCCACGGCGAGCCCGCTTTTACCGGGTGATACCCCGCCGACCAATCGTGTTCCGTAGGACAGCATCTGCGCGGTGTGAAAGGAGCCCTGACGGCCCGTAATGCCCTGTACCAGCACCCGGGTTGATTCATTTATGTAAACAGCCATCCCCCACAGCCTCCCCAAACTAAAAATTCAATTATTGTGCCATTCTTCCAGGGTTCAGGTTTGAGCGGAGTCAAGTTCCACCGCATGCCGAACAGCATCTTCCATGGATTGGAAAGCCCTGATCCCCGCCCCTTCCAGGATGGATCGGCCTTCCTCCTCATTGGTTCCCGCCAGACGGAAGGATACCGGAACGCCGATCCCCCGGGTCATCTTGACCCTGGCAAAAGCGCCGGCCACCAGATCACCGCGGGTAATGCCTCCAAAAATATTGACCAGGATTACCCTGGGGTTAGTACCTAGGAGAAGTTCCAGCGCGCCGGCAGTCCGCTCCAGATCTGCCCCGCCCCCCAGATCCAAAAAATTAGCCGGTGTCCCGCCATAATGCTGAACCATGTCCAGTGTGGCCATGGTTATGCCGGCTCCATTGGCCATCACCGCAATTTCTCCCCCCAGTTCTACAAAAGACAACCCCAACTCAGCGGCTTTCAACTCCAGGGGTGTTTTTTCAGTGATCCGGGGAAGATCCCGATGACGATACAGGGCATCATCGTCAATGGTAATCTTGGCATCAGCAGCCACCAGTTCCCGGCCGCACAGGGCAAGGGGGTTGATTTCCACCAATTCTGCATCCAGCTCCCGGAAAAGTCTGTATAGTTTGGGCACAATGGCCAACAACTGCTGCTGCAAATCGCCGGATATTCCCAGCCGGCGGGAAATTTCCCGGACGATATACCCCTCTATACCTATATTAACATTTATCGGCCAGCGGATCATCCGTTCCGCGGAAACATCCTCCACTTCCATGCCCCCGTCCAGCGAAACCAGAAGAATCGGGCTGCGGGCAGCCCCATCCACGGCTACAGCCAGATAAAACTCCCGATCGATAGACAGTTTCTCTTCCACCAGCAGTTTTTCTACCGGCATCCCCTGTATTTTCAAGGACAACAACCGGGCCGCCTCCGCACGGGCCCGATCGGGGTTGGAAGCAAAGGCAATGCCCCCGGCCTTGCCGCGTTTTCCGGTCAACACCTGCGATTTTATAACTACTTCGCCCTTTCCCCACCTGGCAGCTGATTCCGTCACCTCTGCCGCTTCCTCCACCGAAGTGGCCATTTTGCCCCGGGGGACGGGAATCCCGTAGCGCTCAAAAAGTTGTTTTCCCAGATATTCGTACAGTTTCACCCGGCGAACCTCCTGTTCCCATCAATTCCGGAATCTGCAAGCTATCTATTCAATTATATACAATATCTTTCCTTTCACAATAACCACCGGCAAAACCTTTCCGCCATGACCAATTCAGGGGGTTATTTTTATCCCCCTGAAATTTTGTGGATCAACAAATTAATTTTTTTGATCTTGGGAGTTACAGGTTTGAGTGGTATTTTTTCAACTTGTTATAAAGTGTGGCCAGCGAAATGTTGAGAGCTTGGGCCGCCTTTTTCTTTCCCTCCAGAGACTCGCCAAACCGGTTCAGGGCCTGTTTAAGCAAAATTTGTTCCATTTTTTCCAGGGGCATGATTTCATCGAACACCGGAGTTGTCACCGCATTGTGTTTGCCGGCATAAGGAGACAGATGGTGGGGTTCAATTACCGGCCCCTCGGCCACAATTACCGCCCGTTCCATAACATTCCTTAACTCACTGATATTTCCCGGCCAGTCATATTCGGCCAGCCATTGCAGGGTCTGGTGAGAAATCTGGCGTACCTTTTTGCCAAGTTTATGATTGTACAGCCCCATGAAATGTTCCGCCAGCAGAGGGAGATCTTCCAACCTTTTGTTCAGAGGGCTCAGACAGACCTCTACTGCACTCAGGCATTGATACAGATCCGAATTTAAAAGACCCTTGCGGAGGGCCACCTTGGGTTCCATGGTGGAACAGGCGATCAGACGCACCTCTACTTTTATGGGTTCTTCACCGCCAATGCGGAAAAACTCGCCGGCCTGCCATGCCCTGGCCAATTTGGCCTGAACATAGGGGCTGAGCGAGGTAATCCCCTTCAGGTACAGCGTCCCCTCCCGGGCCAGTTCGATCTTCCCCAGACGGGTCTGAACCACTCCGGTTAAGGCCCCTTTTTCGCAGCCAAACAACTCCACATCCTGAACCGCCTCCGGGATGGAGTTACAATCAACCCTGATCAGCGGCCTTCCCCGGCGGGGACTGTAATTGTGGATGGCCTGGGCAAGGACCCCTTTACCGGTACCGGCATCCCCGATCAGAAAAATCGTGGACTCGCTGCGAGAAACCTTTCGGGCCACTTCTATAGTAGATTGAAATGATTTGCTTTTTCCTACCAGGTCGTCAAAGCTCCAGCGGCTGCTGGAGATCTGATCGATCTGGGCATACAGGTTTTCAATCACCGCATTGCTGTAATTGAGCTGATCCATAAGTTTTAAAATATCATTTACCAGTTGGAATACCACCACCGCTCCCCTGATCTTGCCATCCACGATGATCGGAGAAGCATTGGATATAACCTCGGCATTGCTTCCCCCCACATAGGTGCGGTACCCCACCACCGGCTTTTGAAGGATCAGAGACTGGGCAAGAGCGCCGTAAGGGGACACCTCAAAAATATTCTGGTTCACCCTCTTGCTTTCCGGGATCCCGGATACCCTGGTAAAGGCAGGGTTTATATATTTGATTACCCCCTTGGCATCCACCACCTCGATCGGATCCTGGACAGCATTCAGGACAGCCCATAGCTCTCCTTTCAGCAATCTGGCTTCAAGCAGTTGTTTCCCCGAACTGAGCACAGTCATGAAAAATCCCTCGGGGGACATTATTATCAGTTCCAGATCAGGTTTTAAAAGCGGCTTTAACCGTGCCGTCACCTGCCGGCCGTCACTAATCACCACCACCGAATTGAGGCCGGACAGCGCTGCTATCCTAGTCAAATCGGTGGTAATATAATATTTATGTCGTTCCTCCTCCGATATCCAGGAAGGATCACCAGAAAGATCGGCCAGCCCGATAATTTCCAGATCCACTGTTTCCTGAAGTATGCGAAATATATCGATTCCCTTCTGATCCTCAATTATCAATGCTGTTTTATGCAAAGCCTCACCCTCCCCGTTAAATTTTAGCTAGCCTTTAAAATATTCGTAAATCTTAGAAAAAATCCTGCCTGCGTCCGCCTATTTTTAATAATTAGAGGGAAAATGAACAATATTTTTACGAAAGTCTCGGGGCAGCTTTCCGTTCCCGCCGGTTGCGGTTTCCACCGGATCGCTTTATACTAAATCTAGTAATATACTGGAAACCCTTTTCCGCCTCCTGATCATTTTGACTCGTAACCGCGCAGGGGTCATGCAAGGAGATGTGAATCTTGAAAAAAAAGTACCTTTTCGGTCCCGTTCCCTCTCGCCGCCTGGGCACATCACTGGGGATCGATCTTGTTCCGCCCAAAACCTGCTCCCTGAACTGCGTCTACTGTGAATGCGGCCGGACTACCGATCTGACTATAGCCCGAAAGGAATACGTGCCGCTGGGAGGGGTTCTAGAAGAACTGGATAATTTCCTGCAAAACAAACCCGAGCTTGACTACATAACCTTTGCCGGTTCCGGGGAGCCCACTTTACACATACATATTGATCAGGTAATCGATTATATCAAACTGCGATTCCCGCAATACCCGGTCTGCCTTCTCACAAACGGTACACTTTTCTCCTCCCGGGAGGTCCGCGAGCAGGTCCTGCACGCGGACCTGATCATCCCCTCCCTGGACGCAGCCACGAATGACACTTTTCGGCGGTTGAACCGCCCTCATCCCATTCTTAAATGTGAGAAGATAATTGATGGTCTGGCCGCTCTGAGGCGGGAATACCGGGGAAAGATGCCCCTGGAAATATTCATCGTCCCCGGCCTGAACGACACCGAACGGGAATTGGCGGCTATAAAGATTGCTGTGGAGAAAATAGAGCCGGACCAGGTTTTACTGGGCACACTGGATCGGCCGGGGGCCGAGCCCTGGGTAAAGGAGACCGCCCCGGATAAAATGCAAGAGATCTCCGCCTACCTGGGAGATAAAGCCGGGCTGATTGAAAAACCACGTTCCCGCACAAAAACCCCTCACTTTGATGAAGATTACCGCGAAACTATTCTCCAGACCATTCGACGAAGACCTTGCACTGCCCATGATCTCTCCTTGATCATGGGCGTTCATCCGGCAGAGGTGCAAAAATACCTGCGTCACCTGTTGGCAGCAGAATTGATCGAGATGAAATCCGGGGAAAGGGGCACCTTTGTCAAAATAAAAAAACCCCCGAAATAGTTTAGGGGACGGAACCACAGTCCCCTCAAAGTAACAGGGAAATCACTTTGCCGCCCAGCAGGGCGGCGGTTCCCGGATCGCAGGTGGTGATGATCATCTGTTTGCTCCGGGAGAACTCTTTGATCAGGCGGGCTGCTGCCTTTTTGCGCTGCGGGTCCAGGTTGACCAGGGGATCGTCCATGACCATGAAGCCGCTCTCCTTACCAAGAAGATAAGAGGCCAAGGCCAGCCTCAGGGCCAGGGCCACGCTGCCGGCGGTCCCTGTGGAGAGCAACTCTATGGGCAGCGCTCGGCCCTCCGCGGTGATTATTTCAGCAGGCAACGCGCCCTGCATGCCGGCGGCAATGAAGCGGTTATCGGTGGCCACGCTCAAATTGTAGACAAAGGTTTTGATCAGCGGGCTCAGGGTGTCTTGGTCCATCTCTTCTTTCAGAGCCTGAAATTCCTCCCTGACCACCCGGATTGCCCTGGCCTGGCTTTTCAGGCGCTTCAGTTTCTCCCCGGCCGGCGCCAGCGCCGCCTCCAGGTCTTCGGTGGAATCTTCGGGCAGACGGCCGCGGGCCGCGATCAGCGCTTCCCTCAGCGCGGCAATCTGCCCCGCTCCCTGCTCGCGCTTCAGGCGGGTTTCCTTCAGGATCGCGAAAAACTCCTCGGCGGTGGCCACCCCGGGGGGCAGGGGGGCCAGTTTCTCCAGCTTCTCCCCAATTACCCGGGACTGGCTCTTCAGCTCTACCATTTCATCCAAAACCCTCTCCGCATTCCCAAACTCATTGGCCCAGGCCTGAAGTTTCTTGTTCTGCTGCTCCTGCTCGACTGAAAGCACACTGGTGGAGGCATTGGCATCAAGAATATCGTTTTGAATCTGCTCCGGATCCCTCACCGGCCGGTCCGGGATCAACCCTGCCACCGCCTGCTCCAGGTCGGCAAAGGTGCGCTCTCCCAGCAGCCCCCTCAACTGGTAACCGGCGTTCTCCAAAGACTTTTTCAACTCCTCGCGGCGGGCCAAAAGGGCGCGGGCCTCTCCAATATCTTTCAATCTCAGCGCGGCCATTCTGGCCGCAAAACTTTCTTGAACCTGCTTCAAGCGCTCCAGCAGCGCCGCTACATCGCCTGCACCGGATTGAATCTTCAAGGACCAATCGGCGCTTTCCAGCAGCAACTGCCCCGCTCCCTCAAAAACATTTTCGCTCCTTACCGTAAGAGGCCGGAGTTCGTCAAGGCCAGAACCGATCCTCATCTCCAGGGGCCGCCGGGTTTTAAAAGTTGCTCTGAGCTTCATAGCCCCAATCACCGCCTCCAGGCGGGTGCGCTCCTTCAGTTTTTCTTCCAGAAAATTCAGATCGGCCCGCTCCAGGGTGGGTATTTTTTTCAGTTCACCTATCTTGCCGGCCACCTCTTCTTGCAGCGGCCGGGCCCTATTGAGAAGTTCTCTCTCCCGGCGGGCGGCAAGCACCGCCAAAGTTTCTTTCTGCTCCAACTCCAGCCGGACCAACTGCTTTTGGGCCTTCTCCAGTTCCTTGGCGACCCCCTTTACCCTTTCCTCCGTACGGGGCCACTCGCTATGGACTTTTTTCAGTATGCCTTCCCTGACCCTGATCGCCTCCAGTTCCGGCTGCAGGCTGCCGCGCTGCCGGATATCCCCCTCCACTTCCTCCAGAGCCTTGAGTCTTATGAGCAGCCCCTCCTGTTTGGAGGAGGTGCTCCCGAGCTGCCCGGAGAGTGCCGCTTCGTGTTCCTCTGCGGCGCGGGCCTCTTTCAATTTCTGGCGCAGTTCCTCTTTTTGGTAGTAGGCGGCCAGGACCATTCCGACCCCCCGTTTATAGGGGTTACCAATCCCCCTTCCCCCCCGGGGTTCATCCCTTTGCAGATCCCAGTTCTGTAAAAGTTTTTCTTCCTCGGCCTCAATGGCTGTTTCCAATTCTTCTAATAATACCCCACCGGCTTCAAACAGCGCCGAACGCAACAGGTGAGCAATGGTCTGGGGGGCCTCCGGATCGGCTTTCAATCTCTCCAGAGTGGAGAGCATCTCCTCCTGCCGGGCAAATAAAACTCCCTGGTAGGTGCCCCGGCCAAAGCGCAGAGACTGCCGCAACCGATCCCGGATCGGGCCGGGCTCGTTTATTTCATGCCCGTCGGCCAGAAGCAGGCGCTCCTCCTTGCGGCCCCCCCAAGAACGGCGATAGTGAAAGCGCCCCGGCTCTGGCCCGTCGGTTTCATACTCCACCTCCACCCTGGCCGTATCACCGCCGGGATGGGGCAGGTACCTGGCCAGGAAATTTTTCCAGTCGTCGGCGTTTTTTTTTGTCTCCGGAGGCACAAAGAGGGCGGCAAAAAGGGCGTTCACCAGGGTGCTCTTCCCGGCCTCGTTAGGCCCCAAAAGCACGTTCAGGCCGGGTTCAAAATTATATATCTTCTCGGCCGCCCCCCCGAAGGGGGTGAGGCGAATCGTTTTGATGATCATCTCTTCACCTCGCTGATCAGGCGGTAGGCCAGCTGCAGGGCTTCTTTGTCGCCTCTCTTCTCCAGCCGGATCAACAAGCAGTGGGGAAAAGATTCGGCGGGGAAGAGAGAGGCAATCACCTCCGGGGTGATCTCTACCGCCAGTTCACTGTCGTCTTTCTCCAGGTAAAGCAGAGCTTCCCGCAATTTTTCGTACCAGCCGTGACGGCGGTTGAAATCCTCCTCGGGCAAGGTACCGGTGAGTTTCAACTTGAGCAGTTGGCATTCCCCGCGGCCAATCAGTTCCCGCTGCAGTTCCTCCAGCCCGGCAACACCTTCCACCTGACGGCTGATTTCGAGGAAACGATACCGGCCCGTCTCCACCGAGCGGCAGGAACTGCCGCCGGAGCCATCCATCTCGACGATCCAGGCATACCCGCCGTGCCGGCAGTCAAAACCATCGGGCTCGGGGGTGCCGCTGTAAAAGAAGGGTCGGCGGCCTGATTCCGCCAGATCGGGGATGCGCACATGGGTATGCCCCAGGCACCAGTGATTAAGCCCCAGCCCGGCCAGTTCCGCCTCGGTCATGGGAAAATACTGATCGGCAAAGTCGGGGGAACAACCTTGCACCGAGCCGTGGGCCACCCCGATATGCCAGCGGCCGGCCGGCCTCTGGCCAAGGCCGGCGATCCAGCCCAGGCGGTTGTCCGCCGAGTGCTTTTTGTCGCAGGGCGCGGGGTAAAGCACCGCCTCGATTCCCTGTTCATGCAGCGGATAGGGGCGCATCTCGGTGAGCAATACCAGTTGATCGAAGGCCCCCCCTTTTAATTCCTTCCAGAGAGTCCCGTAGGGGTCGAAGTAATCGTGGTTGCCGGGAAGTAAGGCCACGCAGCCCTGGAAACGGTTCAAAATCATCAGCACCCGGGCCACCGCTTGCGGGGACATGTTGGTACGGTGAAAGAGGTCTCCGGCGATGATCATCAGCCGGCACTGTTCCTTGCCGGCCAACTCCACCAGGCGCTCCAGCGCCTCATAGCGGGCCTCCATCAGACGCTCCCGGACCTCCTCCGGATAGCCCCGGTTGCCAAAAGCCATGCCGATATGAAGATCGGCGGTATGTAGGAATTTAAGAGGCACTTTGAACCCCCCTTCACTCGGTGATCGCCCCTGCCGGGGAACGCCTTTTCCCAACCGCCACTGGCGATCACCCTTTCGGGAAACAGGTTTACGGTATAGGTATGGTCTGCCCACGGCAGATTACCTAAAAATGCTCAGCAGACTCCAGCTTCTTTCACCACCCACCCGGATATCGCGGCGCAAAAACAAGATCCAGGCGCCGATCAGAAGAAGCAGCGTAGCCAGAAGCAGGCCGGCCAGCCAATTCATGTTCAGCCCCTCCACCGCCAGACCCCCCTGGTAATAGTTGAGGGGGGTGAAGCGGATCAGCGATTCCAGCCTGTCGTCTATTCTGGAAAGCCCCTGCAGGAGGTAATTTCCCACCAGCAGGGCGCCGCTGAGCATGCCGGCCAGGCGCACCGCGGGCATGATCATGCTCAGCAGCAGGGCAGCGGCCGCAAAGAACAAAAGCACCGCCAGCAGCGGCAAAAAAGGCCTAAACAGTTCCAGGGGGCTCAGGTCAAGCCCTACCTGACCCGCGGGAAGCAGCCAGCTCAGCCAGCCCACCGAAAGAACCAGCACCAAGGACGTGATCAGCCCCAGTGCCCTGCCCCAAAAAAGGCCGCTGCGGCTCACCGGGTGAGCCAGCACCAGATCCAGAACCCCTCTTTCCTCATCAGCAGCCAGCAGGCCCGCCCCGGCGCTCACCGCCATGATGCCGATGATCAGATGCAGGTAGGAGAAGTAATAGACATCAAGGTAACCCATGGGGGTGGCGATAATTCTGATACTTTGGAAAAATGCCAGCATTCCTTGCGGGAACATGGCAATATAGTCGTCGATCATCCCCTCCATCTCCAGCATGGAGGGATAGAAGAAGACCATCAACAGGCCGTAAATCCCCACACCCGCCGCCCAGCCGATGATCTGGCCGCGCAGGCGGCGCAGGGTATGTTTGAATTCCGTCGGCATCAGTTCCGCCCCTCGCCCTGATCATTTTTGTAATAGGCCAGAAAAATCTCCTCCAACGAAAGGTGTTCACTCTGCAGATCGCTCACCGGGAAAGCGGCCAAGGCCTTGATCAGGCGGTCCGCCTCACCCTCCACCTGCAAGGTGATCTCCGTTTCACTCTTCCGCCCCATCGCGGAGACACCCTTCAGGTTCAGCAAAGGCTTCACATCCACCGGGCGGCGGAAGCGGATCCGGTAGCGGCGAAGCGACATATCGATCAATTTTCCCGGCTCGGCCTCCTCCGCGATCACTCCCTGGCGGATAATGGCCACCCGCTCGGCAACGGCTTCCACCTCGCTAATCACATGGGTGGAAAAAAAGATGGTTGCGCCGCCCTCCCGGGCCTCCTTGAGCAAACTGTAGACCTCCTGCTGCATCAACGGGTCCAGTCCGCTGGTAGGTTCATCCAGCAGAAGAAGCTCGGGCCGGGCCATCAGGGCCTGGACTATCCCCACCTTCTGCTTGTTTCCCTTGGAGAGGTTTTTTATGGGTTGCGCCAGATCCAGCTCCAGCCTTTTCGCCAGGCGGCGTGCATGTCTCCAATCGCTGCGGCGGCGCAGATCGTTTAAGTAGCGCAGCATCTGCCCCACCCCCAGGTTGCCCTCCAGGCTCAGCTCGCCGGGCAGATAGCCCGTGCGGGAGCGGATAGCCAGCGCATCCTTCCTGGGATCGAGCCCCAGCACCCGCATTTGGCCCGAGTGGGGCCGGATCAGATCAAGCAGGCAGCGGATGGTGGTGGTCTTGCCGGCCCCGTTGGGGCCGAGAAAACCCAGGACCTCTCCGCGCTTCACCCGCAGATCCAGCCCCCGAAGCGCCCTGACAGTTCCGTAGGTCTTGGCCAGCCCTTCTATCTCGATCGCCCAATCCATGGCCTCCCCCCTTCCGCCTTTACCTTCCAATATAATCTATAATCGTGGAAATATAACGCCTGATTTCTGTAGATCCTTATTCCCTTTTGCAGTACATTCTTGTAAAAAGGTACATAAGATGCTCTGATCTTAAAACCATCATTTTTTATCATCAGCCAACTGATACTACGCATATTGGTATCCTCTATCTAATCTATCAACTATTATACTATGATCCCCTTAAATTAGGAATTTTGCTGACAATTTATGAAAAGGGTCGTCCCCTGCGGTGTGAAATAATAACTGAAACGCGCGCTCCGGCTCCACCCAGTACCTGAAAACAAAATCCCAATCCACGTCCGTCAGATCAATGGTTTTAAAAAATTCGCGGCTAAGTTTTTTCCTCTCTGCAGCCACTGGATGCAAAAAAGGTGACATTCGGGTCGATTGGCGGGTGGTATAATTTATCAACAGCTACCGGCACCGGCTTGAGACGGGAACATCCAGCGAAGAGAAACTCAACCTGATCAAGCAGGCCATTAGTGAAGGAGCTTCTTTGATTATTATTTGCCCCAATTCTAAGGGAGAAAAAACCGAGTGCCAGGCTACCGACCTTGTTCCTGCCCCGACCCCCTTTTTCCCAACCCCTTATCTTTTCCTTTATTACATCTTTCAGCCCTATACCAGAGTGGAGCGTCAATCATCCTCATCAACAATCTGCCTACAAACCTTTAAGTTGAGATAGCGTTTTGAATAATGTCAACTAGATCTTCAACAACCTGGTCCACCGGACGATTATCCATGAAATATTTATGTCTAATTTTTTTAAAAGTACCTTTTGCATAAACTAAATCTTTATGTATATCATTTAAATAATAATCCTTGTGCTCATTCTTGTATTCATCATCTTCATAAATCACGTCATTTTCATCAGAAAAGACCATTCTTTCAAAAATATGTTCTTCCGAGTCCCGCAACTCGATCGCCATGACCTGTTCCCTATCCAAAAGTGAATTAAAATTCCTGGCATTGTAAATAGGGCTTACCGAAATTACCGCATTTTCTCCGCATCTTTCCAACAGATCCTTTAGAACCTTACCTTTGACTTTGTATCTTTCATGCGGCCAGGGGTTCTCTCTCATGAATTGCTCAATAGTTACCTGAAACACTTTTTTGATCTCTTCATCCAGATCATAAAAGGGATATTTGAGCTTTGCGGCAAGCTTCCTGCCGGTTACTGTTTTTCCAACATTTGCAATCCCAAAAATCATAATGATCACGTTTATTTACCTGCCCTCCTTTGATAATCTCAGTTCTGTCTTGATTAATAAGGTATAGGCGATCAAAAGAGTTTTCTCCGGGGCAGCGGGGTAATTTAGCGGTAATTTGTTGAAAAAGTTTTTAATCCATCTGCATTTTTGTCTCTTTTCGGATGAGGAAATATAAAGGTTACCCGTTCCTTGTGAAAAACCTTGCCTGGATTTTAACAATCCTGGGAGTAAAAAGCAAGCACCTAGATGATCTTGCATCTACCGCCAGGCAGACATTTCCCACTACTGGCTTGCAGACTCCACTGAGGATACACTAGAGTATTTATACTCAAAGATGTCCGCTATAGCCTGGCGGCGGCAGGCGGAGCAGGCGATACATTCACTCACCCCAATTTTCCGGGACAACCTGGATCTGAAAATAATATTTAACCACCCGGCATCATCCGGTAGAAATTCCCCCATTAAATAACTGCCTGGTTTTGTTTAAGTGGGCAATCGTTCCGCGTAGCGCCCCGAGGCGATCTGAAATTCCCGCTTCAGGAATAAAAACAGAACTACCGAAAGAAGCGTGGTCGCCAAGTCCGCTACCGGCAGGGCCTTGATAAAACCGTTAAATCCCCAGAGCGAACTGAAGATGGCAAGGGCCGGGATATAAAACAGGCCCTGCCGGCCCAACGAGATCATCAGGGATTGAACCGGCTTGCCCAGAGACTGAAACATGGACATCAAGAGCATCTGAATCCCCAGAACCGGCATCCCGAAGGAAAAAGATCTGATGATCTTCGCGCCCAGATCGATCACTGTGGAATCGTTTATGAAAATTCGGATCCAGAAATCGGAGAAAGTATAGAACAGAACGGCAAAAGTGACACAGATGATTGTACCGATGGTGATCGATTTCTTGATCGTCTCCAGCAGACGATCGTAATCTTTTGCCCCATAGCTGAAACCCATGAGGGGCTGGCAGCCCTGTCCCATCCCCATGGCCAACATCACCGTAATATTGGTGGTCCTTTTGGCCACCCCGTTGGCCGCTACCACCACGTCGCCGAAACCGGCGGCAAATACATTGCCCACGGCAAAACCGGTGCTGGTCAGGATCATCCCGATGGAGGCCGGTATGCCAACCTTGAAAATTTCGGCATAGACCCCCCGGTCAAAACGGTAATGTCTGAAGGAGATGGAGATCACCCCCTTTTTCCTTAAATAAAAAGAGAGGCAATACAAGAAACCGACTACGTTGCCGATCACCGTGGCAATGGCCGCTCCGGTCACATCCATTTTAAGTATAAAGATAAAAACCGGATCCAAAATTATGTTCAACAAGGAGCCACTGATCATGCCGATCATGGCCTCCCTGGTGGCTCCCTCGGAGCGAAGCAGCCCCGCCAGGGCCATGTTCAATCCGATCGCCGGGCTTCCCATGAGCATGATCGACAAATAGCCCTTCCCGAACCCGAAAGTGTTCACACTGGCCCCGCAGGACATCAAAATGGGCTTGATAAATACAAGGCCTAACATGGAGACGATGGTACAGACAACCATCGCCGACCAGAAAGCAACCGCCCCGGCCCGGCTGGCGGCTTTCCGCTCTCCCTGACCCAAAAGCCTTGAAATCAACGAAGCTCCTCCGACGGCAAAAATATTGCCGAAGGCCTGGATTAAAAAAAAGATGGGCATGGAGATGGAGATGGCGGCCACCATATTGGGCTCATTTAGCTTGCCGATAAAAAAGGTATCGGTCATGTTGTATATAACCTGCACCAGCATAGCCATCATCGTTGGCAGGGCCAGCGTCCAGATGGATTTGTAAACAGGCATTGATTCAAGAATGTTAATGCGATCACTGGGTTTCAATTCAATCGGTTCCTTCCATTATGTCCTTTATGTCATTTTTCCCGGTGAGGAACAATACTTAGAATGCTAACATTTTGATTTCTAATTGTCAACATCAAAAAACAGGCGCCATGTTGTGCTTAGCGTGGTCCTCCTCCACGATGAGCACATCAAAGTCATACCCGGTCTAAAAGCTGCCCCGGGATGAATATTCCCCCAGTGCCCTGCAGTTTTCAAACATGGCGTAACCATCACCGTTGTTTGCACAAATAGCATTCGACAAAACCATGGCAGGTTCCCTTTTATTTATTGAATTTGAGCTCACCGGGAAACAAGCAATCCAAAAAAATTAATTTGAACCAACATGTTCATTTTTCAGACCGAAATTTGCATATAACCAGGGTTTTGATATAATTCCCATGTTTGACAGTTGGGGAATATAGAAGAGGCGATGAACCCTTGAATTTC
>CAZPFS010000024.1:0-31078 GCA_964585925.1 uncultured Syntrophomonadaceae bacterium | reverse complement strand
ACCCGGACCATATAAAAAGATATGGCCTTCCCTGGCGGAAAGCCATATCTTTCTGGCACGCCCGGCAGGATTTGAACCTGCGACCTCCTGATTCGTAGTCAGTTACTCTATCCGGACTGAGCTACGGGCGCATGTGGCGGAGAGAGAGGGATTTGAACCCTCGAAGCAGGTTTTTTCCCGCTTAATCGCTTAGCAGGCGACCGCCTTCGACCGCTCGGCCATCTCTCCTCTTGTCGGTGGCGGAGGGGGTGGGATTCGAACCCACGGCCCTTTCGGGACACCGATTTTCAAGACCGGCTCCTTAAACCGCTCGGACACCCCTCCCGCGATTGTAGAAAAAGTATAGCACAGCCCGGCTGCTTCTGTCAATTTAAGCCGGCCGGCACCCCACCCTGACCCCTCCCATCAAGGGCGAAGGATATTTTATCTTTTTCCTACTAGGAAAATATTTAATTTGCCGGAGAGGAGATGTTTAAAGCTGCTTCTACTTCTAAAAATCCACCTACTTGGAGATGCAGTCTTTTCCCTGGAAATAGGGCCTGAGCACCTCCGGAATGATCACGCTTCCGTCTTTCTGCTGGTAGTTTTCAAGTATCGCCGCTACGGCTCGGCCAACGGCCACTCCCGATCCATTCAGGGTATGCACAAACTCCGCTTTGCGCCCTGGGGCAAAGCGGTATCTGATCCCGGCGCGCCGGGCCTGAAAATCTGCACAATTGCTGCAGGAGGATATTTCCCGGTAAGTGTGAGCCGAAGGGAGCCAAACCTCTAAATCGTAGGTTTTGGCAGCAGCAAACCCCAGATCTCCGCTGCACAACAACACCACCCGATAGGGAAGCCCCAGCAGCTGCAGCACCTTCTCCGCATTATGGACCATCAGCTCCAGTTCCCGGTTGGAATCCTCGGGAGCCACGAATTTCACCAGCTCCACCTTGTTGAACTGGTGCTGCCGGATAAGACCCCGTGTGTCGCGTCCGTGGGCTCCGGCCTCTGCCCGAAAACAGGCGCTGTAGGCCGTATAATACAGGGGCAACTGTTCCCGCTCAAGTATTTCATCCCGATGCAGGTTAGTTACGGGAACTTCGGCAGTAGGAATGAGATAATAATCCGCACCCTCTATCTTGAACGCGTCCTCCGCAAATTTCGGCAGCTGCCCGGTGCCGGTCATGCTGGCGCTGTTCACCATAAACGGGGGGAAAACCTCCCGGTAGCCATGCTTGGCAGTATGCAGATCCAGCATGAAATTTATCAAAGCTCTCTCCAGGCGGGCCCCCTCGCCGTAATAGACTGCAAACCGGCTGCCGGAGATCTTGCCCGCGCGGGGAAAGTCCAAAATACCCAGGGTCTCACCGATCTCCCAGTGTGGCCGGGGGGTTGCAGAGCGCTCCGGGAGGATGCCCCAGCGGCGGATTTCCATATTCCCCGTTTCCCCTTCCCCCGGCGGGACATCCGGATGAGGAAGGTTGGGCAGGCTGAGCAGCAGCAGGTTGAGCTGATCCTCTACCTGCCGGATCTGTTCGTCCAGCAGCCTGATCCGTCCGGAAACCTGCTGCATCTTTTCCCGTTTAAGTGCAATCTCCGTATTGCCGGTCCCCTGTAAACGACCGATCTGTTTGGAGACAGTGTTTCTGATCTGTTTCAGGGATTCCGTTTCCTGCAACAGATCGCGCCGCTGTACATCCAAAGAAAGCAGCAACCTCAAATCGGCCTGTTTTCCTTTCAGATCCATCGCATTTTGAACCGTTTTCTGGTTTTCCCTGATAAATTTCAAATCCAGCACTTTATCCCCACCTTGACCGCCACGGCGGTAATTTTACACCGGTAGCATCTAAAACGTTGTTGCCCGTGACTTTGGGCAACAAACTTCTCCCTCACCCCGGCCCTCTCCCTCCAGGGGAGAGGGGATAGAATATTCGATGCGGGGAAACCACCAAAACAGTCTGATAAAATCAAAACAAGCTACATCTCTTCCGGGGCATCGATCCCCAATAGCCCGAGACCATTGGCCAGAACCTGCCTGGCGCCGTCAATCAACAGCAGGCGCGCCGCCTGCAATTCCTTATCCCCGGTCAGCAGCACCGGGCAAGAGTGATAAAACCGGTTGAATTCCCGCGCCACCTCCAACAGGTAGCGGGCAATGACGGAGGGCCTGTATCCATTCGCCGCCAGCTGAACCTTCTCCGGCAGCCGGGAGAGTATTTTCAACAACGCCGCTTCTTCCTCTTCCCCGAGCCGGTCGAGCAACTCCAGGGTTCTTTCCCTTTCCGGCAGGGGGGCTTTCTTTAATATACTGCAGATGCGGGCATGTGAATATTGTACGTAGGAGGCGGTTTCACCTGTAAAATCCATGACCTTGTTCCAATCAAACTCAATATCCTTGATCCGATCGTTGCTGAGATCACCAAATCGCACCGCCCCCAGGCCGATAGACAGCGCCACCCGGCGCTTGTCCTGAAGTCCCGGGTTTTTCTCTTCGATGATTTCCTGAGCCAGGCCGGTTGCCTTTTCCAGAACCTCTTCCAGTAGAATTGTTTTGCCCTCCCGGGTGGACATACGGCCCCCCTTGAACCGGATCAGTCCAAAGGGAACATGCACCATATTCCCGGCCCAGTCAAATCCCAGGAGTTCCAATATTTTAAACAACTGCTCAAAATGCAGCTTCTGCTCGGCCCCCACCACATAGAGCGCCTTGTCGAATTTGAATTCCCGGTAACGATAAATGGCGGCGGCAATATCGCGGGTAATATACAAGGTGGCCCCGTCTTTTTTTTGCAACAAACAGGGCGGCAGCCCGTACTTTTCCAGGTCCACCACCAGCGCTCCTTCGCTTTCCACCGCGATCCCTTTTTCCTTAACCAGCCTGATGGTCTGCTCCAGCTGTTCGTTGTAATGACTTTCCCCGTGATAATAGTCAAATTCTATACCCAGCAAGCTGTACAGACGCCGGTAATTTTCCAGGCTCAACGCTCGGAATTTTTGCCAGTACTCTTCCGCTTCCTGGTGACCCTGTTCCAGCAGTTTGAACCAGTGGCGAGCCTCCTCCTCCAAGGAGGGTTCCTGCTCGGCCTGCCGGTGAAACTGCACGTACAGCCGGAAAAGATAGTTAACCGGATCGCTTTGCAATTCCGCCTCGTCTCCCCAGCGTCTAAAGGAGACGATGATTTTTCCAAATTGAGTGCCCCAGTCTCCCAGATGGTTTATGCCGATACAGCGGTAACCGAGGTTTCCCAAAATCAGGTTCAGGGCATGCCCGATCACCGTAGAGCGCAGATGCCCGATTCCAAAAGGCTTGGCAATATTCGGGGAAGAATAATCGATCACTATCGTCTGACCGCGCCCTTCATTTCCGCCGCCGTAAAAATCTTTCTCCTTGAAAATCAGCGGCAATGTTTCCCGGCCCAGGGCTAGGGGATCCAGATAAAAATTAAGATACGGCCCGGCAGCAGCAGCCCTTTGCCAAAAAGTGCCCCTTTTTCCAGCTAGATCTAAAGCCAGATCGGCGGCGATATCCCCGGGGGGCATTTTTTGGTGAGCCGCCAAGGTAAAACACGGGAATGCCAGATCGCCCATTTCCGGGCGGGGAGGGATTTCCAGCAGCCCTTCGATATATGGACCATCCATATTTGTAAGGGGCTGAAGAAGCCGGGCAATTTCTTGCTTGTAACTGATCATGTTTATCCCCAATATATGTTTTATCTAATTTTATCCCAAAATCATACCGCTGGCAATTTGGGACAGTACAGAGGCAGGCAAACCAAAAAAGCGCTCCCTTTTCCGAGTGCGGTTTCCACCCGGATTCTCCCTCGGTGGGCTTCCACCACTTCTTTGGCAATAGCCAGTCCCAGACCGGTGCCCCCTTTGGAACGCGAGCGGGCTCGATCCACCCGGTAAAACCGTTCAAAAATATGGGGGAGGTCCTCCGCCGGTATCCCACTGCCGGTGTCTTCGATCCTGATCACCGCTTCCCCCTCTTTAAGAGAGATGGACAGCCGTACCCAGCCTCCGGGCGAGGTGTATTTCAGGGCATTATCGAGCAGGTTGTGGATCACCAGGCGCATCTGCAGTGAAGAGCCATAGATCCTGACCGGGGTGGAAGGAAATTCCTCGGCAATCAAACGCAGATCTTGCCGGTCAAAACGGGGGGTAATTTGAGTGATAATTTCCTTGGTCAGGGCCACCAGACAGAATTCTTCCCTAGGAGCATCTCTGAAATGCTCCGCCCTGGTCAACTCCAGGAGATCTTGGACCAGGTTGATCAGTCTTTCCAGTTCCCGATCCATATCCAGCAGGAACTCGCTTTGCTGTTCCGGATCCATTGAATATTCCTGCATCGATTTTACCAGTATGCTGAGGGAGGTCAGGGGCGTGCGCAGCTCATGGGAAACATTGCCCGCAAAATCTTTCAGATTGCGGTTGATCAGGTAAAGGCGTTCCGCCATGATATTGAACTGTTTGGCCAGCCTTCCGATTTCATCCTTGGAGGTAACCGGAATTTGCAACTGTAAGTTGCCTTCGGCCATTTCAGCCGCGGCGGCGGTTAACATTTCAATTTTACCGGTAAACCGGCCCGCCAGGATGATGCAGCCCCCGCCCACCACAAACATCACCACCAGGGTGGTAAGCAGCAGAAATTTTTGTATATCTGCCAGGATCTGATAAATTTCATTCAGTCCGGCGGATAAAAAAACTGCTCCCACTCGGATACCGCTTTCGTAAACCGGGATCGCCACCTGCATCACCTTTTGCCTGGTCTGTTTGCTGTATTGGATGCTTACCTGTTCCCGGCCATCCAGGGCAGCGGTTATCTCTTCCCGGACCAGTTTTTCCCCCATCAAGCCTCCAATGCGCACGGAATCGCCGACCACCACTCCCTCCATATTGAGAAATAAAACCCGGGCCCGAGACTGGCGGCTGAAATTTTCAGCCAGGCCGCCCAAGCGGGAATGATCCTGAATATCGCCCAGGTAATCGGCCACAAATTCTGCCGCCAGATACCCGGTTCGGCTGAGGTTTTCTTGAAAATGTCTTAAGTAGTAATACTGTAGGAGGTTATATAAAAAAAAGCTGATAATTACCATTACCACCAGGATAATCGCCAGAAAGGTCACGGTGAGCCGTGAGCGGAAGCTGCGGAAGGCGAACATTACAGCTCCTCTCTGAATTTGTAACCGGTACCCCAAACGGTGATGATCAGATCCGGGTTTCCGGGATCTTTTTCCAGTTTCTCCCTTAGGTGGCGGATATGGACATCTACCGTCCGGATATCTCCACCGTAATCGCGCCCCCAAACCTGTTCCAGCAGCTGTTCCCGTGAATACACCCGGCCGGCATTGGAGGCCAGAAAACTAAGCAGGGTAAATTCCTTGGAGGTTAAATCGATGTTTTTTTGCCGGAGGCGGGCCCGGTGTTGCAACAGATCCAACTGCAGATCCCCCAACTGAATATACTGCTGGAAACCCTCCTCACGGGGGACGCTTCTCCTCAAGATCGCCTTGATCCGGGCCACCAACTCCCGGGGATTGAATGGTTTGGTTAAATAATCATCGGCTCCCAGTTCAAGTCCCAACACCTTGTCGATATCTTCCCCCCGGGCGGTAAGCATGATTATCGGCAGATCCAGCTTTCTGCGAATGCGTCGGCATACCTCAAGACCATCCAGCTCCGGCAGCATCAGATCCAGGATAATCAGGTCGGGAGGGTCTTCAAATACCTTCTGTAAAGCTTCTTCACCGTCGTAGGCCTCCCTTACCCTAAATCCTTCCTTCTCCAGGTTGAATTTGAGAGCCTTTACCAGCGTTTTTTCATCATCAACTATTAATATTTTTTCTTTGGCCATCGTTCGGCTCCCGTCTTAATTGGCGGTAATATTCGGCCACCTGTTTGAAATCTTCCCACACCGGCCTTTTTTTACCCGGATCCCTCAACAGCGCCGCCGGATGAAAGGTCGGCATCAGCCGCCGGCCCTCTTTTTCTTGCCACTGCCCGCGCAGCCGGGTAATTGACAGGCTGCCCCCGATCAAAATCCGCGCAGCCACCGCTCCCATGCACACTATCACCGGCGGGTCCAGTATTTCAATTTGCTTTCGCAAATAAGGAAGACAAGAGGCTATTTCCGAAGGATTCGGAGCCCGGTTGAGCGGCGGGCGGCATTTAACGATGTTGGTGATATAGACCTCTTCCCGGTTTATCCGCACTGCTTCCAGTATGCGGCTCAGCAATTGCCCGGCGGCGCCCACGAAGGGCCTGCCCAGCCGATCTTCTTCCGAACCCGGGCCTTCACCCACCAGCATCAGGCAACTGTCCGGGCTGCCCTCGCCAAATACCACCTGCCGGCATCCCCGACGAAGGGGACAGAGGCTGCATTGAAGGCAACTGTCTCTCAGCCCTGCCAATTGCGTGGCCGCGTTTTCTGTGCCTCCCGGGGCCCCTTCCTTCCACAGATCGGTAAGTGACTGTTGATAGCTGTTTTTCAGGCAAATCACCTCCCGACTAGCCCGTCATCTATGGCGTAATTTCCACATTCCTGCCCGAAATTCCTGCCGATAAAAACCATAAGAATTTTTCAGGTTCCCGGTTCCTGGTCATTCCTGCCGACTGCGTCTTTAAAAACCCTAACTCCCCGGCCTTTTTGTACAGGATAGCCCTGCTCGGCCAGCGCCATCTCCAGGGCGGATACTCCGGCAATGAGATCCTTCTCTTGAACCGCCCCCAGGTGCCCAAATCGAAAGATCCGGCCGCTAAGCATTCCTTGCCCGCCGGCTATCTCCACTCCATGATCTCGCATGGTAGTAAGCAGTTGCTCCACATCGATCCCCTTTGAAACCAAGACTGCGGTAACAGTCATAGAAGCGTTTTCATCGTCTACCAGCAGATCGAGTCCCAGTGAGCGGAGGGCCTTCCTCAGGGATAGGGCCATTTTACGATGGCGGGTATAGCAATTTTCCCGCCCTTCCCTGAAATAAAGATCCAGGGATACCTGCATAGCTGCCATTTGCGATAATGCCGGGGTAAAAGGGGTCTGTCCCTTTTCATAATATTCCTGAGCCAGATGAAGGTTGAAATAAAAGCTGTTGAGACCTGCTTTCTTTGATGCCTCCCAGGCTTTTTGACTGACACTGATAATGGCCAGGCCGGGAGGGAGCATCAAGGCTTTCTGGGATGCAGTAAGACATACATCCAATCCCCATTTGTCAACCGGAATGTCTACCGCCCCCATGGAGCTGACCGTATCCACGATCAATAATGCCGGGTGGCGCCCGCGTATTTTGCTGACAGTTTCGACATCGTTCATCATTCCGGTGGAGCTCTCGTTATGAACTACCGTAATGGCCTTGACACTGCCGGTGCAATCGGCGCCCAGCCTGTTTTCCAGAGTTTTATAATCCAGGGGCTTCCCCCATTCGGATCTTATTCTTTCCGCTTGCAGCCCATACACCTCCGCAATGTCGGCAAATCGGTCGCCAAAAGATCCATTGGTCAGGCAGATTATACGATTTTTCGGAGAAAAGAAATTCACCATGGAGGCCTCCATGGCTCCGCTCCCGGACGCGGTCAGTATATAAAGCCTTCCTGCAGTCTGGAAAACTTTTTTCAATTCTCCCACCAGGTGTTCCTGCAGTTTTTTAAAGCGGGGACCCCGGTGATTGAACATTTCTGAAGACATGGCCTGCAGGACTTCCGCCGGTACAGGTGTCGGCCCGGGAATTAACAGGATTTGGTCGGGCATAAAAACTCCCCCTTATAATATGGATATTATGAATATAACTGATTCTGTTTACTCGGGCGGGGCGGTAACTAGCCCGCGGCGATGCTGAAACCGGCTCCTGGCCAGATCCAGCAGCCGGTTTACCAACTCCCGGAAAGGAATACCGCTGGCCTCCCAAAGTTTGGGGTACATACTGATACTGGTAAAACCAGGCATGGTATTTATTTCATTCAAGATAACCAAATTTTGTTCAGGGCGGACAAAAAAATCAACCCGGCTCAATCCACTCCCCTCTACCGCCATAAATGCTTTTACCGCCAGATCGCGAACCTTCTGTTCCAGCAGCGGGGGCAACTCGGCCGGGATTATCAATCTGCTGTTGTCTTGGATATATTTAGCCTGGTAATCATAAAACAGGTTTCCGGGAATGATTTCCCCCGGCCGTGAGGCCTGGGGATGGGAGTCGCCGAGCACACTACACTCTATCTCCCGCCCGGAAATATAACCCTCTACAACCACTTTGTGATCATACTTAAAAGCTTCCCTGATTGCCCGCGCCAAATCAGCCGCTTTTTCCACCCGGGAGATGCCTACACTGGAACCCAGGTTGGCCGGCTTGACAAAACAGGGGTAGCCCAACTCCTGTTCCACCTGCTGCCGCCAGTAACCCTCGTGGCCCGCAAAATGCCGGCTGAACATGTATAGATAAGGCCCCACCGGAAGCCCGTGTTCTTTGAACAGGGTCTTCATGATCACCTTGTCCATGGAAACCGCCGAAGCCAACACCCCGCAACCCACGTATGGCAACCCGCATAGCTCCAGCAGACCCTGAATGGTGCCGTCCTCTCCGTAAGGACCGTGAAGTACGGGAAAGACCATGTCCAGGGGAATAAACTCCCAGGAAGGTTCTTTTTGGACCAGCAACCCCGGCTGCCGCGGGTCGATGACAAGTGCCGCCGGCCGGCATTCCGGTTGTGGGGAACGTTCCCAGAGTTGTTTCCAGCAACCCTCCCCGGAAATCCATTGCCCGTCCCGGGTTATTCCTACCGGAACCACGCGGTAGCGATCTTTATCGATCGCCTCCATAATGGAGGCGGCCGAGCGCAAAGATACTACGTGTTCTCCGGAAAGACCCCCAAAAATGACCGCCACTGTTTCTTGGTTCACCGATTATTTCACCCTTCTTATTATATGACTGGGCGGCCTTCAAGGACCCTGTCCATTAATCTTTGCCCTGTGCCTCCCTGGCAGCCGCCGCTACCTGTTCGGCGATATGTGGAGGTACTTCTTCGTAGTGGGAAAATGTTTGGGTAAAAGCCCCCCGGCTCTGGGTCATGGAGCGCAGATCTATGGCATACCGAAACATTTCGGCCATCGGAACCTGGGCCTGGATCTTCTGCACCCCCTCCGCCGGCTCCATCCCCAGTATTTTCCCCCGACGGCTGTTCAGATCCCCCATAATATCACCCATGTACTCCTCCGGGATAACTACCTCCACATCTACAATTGGTTCCAGCAAAATTGGGGAGGCCTGTTCCATGCCTTTTTTAAAGGCCATGCTGGCCGCAATTTTGAAGGCCATTTCCGAGGAGTCCACTGTATGGTAGGATCCGTCCACCAGCTTTACCTTTAAATCCACCACCGGGTACCCCGCGGCCACCCCTTCATCCAGCGACTCCCGAAGCCCCTTTTCTACTGCCGGAATATATTGTCTGGGTACGGCACCGCCAAAAATTTTATCTTCAAACACAAAACCCTCTCCCGGTCCCATGGGTTCCAATTCCAAAAACACGTGCCCGTACTGTCCCCGGCCTCCGGTTTGTTTCTTGTGTTTTCCCTCCACCCTGGACTGGCCCTTGATGGTCTCCTTATAAGGAACCCGGGGGGTGGAAAGATCAACCCCTACCCCAAATTTTTGGGTCAGGCGGTTGGCCACGATCTCGATGTGCAGATCACCCATTCCGGAGATGACCGCCTGCTTGGTTTCCGTCCGCCGCTCTAGTCGCAGGGTGGGATCTTCCTCCAGGAACCGGGATATCCCCATGCTGACTTTCTCTTCCTCCCCCTTGGTTTTGGGTTCGATGGCAAAAGAGATCACCGGCTGAGGAAAATTAGGGCGGGGAAATACCACCGGATGGTTTCGATCACAGAATGTATCTCCGGTCACCATATGCTGCAGCTTGGCCACTGCCGCTATGTCGCCGGCGGCTACCTCCGGCAAGGCGATCTGGTTTTTGCCCCGCATGGTAAATAACTGCCCGATCCGTTCCAGTTTATCCTGGCTGGAATTATACACCTGGGTGTCCGGTTTTAAGGTGCCGGAATAAACCCGAAAATAATTTATCCGCCCCACGTAGGGGTCGGCCAGGGTTTTGTAAACCAGAGCGGACAGCGGCTGATCGGCTGCAGGTTCCCTGACTGCCTTCTCCTCACTGCCGGGGAGCGTTCCCGCTGCTGCTCCCATGTCCACCGGGGAGGGAAGGTACTTCCGGATCGCCCCCAACAGAGGTTGAATGCCCAAATTACTGGTCGCGGAGCCGCACAACACCGGCACCACTTTTCCCTGCCGTACTCCTTGCCGGAGCCCGCGCTGGATTTCCTCCAGCATCAGCTCTTCCCCTTCCAGATACTTCATCAACAGCTCATCATCCGATTCCGCTACCGCTTCGATCAGTTTTTCTCGCAACTCGTCGACTCTATCTGCCAGCGATGACGGGATTTCTCCCTTTTTGACTTCCTTTCCTCCGTCGGAAAACATGTATCCCGCCTGTTCCACCAGATCCACCACCCCTTCGAACCCGGCTTCTTTCCCGATGGGCAGCTGCAGGGGAACCACGCGAGCCCCAAAAAACTGCTGGAGCCGATCCAGGGTTTTATCAAAATCCGCATTTTCCCGATCAAGCTTGTTTATGAACACCGCTCGGGGAAGGTTGATCTCTTCGGCATAGCCCCACATCTTTTCCGTGCCCACCTCCAGCCCGGAAACCGCGCAGACAACCACCAGCGCGCTGTCCACCACCCGCAGAGCACCAACCACATCGCCTACAAAATCAAAGTAACCCGGTGCATCCAGAATATTTATTTTTACATTATTCCATTCCAGGGGAGCCAGGGTAGTGTTGATGGTCACCTGTCTTTTGATTTCATCAGGATCATAGTCGGTGGTAGTATTGCCGGCTTCTATGGTCCCCAAACGGTTAACGGCTCCGGAAGTGTAGAGCATCGCCTCCGCCAGAGAGGTTTTACCGGCCCCCCCGTGGGATATCAGAGCCAGATTGCGAAGGTCTGCACTGGCATACGTTTTCAACCGTAACGCCTCCTTTAGGCTGATTTAAACTTCTGGCCTCAATGCTTTTTTATATACCCGGACAACTTGCGGATACCGGGAAATGGGAACAAAAATACTTAACAATTATAGCATTTCAGGCCTCCCAATTGCAAAAAAGGTTTTGCCATCAGGAGCAGTTCTGATGTTTTCGGATATGTTCGATCAGTCCGCCGTGACTGATGATCTCCTGCATGAAAGGAGGAAAGGGCATGGTCCGGTAAGAACGCCCCTGCCGGTCTGTGATCAGGCCCTGCCCTAGATCTACGGTTAATTCTTCTCCGGGGATCAGCAAATCATTCAGGTTTTCAGGGCATTCCAGTATAGGCAGGCCAATATTGATCGCGTTGCGGTAAAATATACGGGCAAAGCTCCGGGCAATTACACAGGAAACGCCGGCGCCCTTGATCGCCAGGGGAGCATGTTCCCGTGAACTGCCGCAGCCGAAATTATTTCCAGCCACGATTATATCACCCTTTGCCACTTCCTGCGGAAATACGGGACAGGCATCTTCAAGACAATGATCGGCCAGTTTTTCGGGGTCGGTATCGCTTAGATAACGGGCTGGAATAATCAGATCCGTGTCCACATTGTCTCCAAACAACCATATTTTTCCGGTAATAATCATCACCGCACCTCCCCGGGATGGATAATTTTGCCGGCCACGGCCGAGGCGGCGGCCACTGCCGGGCTGCATAAATAAACTTCGCTTTGGGGATGTCCCATCCGGCCGATAAAGTTCCGGTTGGTGGTGGCCAGCGCTTTCTCTCCAGAAGCCAGTATCCCCATATGCCCGCCCAGGCAGGGGCCGCAGGTGGGTGTGCTTACCGCCGCCTCAGCCTCCACAAAGATAGAAAGCAGCCCCTCCTCCAGGGCCTGCCGGTATATCAGCTGGGTGGCTGGAATTACGATCAGCCGCACCCGGGGATGAACCTTATGTCCCTTGAGGATCTGGGCGGCCACTCTTAAATCCTCCAGTCGCCCGTTGGTACATGATCCGATGACCACCTGGTCGATTTCGATCCCCGCGGCCTCCTGTACAGGATGAGTATTGGCCGGAGAGTGAGGATAAGCTACCTGGGGCTCCAGGCTGCTTATATCATACTCAATAATCTGCTCGTAAACGGCATCCGGATCACTGTAAACCGGTTCATAGGAATGTTTTACCCTGCCGCAAAGGTATTCTTCAGCAATCCGGTCCGGCTGGACATAGCCGCATTTGCCGCCGGCCTCAATGGCCATATTGGTCATAGTGAACCGCCCGTCCATGGAAAGCGCCTCCACCGCCTCCCCGCAGAATTCCATGGCCCGGTAGCGGGCGCCTTCTACCCCGATCTGTCCGATGGTAAACAAAATCAGGTCTTTTCCCCCTACCCAGGGTGGAAGCTTGCCCCGGTATACAAACTGCACGGTACCGGGAACCTTGAACCAGGCCTCACCCCGGGCCATGGCCGCCGCCAGATCGGTGCTGCCCACACCGGTAGCAAAGGCTCCCAGCGCCCCATAGGTACAGGTATGAGAGTCGGCGCCGATGACGATCTGCCCCGGCCAGATCAATCCCTGTTCCGGAAGCAAGGCATGCTCTATTCCCATTCGCCCGATCTCAAAATAATGTTTTATCCGGTGTTTGCGGGCAAATTCCCGGATGGCCTGCGCCTGCCCGGCTGCTGCCAGATCTCGGTTGGGGGTAAAATGATCCGGTACCAGTGCAATCCGGTCCGGATCGAATACTTTCCCCTGCCCCAGACGGTTAAACTCCGCGATGGCCACCGGGGCGGTAATGTCGTTTCCCAAAGCAAGATCAACTTTTACATTGACCAATTCCCCCGGGCTGACTTCTTCCCGGCCCGCCCCCCTGGCCAGGATTTTTTCTACCATGGTTTTTCCCGACATCTCATTCTCCTTTCAGGTTCCGGCTCGGCATCTTTTTTGTTCAGGCATGAAGCCCATGTTTCCCCCCGATTACAGTTTACCGGTCACGATCAACAGGTTCTCCGAAACGGCAATCAGGGGTTGACTGTCCGCTGGCCGCCCATACCATGCTGCAGCCATTTGAACAGCCCGGTCCGATCATCAGCCGGTTTTGACACCCCTCATCAGGGCCACCCGGCCGGTGCGGGCCACTTCCTGAATGCCGAAGTGTTGCAGCAGAAGTTTGATCGCCTCCAGCTTTTCATCGTCACCGGTTACTTCAATAATCAGTGAATTTAGGGATACGTCCACCACTTTTCCCCGGAAGGTTTCTACAATTTGCCGAATATCGTTTCGAGTTTGGGGATCCGCCTTTACCTTGATCAGCATGAGTTCCCTAAAAACTGCCGGTTCCTGGGACAGGTTGATTACTTTCAACACATTGATCAACTTGTTCAGTTGTTTTTCAACCTGCTCCACCTCCGCCTCATCACCGTCCAGGGTAATGGTCATTCTGGAGACGCCCGGCTCCACTGTTTCTCCCACCGCGATGCTGTCTATGTTGAAACCCCGTCGACTGAACAAGCCGGCCACCCTGGTAAGAACCCCGGCTTTGTTTTCCACCAGAACTGCCAGCACCTGTTTCATAACTGTTTACCTCTCTTTTCCCCCTCAAAAGCTATTTCATTGAGGGGACAATTCGGAGCAACCATCGGAAACACATTTTCCTCCGGGTCAACCCAAAAATCCATAAGCACCGGTCCTTCGGTATTCAAAGCCTTTTCCAGGACCCCCGTGACTTCCGAGTGCCTGATCGCCCTCAAACCGGTTGCACCGTAAGCCTCTGCCAGCTTAACAAAATCGGGGTTGGCGGGAAGTTCGGTACAGGCGTACCTTCCACCATAAAACAGCTCCTGCCACTGGCGTACCATACCCAGATAGCCGTTATTCATGATTGCTATCTTGACCGGAAGACAGTGGCTAACTGCCGTAGCCAGTTCCTGGATGTTCATCTGTATGCTGCCGTCTCCGGCAATACAACATACGGTCTGCCCGGGAAAGGCCACCGCCGCCCCCAGCGCGGCCGGAAAACCATAGCCCATGGTGCCCAATCCCCCTGAAGAAACAAGGGTTCGCGGCCGGTCAAAAATATAATACTGGGCCGTCCATATCTGATGCTGTCCCACATCGGTAGCTATGATCGCCTTCCCGCCGGTCAACCGGCAAATCTCCTTGACAATATATTGAGGTTTTATTTTTGATTCCTGCAAATTTTCCCGGAAGGTTAAAGCATAGCGGGTCTGCCACTCCCGAACCTGCCGCCTCCAGTCCGCCGTATCGGGAATCTGCAGCCTGGTCAGCAAAGAGGACAATACCCTTTTCAGATCGCCCACAATCGGAATGTCCACTTTGACATTTTTCCCAATTTCTGCCGGATCAATATCAATATGAATTATTTTGGCCTTGGGGGCAAAGCCTTCCAACTTTCCGGTAACGCGATCGTCAAATCTCACCCCGGCCGCCAGTATCAGATCGGATTCCATCAGCGCATAATTGGCGGCGGCCGTACCATGCATTCCGGCCATTCCCAAAAACAGATCACTTGTGCCCGGGAAAGCGCCCAGTCCCATTAAAGAAAGGGTAACCGGTATCCCCCCTCTTTCGGCAAGTTCCCGTAGCTCTTCATGGGCTCCGGAGCGTATTACCCCGCCTCCCGCAAACACCAGCGGTTTTCTGGCGGCACCAATTGCCTTGGCCGCCCGGCTGATCTGCCCCTGATGACCTTCATACGTGGGCTTGTAACCGTCAATTTCCGGAGCAGCCGGGTAATTAAATTTTGCCTCCTGATCAAAGACATCCTTGGGCACATCTATCAATACCGGGCCGCAACGCCCCGAAGAAGCTATATGAAATGCTTCGGCGATTACCTGCGCCAAATCGCCGGTTCTTTTCACCAGATAGTTATGTTTTGTTACGGGAATGGTAATTCCGGTAATATCCGCCTCCTGAAAAGCATCCGTGCCGATCAAGCGGGTAGCTACCTGTCCGGTAAAAATTACCATCGGCACCGAATCCATATGAGCAGTGGCCATCCCGGTTACCAGATTGGTCGCCCCTGGGCCGGAGGTGGCAAACACTACCCCGGTTTTGCCGCTCACTCGGGCGTACCCGTCAGCGGCATGTGCCGCCCCCTGTTCATGGCGGGCAAGAATATGACGCAGTTTCGAATGGTAAAGAGCGTCGTAAAGCGGCAGCACGGCACCCCCCGGGTAACCAAACACCACCTCTACCTGCTCTTTTTCCAAAGCGGCAATTATTATCTGGGATCCTTTCATTTATACTGTGTCCCCTTCCCGCCGAGCACGGCTCCCCGGCCGGCAGAGCTGACCTGAGAGGCATAACGCTGTAAATAACCCCGGTTTTCCTTGGCTGCGGGAGCCTGCCAGTGTTCCCTCCGCCGGGCAAATTCCTGCTCCGTCAGTTCCGCCTCCAGTCTCCGCCCGGGAATATCTATCCGGATCCGGTCTCCCTCCTGCAGCAGGGCCAGGGGGCCCGCCGCGGCCGCCTCCGGGGAAATATGCCCAATGGCAGCTCCCCTGGTAGCTCCGGAAAAGCGCCCGTCAGTGATCAATGCCACCTGTTTATCCAACCCCATTCCGGCCAGAGCAGAGGTAGGAGCCAGCATCTCCCTCATTCCGGGGCCTCCCCGTGGTCCTTCGTAGCGAATGACCACCACATCCCCGGGATTTATCCTGCCTTCCATGATCGCCTGCAGCGATTGTTCTTCACTGTCAAAGACCCGTGCCGGTCCGATATTGACCATCATCTCCGGGGCTACTGCCCCCTGTTTGACCACTGCTCCCTCCGGAGCCAGATTCCCGAACAGGACCGCCAGCCCCCCTTCGTGTCGGTAAGGCTTGTCAATGGTGCGGATTACCCGGCCATCCGGTAAGGGTGCTTTCTGAAGATTTTCTTCCACCGTGCCCCCGGTAACCGTAACCAGATCCTTATTCAACAGCTCTGCTTCAGCCAGTTCGTTCATTACTGCCGGCACCCCGCCGGCCCGGTGCAAATCCTCAAGGTGATCTTCTCCTGCCGGACTGAGCAGACATAATTGAGGAGTACGCCGGCTGAGATGGTTTAAATAATTTAGATCCAGAAATAATTCCAGTTCGTGGGCGATTGCCTGGAGATGCAGAACAGTGTTGGTGGAACAGCCTAAAGCCATGTCCACCGATAGGGCATTGTGGAATGCCTCTCGGGTGAGAATCTGTTCGGGGGTAAGGCCGCGATCTATCAGTTCCATGATCTTCAGCCCCGACTGCTTGGCTAAACGAATGCGCCCGGCACTGACCGCCGGGATGGTGCCATTCCCCGGAAGGGCCATGCCCAGGGCTTCCGCCACACAATTCATGGAATTGGCAGTAAACATGCCGGCACAAGAACCGCATCCGGGACAGGCACGCTGTACAATTTCCTCCAGTTCTTCCTCCGGCATGCCTCCGGCGGCAACGGCTCCCACCCCTTCAAAAACCGTATTCAGATCAATTTTTTGACCCCGGTATTCCCCGGCCAGCATCGGCCCCCCCCCGACAAGAATAGCGGGAAGGTTTAGTCTGGCAGCGGCCATGAGCATCCCGGGAACTATTTTGTCACAACTGGCCACCAGCACCAGGGCATCAAAACAGTGTGCCTCCGCCATAGCCTCTATACTGTCGGCAATGATCTCCCGGCTGGGCAGGGAATAGTGCATGCCCCGATGGTTCATAGCTATCCCGTCACAGACCGCCACCGTGGAAAATCCAACCGGCGTTCCTCCAGCCATTCTGACCCCGGTTTTAACTGCTTCCACTATCTGGGGAAGGTGAATATGCCCGGGTACTATTTCATTAGCCGATCCGGCGATTCCCACCAGGGGACGCTCCAATTCCCGGGGATGGTAGCCCATGGCCATGAACAACGAGCGATGAGGGGCGCGTTTCATCCCGCTGGTTACATTTCTGCTTGGCATTTTGTCCTCCTTAATTCCCCGTGTTTTTCTGTTAACCATTTCAATATACCTCGGCTCCCTCGCTTGAGGCAATTTCCCGGAATAGTTTCATCAATCTTTCCGTAACAGGGCCCGGGGAGCCGTTTCCGATCACCCGCCCGTCAACCTCCACCACCGGGATAATCTCCGCGGCAGTCCCCGTTAAAAAACATTCGTCACACACATAAACATCGTGCCTGGTAAACGGCACTTCCTGAACCGGAATTTTGTCCCGCCGGGCAATTTCCATCACCACTTCCCTGGTAACGCCCTCCAATATTCCCAGATAACCGGGTGGGGTTTTCAGCTTTTCCCGATGATAAATAAATACATTGTCCCCCGATCCTTCGGTAATGAACCCGTTGTGATCCAGCATCAGGGCCTCCATCACTCCCGCTTGGTTGGCCTCTATTTTGACCAGGATATTATTGAGATAATTCAGGGATTTGATCTTCGGATCAAGGGCATCGCAGATATTTCGGCGTGTTGGAACAGTGACCACCCTCAATCCCTGAAGGTATTTTTCCCGGGAATATAGAGAAATTTTATCAGCAATGATCACCACCTGGCTTTCCGGACAATTCCGGGGATCAAGACCGAGGTCCCCGGATCCCCGGGAAACCACTACCCGGATATAAGCATCCCGCAATTTGTTTTCCCGCACAGCCCCGATCACGGCCTGTTCCATCTTTTCAGGGCTGTAGGGGATGGTTAACAGGATATGTTTTGCCGATTCATACAGACGTTGGATATGGCGATCCAACCTGAATACCTTTCCGTTATAAGCCCGGATACCTTCAAAGACCCCGTCGCCGTAAAGAAAACCGTGGTCAAATACAGATACTACTGCTTCTTCTTTCGGTACAAATTTTCCATTTACAAACACCATCATGGTGATCTACCCTCTTTCTCTTTATGTACTAAAATCCCCTTCGCCCAAGGGGCGAAGGGGATGCCTCCGCGGTACCACCCTTTTTCCGGCCGGACCGTCTCGCGGGTTGCCAGCGCGGCTCCAAAGCTGTAACGGGCCCCCCGGCCTGGCCTACTTGTCTGTTCAGCCAAGCGGCTTAAGGTCGATTTTCGGCAATCACCTTTACCGGTTTTCAGCTTGGGCCGGCTCTCTGCCAAAGGCGTTGTTGCCTACTGCTACCTTTCATTGCCGATAGAAAAATATTGTAAAACATTATACCCTGCCCCCAGGGCAGTGTCAATCGTCGAAATTGAGAAGGGCGGGCGGAAAATCTCCGCCCGCCCATTTTGTTTAAAACTGGGAAAGATCCAGATCCGGCAGCATCTGTCCTGTTTCCATCAGGTTTTTGTGCAGGTTAAAGCAGGTGGACAAATCCTGGCGGATATGTCCCACCGGGGCCTCCTGCCAGTATTTCCACAGGTACTCCCGGTATGCCGGATGAGCACAGTTATTTATTATCCGTTTAGTTCTTTCCACAGAATCCACACCCCTCAGATCGGCCAGTCCCTGCTCGGTTACCAGCACCTGTACAGAATGTTCAGTATTATCAGCATGAGTAACCATTGGCACCACTGTGGATATGCGCCCTCCCTTGGTCACCGAGGGGCACATAAATATCGACATGTATGCATTCCTGGTAAAATCGCCGCTGCCGCCGATCCCGTTGACGATATCTTTGCCGCATACATGGGTGGAGTTGGTATGGCCGGTCAGATCCATTTCGAGAGCCGTATTAAGAGAAATTACACCCAGACGCCGGATGACTCCCGGGTTGTTGGAAAGCTCCTGGGGCCTGAGGACAATCCTGGGAATAAAGAAATCCATATTGTCATAAACCTTCCGCAGCAACTGGTCGGATATGGTCAGGCTGGTGGCGCTGGCACCCCGAAGTTTACCTGATTCCATAAGATCAATCAGAGAGTCCTGCAGAACCTCCGTATACATATAAAAGGGAGGTATTTCGGGGGATTCGCCCAGAACTGCCATTACCGCGTTGGCAATATTGCCCACCCCCGCCTGCAGCGGCAGAAAATCTTTGGGTATTCGCCCCGCTTTCAGCTCCTGCCGGAGAAAATTAACCACCTGTTCTGCAATTTTACGGTGCACTTCAGCAGGCTCCACCAGGGGATCAATCCCGTCGGGCTGATCGGTCTCCACGATGCCGATGATCTTCTTGGGGTCCACGGTCACATAGGGAAGGCCAACCTTTCCCAGCGGGGTGTAGATGGGAATCGGCCTGCGGTGAGGAGGCGTGGGTAGAATGTGAATGTCCGCCATTTCGTTTAATCTTATCGAATGGTAGCGGTTGAATTCAATGATTATTTTTTCGGCGCAGGTTAAAAAAGTAGGGGTCGCTCCGATGGAAGTGCTCAAATAAATGCGCCCGTCAGAAGTCACCTCCACCGCTTCCACTACCGCCGTGTCTATTTTTCCCATAAATCCAAACTGGATCATCTGGGGAAGATGGGAAAGATGCAGGTCAATAAATCTGACCTGCTGCTGGTTGATCTGGGAGCGTAAAATCTTTGATGATTGGTAAGGCGCCCTCCAGGATATTACATTGCTGCCGGCAAGGTTATCATCAAGGGCGCCCGCAGAGGCTCCCGACAGAACCCGGACCTGAAAGGGCTTGCCTTTTTCACTGAATTCTTTTCCCCGCCGAGCCAGGGCCAGGGGGACTGCTTTCGCTGCTCCAGCCGCTGTAAAACCGCTGAAGGCAATTGTTTGTCCGTCTTCGATCGTCGCTGCAGCTTCTTCCGCAGTTATTACCGGATAATAGTTTTTGTACATTTTGTTCCCTCCAAATACCATATATCTGTAATATTAATTGTTGCCCTATCAACAAGTCAACACTTACCCGGCTCCGAAATTGCAATCATACCGGGTATACCGGGTTTTTGTCGTTGCCTTCAAACAAATTATAATCTATCACCCCTATCCAGGACTCCAGGTCCTCAACCTGACCGCAAGAGCCGGTTCTTCCGTGAGATCTGGTCCCCGGATTACTGTTCCGGCGGCGCTTAAAGAATTCCATTGCTACCTGGGGGAATATTATATATGACAGTATATCTTCCTCCTGAACCATCAGCCCATCCAGTTTGCGACGGGCCTCTTCCATCAGGGGCTTCAATAGATCGGCCGGTCGAACATCTGAAGGTTGTTCCCCTTTAAGCACGCGGGATAATACCTCCGGATTTACCTTCCCCGGCGGGCGCCCGTATAAGCCGCGCAGATAATTTTTTATCTCCGTGGAAACCATCTTATACCTTTCTCCCAATAAAACATTCAACACCGCCTGGGTTCCCACGATCTGACTGGAAGGAGTAACCAGTGGAGGATAGCCCAGATCCGCTCTTACCCGAGGCACCTCTTTCAACACCTCCTCCAAGAGGTGGGTGGAGTTCTGTTCAGCCAGCTGGGTGGTCAGGTTGGAAATCATCCCCCCCGGGATCTGGTAGGTCAGCACATCGGTATCTACTCCCATAAAAAAGCCCGGGGGCATTTCATATTTTTTCAAGGCCCGTTTAAAATGGGCACTGATCTCGGCCAGCAGTTTCAAGTCCAGACCGGTGTCATAAGGAGTATGGGCCAGGGCGGCAACCATGCTGTCGGTGGAGGGCTGGCTGCTACCCAAGGAAAGAGGAGCGGCGGCGGTGTCGATCACATCCACCCCTGCTTCTATGGCTTTCAAATAGGCCATGGCGGCCATACCGCTGGTATAATGGCAATGCAATTGAAGGGGCAGCCCCACCTTCTGTTTCAACTGGCAGACCAGCTCCACCGCATCAAAGGGAGCGATTAATCCCGCCATGTCTTTGATACAGATTGAATCGGCGCCCATTTGTTTCAAATCCAGTCCTATTTGTACAAAATGGGCCAGGTCATGCAATGGGCTGATCGTATAGCTGATCGTCCCCTGGGCATGTGCCCCCTCCTGCTTGGTGCAGATTAGAGCCTTTTCAATGTTTCGGACATCGTTAAGCGCATCGAATATGCGGATAATGTCTATGCCGTTTCCCACGGAACGCTTTACAAATTCTTCCACTACATCATCTGGATAGTGACGATAGCCCACCAGATTTTGACCGCGCAACAACATCTGCAATCTGGTTTTTTTAAATATCCCCCGCAGCCTGCGCAGCCTCTCCCAAGGATCTTCATTCAGATACCGCAGGCAGGTGTCAAAAGTTGCGCCACCCCATACTTCAAGGGAGTGATAACCCACCTGATCCATGATTTCGGCCGCCCCAAGCATGTCTTCAATTCGCATACGGGTAGCGATAAGCGACTGGTGGGCGTCGCGCAGGGTAGTATCTGTAATGCCGGTCCGGTTTGGTCCAACTCTCAACTGAAGAACACCTCTATTCGTGACAGCCCTACCTTCGGGCCCAGGCCGCCGCTTCCATTCCTGCTTTACGACCCATTACCAGCGTTTCCGTTAACGACGCCCCCGGCAGCAGCGATTGTCCGTGCAATCCGCCGGTAATCTCGCCGGCGGCATACAGCCCGGGAACCGGTTTCCCCTTACGTAAAACCTGCCCGCTATCGGTGATCGCCACTCCCCCCAGGCAGTATTCCGCCAGCGCCTTGATCCTTACCCCTCGGAACCGATCCCCGGGACGGCTGTACCAATGCCCCAGATCAGGACACTCAATACCGTAATGATCGATCAATGATTCAATGCTGCTGAACACCGGCCATTGTCGGAGCTGGTTCTGCTCCGCCCTGATCTGAAATTCGGCGATCACCAGGCAGCCCTCGGCTTGTTTTTCTTCCTGTAAAATGGAAATAATCTCTTCCCGGGTCTGCCCGCCCGCCGGTAAAATTTGTGAACCCACCACCAGCAGCGCCTGCGGGGGAATTATCGCCTTCTCCCACCGGTCGTTCCGCCGGATTCCCAGACTGTACGAAAAACGATCTGTCTGCACCAGATCTAGGTGCAAATCATTGGCCAGCCGAATTCCTTTTCCGGTTCCCAGCAGCCTCCAGGGAGCCGGCTCTACATTTGGAGCATATGCTTCAAGCGCTTCCCGGCTGTTCAGGTAACCCCCATCAGCCAGAATTAACGATCGGCAGGCTATTTCTTTTTGCAATCCACCGTCAAACTCTGCCCGAACAATAAAGAAAGCCGGGGAATCGCTTTGCACGATCTCTGTTACAGTGACCTGATTCATGAACTGGACCCCTGTACCGGCTGCACCATTGAGCAGGTTTTGCTGGGCATTTTTAGCGGAGGGATTTGCCAGAACATATCTCAGGGGAGGATCCGGGATCAACTCCAATCCTGTTTCCCGGCTGAACCAATCCAAATCCCGGTTGGAGTTGGCCGCCAATAGATTGAAAAACCAGATCTGTCCCAGTCCCTTCGCAGAAGCGGCAAGGGCCTCCAGCAGGTTCCGCCCGGATTCCTCGGCAGACTCCTCACTATCTCCCCGATCAATTTGGTCCAAGACTGCCACCGCTCCTTCTTCCAGCAACCCCTGCTCAAGGCAATCCACCTCTGAAAGAAGGAATACCCGCGCTCCCTGCCGAGATGCTTCCAAAGCTGCCGTCATGGCGGCCAGGCTTTTCCCAATAATGGCTACGTCGCAACTTTCCGGCAAATTCTCCTGCTCACGGTTCGCCACAGTCCCACAACCCGGTACAAAGAGAAAAACAATAACCGCGATCATCAGAATTGCTTTATTGCGCCTATCCAATACCAGGGTTCCCATATATATTATTCTACCCCGCTGAAATTGACCACGCGGTCTTCGGACTCCACATCCATCAGGGTGACCCCCCGGGAATAACGCCCCAAAATCGAAACCTCGCCTATCTTATGCCGAATCACCTGGCCCCGGGCAGTGATCAAAATCACCTCGTTTTGCTCGCGGTTGGGGATAAGAAAGCCAATCAGCGGGCCGCTGGTGGGACTGGTCTTTATTCCGATAACCCCTTTCCCCCCCCTGTGCTGGCAGGCAAATTCAGCAGATAGAACTCTTTTGCCGTAACCCTGCTCGGTAACCATGAACACCTCCTGATCTTCGGAGATCAGATCGGCCCCCACTACTTTTGCCCCTTTAGGGAGGGAAATCCCCTTGACCCCCCTGGCCATTCGCCCCATCTCCCGGATCTCTTTTTCATGGAATCTTATAAACAGCCCTTCGCTGCTTCCGATAAGAATTTCCCGCTCACCATCGGTAAGCTGGACCGCGATCAGCTCATCGCCCGCATCCAGGGTCAGGGCAATGATCCCGCTCTTTCTGGTATGGCGGTATTCCTTCAGCCTGGTTTT
Source organism: uncultured Syntrophomonadaceae bacterium (assembly GCA_964585925.1). Classification (GTDB taxonomy): domain Bacteria; phylum Bacillota; class Dethiobacteria; order DTU022; family DTU022; genus JAAZLS01. The sequence goes on along the minus strand of CAZPFS010000024.1, from coordinate 7,859 downwards.
TTTAACGATACCTGCGGAAGTAACCATCAACAGGGCCAACTTCTTTTCAAAATGTTGAATCGGCAAAAGAGCCGTTACAAATTCTTTTTTCTCCAGGGGAAGCAGGTTGACCAGGGGCGTTCCCCGGGATTGCCGGCTGGATTCGGGAACCTCGTGGGCCTGTAGCATATACACCTTGCCCAGATTGCTGAAACAGAGCAACTGGTGATGAGTGGAGGTAATATAGATCTGTTCCACCCGATCATCGGCCAGAGGTTGCATCCCCATTACCCCTTTTCCCCCCCGGCGCTGACTGCGATAGGTAGTCAGAGGCAGTCTTTTTATATACCCGCGGTCGGTGATAGTGATCACCACATCCTCCTCAAATATCAGGTCAATATCCGACAGCTCATCATCGTCCCGAAGGATCTGTGTGCGCCGTTCATCTCCGTGTTTATCCTTTATCTGTTGCAGTTCATCCCGGATAATCTGCAGGACCAGCTCTGGCTCGGCCAGGACCCGCCTCAAATAGGCGATCCGCTCCATCAGTTCCCGGTACTCGGACTCCAGTTTTTCGATTTCCAGCCCGGTCAGACGTTGCAGCCTCATATCGAGGATAGCCTGAGCCTGTTTGTCCGTGATTTGAAGAAGTTCCATCAGCCCGCTGCGGGCGGTGGGTCCGTCCGCTGAACGCCGGATCAGGGCAAGCACCTCATCCAGCTTGGAGATGGCTGTTTTCAGCCCTTCCACAATGTGCAGCCTTTCTTCAGCCCGCCCCAGATCAAACTGGGATCTTCTCCGTATTACCTCTCGTTGATGTTCCAGGTAACTCTCCAGGATTTCTCTGATATTTAAAACTCTGGGCTCGCCGTTGACCAGAGCCAGCATGATTATGCCGAAGGTCTGTTGCAGAGGGGTATACTGATAAAGCTGGTTAATGATTACCTGTGGGTCATAATCCCGCCGGACCTCGATCACCACCCGCACCCCGGAACGATCGGATTCGTCACGCAGGGCGGTGATCCCATCGATCTTTTTCTTTTTGACCAGTTCGGCGATCTTTTCCACCAGCCGGGCCTTGTTTTGCTGGTATGGCATCTCGCTGATTATGATCTGGTTGTGGCTTTTTTCTCTTTTTTCAATGTATACCCGGCCGCGAATCTTGATAATTCCCCGTCCCGTACGGTAAGCCTGGGCCAGGTTGCCTGAATCAAGAATAATCCCGCCGGTAGGAAAATCAGGCCCCTTGATATGCTGCAACAAGTCTTCCACCGCCGCCTCCGGATGGGACATGAGATAATGAAGGGCGTCGATGATTTCCCCCAGGTTATGGGGTGGTATGTTAGTGGCCATTCCCACGGCTATCCCCGCCGAACCGTTGGCCAGCAGGTTAGGAAACCTGGAGGGGAGGACTACCGGTTCCTGAAGGCTCTCATCAAAATTGGGCCGGAAATCCACCGTATTTTTTTGAATATCGGTCAAGAGTTCCGAGGAGATGGAGGCCAGCCGGGCTTCCGTATACCGCATGGCTGCCGCCGCATCCCCATCCATGGAGCCAAAATTGCCATGCCCATCGATCAGGCAGTAGCGAATGGAAAAATCCTGGGCCATCCGGGTCAGAGTATCGTAAATAGCCGTATCTCCGTGGGGGTGATATTTACCCATGACCTCCCCCACTATTCGGGCCGACTTCCGGTGGGGCTTGTCAAAAGTTGAACCCATCTCGTACATGGAATAAAGTATCCGGCGGTGCACCGGCTTCAAACCGTCCCGGACGTCCGGCAAGGCCCGGCTTACGATCACGCTCATAGCATAATCTAGAAAGGAAGTTTTAACCTCCTGGTATATATTTACAGGTACTATGCGCTCTTTTTCGGCCATCTAGATCTCCCTTTAGTATTTAAAATGTGAAAAATCAAATGTCCAGGTTTTTTACCAGCCGGGCATTTTTTTCAATAAATTTTCGACGCGGTTCCACCTTTTCACCCATCAAAATGCTGAATATCTGATCAGCTCTGATGGCATCCACCAGTTGAATCTGGCGGATCACCCGGTGTTCGGGATCCATGGTTGTCTCCCAGAGCTGTTCGGGGTTCATCTCTCCCAAACCCTTGTAGCGTTGAATCTGGACATTCCCCTCCCGGCCCCATGCCTCCAGCAGTCTCTCCAGCTCTTCATCCCGGTAAAGATATTGTTCTTCTTTCCCTTTTTTGATCTTGTATAGGGGAGGCTGGGCAATGTACACGTAACCCGCCTCGATTAAAGGCCGCATATAACGATAGAAAAATGTAAGCAGCAGGGTCCGGATATGGGAGCCATCCACATCGGCATCGGTCATGATGATGATCCGGTGATAGCGTGCCTTTTCCAGGGCAAACTCTTCATCGATCCCCGTTCCCAGGGCAGTGATCAGGGTCCGGATCTCCTCATTGGAAAGCACTTTGTCCAGACGGGCTTTCTCCACATTTAAAATTTTTCCCCGCAGGGGTAATATCGCCTGAAACTGCCGATCCCGTCCTCCTTTGGCCGAACCACCGGCGGAATCCCCTTCTACAATAAACAACTCGCTTCCCGCCGGTTCCCGGGAGGTGCAGTCAGCCAGCTTTCCCGGCAACCCGGAAATGTCCAGAGCATTTTTGCGCCGGGTCAGCTCCCGGGCTTTGCGGGCTGCCTCCCGGGCCTGGGAGGCGCTTACCGCCTTTTCAGAAATTCTTTTGGCAAAAACCGGGTTTTGTTCCAAATAGGCTTCCAGGCCGGCATAGAGCACATTTTCCACGATGCTGCGCAAATCGCTGTTTCCCAGTTTGGTTTTAGTCTGTCCTTCAAACTGGGGATTAAGCAGTTTTACACTCAAAACGGAGGTTAACCCCTCCCTGATATCTTCACCCGTTAAATTGGGCTGGTTTTCTTTGAGGCTGCCGGTTTTACGGCCGTAATCATTGACCAGACGGGTAAGTGAACTTTTAAAACCGGCCTCATGGGTGCCTCCCTCCTTGGTGTGAATATTGTTTGCATACGAGTATATGGAATCGGTATATCCGGTATGGTATTGCAAGGCGATTTCAACTGTACAGCCGTTAATCTCATTGATAATATAGACTGGTTTTTTGGGAAAACATTCTTTGCCGTCATTCAAAAAAGATACAAATTGAACAATACCGCCGTCATATTTAAATTTTTCTTCCATCTTGCTTCGTAAATCCTTAAAAACTATGCGCGTCCCCTTGTTTAAAAACGCCAATTCCCTCAGACGCTGAATTATAATATCATGGTCGAAATCGACCTGGTCAAATATTTTCGGGTCGGGGTAAAATGTAATTTTGGTGCCGGTGTTTCTGGAGCTCCCTTTGACCTGAAGCTCGGTTGTCTTTTCCCCCCGTTGAAAACGCTGGAAATAAATTTTTCCATCCCTGGACACTTCAATTTCCAGCCATCTGGACAGGGCATTTACCACCGCCACCCCTACCCCGTGCAGCCCCCCGGAAACTTTATAGCTTTTATTCCCAAATTTTCCGCCGGCATGGAGAGTGGTCAGAACCACCTCCACCGCGGGACGATGGAGTTCGGGGTGGTTTTCCACCGGTATTCCGCGCCCGTCATCGGTTACCGTAACACTGTTGTCCTCATGCACAATTACCCTTATTTCACGACAGAATCCCGAAAGAACCTCATCGATACTATTATCTACCACCTCAAAAATAAGGTGATGCAAGCCCCTGCTCCCGGTGGAGCCTATATACATGCTGGGACGACGGCGCACCGCCTCCAGCCCCTCCAACACCTGGATGTGAGTGGCATCATAATCGGAATTTATGTTAGGTCCCATATATTATGTTCACAATCCTCCTGAGTATAACGTATATGGCTATTACACCATTATATCATTAATTAAACTATATGGTAAATCAACCCCACCCCCGATCGTTCAGGAGGCGGTTTTGATGGTCATAAAGTTGCTGCGCCTGGCCAGGGTTAAGGGAGAGATAGGGGACAATACCACGCTATCGGTGGTCACCACAAAGGATTTGTTTTTTTTAAATTCCCGCCCATCTATCAAAGAAAAGGCTGATTCTATAAATTCCTTGTTTATATCCGTTGTCTCCGGGGGCAGGTGAAATATACCTACAATCTCTTTGGAATAAATTATTCTCGAACCGCCTGTATGCGTGAACATTTATCCACCGCCTTGGTTTTAATTAAGATTTTTCACTGATCGGATACGGTTAACTTTCGAAGTCGTTTCAGATTATTTTTAAATTCAACGGGGGATCCTGTCTCCGTGGAGGGTATATTATTACCCACATCGACTGCAGTTTGCTGCCCCGGTGATTGTGGGGTTGTTATTTCTCCGACCTGGAAATAAACATCTTTAATCAGTGCATTGCCTAATTGAACATTTAACTTGTTTATTATTTCGGTTTTCATCATTGAAAGGTGAAAACCCCATACCGGATCCTGCACTATTACCCTCAATCTTCCCCGGCTAAAATCTTTAGCCCGGGTAACCTTGCCCAAAGGGTCTCCCACCATTTTACCCCAGTTGCTAATCAAATTACCGATCTGATACCCGTTCCACAGGCCCCTGGAATGCAATAGCCCGACCACTATTTCACTGAGCTGGTTCACTGGCCTATCCTCCCGATATTAAAAATACCCGATGCCCATGTATGTTCGGCTACCGAAGCGGCCCTCTCCCCTCCACATATTTTTTTCATTACTACCGGTTAGCGGTGCTGTTACGCTGTACCTATGAAATTTTTATGGGCAGTACCAAATACAGATATTGATTTTCTTCCATCGGGCGAAAAATAACAGGTCCACTTTGCCCGTTAAATTCTGCAGAAAGCATTTCACACTCGATCGTTTTCATCATTTCCAATAAAAACCTTGAGTTCAGATAGACCTGGAATTCTTCCCCTTCAGCCTTAACTTCAAGGTCCTCTTCCATTTTGCCCGCCTGTGAACTGGATGTTACTTGAAGACTCGATTCATTTCCTCTATAGGAGAAGCAAATTGGTTTGTTGAGTCCTTCTGCCAGCAGTGAAGCGCGGTTTACAGTTTCCTCAAATAACCGGCAATTGAACTCCAGCCTGGTCTTAAAGCCCGGTGGGATAATTCCCGATATATCGGGAAATTTTTCATCAAGCACCTTGGTCACAACCTTGATCTCCTGGAAATCAAAGATCACCTGATCTTTATGAAATCCGATTGCCACCTGTTGATCATCGTCGTTTAATATTTTGATCAACTCCCGCATTGACCTTGCCGGAATTAAAACCGGCTCAAAATCAACTTTATGATCGGAAACCGGTATATTGGAAATGGCTACTCGGTATGTATCGGAAGCAGTAATTGTAATACCCCGGGGCTCAAATGAAAATAGCAGTCCGGTGAAAACAGGTCGTCCTTCCTCTGTGGATGAGGCAAAAACCACCTGTCTGAGAGCCTGTTTAAACCCGGACAGGGTAATTTGGGGACACGTCTGTTCTGCTTCCGTGAATGTAGATACCGGATATTCGGCCGGATCTGCGCCATGTAGACAATATATTGACCCGCCACTGCGAATTTCTATAGAAAAACGTTCCAGATCAAATATCATTTCAACATTCTGATCGGGGAGATAGCGGATGATATCAATTATCCTGGGTGGAAGAAGTAGCTTAAAACTCTGCTGGTTATGGTAAGGCAACTTGCAGGTAATTTCCATCTCCAGATTGGTGGCTGAAAATAAAACCTCATCCTTCAGGCAATTAAAATAAATATTATCAATTAATGGAACGGGAGTTGTTTTTATGGGAAGTGCTTTTTCAATAATCCCGAGGCATGATAAAAGATCTTCTTTTTTAAAATACATTCGTTTATAACCTCCTTTAAAAACTTACCCACAATATTTAAATACTTGTACGATAAATATATATAAATAATAGTTATAGTAAGGTATGTGGATATTGTATAGAACCGGAATAAACACCGGAAAAAATATTAGATTCAGCCTAATGTAATTCTGGACAAGCTGTGAATTATCAAAAAAGGATCTGAACATATTTTATGATATGAAATAATATGCACAGGTTGTCCACATAAAAATATACAATAAATTAATCACCCTTCAGCTAAATCATTTTTTATAAGAGACACTTTATTTTTCAGATCACTGTTGAAAGAAAGTTCATTTTCAATTTTTTTGCATGCATGGATTACAGTGGTATGATCACGCCCCCCAAACTCCTGGCCGATTTTGATCAGAGAATAGTCAGTCAATTCACGGGTCAAATACATGGCTACCTGGCGGGAAAGAGCAATGGCCTGGGTTCTTTTTTTTGATTTAATGTCCTGTGGGGTTATATCAAAACGGGAAGAGGTGTGTTTTAGTATTTGATTAATAGTGATCTTCCTTTTAGGTGAAGAAATAATATCTTTCAGCGCTTCCTCGGCCAGCTCAAGGGACATGGGGGAACTGGATAGAGAAGAACAGGCAATTATTCGGATCAGGGCTCCTTCCAGTTCTCTGATATTGGTGTCGATTTTGCCGGCTATATACATCACAACCTCATTTGGGATATAAAGGTTTTCTGAGGTTGCCTTTTTTTTGAGGATGGCCATCCTTGTTTCCAAATCAGGTGAATTTATATCTGTAATTAAACCCCATTCAAATCTGGATCGCAGCCGATCCTCCAGGGTGGGGATTTCCTTTGGGGGGCGATCGCTGGAAACCACTACTTGACGATAGCTTTCATGTAAGGTGTTGAAGGTATGGAAAAATTCTTCCTGGGTTTGTTCCTTTCCGGCCAAAAATTGTATATCATCAATCAACAGTACATCTACATTCCGGTATTTATTTCTAAAATCAACTGTTTTGTTATCACGAATAGAATTAATAAATTCATTGGTAAATTTCTCAGTAGATATGTAGGTGATTTTTTTACAGCCATGATTATTGTCTAGGATATAATGACCGATAGCATGCAGCAAATGGGTTTTCCCCAATCCCACTCCACCATAAATAAATAAAGGATTGTATGCCCTCGACGGCGCTTCTGCCACGGCTAGTGATGCGGCATGAGCCAAGCGGTTGCAGTTACCAACCACAAAACTTTCAAATGTATATCGGGGGTTCAAGGGGGAGCCCTGATAATTTTTATAATTGAAATTTTTTGGATTATCATGGCGAAGATTCAGGGGTTGGGAAAGCTGAAGGTCGGCCGGGTTGTCCAGCAAGGAATCGACAGATGAGGCGATCACAAAGGTTATATTATATTTTTCACCGGTAATATTTTTTATGATCCCGAGTATTGATTGCCTGTACCTTGATTCGAGCCAGTCTTTGGTAAAATCATTGGGTACTTCTATAACAATAGTGTTACCGGTCAGGGAAACCGGGCGGGTTGATTTGAGCCAGGTTTCGAAGCTGGGCCTGCTCAGATTTTTCTCGATCTCAATCAACATGCGGTTCCAAACCTGGGAGAGTTGATGATTCATTATAATGAACCTCCCCGCGCGTAATAACCTTGAATGCCGGGTATAAGTAAAATTATTAACAATTACCCGAGTTATTAACAATGAGCTGTGGATAAGTAGCACATTGAAAATGTACAAGTATTATTATACTAACAAAAAGAAGTGCCGGCTGCAATTCCCAATAGCTGCCGAAAAAGGTGAAAAATCAGGCATTATTAATTATAAGAGAGCCCGATCAGGGCTTATCAGTCACAGGCGGAAAAGAGAATGGATATTTAAAATAGGGTCACAATTCCAAATACCGTTCAGCTTGCATTGTCGCTTTTATCCTGACTTTTGCAGTTGAATGATAGAAAAACGCCATTAGACCCCTTTGCCATAAGGGTTTAGCGGCGTTTTCACATTACACGAAGTTGTTGTGG
>CAZPFS010000023.1:0-33333 GCA_964585925.1 uncultured Syntrophomonadaceae bacterium | reverse complement strand
AATAGGTCGAGGACTTGATCTGAAATATCCACTATGTAGCTTTCAGGAAACAGGATGCAGGAGACAAGAAACAGGAAAGATTGTTTCGCTGAAGATCTATTTATGAAGTGTATCTAGTCTCGTTTGAACCAGGAGATGAACAACAACAGAAGAATTGTTTCTCTTAAAATATTAAGCAAGGGGCTCTCCTGTTTCTGTTTTCTGGACTTGGTAAACGAAATTATTAGAAAAGATTTTTCTTGTTTCCTATCTCTTGAATCTTGCTTCTTGAATAGTTTCTGGTGGTTATGGCGGAGGGGTCCCACCCGTTCCCATCCCGAACACGGAAGTTAAGCCCTCCAGCGCCGATGGTACTCGGGGCGAAAGCCCCCGGAAGAGTAGGCCGCCGCCAGAAAACTTTTAAGCAGGGCCTCCCTCAAAGGGAGGCCCTGTTGCTATTTGCCGCGGGCCTGTGGCTCGGGGGCGAAGACATGGCCACCTTTTTCCCGAGGCAGGAAAAGAAAAAAAAAGAGGGAATTATATCTTTTAAAGTTTGAAATCCAAGACCGGGTGAGATGGAAACATGGATACCACAATAATACTTCCCTGGGGGCCGTTTACCATATCAGCATTCAGCCTGTCATTTTCGGCCGCGTTGCTTGCCGGGCTGACCCGGGTGATCATCGCCGGGCGAAAGGAAAACCTGCCGTTTCAGTTGATTATAGATTTTACATTGATCAGCATGATCTGCGGTGTGATCGGGGGCCGGTTGGCTCATATACTGGTGATTGATCGAAACTATTATTTCCAGCACCTGGAACGGATCGCCCACCTTCAGGATGGAGGGGTAAGTTTTTGGGGCGGTTTTATCCTGGCGCTGGCCGCGGTGACGGTATGGGCCGGCCGGCGTAAATTCACCCTCAAGCCGTTCCTTGATGCCGCAGCCCCGGCGCTGGCCCTCGGGCTGTCCATAGGGAGAATCGGTTATCCCTGGCAGGGGAAGGTTATGGCCTTCTCCTATCCCTGGGGCATCGTTCAGGAGGGACGGCTGATCCATCCCGAAGGGGCCTATGCGATCATTTTGTTGATGCTGCTTTATTTTTACCTTTCCCGCCGCAGGCAGTTTCATTACAAAGGTGAACGCATGGTGTTCTTTGTTGCTGGTTATGGGCTGATTAACATTATCATAGACTATTTCACAAACCTGCCGAAGTTGGCATGGGGGTGGGCCACCACCGGCCAGGTGGTCTCCATGGCCTTGATCATCCTGGCCATATTATATATGGTTGGCGGGTCTAAGGCTTATTATCCTTCCCGTTACATTCAACGCAAAATAAAACGCCCGGCCGCTACACGTCTCAAATTTATATTTGGGGTGTTATGGGCTCTCCTGATCACTGCCGGTCAGCTATATCTTTATTTTTCAATTAACGGTTTTCCGGAATATCTGGCCAATCTGATACCGTGATCGTTACCATCCCCTCGACAGCATCCCGGATCAGCCGGTCTATTTCCAGAGAGGCTTCAGCCCTTTCGATTGTTTCCAACCGGGGGCGGGTAAGGGGCCGGCGGGGTAGAAACAGGGTGCAGCAATCCTCAAAGGGTTGAATTGATAGCTGGTAAGTGCTTATGTCTTCGGCCAGGGTGATGATTTCGCGTTTATCCATGGCCAGCAGCGGCCTCAGTATCATCATGCCGGTCGCCTTCCCGATCACCTGCAGGCTTTCCAGGGTTTGGCTGGCTACCTGGCCAAGGTTCTCCCCGGTAACAAGGGCCTGCAGGTTGCGGCTTTCGGCCACCGCTTCGGCGATGCGCACCATCATCCGCCGGAGCAGAATTATGCCCATCGGCTCGGGGCAGTTCTGTTTGATTTGCTGCTGGATACCGGCTACATTGACCAGATGCAGGGGCATGTTTCCCTCATAGGCCGACAGCACCCGGCAGAGATCCTCTACCTTTTCCTCGGAACGCCTTCCCGTAAAGGGGAAGCTGTGGAAGTGAAGACCCTCTATGGAAAGCCCCCTCTTCATGGCCATCCAGCCGGCGACCGGGCTGTCGATGCCCCCGGAAAGCAGAAGCAGCGCTTTGCCGCTTACACCCACCGGCAACCCCCCCGGCCCGGCGCAGCCCCCGGTGTACAAGAAAGCTTCCTTGTAGCCTATCTCTATGTACAGGTGAAAATCGGGGCGGTGCACATCAACGGTCAGATGAGGACATGATGAAAGCAGATACGCGCCAACCTGCCGGTTTATTTCCGGAGAGGTCAGGGGAAACAATTTGTTGGATCTTCTGGCTTCCACCTTGAATGAACGCCCGGCGGCGGGAATGTCCCCGGCCACCTGAAGCGCGGTCTTTTGGATTTCATCCATATCCAGATCGGCGGTGGCCACGGGGCTTATCGAAACCACCCCAAACACTCTCTTCAACCGGGCAATTATTTTATTTTGCTCATCGGTGGGGCCCTCGGCCAGAAAACGGCCATGAATCCTGATTATCTTTGCTCCCGTTCCCTGCACGGCCCGGGACAGGTTCCGGTGCAGGGCGGTTTCAAACATGTTCCGGTTTTTCCCTTTCAGGGCTATTTCACCGTAACGAATCAAAATCTTGCCAGCCATTTTATAACTCCAGCCTATACCGGGGTGAATTCCTTCACTGCTCCGGCAATGTGTTTAATAACCGGGTCGATTTCCCGGGGGCTATTGAAAGAAGAAAAACTGAAGCGCAGCGCGCCGGTTAAATGCAGGTCATCCAGACCCAAAGCCCGCAGCACGTGGCTGGGCTCGGGATGCCGGGAATGGCAGGCCGAACCCGTGGAAACCAGTATACCATGTTCCTCCAGGGCATGCAGCAGCACCTCTCCCTTCATCCCGGGGAAGGAAAGGTTGAGAATATGAGGGGCTGAGTCCTCAAGGGGCGGCCCGTTCAGTTTTATGTTCAGGTTTTCTTCCTCCAGGCCCCGGTAAAGTGAAAGTTTGAGGGAATGCATCAGTAAGGCGGCCTGATCCCGCTGCCGGGCAGAAAGGCTTGCCGCCAGGCCGAAACCGGCTATACCGGTTACGTTTTCGGTCCCCGGCCGCAAATTTTGTTCCTGCCCGCCCCCCTCCATCAGGGGAGTGATCAGCGTTCCCGATCTGATCCACAGCGCGCCTGCTCCCTTGGGGCCGTGGATTTTGTGAGCACTGCAAGAAAACAGATCTGCCTGCCAGGGGTCAAGATCCAGGGGGAGCTTGCAGAAAGACTGAACCCCGTCCACATGAAATAAAGTATTCGGATTGCGCTGTTTGATCACTTTGCCGATCTGCTCCAGCGGTTGAATGGTGCCGATCTCATTGTTAACGTGATTTATGCTTGCCAGGGTGGTGCCGGGTCTGATCAGCCGGGCCAGCTCTTCCGGGGAAACATATCCCCGCTCGTCCACCGGCAGGTAATCCACCTCAAACCCTTCCTCCTCCAGGCGGCGGAAGCTGTTCAATACCGAAGGGTGTTCCACCGCGGTGGTGATCAGGTGGTTCCCCCGCCGCCGGTGCCGGTAAGCCGAACCCCTGATGGCCATATTATTGGCCTCGGTCCCCCCGGAGGTAAAGTAAATTTCTTCTTCTTTGGCTGTCAACACCCGTGCAATTTCCCGGCGGGCTTTTTTGATCAGCTTTTCGGCCTCTATGCCCCGGTAATGAAGGGAGGAGGGGTTTCCGTAACAAGTTAGATCTATTTTAGAGATAAGCTCCGCCACTTCGGTATAGGGGCGGGTGGTGGCACAGTTATCCAGGTATATTTCAGACACCATGATACCTCCAGGTTGATGTTTGCTCCCGGTCTTTCCACTGCCCCGGGAGAGAGAAACCCGGTTAAAACAGGCAGAAAATCGGGCCTAAATTTAAAAACCCGGGCCGGCCCGGGTTTGGCAACCTCTATACTGATATTACCTCTTTTATTTCCGGGATCTCCTGCCTGATGATCTTTTCAATTCCCTGTTTCAAAGTGATGGTCGCCATCGGGCACCCGCCGCAGGCACCCTTAAGGCGGACCTTGACAATTCCCTCCGGATCTACCTCTATCAGTTCAACATCACCGCCATCTCTTTGCAGGGCCGGACGGATTTTGGACAGTGCCTCTTCAACCCTCTGTTTCAACTGTTGCTCACCTCTTATATAAACTTTCTTAAATTTCATTATACCATAATACGGGCAGACAATACATTTTACCGAAATTCTGCCAATTTAAGGGGCCGGCTTTGGTTGACAAGAACATGCATATTCCGTCATAATAGGCATAAATAGTTTTTGGGGAAGGGGCCCCGGAATGACAAAACAGGATTTGCTGGATAGACTGGAAGAACTCAGAGACCAGAAAAAAGCTGTCATATTGGCCCATAATTATCAGATGGACGAGGTTCAGGATGTTGCCGATTACTGCGGCGACTCTTTTGATCTGAGCCGGTTTGCCTTAAACTCCCCGGCAGAGGTGATTGTTTTTTGCGGGGTGCATTTCATGGCTGAAAGCGCCGCCATCCTTTCCCCCCATAAAACCGTACTGCTGCCGGAAAAAGCAGCAGGGTGCCCTCTGGCGGATATGGTGACTCCGGAGGGGCTGCAGGATCTGATCAAAATTCATCCCCGGGCGGGAGTGGCCGCCTATATCAACTCATCGGCCGAGATCAAGGCGATGAGCGATGTTTGTGTGACTTCGGCCAATGCGGTGGAGGTGGTTGACTCTCTGGAGCAGGAGGAGGTAATTTTTGTCCCCGACCGGAACCTGGCTCATTTTGTGGCCGCAAAAACCGATAAGACCATAATCCCCTGGCCGGGATATTGTATTACCCACTACCGGGTAGCGGTGGATGACGTGCGTCGCGCCCGCGAAACTCATCCCGATGGGGTGATTATTGTTCACCCCGAGTGCCGCCCCGAGGTGGTGGAACTTGCCGATCAGGCGCTGGGAACCGGGGGGATGATCAGCTTTGCCCGGCAAACCGACCGGGAAAAAATTATTGTGGGGACAGAGATGGGCATGATTCACCGGCTGAAAAAAGAATGCCCGGGGAAACAGTTCTATTTGCTTTCCCAGGGCCTGATCTGCCCCAACATGAAATATACTACCCTGGAAAAAGTGGTCCGGAGCCTGGAGCGGATGGAACACCGGATCACCGTTCAGCCGGAAATACGAGAAAAAGCGGGGCGAGCGCTTCAGCGCATGCTCTCGGTGCCAAGCGCACCCCTGAAATCCGGGTCATAGAGTTTAAGGAGGCGCTTCCTGCCATGACCTCCCCTCATAGTCGTCCCCCTGCCGATCATGACCCGACCGCAGATTTTGTAATTATGGGCAGCGGAATTGCCGGCCTGTACACGGCGATCCGGCTCTCGTCTGCGGGCAGGGTTGTTGTTTTAAGCAAACAGGATTTGACCGCCGGGAACACCTGGTTCGCCCAGGGCGGGATGGCGGCGGCGATCGCCTGGGATGATTCCCCGGACCTTCATTACCGGGATACCTGGGAAGCGGGCGCCAGGTTTGGAGATCCCGAGGCGATCTCCGTGCTGGTCAATGAAGCCCCCCTGCGAATCAAAGAGCTGGAGGAAGCGGGTCTAGAATTCGACCGCCGTCAGGGCAAACTGGATCTGGGCCGGGAGGGGGCCCACTGCCGGAACAGGGTGCTGCACATCGGCGGTGATGCTACCGGCCGCGGCCTGGAAGAGGCTCTGCTGAGCCGGGCGAAACGATTAACAAATATTAATTTTATAGAAAATGCTTTTGTCAGCCGTCTGCTGGTGCGGGAGGGGCGGGCCGCCGGGGTCTGTTATCTTAAAAACGGGCAAAGCAAAACCATCTTTTCCGGGGCGGTGATCCTGGCTTCCGGGGGCTGCGGGCAGCTTTTCCGAGATACCACCAATTCGGCGGTTTTAACCGGGGATGGCCTGGCCCTGGCCTACCGGGCGGGGGCGGTGCTAAGAGATCTGGAATTTTTCCAGTTTCATCCCACGGTGTTTTTTCCTCCCCAGGGCGGCCCGTTTTTAATTTCCGAGGCGGTGAGGGGGGAGGGGGCCTATCTGATAAACTCGGAGGGGGATCGGTTTATGAAACGCTACCACCCCTTGGGGGAGCTGGGCCCACGCGATGCGGTTTCCAGGGCGATCATCTGCGAGCAAAGGCTTTGTGAGGGCCAGGTTTACATTGACCTCAGGCATCTGGATCCCTCCTTTGTCCGGAATCGTTTTCCCACTATTCATCAGAGCTGCCTTCACTGGGGGCTGGATATTACCCGCCACCCGGTCCCGGTCTCTCCGGCGGCCCACTACCTGATCGGCGGGATAGAGGTGGACCTTTGGGGGAGAACCACTCTGCCCAACCTGTACGCGGTAGGGGAGGCGGCCTCCACCGGAGTGCATGGCGCCAACCGGCTGGCCAGCAATTCCCTGATGGAGGCCCTGGTTTTCGGCCGCCGCACGGCGCAGGCGGCGGTGATCGATCGGGGCGCAACATTTAATCCCGTTAAACCTTGCCCGAGCGTTGATGGCCCGTCTCCGGCCGGGAAGGCGCGGCCGCCTCGGGACTGGCGCCTCCCTCGCAACCGGTTGCAGCAAATGATGTGGGAAGGGGCCGGGGTGGAGCGCAGCCGGGAAAAATTGATGGAAGTCAGGCAGGAACTGGCTTCCCGGGATGGCCTGTCGGATTATCGGGGTGAATCCCCGGAGGAGGCCGAGTACCTTAATATGCTGCTCATCGCCTCCTTGATGACCGAAGCGGCGCTGGCCAGAGAAGAGAGCAGAGGCTGTCATTTCAGGCAGGATTTTCCGGAAACCGATCACAGGCTGGATGGGCATCATTTCCGGTTTAAACATACCGGCGAAGGCAAAATCCCCTCTTCCTGATTGGATTTTAGATGTAGGGGCGGGCGGCCCTGTCCGCCCGTTTTCCCGAATCATATTTGTGGGATAATGGTTGATAAAATATTTGGTAAAAGGGGTAACTTATATGGAGCTGATCATGGCCTCACTGGCCAGACAGGCGCTGCTGGAGGATCTGGGCCGCGGGGATCTGACCACATTGTATACCGTCCCCCCCGATCTTCTGGGAACGGGAAAAATGGTGGTCAAACAGGCCGGGGTCGTGGCCGGGCTCCCGGCAGCGGAATCGGTTTTTAAAACGCTGGACGGCACGCTCAATTTTTCATCCCGGGTCAAGGACGGGCAAAAAGTAGAGCCGGGGGAGACTATAGCCGAGGTAACCGGGAGGCTGCGGCCCATGCTTTCCGCGGAAAGAACCGCCTTGAACTTTGTGCAACAGCTTTCCGGCATCGCCACCATGACCCGTCGCTGGTCGGAGGAGCTGGAGGGAACCCGGGCCAGGCTGGTGGATACCCGCAAAACCACCCCCGGGCTGAGAGCCCTGCAGAAATATGCGGTGCGCGCCGGAGGGGGCTACAACCACCGCTTGGGCCTGGATAGCGGCATTCTGATCAAGGATAATCATATCGAGGCGGCGGGAGGTATCCGGGAGGCGGTGGAGGCGGTGCGCCGCCGGGCTCCCTTTACCTGCAAGATCGAGGTGGAGGCGAAAACCCTGGCCGATCTGGAGGTGGCCATAGGGGCGGGGGCGGATATAGTGATGCTCGACAACATGGATCTTAAAGCCATGGCCGAGGCGGTATCCATCACCGGGGGGCGGGCATTGCTGGAGGCTTCGGGGAAGATCGGGCTTGAGAATCTCAAGGCGGTGGCCGCTACCGGGGTAGACTTTATCTCCTGCGGGGCGCTGACCCATTCCGCTCCGGCGCTGGATGTAAGCCTGAACATCGCCCCCAAAAATAATATTTAACTACTGGAGGTAAGCTATGGCTCAAAAAATATACGAGATGATCGTGCTGGGAGGAGGGCCGGCCGGGGCTACCGCGGCCATTTACGGCGCCAGGGCCGGACACAGCGTGCTGTTGCTGGAAAAGATGATGATCGGGGGAGAGATAGTTTCTACAGAGCGGCTGGATAATTACCCCGGTTTTCCGGAGGGCCTGTCGGGGTTTGAGTTCGGCCAGCGTCTTGAACAGCAGTTGCGCAAGTTTGAAATAGAGCTGGTCCTGGAAGCGGTAGAACAGGTAAAGCTGTCGGGGAAAAATAAAATAGTTTTGGCCGGGGGCCGGGAATATATAGGCCGGTCGGTGATCATCGCCACCGGAACTGTTCCCAACCTGCTCAATGTGCCGGGCGAGGCCGAGTGGAAGGGACGCGGGGTTTCCTATTGTGCCACCTGTGACGCCGCCTTTTATCGAGGCAAGGATATAGCCGTCGTAGGGGGGGGAGATTCTGCGCTCAAGGGAGCCATATTTCTAGCCGATTTTGCCCGCAAGGTGTTTGTTATTCACCGCCGGAATGCCTTTCGGGGGGAAAAGGTAAATCAGGACCGGCTCCTGGCCCTGGAAAACGTGGAGGTGCTCTGGAACAGCACCGTCTCCGGGATTGAGGGCGACAGCTACCTGACCGGGTTGCGGATTCTCCGGGATGGAAAACCCGAAAATCTGGAGGTGCAGGGTGTATTTGTCTACACCGGCCGTGTTCCAAACACCGGTTTTTTGGAAGGTGAAGTTGATCTAACCGCGGGAGGGTATATTATTGCCAATGAAAGCGCCGAGACTTCACTCCCGGGGGTATATGCCGCCGGAGATGTGCGGGTAAAAGAACTTCGGCAGGTGATCACCGCCGCCGCCGACGGGGCGGTCGCCGCCACCTCTGCTGATCGGGCCCTGCGGGGGATGGGCTGAACTTGGTTTGGAAAATCCCCCCCGGCCCCCCTTTTTAAAAGGGGGGGGACTTGGGTGCAATTTTTAAAAAGGGGGGGTTGTTGTTTCAAGAAAGATTGGGGTTGCAATTTCCATAGGTGAGTTGTTGTTTCAAGAAAGATTGGGGTTGCAATTTCCAAAGGTGAGTTGTTGTTTCAGAAGCGTTGGGGTTGCAATTTCCAAAGGTGAGTTGTTGTTTCAGAAGCGTTGGGGTTGCAATTTCCAAAGGTGAGTTGTTGTTTCAGAAGGATTGGGGTTGCAATTTCCATAGGTGAGTTGTTGTTTCAGAAGGATTGGGGTTGCAATTTTCATAGGTGAATCGTTGTTTCAGAAGCATTGGGGTTGCAATTTCCGAAGAAGGATTTGGGACTCGGGGGAGGGGCACAGAGTACAGTTTTCAGTGGGGGATTTTAGGCGAACCTCCCTTGGGTGAAAATGATAGGGATTATCAAAGGAAAAATTAAGGGTGAACGGTTCGGGTTCGCCCTTTTTACTATCCGGGTTTGCGTTCCCGGGGTTTTTATTGCAGTCTCCCGGATAGGGCCGTCTTTCCGGGAGATAATAAGATCACCTGATACTGGGGGGTGGTCGAATGAGGGCTTTATGGAAAGGGGCGATCAGTTTCGGGCTGGTCAATATTCCGGTGCGCCTGTTTGCGGCCACCGAGCACAAGGATGTAAAGTTCAGGCAACTGCATGAACCCTGCCGTACGCCCATCGAGTACCGCAAAGTATGCCCCCACTGCCAACGGGAGGTCCCCCCGGAGGAGATCGTCAAGGGTTACGAATATGAGCGGGGCCGGTTTGTGGTGATTTCCGACGGCGATCTGGAGCGCCTCCCCACCGAAGCCACGCGCAGCGTGACTATCCTTGATTTTATCCACCAGGAGGAGCTGGACCCGGTGTACTTCGATCGTTCCTACTACCTGGGGCCGGGGGAGACCGGGGAGAAGCCTTTTTTACTGCTGCACCGGGCCATGGCCGAGGCGAAAATGGTAGCCATCGCCCAGCTGGTGCTGCGATCACGCCAGGCCCTGGCGGTAATCCGCTGTTACGGCGAGGCCCTGGCTTTGGAAACTATGTTCTATCCCGATGAGATCAGGGGGCTGGAGGAGATGCCCTCCTGGAACCGGGAGATTGGGGTAAGCGATCAGGAGATCAACATGGCCCGGGAACTTATTGCCAACCTCACCTCCTCCTTTGATCCGGCCAAGTACGACCACCGCTACCGCAAAGCCCTTCTGGAAATTATCGAAGCAAAGATAGCGGGCAAAGAAGTGGTGGAAGCGCCGGCCGCCCCCCGGGCGGAGGTGGTGGATCTGGTCGATGCCCTAAAGGCCAGCCTGGCCGCCACCGGCGGCGGCAAATCCGGAAAGGCTAAAAGACGGGAAAAAGTTGGCACGGCCTAGCCTTGCCTCGCCGGTTGAACGCTGGTTCGGCAAACTGAGGCCCATGGAACCCCGGCCCGGCCCGGAGCCCTTCGACAGCCCCGAATATCTGTTTCAGATCAAATGGGACGGGGTGCGCCTGCTGGCCTTTGTCGGCAGGAGCGGGCTGCGCCTGCAAAACCGAAGGGGGTTTGAGCGTACCTTTCAGTACCCGGAGCTTCAAAAAATTAGGGATTTGCTGGAGGGACGGGAGGCGATCCTCGACGGAGAGGTGATCGTCCTGGAGGGGGGCCGGCCCAGCTTCCCCCGGGTAATGCAGCGGGATCTTTGCACCCGGGAGCAGGCGCTCGGCTACCTGCTAAGGACCCATCCTGCAACCTACTGTGTGTTCGATATTTTATTTCTGGAGGGCGAAGATCTAACCGGAAGACCCTGCAGTTACCGCCAGGAGCTGCTGGGGGGCCTGTGGCCGGCAGGGGGAGCGGTTTACATCAATGAAAATTTTGATTCGGGGGTCGATCTTTTCAAGCTGATGGCGGAGCGGCAGTGGGAGGGGATAGTGGCCAAGAAGCGGGAGGGCCCCTATATTTGGGGGCCCAAGAAACACCCCGGCTGGCTCAAGATCAAATTTCGCCGCCGACAGCTCTGCCTGGTGGGAGGGCTGGCCCTTTCCGGGGGACTGCCGGCGTCCCTGCTTTTGGGGGCTTACCGGGACCAGGACCTGACCTATATCGGCAAAGCCGGCTCGGGGCTTTCCCGGCAGGATTTGCTGGATCTCAGGGGCCTGGCCGCCCGGCATACCCAGGCCGCGCCGGGCTTCGTGAATCCCCCCCGGGGGAAGGATCTGATCTGGCTGAAGCCCGAGCTGACCGTGCTGGTGGAATATGCGGAGTGGACCGGCAACCTGCAGCTTCGGGCGCCGGTGATCAAGGGCTTTCCCGGCCGCCCCGCGCAGGAGGCCCGGCTCTAAAAACCGGGCAAAGGGGGTGGGCGATCCGGTCCGCCCGCCATTACGAACGGGACAACAGGGGGAACAAACATGGCCTCCGTATTGACGGTAAACAGCAAACAGGTCAACCTGACCAACCTCACCAAACCGATCTGGCCCGATCCTCTCTACACCAAACGGGATCTAATCCGCTACTACATCCAGGTTTCGCCGTTTATTCTGCCCCACCTGCGGGACCGTCCCCTGGTGGTGCAGCGTTTCCCGCACGGCATCGACGGAGAATCCTTTTATCAGAAGAACATACCCGAGGGATCTCCCGAGTGGATTGAAACCTGCCCGGTTGCTCATGGGGAGGATAAAATCACGCTCTACGTTCTGGCCAACAACGTGGAAACCCTGGTCTGGCTGGGCAACCAGCTCTGCTTGGAGCTTCATCCCTGGTTTTCAGGGATCAGCGCCCTGGATCGGCCTGATTTTGCGGTATTCGATCTTGATCCCATGGAAAAATCCACCTTCGAGCAGGTCTGCCGGGTGGCGCTGCTGATCCGGGATCTGCTGGCCGAGTTGAACCTGCGGTGCTATCCCAAAACCTCCGGGGCCACGGGGCTGCAGCTATACCTGCCCCTGGCGCCCGACTATACATATCCCGACACCCGCCGGTTCGTGGAGGAGATTTGCCGGCAGGTCCGGGAGCGGTTGCCGGACATCACCACCATGGAGAGAACCATCCACAAGCGCCAGGGCAAGATATACCTGGATTATCTCCAAAACGGACGCGGCAAAACCCTGGCCGCCCCTTACAGTCCCCGCCCCCTACCCGGAGCGCCCGTATCCATGCCCCTTTCCTGGGCGGAAGTGGCCGGGGGCAATATCCGCCCGGATCAATTCACCATTCAAAGCGCCATCGGCCGCCTGGAAGCTGTGGGCGATCAGTTTCAGGAGGTGCTTGCCGCCAGGCAAAAACTGCCCGGGATCGCCGCCGCCGGAACCGCGGAGGCTTGATTTTAGCCCCGGCCCCGAATATAATTGATAAGGTCAGGCCGGCGCGCAAATTTAGAGGGCTCCGGCCAAACAAATCACCGGCTTCCGAAAGCAGTGGTCAAAATGGATATGGGTCTATCCGGAAATTTTGAACCTTCGATACCTGTTTTCAAACCCAATACCGGGCCGCGGGGGAAACGCCTGTTATCGGTTGACATAACCAGGGGATTGATTGTTTTGTTCTCGGTTTTCACCTCGGCCATCCCCCCGGGCGGTTACGAACAGTTCCGGCACCCCGCTTGGTACGGCCTCACTCTGTTTGATTTTATCTTTCCCACCTTCCTGACCCTGTTTGGGGCCAGCCTGGCGCTGGCCTTCCGAAAGGGCGTCCCCTGGAAAAAGTTCTGTCTGCGCACGGCTCGTTTGATCATTTTCGGGCTCCTGTTCAACATGATCGTAAATTGGAATCCGGATCTGCATACCTTGCGCCTGACCGGCGTTTTGCTGTTATATGCGGTGCTCGGCCTGGCGGCGGCGCTTATAACCAGGCTGGTCCGAAGATGGCCAAGCCTGCTGCTGCTGGGTCTGGCGGTCTCGGTTTCTTACCTGGCGCTGCTTCTGGTTGCCAGCGCCGGCTATCCCGGCGGCCTGCCCCAGCCCGATTTCAACCTCTCCGGCCTGGTTGATGCCAAAATATTTGGCCTCCCTCACATGTATTTTATGGGCCGGCGGGGCTATGACCCCGAAGGCGTTTTGAATATGTATTCCGCCCTGGCCAACGTTCTGTTCGGCTATGCGGCGGGGACGATACTGCATGCTAAAAAAATGTTCCGGAGCAGGCACCTGCTCCTCATCGGTCTGGGATTGATCCTGGGAGGCTGTTTATTCAATACCCTTCTGCCCTTCAACAAGAAGATCTGGACCCCCTCCTTCGCCCTGCTCACCGCCGGCGCGGCCATTGCAGCGCTGGGTCTGGCGCACGCCTTTTTTGATCATGGTCTTCGGTGGCCCCGCCTGATCAAGGGGGGGCTGTGGTATCTGGAGGCCTTTGGCCGGAACAGCTTCCTGGTCTACTTCGGCAAGATGATCCTGTTGTCCCTCATGGGGAATATAACCCTGTCTCGAATAGGAATTGACCGCAGCATCTCTGCATTTTATCTGGAAAGCATCGCCCGATTAACCGTTTGCCACCCCGGGCTTATCTATGCCCTGACATTTGTGGTTTTCTGGTCGGCCATGGTGGCTCTGCTGCGCTACAAAAAGTGGTATATAAAGGTATGAGCCAGGCGGCCCCACTGGATTTTTTTAGGGGAAATGATAATATTCAAACCTGCTCCGGCCGGCCCGCTTGAAATAATCGCTCACAGAGGTCTGGCCGATGGCATACCACCCGCGGCCCGGGTCCCATTTGCCGTATGCTTCCAGCGCCTCTTTCTTGGCCGGGAAGTGTTCCCCGTATAAATAATTAAACCTTAAACCGGTCCCGGCGGCGCGAATAAATTCAAACTTCAGAAAAAACCGGGCCTCGGCCACCGCTCCTTCCCGGTAAGCCCTGAGCAGCGCTTTTCCCAGGGCGGCGTGATCGGGATGATCATCGTGCCAGCTCAGGGTTCTGTGGCTGGCTCCGGGGTATCTTTCCGCTAGGTCGAGGATCACCCGGTAGATTTCCTCCTCGGCCAACGTACCGTCCGCATAATCCAGCACAATCACATTTTCGGGTTTCACCCCCAGAAGATCCGCCGCCAGCAGAAACTCGTTTACCCGGGCCTGCATAAACTGTTCTTCGGTCAACTTTTCATGGTCAGCGGGCAGCTCTTCATTGATGTTATGAATAACCCGGGAGGCGCCCCCCCTGGTAAACAGGACCAGGATATTCTCCTTGCCGGATTGGATCTCCTTATGGATGGCCCCGCCCATAAACAGCGTTTCGTCGTCCGGGTGGGGGGTGTACCAGACCACGGTGGAATAATCATTTCCCCGGGACGAGATAATGATGACGGCGATCACCGCCGCGGCGGCGATAACAAAGCATATTATGGCAATAACCCTTTTCGGCCTGGCCGGCATTTTGAATAACTCCTTTACGGTAATGGGCGCTTTTATCCATTTGTAACATACAAGGCGCGGAAATTCAATTTTTGGCGCCCCTCCATATAGAATCTTGAAGGGCATTTACTTATAAGATAGAATAAATCAATGAGGGTTGCCGGCTCTCCTTCCCCCTGTCGGGAGAGGGCCGGGGCCGGAAAACACCCCCCCCTCCCCTGTGAAAAGGGCCGGGACAGGAATGAAGAACCTCCCCTCCCCTGTGAAAAGGGCCGGGACCGGAAGGGAGAACCCCCTCTCCCCCGGAGGGAGAGGGCCGGGACCGGAAGGAAAAACCCCCCTTCCCTGTGAAAAGGGCTGGGGCCGGAAAGAACCCCCTTTCCCCTGTGAAAAGGGCTGGGGCCGGAAGGGAGAACTCCCTCTCCCCCGGAGGGAGAGGGCCGGGGTGAGGGGGCTAATTTACCACTTCAGTTAAAGGAGCCATGTTACAAAAATGAAACCTGCAAAACCAACCATCAAACCCAAGTGCCCCAACTTTTCCTCCGGGCCCTGCGCCAAACCCCCCGGCTTCAGTCTGGAAATGCTGGTGGAGGCCCCCCTGGGCCGATCCCACCGCAGCTCCATCGGCAAATCCCGCCTTTCCGAATCGATCCGGAAGACAAAGGAACTGCTGGGAATTCCCTCGGAATACCTGGTGGGCATTGTCCCCGCCTCCGATACGGGGGCGCTGGAGATGGCCCTGTGGAACCTGTTGGGGGAGCGGCCGGTAGATGTGATCTACTTTGAATCATTTGGGAAAACCTGGGCCGGCGACATCACCAACCAGTTGAAACTGAGTGAAGTAAAGCTAATATCCGCCGATTACGGCTCTCTGCCCGACCTTGATCAGGCTGACTTCAGCCACGACGTGGTGTTCACCTGGAACGGCACCACCAGTGGGGTAAAGGTGCCAAGCGGCGATTTTATCCCCGATTCCCGGGAAGGGTTGACCATATGCGACGCCACCTCGGCCGTATTTGCCATGGATATCCCCTGGAGGAAACTGGATGCAGCCACCTTCTCCTGGCAGAAGGTCTTAGGCGGCGAAGCCGCTCACGGCATGCTGGTGCTCTCTCCCCGGGCGGTGGAGCGTATTGAGGGCTACACCCCTCCCTGGCCGCTGCCCAAGATTTTTCAGTTGAAGAAGGGGGGCAAACTTATCGCCGGAATATTCGAAGGCTCCACCATAAATACTCCCTCCCTGCTGTGCAACGAGGACTACCTGCAGGCCCTGGCCTGGGCTGAATCCCTGGGCGGTCTGCCCGCTCTGATCAGGCGGAGCGAGGCCAACCTGGGGGTGCTGGAGGAATTCGTAAATAAACACGACTGGATCGATTTTCTGGCCCCCCTGCCGGAAATCCGCTCCAATACCAGTGTCTGTCTGACGGTGGACCTGCCTGCGGACCGGCTGAAAGCCCTGATCAAGCTGCTAGTGGACGAGGAGGCGGCCTATGACGTAGGGTCTTACCGGGAAGCCCCCCCCGGGCTCAGGTTCTGGTGCGGGGCCACGGTGGAGCGCACAGACCTGGAAATTGCCATGCAGTGGCTCGAATGGGCCTATTTCGAAGTAAAATAAGGACCGAACCATGCCTGAACGGGAGATGCCGCCGAGATATAGTTCAAGGCGAGAGATAAACACGGGAGGAAAACACTGGATATGCGCCGGCAATATTTGCCCTTTTCACAACCGGATCTTGGCGAACAGGAAATAAATGAAGTGGTGGATACCTTGCGTTCGGGATGGCTGACCACCGGACCCAAAGTCCGGCGATTTGAAGAGGAGCTGGCCTCATTTCTGGGCGCTCCCGCCGCGCTGGCTGTGAGCTCATGCACCGCCGCTTTGCATGTCTCCCTGGCGGCCCTGGGGATAGGGGAGGGAGACGAGGTAATTACCACCCCGATCACCTTTGCCTCCACGGTAAATGTAATCGAACATGTGGGGGCAAAGCCGGTGTTGGCGGACGTGGAGCCCGATACGCTGAATATTGATCCCGACCTGGTGGAGGCGGCGATTACCCCCCGCACCAGGGCTGTCATGCCCGTTCACTATGCCGGCCATCCGGCGGAGATGGACCGAATCTACGATCTTGGGCGCAGGTACAACCTGTCCATCGTGGAGGACGCCGCCCATGCTTTCCCGGCCCGTTACCGGGGGAGGCTGATCGGTTCCGGGGACAACCCGGCGGCGTTCAGCTTCTATGCCACCAAGAACCTGACTACCGGGGAGGGCGGCCTGCTGACCGGCAGCCAAGAATTTGTAGAAAAAGCCCGTCCTTTTATCCTTCACGGTCTCAGCCGCGACGCCTGGAAGCGTTACCAGCGGGGAAATAGCTGGTATTATGAGATCATGTTTCCGGG
The DNA here is from genome assembly GCA_964585925.1 of uncultured Syntrophomonadaceae bacterium. Lineage (GTDB taxonomy): Bacteria > Bacillota > Dethiobacteria > DTU022 > DTU022 > JAAZLS01. Next base: position 16,830 of record CAZPFS010000023.1, on the reverse strand, counting down.
GTTCAAGTACAATATGAGCGATATTCAGGCTGCCATCGGGCTGGGGCAGCTCTCCGGAATCAACGGCTTCCAGCAGCGCCGCCGCAAAATAGTCGCCGCGTACCGGGAGGCTTTTTCTGGGCATCCCGCCCTGGAGCTGCCGGTGGAAAGGCCCGAGGTGGAACATGCCTGGCATCTGTACCCGATCCGACTGTGCGAAGAGGCCCTGGCCATTGATCGCCGGCAGTTCGCGGAGGAGCTGGAAAAATTGAATATCGGCACCTCGGTGCATTTTATCCCCATCCACATTCATCCCTATTATCGCCGGAAATACGGCTACGAGCCCCATGATTTTCCGGTGGCCTACCGCAATTACCGCCGTCTGCTCAGCCTTCCTCTTTACCCTTCCCTGACGACGCAGGACGTGCGCGACGTTACCGCCGCCGTGCTGGAAGTGGCCGACCGGTTCAAACGATGAACGGCGGCAAGCGGCTGTTTGATCTTTTTTTTTCACTGATTGGGCTGATCGTCCTCACCCCGCTGTTTTTGGCGGTGGCGGGGGCAATCAAAATTGACGACCAAGGACCGGTGTTTTTTCGCCAGGAGAGGGTCGGCCGCCGGGGCAAAATATTTTTGCTCTGGAAATTCAGAACCATGCTCCCGGAAGGAATCCCCGCCGGGGAGGGGTGCCGGGCCGCAAATATATTTTGCCCCTCACCGCAGCTTACGGTGGGAGACGATCCGCGGATAACCCGGGCCGGCCGTTTTTTGCGCCGGGCCAAGATCGACGAGCTGCCCCAGTTGATCAACGTTTTAAAAGGGGAAATGTCACTGGTCGGCCCCCGCCCCGAGGTGCCCCGCTACGTGGCCCTGTACACGGAGGAACAGCGCCGGGTCCTGGAGCTGACCCCGGGCATTACCGATCCCGCCTCCATCAGGTACCGCCATGAAAGCAGCCTGCTGGCCCTCTCTGCAGACCCGGAGCAAACCTATATCCAGCAGATTATGCCCGAGAAGCTCCGCCTCAACCTGGATTATGCCCGCCGGGCCACCTGCTATACCGATTTCAAGGTAATTTTGACCACCCTTCGTCTTGTTTTAAAGGCTGATCCTTCCCGGCAGGAATAATACAAAACCATATAGAAGTCTAAAGTTTGAAGTAACCGCGAGGCGGTTTCCTGATCAAGCTAAACCGGAAGGTGGTCCAAGTGAGCCGTACCCGGCGCATGATTTTGCTTATGGTTTCCGATGCCCTGTTGGTCATTCTGGCCCTGTGGCTGGCCCTGTGGCTGCGTTTTGACGGGGCTGTTCCCGCGCAGTATCTGGAATCCTTCCGCACGGCGGCCATGATTTTTACCGTGATCAGCCTGGCCATATTTTACCCGTTCGGCCTTTACAACCGTCTTTGGCAGTATGCGGGCCTGGATGATATATCCTCCATCGCCGGCGCGGTGACCCTTTCTACGCTGGTCAATGCCGCCGCGGCCTACGCCTTGACCGGGGGCGGGGGGGATCTTCTGCTGCCCCGGTCGGTGTTCGTCTTTTTCTGGCTGTTGAACCTGCTGTTTGTGGGCGGTTCCCGGCTTTCCCTGCGGCTGTTCCGCCGGCACTGGTCTTTTATGTTGCCCCTCCGGAAGGGCACTCCGGTGCTGATTGTCGGCGCCGGCGATGCCGGCGTGCTGGTGGCTAAAGAGATCAGAAAATTGAACCAGGGTTCCTTTTACCCGATCGGGTTTGTAGACGACAACCCCACCAAGCAGAATCTCAAACTGTTGGGCCTGCCCATTTTGGGCGACCGGGAGGATATTCCCCGCCTGGTGGATGAATACGGGGTGCGGGAAATTGTGATCGCCATCCCCTCCGCCCCCCGGAATATAATCCGGGAGATAGTGGACATCTGCCAGACCACCCCGGTCTCGCTTAAAATCCTTCCCGGGCTTTACACTGAGGAAGGGCAGGGGGTGGTGGTCAGCCAGATCCGCCGGGTTCAGGTGGAGGATCTCCTGGGGCGGGAGCCGGTAAAGGTTAATCTGAGCTCCATGTCCGGCTACCTCTCGGGGAGAACGGTCCTGGTTACCGGGGCCGGCGGCTCCATCGGCTCCGAACTGAGCCGCCAGATCGCCCGCTTCGGCCCCGAACGTCTGATCCTGCTGGGCCACGGGGAAAATAGCATCTACGAGATCTATCAGGAACTGCGGGCCGATTTTAACGGGCTGAAGCTGGCCCCGGTGATTGCCGACGTCAGGGATTATCCGGCCATGGAAGCGGCTTTTGAGTGTTTCCGGCCCCGGGTGGTGTTTCATGCCGCCGCCCACAAACATGTTCCCCTGATGGAGGACAACCCTGCGGAAGCGGTTAAAAACAATATTCTGGGCACCTGGAATGTTGCCCGGGCCGCCCGGAATTTCCAGGCGGAAACCCTGATCTATATTTCGACCGATAAGGCGGTTAATCCCACCGGCATAATGGGAGCCACCAAGCGGGTGGCGGAGATGATCGTCCAGGAGTATTTTCAGAAGGGCTGCCGAACCCGGTTTGCGGCGGTGCGCTTCGGCAATGTGCTGGACAGCCGGGGCAGCGTGGTTCCCCTGTTTAAAAAGCAGATTGACCGGGGGGGGCCGGTAACGGTTACCCACCCCGAGATGACCCGTTTTTTCATGACCATCTCGGAGGCGGTGCAGTTGGTGATTCAGGCCGGGGCGATGGCCGCCGGCGGCGAGATCTTTGTTTTGGACATGGGCGAGCCGGTAAAGATCGTCGATCTGGCCCGGCGGATGATTCGCCTGGCCGGCTTCGAGCCTGAAAAAAATATTAGAATCATCTACTCCGGCATCCGCCCCGGAGAAAAACTTTACGAGGAGATCCTTACCGCCCAGGAGGGGATCAGCGCCACTCTTCATCAGCGGATATTTGTGGCCCGCCCCGACGGTATTGACCGGCCGGCGCTGGAAAGGCTGTTGCAAACGGTTGGCTGTTTTGGCTGGACCGCCGCCCCGGAGGAGGTTACCGATTTACTGCAAACCGTACTTCCGGATTTCAAACGCAACCGCCCGCCGGAAATCCGGGCCCGAGCCTAGCCCGCTCCCCCCTTTTCTAAAGGTCAGGAACTCCCCCCTTTGGAAAAGGGGCACCAAGAAAACTCCCCCCTTTGGAAAAGGGGGGCCGGGGGGGATTTGCTATTCCCCGCCATCCTAAAGGGGTACCGGGATGCTCCACTTTATTAAGGGGGCCGGAAGATCTCCCCCCTTTGAAAAGGGGCGCCAAAAGAACTCCCCCCTTTGGAAAAGGGGGGCCGGGGGGGATTTAAGGGGCCCGGGGGGATTTGAAAATGCAATGGGAACAGACCTATCTTGCAGGCCTGACCCCAGACCCAATGCCTCCCCCCAGCATGAACAGAACTGCCAAGATCGAACACACCAAAGGAGAATACTCATGAAACCGGACCAAAAACTAAACCTGACCATCGTCGGCACCGGCTACGTGGGGCTGACCACCGGGCTGGCCCTGGCCCACCTGGGGCACCGGGTGACCTGCATCGACAAAAACCCCGCCATCGTAGAACGCCTGCAAAAAGGAATACCCACCATTTTTGAGCGGGGTCTGGAAGAACTTCTGGCCGAGGCGGCCCCAAACATCACCTTTGATGAAACCCTGCCGGAACATGTTGCCGGGGCCGATCTGGTGATTATTGCCGTGGGCACCCCCTCCAAGGAGAACGGCGATACCGATCTCAGCCATGTGGAAGAAGTGGCCCGGGACATAGGGCGGGCTATGGCCCCCCATAAATTCCTGGTGGTGGTGAACAAATCCACCGTGCCCATCGGCACAGCCCGCCGGGTTGACACCGTGATCAGGGAGCAGCTTGAACTCAGGAGGGCGGAGAGCGATTTCTGCGTGGCTTCCAACCCCGAATTTTTACGGGAAGGATCGGCCCTGCATGATACATTTTATCCCGACCGGATCGTGGTCGGCGCCAGCGATCTGCGGGCGGTTAACCTCCTTCGGCAGATGTACTCCCCGATCCTGGAACAAACCTTTACCCCTCCCGCGGCGGTGCCGCGCCCCGAGGGCTGCAGCCTGCCGGTTCTGCTGACTACCACTCCCACCAGCGCCGAGCTGATCAAATATGCCGCCAACTCCTTCCTGGCCACCAAAGTCTCGTTTATCAACGAGTTTGCGGGCATTGCCGAGAAGGTGGGGGCGGATATAAAAGAGGTTAGCCGGGGGATGGGGCTTGACAAGCGGATCGGCCCGGCTTTTCTTCAGGCCGGGGTGGGCTGGGGCGGCAGTTGCTTCCCCAAAGACACCAGGGCCATCTTATACACCGCAAAGCAGTACGGCTGCCGGCTTCCCCTGGTGAGCGCCGCGGTGGAAGTAAATTACAATCAGCGCCAGGTGATCATCGAAAAACTGCAGGCGGCGCTGAAGGTGATCCGGGGGAGCACCATCGGAGTGCTGGGGCTTGCTTTCAAGCCCGGTACCGACGACATCCGGGAATCTCCGGCCATTGAGGTGATCAGCGATCTTCTGGAGATGGGGGCCCGGCTTCGGGTTCACGATCCGGTGGCCATGAAGAGGTACCGCGGACAATTTCCCCATCAGGAGCTGGTCTATGCCGGCACTGTCCAGGAGGCGGCCCGGCAGGCGGATGCGCTGGTGCTTCTTACCGATTGGGAAGAATTTGCCCGCGTCTCCTGGGAGGAGATCGGAAAAAGCATGAACAGCCGGATCTTTATCGACGGCCGCAACCTTCTTTCCGGGGAAGAAATGCGCCGCCTGGGATATACCTATTTGGGGATCGGCTGCTGACGAAGAAGGCAATGCGCCCCCTCACCCTGGCCCTCTCCCTCCAGGGGAGAGGGAACTTCCGGAGGGGGTAAACCGGGACAAAGGCGGCTTTTCTTCGGGAGGAAGGGAACCGTACAGGGGAAAGGGAACCGGTGAACAGGCAGCCTCTGGGGCAAGACCAGACAGACCCCCCTCTCCCTTCCTACCCCCTACCTTTTGTAGGGGGGGACCCCTTTCCCCCTCCCCCTTGAGGGGGGAGGGCCGGGGTGGGGGAGTAAAAAACAGGGGTATGAAGGCAGGATTAAGGGCATGAACAAGCACAAACCCTATAAATACCTGACCCCCTTTGCTAAAAAATTAAGAGCACGAATGACGGATGCCGAACGCTTGCTATGGAAGCACCTGAGGAACAGGCAGTTTATGGGGATAAAATTTCGCCGCCAGCAACAAATCGGGCCGTACATAGTCGATTTTGTCTCTTTGGAAAAAAAGCTAGTTATAGAAATAGACGGCGGTCAGCACTTGGATTGCCCGGAAGATGCTGATCGGGATTCATTTATAAAAAATTTAGGCTTTATTGTACTCAGGTTCTGGAATAACGAGGTTTTACAAAATACCGCGGGCGTCCTGGAGGCAATAAAGCAGGCTATTGAATAATGCGCCCCTCTTTACCCTTCTAGGGGGCTCTCTCAGGGGAGAGGGGCGAAAATTTGGGGACGGCTCTATCTTGCAGAACCGTCCCCAGACCGACAGATCTGCCCATCCCCGGGGAGGTAAAATTCCCCCTTTCCATATATTACCGCCCCTGCAAACCCCTTCTATCCGCCCTCAAAGGCAGGATACTGCCTAAAATTGTCGAATAAAAGTAAGAACTGTAGGAACAACTTACCATAACTGCCTTGGGGAGGAAAAGATATGTTAAATTTAAGAAAAATATTTTGCCTGTTGATGGTGATGATGATCGCGGTTGTGATGCTTCCTCCCGGGGAGTTGATCGCCGCCTCGTCGGTCTCCCGCATCGGCGGCGAGGATCGCTACGAAACGGCGGTAAACATCAGCCAAAAAGGCTGGGACTATGCCGATACGGTGGTCCTGGCCCGCGGGGACGAGTATGCCGACGCCCTGGCCGGGGTTCCCCTGGCTGGCTGGTGCAACGCTCCCATACTGCTCACCCGCGGCAACGCCCTTCCGGATTTGGTGCTGGATGAAATAGAACGTCTGGGGGCCATCAAGGTCATTATCCTTGGCGGGACCGGGGCGATCTCCGCCGAGGTGGAGAATAAACTGAAAGGCAAATCCCTGGAGGTGGAGCGGATCGGCGGAAAGGACCGGTTTGATACCGCCGCCCGGATTGCGGAGAAACTGGGGATGCCCGATGTGGTGTTCCTGGCTTACGGCCACGACTTCCCCGACGCCCTTTCAGCGGCCCCTTATGCCGGCGCCCGGGGTTACCCCATATTGCTGACCGACACCGAAAATATTCCCGCCGAAACCGAGGCCTATCTCAAAACAGCGGGCACGGTCTATGTGGTGGGGGGAGAGCGGGTGATCGGCCACAAGGTGTTCATGCACATCTCCGAAGATCTGGGCAAACTGACGATCCGTTTTTCCGGGGCCGACCGCTACGAAACCGCGGTGGAGCTGGCTACGCAGTTTAACTATTATCCCGAAAACATGTACGGCGCCACGGGGCTCAAATTCCCCGACGCCATTACCGGAGCGGTGCTGGCCTCCGACAGCGGAACCGGTATTCTGCTGGTTCGCGACTCCGTTCCCGAATCGGTGGAAAACTATATTTACGATTACGGCGTGAGTTCCCTGACCCTGTTTGGGAAGGAAGGGGCCGTCAGCGGGCAGGTGGCGGAAAATCTTGACAAAATCATTTCCGGCCCCGCCCCTTCGCCTGGCGCCGAGCCCTCCGCGCCGATCTCCGCCGCCGCCAAATACCGGGTGGAAGGCGGACAGCTTTACGGACTTGACTACTGGAAGAATAAAGTGTGGCTGACCGAGGCCCCTTCGTTCTTGCCCCAGGGCGATTATGAGATGGATGGTGAATTTAACTTTTACCAGATAGAAGGGGACCGGCGCACCTCGCGGGGCAATTTCAACTACCTGGAGCAGATCCCCTATGCCACCATGCCCCTCAACACCCCGGCCGGCAGCGCCGTTACCGCCGACCTGCTGCGCCGCATGGCGGGCGAACTCAGAAGCGGAACCTCGCTGGCCGCCCTGGCCCAAACCTACATAAACGCCCAGGAGAGATGGGGGGTCAACGCCCTGTTCCTGATGGCTCATTCCGCTCTGGAAAGCAACTGGGGGGCTTCCGCCCTGGCCTGCGACAAGAACAATATATACGGCTTCAAGGCCTACGACAGCAACCCCTATTACTACGGTTCCACCTTTGCCTGCAAGGAAGACTGCATCAACTATGTAGCCGCCTACATCCGGCTGGCCTATCTGAACGGGGACGGGATCTACTGCAAGGGTCCCAGCCTGACGGGCATGAACCGCCACTACGCCACCGATCCCATGTGGCATATAAAAATCGCCCGGATCATGCAGAGCATTCTGCCCTACGATCAGGGGGGATCGGTGAGCAAAAGCCATTACCGGGGCCGGGTTACCTCGTCTTCGCTGAATCTCAGGCGGGCTCCGGGAACGGGGGCCGAGATCATCGGTTCCCTGTCGGAGGGAAGTACGGTTGATCTGGAGGGTCTCAAGCTGGTGGGCGGCCAGGGGTGGTTCAAGGTAAAGTCTTCTTCCGGAACCGGATGGGTGAGCAGCGACTACCTCTCCCTGGAGAGCCCCGTTCCGGGCACGGTATTTTTCCTGAACTGGTACCTTCCCGAGTACAAAACCGACGTGGTAAATGTCAGAAGCGGCCCCGGAACCGGGTACAGCCTGGTGGATACCCTTTCCTTCGGCTCCCCGGTAACCATAGTGGATCTCCAGGTGGGCGACTGGATGATCTGGTACAGGGTAACCTATTCCGGCAGCGGCGGGGAGAGATGGATCAGCGGGGATTATGTAGTCCCGAAGTGGTAAGCTGAATCGGAGCTATAGTAGATTAAAAGTAACAGGGGAAGATCAACCGGTCTTCCCCTTTAGATTATCTTTTTGTTCCCCCTCACCCCGGCCCTCTCCCTCCGGGGGAGAGGGAGAAAATATCAGAAACCCAAAGCTGGTTAAGTTTTGATTAACCAGGTTCTCAGCAAGTGGGAAATTGTGATGAGAGTCGGTGGTCGCCTCAAACTTGCGTCTTGCTTTGGCATAGATGTTGTTTTCACGCATCACTCTGGCCACCCTGTTCTTGCTGCAAGCAATGCCGGTTTTTTTTCAGAGCCACGGTTAACCGTGGACTACCATAAGCGTAACTGGTGGTCACGAAACAGGCAGATCCACTTACGTAGTGTGTTCTCATGAATACCGATCTCCGGCTATCGCGGCCACCGGACGTTTGTTGTCAAGCACAAGCTTGACCGATTCGAGCTTAAAGTCTTTGTCAAATTTACGTCTCATTGATGGACGCCTCCGGTAATCTGATTATACCAACCATTCTCAGTGTCCATCAAACCGGGGTAAGACCAGGCCTATTCAGCAGGTCTGTCCCTAAACTTCAATATTAAAAGGGCCGAAGGGAAGACGATGGGAACCGTCCCCTATAGAAAAGCCCCCGGAGTAACTCCGGGGGCTGGTTCCGCTGTTGTTCGTCAAGCGATCGGGGGTTTACGGAAGTTGGTTGCTGCGAACCTGGTTGTAGACGGTCACCGCGTTATGCAGGCTCACCGCCGCCTCGCCGCCCAGGATCGTTACCGCATTGCCAACCTCTACCTTGGCAGCGTCCAGTTTGTCGCTTACTGCTTTGGGAACTGAATTTTGCTTTACCAGCAGCAGGCCGGTATAGTCCATCCATTCCCACCAGCCGACGTGCGCTGCGGTCAGCACACTCCCGGTGAGGGCGTCGGCGAAGTTCTCGCCGGTGGCCAGGAATAGTGCAACAGAGTCGTTTTCAGCATCGAAATCATCATCATTTTCTACATAGTGTTCGAACAGCTTGGCCGAGGTGGCGTAGCGATCGGCGCCCCAGACGCGGGCCGTTTCGCTAATTGCCTTCCAGTCATCAGCAAGTGCGCGGTACTTCAGACCGTTCAACTGGTCGATCACCTTTTCGCTGACGGCGGCGGAGCCGCCAACGACTACCACATCTAGTGTGGGGGCATAACTACCATCTGGCTCATCTTCAATCTTCTTGGCCACGTCCTTCAGGTAGCCGGCCGTTGCCTCATGGAGGCTGCCGCCCGGGGTGAGCAGGATCGGGATGGGACGGATATCAGCAGCGGCCAGGTTGCCGCCGAGAGCTGCGTAGGAGCCGCTGCAGAGAGCGTCGGCAAAGTGGTCGTCTTCGCCGGCGGCGATGATCACCTCGGTGGGAAGATTTGGTTCTTGACCATCATCCCATTCATCGTCCAATGCCTCGGCGATCTTCACCGCCGTCTCGTAGCGGTTGGCGCCGCCGATGCGGCGGGTCTTCACATCCAGCCCTTCGAACTCGGTCTCGATGGCGTAGATCAGCTCGTTGACCGCCCGGTCGCTGATGGCGGCGGTGCCGCCCAGCACGTAGATGTTGAACCGATCGCCGTCAAAATAGTTATCCAGGTAGTCCAGCACGGCCGCTTTGGTGGCCGGATGGATTCGCTCGGTGGTGGTGAGCAGAATGGGTGCCCATAATTCGTAGGCCAGGGGAGCGCCCACCAGGGCGTCGGCGAAGTGATCGCCGCGGGCCAGGACGATAGTATCAAGATCATCAAAGTATTCTACAACATCTGCCGTAATATTACCGCCATCATAGGCGGCATCGGTGTACATGTTCTGCCAGATGCGGACGGCGGTCTGGTAGCGGTCGGGGCCGCTGATGCGGTGAACCGGTCCGTCATGATAAACTACTGCTCCCCGGTGCTGGATCTCCTGCAGGATCTTCATCTGGGCTGAACTTGGGTTCAGGGAAGCGCTTTCGTTATCCCCGATATTCAGGAAATTCAGCGGTAAGTTGCGGATGGGCGCCAGGTCTTTGATGTTGTTACCGCTGATGTCCAGCGCCTTCAAGTTAAGGGCATACTCCAGGCCGTTTAGCTTACGGATTACTTCCAAAACATCAGCTCCGGGCCAATCGGTTTTAAAATCATCATTAGCGCAAAGCTTCTTCAAGAGCTTCATGTCGACCTGGGGCACATCGGCGCTCTCACCTATTCCCAGAGCGGCACGGACGGCGGCTTCCAGGTTGTCATCGGCGAAATCTACCGCCGAAGCGGCGGCGGCTACTACCGGCAGGGCCAGCATCAGCGCCACCAGGGTTAAAACTAGGATACGGCGTTTCAACATGATTTATTAAACCTCCTTAAATTTTAGCCTGTCCACAACCGGTTATAAGCCAAGGGCAAACCTTGACTTAGCGAACCAGGTTAAACAGTGAGACCGCGTTATGCAGGCTGACCGCTGCCTCTCCGCCAAGGATGAAGGCGTTAAATTCATCATCCGAATCAACGGCTTTCGCCACCGCTGCCGGGATGGTGTCTTTTCTTACCAGCAGGATCCCACTTCCAGCCCCGGCCGCAGGCACCGCTCCGGTCAGGGCGTCGGCGTAATTCTCACCGGTGGCCACGAAGAAATCACCGGTAACGGCTCCATCTTCGTTAATAAGGTTATAATGTTTGGCCAGTTCCACCGAGGTGGCGTAGCGATCGGCGCCCCAGGCCCGGGTTATGCCGTCATCGGCAAATACCGGCATGTTTTGGCCCTCAAACCGGTACTTAAGGCTTTTTAGTTGATCGAGCAGCTTCTCGCTGATTACAGCCGACCCGCCGACTGCCACCGCCTCAAATAGATTCTCATCATTTTCTTCTCCTAGGAGAATATCCTCACCCAGCTCTTTCAGGTAATCCACCACGCAGCCCGGCAGCGCATCTTTCTTGGTGAGCAGGATGGGGACATCAAACATAGCCGCGTAGGGGGCGGCGGCCAGGGCGTCGGGGAAGTTCTCGCCGGAGGCAAAGATCAGTTCGACGTCATCATCATCCACATCAAGCCTCTTGGCGATCTTTACCGCCGTCTCGTAGCGATCGGCCCCGCCGATGCGTACGGTTTTAATGTCCAACCCTTCGAATTCGGTCTCGATGGCGTAAATCAGCTCGTTGACCACCGCGTCGCTGACCGCGGCGGTTCCGCCCAGCACATAGATGTTGAATTGCTTCAGATCGGTCTTGTCCAGGTAGTCCAACACGGCGGCCTTGGTGGCCTGGTGCAGCTTGTTGGGGGTGGTGAGCAGGATCGGCGCCGGGATCGGGATATCCGGCGTCTCACCCCCACCGTTTCCCATCCCCAGGGTAAAGGCCAGGGGGGCGCCCACCAGAGCGTCCACATAGTCGTCCCCGCGGGTCAGGATGATGGTGTCGCCGCCTTCGTAATTCATAACAAACTCACCATCATCCTCATCAAATCCCCTGGTGTACATGTTCTGCCAGATGCGGATGGCGGTCTGGTAGCGATCGGGGCCGCTGATGCGCTTAACAGGTCCGTCATGGCAGACCACTGCTCCCTGATTCTGGATCTCCTGCAGGATCTTCATCTGGGCCGAACTGGGGTTGTAGGAGAAGGCGTTGGAACCTTCTTCAAATCCGGTTCCATCGTCATTTAGTTCCATACAATTACCTGTAATGTCCAGGAAATGCAGTGAGAGGTTGCGGATGGGCGCCAGGTCCTTTATTTTGTTATTGCTGAGATCGAGGGCCCCCAGGTTGAGGGCGTACTCCAGTCCGGCGAGGTTGGTGATTACCTCGAACTCATCGGCATCATCCAAATTAGAGGCATAGCCTCCCTTGGCGTAAAGCTTCTTCAAGAGCTTCATATCGGCCTGGGGGATCTTGGATACTTCAACAAACCGGCCCAGGTTGGCAAATTCTTCTTTTACGGCGGCTTGCAGGTTGTCGTCCTTGAAGTCCACCGCCGAGGCGGCGGCGGCTACTACCGGCAGGGCCAGCATCAGCGCCACCAGGGTTAAAACTAGGATACGGCGTTTCAACATGATTTATTAAACCTCCTTAAATTTTAGCCTGCTTACAACTCTTTTTAGCCTTTTAAGGGTTTACTTGCGCTTGCTAACCGCTTGATCACCCCCCCTTACCAATTCCAGTAATTAATTCGCCGGCAGGAGAAATATTCCTGCCGGGATCGTCAAAAATATTAAATTTAGTTAACAAAATTCTCTCACCGTCCAATATATTAAGGTAATTTAACAAATATGTCAAGCATTTTATAACTTGGATAACTATTGCTTGGCAGGAACCGGCGGTTGAGCCAGATTTAACCGTAATGTAACCGGGATTTTACCGGAATTTAACCGGCCGGTGATACAATCCATACGATAGGCGGCGCAGGGGACAACCCGCCCCGGCGGGAGGGAGGGCTTTCAGGCAGGATCAGGGCTCGCGAATAATTATGCCGCGGGGTTAATAAAATATCTGTAACTGCTGATTTTGGGAGCAACCAAGGCAAAGGAGGGCGGTTTGCCGTCCGTTGGAGGTGACGCCCAACGGAGAAGGAAAATAATCTTAAAACAAATCGAATAGCGAACCGGACATAATAAATTAAGGGGAAGTGATAAAGTGAAGGGGAAAAAAATATTTTTTTGCCTGGCGGTGATGTTGCTAACCTTCGCCTTGGCGGTTTCGGCGGCATCTGCGAAGTCGGCTGATTTAACAGGCAAGCTAACTGGTATAAACATGGGAACAATGACGGTTGATTGTGATGAACACAAAAATTTGACCGTCGGTGTGGAGCTTAACAGACCGTTCTGCATTGGTTCCGTGACGGTCAGCGGGGATGTGGAAGGCGAAAAGGATTTCCCCGGGCTGTTTCGCAACTGGACTTCAAGTTATCAATTTGAACTGGGCAGTATTGGCAACAAAAAGGGCGTTCAGGTTGATGTGGATGGGCAGTTAAAATTATTGGGATGTTTTGGAGCAGGATTTTCTGGCGACTTGTACTACCGGAATCCTTTCTACAGGGCGGCGAAGGGCTACTATTCCTACGGCGAAGGGGGTTTCCTGCCGGGCGAGATGGTGATCGAGCCGGAGGCGACTGCGGTCGCGCCGTGCCCTTTCTGGGCGCTCATGGAAAGGGCAGAAGAGCTGGCGGGAGCCCTTGACGAGGAGTCCGGCTGGAATATGTTCTGGGGGGCGAAGCTCGCTTACTGGGACGCGTTCCATCAATACCTGATCTGCCGGGATGAGCATTTCACGGCGGAGGAGGAGGCGGAGGCGGCGAAACGCCTGGAGGCGGTCCGGGAGATCATCGACGCTTACTAGTCGGGCCGCGGGGCCGTAAACGGATAAGTTGATTCTGGCCGGAGCAGGGACTCCGGCTTTTTTAATGGGGGGGAACCACCCCCACCCCGGCCCTCCTATTGAGGGGTCAGGGGACAGGCCTGCAGGATAGGTCTGTCCCCATCGGGAGGGAGGGGGTAACAAATCCCCCCGGCCCCCCTATTAGGGGTCAGGGGACAGGCCTGCAAGATAGGTCTGTCCCCATCGGGAGGGAGGGAGGGATCAAATCCCCCCGGCCCCCCTATTGAGGGGTCAGGGGACAGGCCTGCAGGATAGGTCTGTCCCCATCGGGGGTTCGGGGAACCGATTTGCGGCCCCCCTGCTCCTATATAAGGAAGGAAATTGCGGCTCCGGTGTGGAATTTGTAAGTTTCGGCAGCAGATTTGTCCGACGGATAATTAACCGGCAAACCCGATTTTTTTCGGGTCCGGCCTGCGGACGAAGAACGAGCGCCGGTTAAAAGGAGAAGTGAGGGCATGTTTAATTTCTGGGGCGCCGCCGGGAAAGCCCGGGGTTTTCGGCGAAGGGCGGGTTTGGGTTTGCTTATCCTTATCCTGGCCGCAACGGCCGGTTGCGCCGAAGACCAGGGGCCGCCTCCCATCGAACCGGTGGTGTCCACGGTGGAGTGGGAACAATCCCTGGGGGGGCCGGGGCCCGGCTGCGCGTACAGCGTGCAGCAAACCGAAGATAAAGGGTTCATTATCACCGGGCAGATTACCCCGGCTGAAGACGGCGGAGGGGAGCTGTACCTGGCAAAGGTGGACCAGGCCGGCAACCTGGAGTGGGAACGAAACTTGGGAGGCGCGGGAAGGGCCGCCGGGTATTGCGCGCGTCAGACCGCCGACGGAGGCTATATTGTGGCCGGCCAGATCGCCCGGGGCGGCCGGAACGAGGCTTATCTGGTGAAGACCGACCGGCGGGGGGAACTGGAATGGGAGCGTTTTTACGGCGACGGGGGGGGCGAAAACCTGCTTTTTGTCGACTCCGCTTCGAACGGGGGCTACATCGCCGCCGGGTGGACCGAATCCCACAACAACCGCCGGGAGCTGTATCTGCTGAAGGTCAATGCCCAGGGCCGTAAACAGTGGGCGTCAAATTTTTGCGGGGGCAGCCGCAGCACCGGCAGCTATGTGCTGGAGACCGGGGACGGCTTTTTGGCCGCGGGCTGGGTGTCGGGCTCGGAGGAGGGCTCCGGGTTCGCCGGGGAAAGGGATATTTACCTGGTCCGGGTAGACCCCGCCGGCAAACCGGTGTGGGAGCAGGCTTTGGGGGGAGCCGGCGACGAGGTGGGTTTTTTGGTGCAGCCGGAAAAGGAAGGAGACTACGTGGTGGCCGGCCAGTCTTTTTCCTATGCCAGCGGCACCACCAGCGTTTACCTGGCCGGGGTTGATCCGGAAGGCCGCAAAAAGTGGGAAAAAAATATAGACAGCAACGAGAGCTACCTCGGCCTGTCGGTCCATCCCGCCCGGGAGGGGGGATTTTTGATCCTGGGGCAGGTTATGGATCTGGACGGCTACCGGGGTATTTCGCTGGCCAGGGCCGACCGGGAGGGAAAGAAACAGTGGGTAATTTATCTGGGCGGAGGGCAAAACAGCGCCGCCTTGTCGGCGGTACAGGCGGACGACGACAGCTACGTGGTGGCGGGGTGGATCGAACAGGAGGGCCGCGGAAATCGGGACGTTTACCTGGTAAAGATCAAACCCTAGCCGGGGGATGGATATAATTGCCAACAAACGCACATTATATGGGTCAGCGGTTATTGCGGCTTTGGGCGCGATAAGGTAAACTATGTAAATAGCAACTGCAATGTTTGGGCAGGCAGAAAAATATATCAGCGGTCGAGGTGGGCGGTTGATGAAAGAAAAAAACAAGCGAGAACAGAGGAAAAGAAAACGGATGTTTCTGGTTTCGGCAGTCCTGCTGGCGGTGGTAGTGCTCAGCGGGAGCCTGGCCTGGAGCCATTTGCGCCATCCTTTGGAAATCCTCAGGCCTTCCGATCCGGAAGTAGATGAGTCCTGGGAAACCGAGATCGCCAAAAATTTTGACAAAGACGTGGTAAATTTTTTGCTGATGGGCTTTGATCGCACCGCCGAGAGAGACAAAGTCTATTCGGTCTACCGCCCCGATACGATGATCGTGGTTTCGGTAAATTTCCGCAGCGCCGAGATGGCCCTGCTGAGCATACCCCGGGACAGCTATGTGAATATATACGGGCACAACACCTATGACAAGATCAATTCGGCCTACATGTACGGTCACGAGTACGGGATCAAGGGGATCGGCGATCCTCACCTGGCGGGGATTACCTGTACGGTGAAGACGGTGGAAGAACTTTTGGGCGGCATACCGATCCATTATTATTTCACGGTGGATATGGACGGAGTGGTGGAGATTGTAGATAAACTGGGGGGGATCTACTACGAGGTGGAGATCCCGATCAAGGATACCAACGGACGGGTGCTGGTGGAGAAGGGCTACCGGCAGCTTTCCGGCGAAGACTACCTGCAGTACTGCCGCTACCGGGGGGTGGGCGGCGATACGGGCCGCACCCAGCGGCAGCAGGAGCTGCTGATCGCCACCTTCAAACAGTTGAAGCAGGCCGGCAAGCTGGTGAAAATACCCCAGGTTTACAAATCATTGACCGAAACGGTGGACACGGACCTGAATATGTCGCAGTTGGCGGCCCTGGCCCTGTACGGCAAGGAAATCGATCCGGAGGAGATCAAAAGCCATGTGCTGGCGGGGAGCATCCAGTGGGCCCCCCGGGGCGAGTACGACATCTGTTACCTGGTGATCGACGAGCGGGCCAGGGTGGAGCTGATCAAAGAGCTGTTCGGGATCAAAGTGGAAGACCGGCCCCAGATAACGCTGCCCGGCCCCCGGGTGAAACCGGAGGAAACCGCGCCGGAGCAGGGACCGAGCGAAATTCCGGGCGAATACCCGCCGGAGATGACGGAGGAAGGGGAAGGTGCGGGGGAAGATGATTGGGATTGGTCACAAGTGCTCGGGGGGACGGAGACATTTCCCGGGGACGATGAAGGTTACGACGACGAGCTGGATGACGAGCCTGAGCCGGAATAGGTTCTGAAGGGAAAAATGGGTAAAAAATGGCTGGGGCGGTAGGATTCGAACCTACGCATGCGGGAGCCAAAGTCCCGTGCCTTGCCGCTTGGCTACACCCCAACGCATCTAAAATATAAGTTTTGAAAATCAGTGGGGTGAGTGATGGGATTCGAACCCACGGCCTCCAGGGCCACAACCTGGCGCTCTAACCGACTGAGCTACACCCACCGTGCGAAATTGATTTTACCATGCAGGCCCTAGAAAGTCAATGCGGGACACCGCTCGAAATTATCGGGGAGTTGAAAACGAAGGAGGGGAATACCCTTGACAGACCGGGATTTGCTGGAGCTGATTGCGGCCCAGGTAGGCAAGCTGACCAAAGATGTGGATGAAATGAAAGCCACCATGGCCACCAAAAAGGATCTGGAAAAAATCTGGGCTGCCATGGCTACCAAACAGGATCTGGAAAAAATCTGGGCCACCATGGCTACCAAACAGGATCTGGAGAAAATCTGGGCTGCCATGGCTACCAAACAGGATCTGGAAAGAGTCTGGGCCACCATGGCCACCAAACAGGATCTGGAGAAAATCTGGGCCACCATGGCCACCAAAGGGGAGCTGG
>CAZPFS010000022.1:0-35068 GCA_964585925.1 uncultured Syntrophomonadaceae bacterium | reverse complement strand
TATTCAATGACTGTGATTACAAACTTCTTTCTGATGATTCACCTGTAAGCATTGAGGTACTGAAAACCTTCGACAAAAAAGATAAAAAGAACATACCTGTTTACAAAGATAAGGCTTACAAAATTATTGAGGCAAACACCTTGCTTGATGTAGGGCTTTACGAAGAGAAGATTCTAGACAACGGTAAAAGAAAGAAGGTAAAGTCAAAGGCCACATTAAAGCAGCACGTCATCGTTACGTTTTCAAGGAAAAGCATGGAATACCAACGTTTTATCAGGAATCGTCAAATTGAAAGGGCAAAAAAGATTCTTGAGAAAATGAGTCCTGACGAATACAAAAAGGGGCCGAATGATGTTACCCGGTTCATCAGGAAAACGAAATACTCAGATGATAAGTATGAGTTGGACATTGAGAAAATCATGGAGGAAGAAAAATACGATGGCTTTTATGCCATTGCCACAAATCTGGATGATTGCGCAAAGGATATACTTGCTATCAATGAGCAGCGTTACAAGATTGAGGATTGTTTCAGAATACTTAAGACGGATTTCGTATCAAGGCCATATTTTCACCGCATAAGAGAAAGAATCATTGCTCACTTTATGATTTGTTACACAGCCCTTTTGATTTACAGGCTGCTTGAAGTCAAGTTGAACAGATTCGATAAAAGCACACATTTTACCACCCGGAATATCATTGAAACGCTACAAAACATGCAGGTAGCTAATATTTCAGACCTTTGCTACTCTGCACAGTATACAGGTTCGAAAACATTAAGCGCACTGGAGGGGGTATTTGCCCTGGGACTAGACAATCATTACTACTTGCCAAGGGTACTTAATAAAAAATGCAGAAAATATTTATCGTGACCATCCCCATACAACAATTTTTAAAATTAGAGAAGAGGCGGTAAACCTTGAAATTCAAGGGTTCATCGCCTCTTCTATATTCCCCAACTGTCAAACATGGGATTATATTACCACAGTTGCTGTAAACATTTCAAGTCCGGATATATTAAAAAAACAACAACAATCTGCGGGTAAAATTCCCCCGGACCCTAACAAAAATCTCCCAACGATAACACCCCGCTACTCTGGGGTATTCACCAGGATATCAGGTTAACCAGCAGTTTCCGGGCACGGGGGAGGATTGGTCACCTGTATTTTGATCAACAACCCCTTGTCTAGAAGGTGCAAAATGCACATCAACAAACAAAGGCTTATTTGGCTAAATGTGAAGTTTTTTTAAGACCCCAGACCTGACACAAGCATCAAAAATCAATGAGTATCTCCGGCCTAAAATATATGTTATACTGTGCATCAATAGGTAATATTGATGGCGCAAGGAAGCAATCAAAGGCAGCCTAGGAGCAAAAAATGAAAGACACTATGCGATCAGAAAAAGGTACAAATACCCCAGTACGGCTTCATCTGGAATTGAAAAATGATGGTTTATCACACTACCAGAAAAGAATGATAAAAAGGTATGGTGAATCCATTAGTGGTGATTCAATAACCAGAGATATCTTAATCCCCTCCGATATGCCTCTTCATAATCTTCATTATGCAATTCAGAAGCTTTTTGGATGGCAAAACTCGCATCTACGCCGCTTTTATTTACCGAAAGAGGTATATCACAAATTAACAAGTGGTACTGTTAGGGGCTGGGTGGATTTAGTCGGTATATTGTTTCAGCCACCGTCTGAATCGGAGAAGGATCTTTTTTGGGATGACGATTATGGAGAAGGAAGTTTCAAGACTTGGCTAAGGAAAAAATACACAGGTCCATATATCTATAGGGGAATTTACGAAGACCTGGAGGCGGCAAAGATAGATGTGCAGGAATTCGTGCAGTATTTTAACATGGTGGAAGTCAAGGAACCCTTTACCAATTTTTTCAAGAGATCAAGGGAAAATAAAAATACCAAACCAAAGATAATAAAAAAGGCTTCGTTAATCGACCTGACCCTTGAAGAGATGAACGACTCAATTATTATTGAAAGTGGCACCGAAAATTTGTTGGAACGCTTGGAGGTTAATAAACTCATTGCAGATCAGAACAAGGAGATCAATTCGGAGGATCTGTTCCCAGTAACCAAAGAACTTATTTACAATTACGATTTTGGGGATAACTGGGAAATCAATATAACAAAATACAAAGATTGCCTGGACCTTATCAACTACAATATTATTGATAAGGATGAGTTAATAGAGGCAGAACATACTGTTTTAAACAAATATAAGCCGGTTTGCATCCATAAAATGGGTCTATCTGTATTTGATGATGTTGGCGGATTAGGCGGCTTTGCTGATTTCCTGGGCCTAATTTACGAAGGGGAATCTAGAGAAGAAATATCAGATGCCTGCACTTGGGCGAAGAGCCTAGGTTGGAGTGCAAGTAAATTTTCAAATAAAAAGATGCTGTAATTACAACCTAGGAGAGAATTTTTTAAATGCTATACAAGGAATATGAAGAAAAATGTGAAGAGGTTCGCGCAAAGAATAATTTATATCTAGATGAATTCGAAAATGATCTTGTTGTAGCCGGATTAAAGGAAAAAACCATCAACAATCACCTCAGCAATGTCTATTTCTATATCAATCAATACCTTCTGAGGGAAGAACACCTGGAGATGGTGGAAGGCACAGGTTATGATAAACTGAATGATTTCCTAGGGTATTTTTTTATATGTAAATGCATGTGGTCTACCTCAGGAACAATAAAAAGCACAGCAGCAAGCATAAAAAAATTTTATAAGAGCATGTTGCAACGGGGGAATATTAAAGAGTCAGACTACATGGAGCTTATTGCATCAATAAAAGAAAACATGGATCGCTGGCTTGAGGACTGCGAGACCTTCAACAATCCGAATGCCCCCAATCCCTTCACTTCTTTTTTCTAGCCATTTATCCCACACCTGTATAAAATCGGACAGAAAACTTCCCATTAGCAGCAGCGCACCTTTATGGTGCGCTATTATTTGAAAAATGTGGTGTCGGGGATGGGACTTGAACCCACACGGTGTATACCACACGCCCCTCAAACGTGCGCGTCTGCCTGTTCCGCCACCCCGACCGGTGTAACTAAATTATAAGTAGTAACCAACAGCGTGTCAAGCAATTCACGGCCGCCAGGCAGCGCGCTCGCCCGGAATTAAATGATGCCTTCTGCGACTAAAACAGGGAACGGATAAACGGGAACAGATGGCGGGATATGAAATACAGGACTACAATCAGTCCAATCAGCCAGGCGCCGTACTTAATGGCAGCATGGCCAAGGGTCAACAATCTGCTTTCATCTGCATCTGCCAACAAAATCACCCCGTTCATAGTTTGTAAAGATCGGCTGATTTATATACCGCCACTCGGGATAGTAAGCCGAAAAGGGGTAAAGATATATTTACCTCACAAATCCACGAAAGGAGGATCACAGCGTGGCCAAAAAATATAATCGCTGCCGGCCCCAGAAGCGAAATATCGACCCGCGCAAGCTTGACAGATACCGGGAAGAAATTGCCCGGGAAATGGGGTTGGAAATCCCCAAGAAGCATCCCGGGGAGGATAGATCGGTCAGCATAAATTTAAACCATTACCGGAATCCACTGATATGATACGGCTCAGGTCGGGCAGGTAAAACCCAAAAACAACCGAGTAAAACCTGCCCCCCGAATAAAACAGCCCGATTTGAATGTGAATGATGAGTCGAGGATGACTTAAAATCTATTTCAAG
The DNA here is from genome assembly GCA_964585925.1 of uncultured Syntrophomonadaceae bacterium. Lineage (GTDB taxonomy): Bacteria > Bacillota > Dethiobacteria > DTU022 > DTU022 > JAAZLS01. The sequence goes on along the minus strand of CAZPFS010000022.1, from coordinate 31,339 downwards.
CGATCAGCAATGGCGGAGGCCATTTCTGAGGTGCCGGCGCGCCCTCCCAGATCATAAGTAACCATTTTACCTTCTCGGATAATCGCCCGGGTAGCTTCCCGAACCCTGCATGCGGCATCGGTTTCCCCGATATGATCGAGCATCATCGCCGCCGACAGAATTGTGGCGGTGGGGTTTACCCGGTTTTGCCCGGCATACTTGGGAGCGCTGCCATGGACCGGCTCAAACATGGCAATATTTTCACCGATGTTGGCCCCGGGGGCAACCCCCAGGCCTCCCACCAGCCCCGCACAGAGATCGGACAAAATGTCTCCATACAGGTTGGGCATTACCATTACATCATAGCTCTGCGGCTTCTGCACCAGCTGCATGGCCATGTTGTCCACTATGCGATCATCAAATTCAATTGCGGGATAGTTTGTAGCCACCTGGCGGGCTGTTTCCAAAAACAGCCCATCGCTGAGCTTGAGAATGTTGGCCTTGTGAACTGCGGTGACCTTGGAACGGTTGTGTTTGAAGGCATATTCAAAGGCAAACCTGACCACCCTTTCGGAGGCCTGGCGGGTAATAATCTTGATGCTTTCCGCGGCATCGGTCCCCACCATATGCTCAATCCCGGCGTATAAATCTTCGGTGTTTTCCCGTACAATCACCAGATCAATGTCTTTGAACGGGGAATCAATCCCTTCCAGACTCATTGTCGGCCGCAGATTGACATAAAGATTCAGCTGTCGGCGTAAGGCCACATTTACACTTCGGAATCCCCTGCCAACAGGGGTGGTAATCGGACCCTTCAATGCTACCCGGTTTTTTCTGATGGAATCAAAGACCTGCTCCGGAAGGGGTGTTCCCTCCTTGTCCAGGGCCTCCTGACCGGCCACAGTCTCCTCCCAGGTAATGTTCACTCCCGTTGCTTCTATTACCGCCGCCGCGGCCGCACACAGCTCCGGCCCGACTCCATCTCCCCGGATCATGGTAATGGTGTGCATGATCAATCCCTCCTGCCATGAATTTTTCTTGAATCATTGCTTTTGTTCCCCAGAGATTAAACCCAGAGCCATCTTATTTTCTGCCTTCACGGCTTAAGTATAAAGGTATTGTTCCCGGGGGAAAAACGAAAAATCGCCTGTGGCCCGTATATTTTAAGGTAACGCCGGTAAGCGGAAAGGGCTTTCCTGATAAACTGCCGGGTTTCCGCATAGGGAACCTGTTCAACAGTGCTCTCCCGGCCGTCCCATATTCCCTGTTTCAGCCACTGAGCGGTTGCTGTTCGTCCGCCATTATACGCCGCCAGCACCACTGCTTTGTTTTCGCCGAACTGCTGCTGCAGGTCGGACAGGTACCAGGTGCCGATCTCTATATTTATCCGGGGTTCAAAAAGATCATCCCCCTGGGAAAGATCAAGATCAATCATCCCCGCCGCCCATTCAGCGGTAGTGGGCATCAGCTGCATCAGCCCCCGGGCTCCCTTGGAGGATACAGCCTCGGTATTAAAACTGCTTTCGGTCTGGATAACCGCGGCAATAAACAGCGGGTCAACCCGATATTTTTTTCCGTACTCCTCAATGTATCCCCGGTAAGGCGCCGGATAGGGATAAAACAGTCTTCCCAGGCGCGGGCTGATGAACAGCCGGCAAACAACAACCACAAGCAGGATAAAAATTAAGAAATACCTAAATCTCCTTTTTTTCGAGGCCACGTTGATGATCCTTCACTACTTTGTTCCAAAATTCTTTTACCTGCCTGGCAGTGCATTCCACAGCACCACTGTTGTCTATTATATAATGGGCAAATACTCTTTTCTCCGTGAGCGGCATTTGCGCCTGCAGGCGGTTCATGGCCTGGCAGGTGGAGAGCCCGTCCCGCTGTTTTAGACGGGCAAGCTGGATTTCCGGTGTAACATATGCCAGAAGCACCAGATCCACCAAGGATTGAAGGCCCAACTCGATGAGTAAGGGAACCACCAGCACCAGCACCGATCCCGGATTGTCCTTCTTGAATTTCTCCGTCCCCAGCATCAATTCCTGCACGATCAGGGGGTGGGTGATGCGGTTGAGTCTTTCCCTGGCCCCGGGATCACCGAATACCAATTCACCCAATCGGCGGCGGTCAATGGATCTGTCGGGGGTTAAAATGTTCTCTCCCAGCCAGTCCACGATCTCCCGCCAAGCCAAACTCCCGGGCCTCACGATTTCCCGGGCAATAAGATCGGCATCCAGCAGGTGCGCGCCTTCTTCCCGCAGCATCCCGGCCACAGTGCTTTTTCCGGAGGCAATACCCCCGGTCAGACCGATGGCTACCATGCCCCGCTCCTTCTATAGAATGTTGATCAGACCCACCAAAATCAACAGGCACCCCGCCCACAGGGAGGTCATCCTGAAGGGGATCAGATCCGACATCAGGCGGCCGCATTCCGCTCCCAGGGGTATCAACAAAAATTGAGCGGCCCCCGCAGCCAAGGAGGTGAATAAAATGGGCAATCCAATCAGGGAGGCACCCACCCCGGCTCCAAACACATCGGCGGAAAGTACCAGGCCCAGGATAATCGCCTCTTTTGCGCTCAACTCCCCGGAGCAATCCAGATCAGCCCTGTCGGGGCATTCTGAAATGGAGGCCAGTATCTGCAAGCCGCCGTTTCCCCTGGTCTCACCTGTCCCCGGCTCTGATTCTTCCTGCTTCTTCGCCTGCCGGCGCTTGTTCAGGGCCGGCAGGGCAATGTACAGTCCCAAAAAAATCAACAACACTCCCCCGGCACCGGAAAGCCAGCGGGAGGGGATCAGCAGGGCAATGCTGTTCCCGATCAGCATCGAACAGGCGGCCGCCATTGACGAAAGCAGGCCGATAATCAGCAACGAATACAGTGGAATTACCAGTTTTCGCAAACCAAAAGAAAGCCCGGCGCTGAAACCATCAATACTAACTGCCAGCACCAGCAATAAAAGCAACCCTGCAGGCAACCCGATTCCTCCCCGCACCTTACATCCTTTATCATATGGTGAAGGCGGAGGGGGTGTGCCTGGGAGTTTAGCGGCGCTGCTCTTTCTGGCATCCGGGGCAAAAATATGTCCCTCGGCCCCCAACAATTATCCTGACCACCGGCGTGCCGCAGCGGTTACAAGGTTTGCCCTTTCGGCCGTAAACCTGCAGGCAGTTCTGGAAACCTCCCTCTTGATTTCCGGAGCTGCGGAAATCCCGGATGCTGGCGCCGCCCAATTCTATGCCTTTGCCTATTGATTGGCAAATTGCCCCGTACAGAGCATCTGTTTCCGCTAAAGACAGGGTGCCCGTTCGGCGGCAGGGATGAATAAAACTTAAGAACAAACTTTCGTCGGTATAGATATTTCCCAGCCCGGAAAAAACACGCTGGTTCAACAACAAAGGCTTGATCATGGCCCGGCTGTGATCGGCAAGCAACCCTGCAAAGCGCTCCCGGTCAACCTGGGTATAAATATCAGGACCCAGGTTCAGAAACCCCGGCGGAAGATCCGGGCTGAAACGACCCAGCCAGATACCCCCCAGCTTGCGTTTGTCACAGTACAGGATGGCGCTGTGATCATCAAAGGGCATCTCCACCCTCAAATAGGGATGGTTCGAAGAGGCCTGCCGTCCATCCGTATACAGAAGCTGTCCGGTCATCCGCAGATGGATCAGCATTATCCCCCGGGAAAGATCAAAAATCAAATATTTGCCTTTCCGCTGCAGGCCCTCTACCCGACACTCCGGAAGCCGTCTGGCAAATTCGTAAGGCGAGGGAAACCGTACCGAACCGGGAAAGACAAGCCGGGGATTGGAAAACACTTTGCCCGTTACCGCCGGTTGCAGCTCCTTTTTTATTACTTCCACCTCGGGAAGTTCCGGCATTGTTTCTAAATCCACTCCTCCAGGGGCACAAGATCGGCCCAGTTTGAACCACATTTCAAATCTACCAACAAAGGAATATCCAAAGGCAAGGCCTGTTCCATCTCCCGGCGAATGACCGGCCCCAAAAATACAACCTCCGATGATTCCATCTCAAACAACAGTTCATCGTGAACCTGGAGCAACAGCCTTGCCTCAAAACCTCCCCCACCGATCAGCCGGTCCAGCCGGAGCATGGCCAGTTTAATAATATCGGCAGCAGAGCCCTGCACCGGCGTGTTGCGGGCCATTCGCTCCGCAAAACTGCGGTTGCTAAAATTGGAAGAGTTTATTTGGGGAAGATAGCGCCGCCGGTTTAAAAGGGTGGATACAAACCCTAATTTTTTAGCCTGATCGATGATTCGCTCAAAATATTCCCTGACCCCCCGGTAACGCTCAAAATAGCTGTCGATATATTTTCGGGCCTCCTGCCGGGGAACCCCCAACTGCAGGGCCAGGCCATAGTCACTGATGCCATAAATAATGCCGAAATTCACCGCCTTGGCCTTGTTTCTCAGGTCCGAGGTTACTTCGTCGGGGGAGAGATGAAAGACTTCGGAAGCGGTGCGCCGGTGTATATCCTGATCCTGCCGAAATGCCTCCATTAAAATTGGATCCCGGGAAAGATGGGCCAGGATACGCAGTTCAATCTGGGAATAATCCGCGCTAAGAAACACCTTTTCCCCGCCGGAAGGAATAAATGCCCGGCGAATTTTCCTTCCCTCCTCTAAACGAACGGGAATGTTCTGTAAATTGGGCTCGCTACTGCTGAGCCGGCCGGTAGCGGTTACCGCCTGGTTAAAAGTTGTATATATTTTATGGTCAGTGGGATCAACCAGCCCCATTAACCCGGTAAGATAGGTCCCCTCCAGTTTTACCAGCTGCCGGTAGGTAAGTATAATTCGCACAATCGGGTGATGCGCCGCCAGCTCTTCCAGCACGGCGGCCGCGGTAGAAGGCCCTGTTTTGGTTTTCTTTAAAACCGGGAGCCCTAGTTTTTCGTACAGTATCCGGGCCAGTTGCGGAGGAGAGTTGAGGTTGAACTCCTCACCCGCCAGCAAAAAGATCTCCTGCTGCAAATGGCAGATACGTTCCCTGATGTCGCCGGCCAGTCTGTTCAACAGATCCAGATCGACCGGTATCCCCCTGTTTTCCATTCTGGCCAGCGTTTCAACCAGGGGCATCTCCAGCCGGTAATAAAGCGTATCCAGCGATTCACTTTCCAGCTGACCTTTGAGATGATCCGCCAGTGTCAGCAGATGGCCCGCCTGCCGAGCCAGGCAGCGGTTGATTTCAAGCTTGTCTTTGCTCGGTTCAATTACGGGCACCCCCAGCCAGTGATCAAGAAGCCGTGAAAGATCCGCACTTCCCTGATCGCTTTCCAACAGGTAGGCAGCCAGCCGGGTATCAAAAACAAAGCCGGGGGTGGTATCCAGGATCCGGTAAAACAGATGATACAAGGGCTTGATGTCATGGCCTACCATGGCTGCTCCCTTTGAACAGGCCCCAGAAAAAGCCTGCAGCACCCCGGAGGCCTGGCTTGACAGCAGTTCTTCCTGCAGATAATATCCCGGTCCGTCCGGCACACTGATTGCCATCGCGGCAGGGATTCCCTGGAGCCGGTGTGAAGTAGCCGTGAACCGCGCCAGCAGGCCAAAATTACCTCCCTTCGGGAGCTGCTCCAACAGCCGGTTTAACTGTGATAGGGAACTGATGCTCATTTCCTGCTCCACAACATAAAAATTAAGGGGTTCTGCCGGGGGAAACAGTTTTTTGGCCCGATCGGCCAGTGTCTTGAACTCCAACTTGGAGAACAGATCCATCAGCCGGGGGTAATCCGGGCCGGTGAAGCGGCATTTATCCCAGGATATTTCCAGAGGAAGATCGGTTTTCAAAGTTAACAACTCCCGCCCCGCGAACAACTGCTCCCGGTAGCGCTCCAGGCTGGTCTTGAGTTTGCCGGCAATATCCCCGGCACGGTAGAGGTTTTCCAGCGTGCCGTATACCTGCAGCAGACGGGAGGCGGTCTTGGGCCCTATCCCGGGCACACCCGGAATATTGTCCGAAGGATCACCGGTAAGTGCCTTGTAATCCAACATCTGAGCGGGTTCAAGGCCGTATCTTTCTTTTACCAGGCCGGCATCGAAGCGGTCCATCCGGGTAATACCCTTCTTTGAAAGAAGCACGGTGGCCCCTCGATCAACCAGCTGCAGCAGGTCGGCATCGCCGGTAACCACCACCACCTCCAGCGGCAGAAGCCCGGCCTTGATGGCCAGCGCGCCAATTATATCATCTGCCTCGTAACCCTCCTGCTCAAAAATAGGAACCTGGAGCGCGGTCAGCAGATCTTTGACCCGCCGGATCTGTTCCTTCAATTCAGAGGGTGCTTTTTGACGGTGGATCTTGTACTCTTTGTACATCAGGTGCCTGAAAGTGGGGGCCGGGAAATCAAAAGCTACCGCCAGGTGGGTGGGCTTCTGCTCCTCGATGAGCTTGAAAATCATGCTGGTGAATCCGTAAACGGCATTGGTATGTTCTCCGCCGGAGTTCTGCATCAGCGGTAAAGCATAAAATGCCCGGTAAACAAGACTGTTTCCGTCTATCAAAACCAGTTTTTCCGGTGATCCCACGGCGATGCCCCCCTTCATCCAGGATCAGCTTTAATCTTAACACAGCCGCGGCCTCAATTCTACTGTCAGACCTCCGGCTAAAAAGAACAGGGACGGGTGTCCCTGCAATCGGACCGGCAATCCAGTGGATGTTCCTGCTATTTTCGGTGATGGTTTTGCCTGCATCCGGACGGACAGGGCCGTCCGACCCTACATTTTTACCGGCAGGGTTTGAGCATGCGCCCCTGCCGGGCGTACATTAAAAAAAGCGGGAACACGATCCCGCTTTTTTTGATATGGTCCCGATCTATCTTTTTTGCCTCTTCTGTGACTCCTTCTCTTCCCTGGGGATATATCCGGCACAGGATTCAACTGGATCCCATTCGTCGCCAAACTCCACCTGACTGTTTCTGATCCGTTCGTCATTTAAAAGACATTTGCCGTCCCGTTGGTTTACACAGCGGGCTCTGCAGGGAACCGTCAAAACATACACCCCCTCCTCAGTTGATGGTAATATTCTTTCCCAAACGGGAAAAAATACGCCGCCAACCTCAGGTACAAGAGATGTTCGGTTCATAAAAGGCCAATTTACAAGGTATAGCTGTTGCCGGCCATCTGATGAGCCAGATCGGCCATTTCGATGGCGCTGACGGCCGCTTCAAAACCTTTGTTCCCGGCTTTGGCCCCGGCCCTCTCTATGGCCTGTTCCAAACTGTCGCTGGTTATAACCCCGAATATTGTAGGAACCCCGGTGTCAAGGCCTACCTTGGCCACACCCTTGGCCACCTCGGCGGCTACATAATCAAAATGGGGTGTTTCGCCGCGAATAACTGCGCCCAGGCAGATCACCGCATCGAAAAGTTTTCCGGCCGCGGCCTGGTTTGCGGCGATCGGGATTTCAAAACAGCCGGGAACCCAGATCACGGTTATGTTTTCTTCCTGGGCATCATGACGTTTCAAAGCATCCAGGGCGCCGCTCAGCAGCCGCCCGGAAATAAATTCATTAAACCGGCTGATCACTATGGCAAAGCGATAATCTCGGGCAATGAGTTTGCCTTCATAAGTCTTCATACGGATCCTCCCTTAATCAAACATATTTATAATGAACCCAAATAAGAAAAAAGTTAACAGGCCGGGTCAGGCCAGTTCCAGGTAATGGCCCAGCTTGCTCTTTTTGGTGGCCAGGTAGCGGCAGTTGTATTTTCCCGGCGGTATTTCCAGGGGAATACGCTCCACAATGGTCAACCCATAACCTTCCAAGCCCTTTACTTTTCGGGGGTTGTTGGTGAGAAGACGGATCCGGCGCACTCCCAGATCGACCAAAATCTGGGCGCCGATCCCGTAATCCCTGAGATCGGGTGGAAAACCCAGTTCCTCGTTGGCCTCCACCGTATCTTTGCCCTGATCCTGGAGCTCGTAGGCCCGCAATTTGTTGAGCAGCCCTATCCCCCGGCCCTCCTGGCGCATATATAGCAGGACGCCGCTGCCATGTTTGTCAATCTGACGCAGCGCCTCCTGAAGCTGCAGGCCGCAATCACAGCGCAGCGACCCCAACACATCGCCGGTCAAACATTCGGAATGCACTCTTACCAGCGTCGGCTCTTCCATTCTCAGGTCACCCTTGACTAGGGCAATACTGGTTTGCCCGTCGAGTATGCTTTCATAGGCGATTACCTTGAACAGCCCGTATTCGGTGGGCAGCTCCGCCTCCGCCGCCCGCCGGATCAGTTTTTCTTTTTTCGTCCGGTACTGGATCAAATCGGCGATCTGGATCAATTTCAAATCATGTTTCCGGCAAAATTCAATCAGCTGAGGGATACGGGCCATGGTGCCGTCTTCATTTACAATCTCGCAAATTACTCCCGCCGGGTATAGCCCGGCCAGCCCGGCCAGATCAACGGCCGCTTCGGTATGCCCCGCCCTTCTGAGCACCCCTCCTTCTTTGGCTTTCAGGGGAAAAATATGCCCGGGCCGGCGAAGATCCTCGGGGCCGGTAGCCGGATCGATCAGCGCCCTGATGGTCTCCGCCCGCTCGTAAGCGGAGATGCCGGTAGAAGCGGTTTTGACATCCACCGAAATGGTGAAAGCGGTTCCCATCCGGTCAGTGCTCTGATGAACCATCTGGGGCAAATTCAGCTCTTCCACCCGCCGGGCAGTGATCGGCACGCAGACCAGTCCCCGGGCATGGCCAATCATGAAGTTTACCGCTTCGGGAGTAACCTTTTCTGCAGCCATGATCACATCCCCCTCATTTTCCCGGTCCTCGTCATCCACTACCACTATCATTCGGCCGGCCTGCAGATCGGCTATTGCTTCATCAATAGTGTTGAACATTTTTTTGTCACCCCGTTTTAGATAAACCCGGTCTCCCGTAAAAAGGAAACCGTGATCTTATTTTGCCTCTTTTCTTTCTCGGCGGCCGGCAGTAACTTCTCCACATATTTGCCCGTCGAATCAACCTCCAGATTGACCGCCGCCCCGGGAAGAATTTTCCCCAGGGTGGTATTCAGGGCGGTATGCGGGACTATCGACACCGTAAACCCGGATTTATCCAACTCGGCCACCGTGAGGCTGATCCCATCCACGGTTACCGAACCCTTGCTGATAATATACCTGCGCAGTTCCGAAGGGAGTTCAAAGTGAAACCGCAGGGCCGACCCTTCCTTCCGGCACCAGGACAGGGTGCCCACCCCGTCGACGTGCCCGCTCACCAGGTGGCCGCCCAGGCGGTCCCCCAAGGCCAGCGCCCGTTCCAGGTTTACCGGCCGCCCCGGTACCAGGCAATACAGGTTGGTTTTGCGGAGCGTTTCCGGCGCTGCCAGCGCTTCGAAACTATCCCGGCTGACCCGGGTAGCGGTAAGGCAAACCCCGTTTACGGCAATACTGTCGCCGGGGGTCAGATCCTTCACCACTTGCCGGGCGGCAATGGTCAACTTGCTTCCCTGTTTGCCGCCCCTTCGGCTCCGAAATTCCCCCATTTCCTCAACAATTCCGGTAAACAACCCTTCACCCCCCTTGTTCGGGATAGCCGATCACCAGCAGATCAGACTCAAATTTTTTATATTCTACCCGCCCGAGCCGCCAGGCATTTTTTATTTCGGCTGCCCCCTCCCCGCTAAAAGCGGGGAAAGCATCTCTCCCCCCGCAGATAATGGGAGCGATAAACAGAAAAAACTTGTCAACCAACCCCTGTTCCAGCAAACTGTAATTTAACCTGCCTCCTCCCTCCACCAGAACGGAAATGATCCCCCGTTCCCCCAGCCTTTCCAGCAACACTTTCAGATCCACCCGGCCCTCCCTTGAAGGGAGCGTCAGTATTTCCGCTCCCCGCTCTTTCAATTTCCGGCATTTATCCGGATCGGCCTGTTCAGTAACAGCCAGTATGGCAGGAGCACTGGAGCTGCTGTTGATAAGTTTGGCCGTAGGCGGCAGATCGGCCCTGCTGTCCACCACCACCCTCACCGCATCCCGCTCCCCCTTCAGGCGAGTGGTCAGAATCGGATTGTCGGCCAGCGCCGTGCCGATCCCAACCATCACCGCATCGTACTGTCCCCTGAGCCTGTGAACATGGCGGCGGGATTTTTCGCCGGTTATCCAGCGAGAATCCCCTGTTCGGGTGGCAATTCTGCCGTCAAGGGTCAGTGCTGTTTTGATGGCCACAAACGGAAGCCCGGTGGTGATATGTTTAATATATGTTTCATTTAACCGGCGGGCTTTCTGTTCAAGCACCCCGGTTTTTATCCGTATGCCGGCCTCCCTCAGCCTCAGAAACCCCCGCCCCCGGATTTCAGGGTTGGGATCCTCCATGGCCGCCACCACTTCCCCCACCCCGGAGGATATGATCAGATCCACGCAAGGAGGAGTGCGGCCGTAATGGGAACAGGGTTCCAGGTTTACATAAAGACTGGCCCCCGCGGCTTTATCGCCCGCCTTTTGAAGGGCAATCACCTCGGCATGGGGCCCCCCGGCAACCCGGTGGTAACCTGTCCCCACCGCTCTTTCCTCCCGGACCACCACCGCCCCCACCAGGGGGTTGGGACTCGTCCGGCCCCGGCCCTGCCAGGCCAGGTTCAAGGCCTGCTTCATCCATCTCTCATCCTTGTTCAATCCTGTTCACCCCGGTCACCAAATAATAAAGCCCTGCACACATTCTTCAGGGCCAGATAGGGAGATAAATTTCTCCGTCTCTTCTCTCATCCAGACTTTACTGTCGGCTCCGGAATTTCACCGGATCAACCTGTCTGCCAGGTTCGCGGGCTGCAACCGCCGGTTCGGAATTGAAGGGATGCCTTCTCACCGTACCCCGAAGAAAACGGTATTTACATATTCGTATTATAACACAACCGCAAAGGGGGTTAAACTTTTTTCGGCGGATCCCCGATCAGCTTAAACGCCTGGATCAGTTCCGGGCCGCGCCGGGATGCAAAAATAGCCGACCCGGCCACCAGTACCGTAGCCCCGGCCTCGATTACCCGGCCGGCAGTATTATAGTTGATTCCCCCATCCACCTGTAACTCCGTGGACAGCCGGTGATCCTGTATATAATCGGCGATGCTTTTTATTTTTGGCAACACCGCTGGAATAAATTCCTGCCCACCCAGCCCGGGATTGACACTCATCACCAGCACCACATCCAGCAAATCCCAGACATAATCAAGCACCCGGGGCGAAGTGGAAGGGTTCAGGGCCACCCCGGCCTTGACTCCGGACTGTCTAATTTTTGCCAATGCCCGGTGCAGATGATCGGTTGCCTCGGCATGAACAGTAATCAGATCTACTCCTGCCCGGACAAAAGGCTCCACCAGCTGTTCGGGATTGCTGACCATGAGATGGGCATCCAGACACAAGTTGGTATAGGGCCTCAATGATGCCGCCACCGGCGGGCCGATGGTGAGATTGGGCACAAAATGTCCATCCATGACATCCAGGTGAATCCAGTCGGCGCCGCTGTCTTCAAGCCGGCGGACTTCCTCTCTCAACCGGGAAAAATCAGCAGACAAAAGTGATGGTGCTACTTTAACCGTCATGGCTGCCCTCCGTAAAGCATATTCCTTTACCGCCGTGAAACAAGTTCTTCCAAAAACAGGTGATAGTACCGGTAACGTAACTTGTTTATTATCCCCTGCCCGGCCGCCTCCCGTACGGCACATCCCGGCTCCGACCTGTGCAAACAGTTTCTGAAGAAACATTTGGGCACCAAGGAATCAAATTCTGGAAAACAGCCGGCCAGCTGATCCGGATTCAGATCCGGCAGATCCAACCGTGAAAAACCCGGTGTATCCACCAGCATTCCCCCTCCGTCCAGGGGAAGCAGTTCCGCCGATCTGGTGGTATGACGCCCCCGCTTGAGTTTATGGCCGATTTCTCCGGTGCTCAGGTGCAAACCCGGCTGAATGGCGTTCAATAAGGTGGATTTACCCACCCCGGAAGGACCGGCAAACACAGTGCAGCGATTCTTCAGCAGCCCGGTGATTTCATACAGGTTGATCTTCTGGGTGGCACTGGTAAAAAAATACTGGTAGGGAAGTCCCTCCAGCATTCCCTCAACAGTCTCCCGGGAAGCGGGAGTTATCAGATCAACTTTGTTCAGGCAGATATAACCGGTCAAACCGGACTGTTCGGTTGCAATCAGCTGCCGGTTGAGCACATTCCAATCAGGTTCGGGGGAGGCCAGGGAAACCACTACTATTACCTGATCCAAATTTGCCACCGGAGGCCTGGTCAGAAAACTGGATCTGGCTTTGACCTTTTCTATTATCTTTTCTTCCGGCAAAAATAAAACCACATCTCCCACCTTCGGGTACAGCCGGTCCAGTTTAAGCCTCCCCCTGACCCGGCAGATGTGCTCTTTACCGGCATGATCCCTGATCGTATATTGTGCAGCGGAAACCCTGATCACTCTTCCTTCCAGGCTGCCGGATACCCCCTTCGTTTTTAGGTCGGTGCATTTTGGGCCAAACGCCTATTCGATCCCGCTTATCACCAGATCAACCGACTGGCCGGCCTTGACATTTGTCCCCGTTTCGGGATACTGGGCAATAACCGTTCCTTCAGGATAATCGGAAAGCAGGTATTTTATATTTCCTTCTTTCAATCCTTTTTCATCTATATACGCCAGCGCTTCTTCGCTCGATTTTCCCACAAGCTGTTCAATGGGAAAGGGTCTTCCTCCCAGACTGATATATATTTTAACCTCTTCCCCGGCGGCAATCGGGAATCCGGCATTGGGAACCTGCTGAAAAATTTTATCCTCGGGCACCTGATCATTGTGCTCCCGCAGAATCACCGGCTCTAAAGACAGTTCCCGCAAAATTACCCGCGCTTCCATCTCCGAGCACAAGTATAGATCGGGCATGTCGATATACATGGGACCCTCGCTCACTGTGAGCTCCACCATTCTTTCCTTGCGGACTGTTCTTCCCGGGCGAGGATCGACGCTGATCACATAACCGGAAGGCACCAGTTCATGACTGGCCCAGGTAACCTTGTACCTCAGGCCCAGATCCTCCAGCCTGGCTCCCGCTTCACTCAAATTTTTTTCTACAATGTCGGGAATAACTACCTCCGGGTTTACCAGGTAGCCGCGGATCAACAAAAAACCCGTAAACAGGCAGGCGCCTAAAAACAAAATCACTGCCCACAGCAAGGGTTTCCGGCCCCTGCCGGTTTTGCGGGCTCCGTTGTGGTTGTCGCCCGGGTTCCGGTGATAGTTGTCCGCTTCCGCCGGCATTTTGATCAATATGGTGTCCTGCTCATCGGCGCCGTTAACCAGAACGGCCTTGGAAATACCCTGCTTTTTAAACAACAGCAGATCATCAAGCATTTCCGCCACGCTCTGATAGCGCAGGGAGGGATTTTTTTGAACCGCTTTCAGAATAATCCGTTCCAGCGGCTCCGGAATATCGTCCACCACCTCGTGAGGAGGAGGAATTTCGTCCTGAATATGCTTCATAGCCACTGAAATCGGGCTTTCCCCCACAAAGGGCACCCGGCCGGTTACCATTTCATAGAGCACTATCCCCAGTGAGTAGAGATCCGACTGGACCCCCGCCAGACTGCCCCGGGCCAGTTCGGGCGGAAGATAATGGACCGAGCCAAAAATATCATTGCCCCGGGTAACAGTAGTCCCATCCGCGGCAAATGCGATCCCGAAATCGGTTACTTTGACCCGACCCCCGTTGGAAAAAACGATATTCTGAGGTTTTATATCGCGATGGATCACCCCGGAGGCATGAGCCTGAACCAGCGCCTCGGCAATCTGGCAGGCAATGTCCACCGCTTCCCCGGCCGGGAGGCGGCCCAGACTCCGGATATGTTGTTTCAAATCCTTGCCGGGGACATATTCCATGATGATATAGTAGATATCCCCGTCTCTGCCCACATCATAGATATTTACAATATTGGAATGGCAAAGCCTGGCTGCAGCCTGGGCTTCCCGGCGGAATCGCCGGATAAAATCCGGATCCTCCGTCATATGCTCTTTTAATATTTTTATGGAGACAGTACGGTTCAGGATGAGGTCCATACCCCGGTAAACATGCGCCATCCCGCCCTGCCCGATTTTGGTTTTAAGTTCATAGCGCCCGGCAAGCTTCTTACCGATCATCGGTCTTCTCCTCTTCCTGTTTGCCAATGTCAGCCAACAGCACTACCGTAATATTGTCAAAGCCGCTTCTAAAATTAGCCAGTTCAATCAGTGAAGAAGCCACCCGATAAGGGTCTTTTTCCTTGTTATATATTTGTAAAATTTCCTCATCTTTGACCAGCGAAGTCAGTCCGTCGGTACACAGCAAAAGCGCCGATCCCCTGGTCAGGTCAAGCTGGATCAGATCCACCTCCAGCTGGGGGCAGGTCCCCACCGCCCGGGTCAATACATGGCGCCGGGGGTGATCCACGGCTTGTTCGGGGCTGACCAGACCTTCCTGGATCATCTGCTCCAGCAACGAGTGATCCTCGGTCAGCAGTGATATCCGCCCGTCTTCGATCAGATAGCCCCGGCTGTCCCCTACATGGCCAATCGTAAGAGTGAGGCCGGCCAGTATCCCCACCGTCAGGGTTGTCCCCATGCCGCGTTTGGTTTGATCATCCGAAGCCTGTTGGTAAATAACCCGGTTGGCTTCCCGGATCAATTTTTTCACCATCGAGGCCATGTGTCTCCGGCCGGTTCCGCCGTCGGATATTTCAGCCGATAGATCACCCCAGCAGCGTTCTATTGTTTCGATGGCCAGCGTACTGGCCAGATCCCCGGCTACATGCCCCCCCATGCCATCAGCCACTGCCAGCAGAGTTGCTTGCGGCTCAATAAGGGTTAAAAACCGATCTTCGTTCCGGGATCGTTCCCGGCCCCGGTGAGTAAGGCCGATACCCCGCAATACATTATCCCCCTTGCCTGAAATACAGCACCAGTATAACAAATATATTAATAGATGACAATTTTAACCCAAAGCGCCTAGGGTACAGATCCCGACGGGGACAGACTATGCTTGCGGGTCTGTCCCCATATCTTGGCCGGTCTATCTAGCTCAGCCGGAAGCCGGGTCCGACACCGTAGCCCCGGCTGAAGGCTCCGGCGCTCATTTTTGATCGCCCCGCCGGCTGGACTGTCAGCAGGTTCAGGGAGCCGGAGGCGGTAGCCACGGTTATGGCCTCCCCGGAAACATGGAGCACCTCCCCCGGCGATCCGCCCCTGCCTCCAGGCCCGGCAATATGGGCGCCCGGTTCGGGAAAAGCGGCAGAAAATATCTTCAGCCTTTTGCCCTCAAAAACCGTGTATGCTCCCGGAAAAGGGCTCAACCCCCGGATTATATTGAAGAGTCTCGTATTGTCCAAATCCCAGTTGATACGTTCCTCCTCCGGGTTAAGGGGCGGAGCATAACTTGCCGACAGGTGATCCTGGGGGGTCGGAACCGCGGTTCCCGATACCAGCGCCTCCACTGCCTGCAAAAGCAGGTCGGCACCTTTAACCGCCAGCCGGTCATGAAGGGAACCGGCCGTATCTTCCATCAGAATCGGTTCGGACACCTGCATGATAATGTCTCCGGCATCCATTTGGGCGGCCATCCTGATAATCGTAACCCCGGTGGCGGTATCACCGGCCATGATCGCCCGGTTGATCGGGGCCGCCCCCCGGTAAGCCGGCAACATGGAAGCGTGCAGGTTGATTGCTCCCAGCGGAGGTAGCTGCAGCAAATATGGCGGTAAAATTTTACCGTAAGCGACGGTTACTATTAAGCCTGCATCAAGGCCCGCCAGTTCCTGCCGAAACTCCGGATCTTTCAGGGTGATCGGCTGCAGCACCCTGATTCCGGCTTGCATGGCAAATTGTTTTACCGGAGAATAGTTTATCTTCAGACCTCGGCCCCGGGGCCGGTCCGGTTGGGTAACAACGGCTGCTATCCGGCACGGACCCTCATGCAGCGCCTCTAGAGAGGGAAGCGCAAACCCGGGGGTGCCCATGAATACAATCGCCGGGTTATTCATGGGCTTCTTCCTGTTCCGGTTCGATCATCCTGATCGCCCTGTCTATAAAAAGTACCCCTTCCAGGTGATCGATCTCGTGCTGCAAAATACGGGCCAGAAATCCCTCCGCCTCAATCCGGGCTATTTCCCCGCATGGATCCAGGTATTCCACCACCACCCGCTCCGCCCTGGGCACCTCCCCGACAAGCCCCGGCAGGCTCAGGCAGCCCTCCAGATCCAGGATTTCGCCCTCTCTCTCAATAAATTGTGGATTTACAAGCTGAAGCAGATGGTTGTCTCCCTGATCGATCACCGCCAGTCTCCTTGAAATTCCGATCTGGGGTGCCGCCAGGCCCACCCCCCGGGCATGATGCATGGTCTCCGCCATATCCCGGAGCAGGTTCAATAGAGGCTGGTTAATATTTTTTACCGACTGCGACGGGCGGCGCAAAACCGGGTGAGTCCCGGTAAGAATTTGACGCAAAGCCATCTTGGAAAAACACCTCCAGCCATAATTATAGCATTACCAGAGGGTTAAAATCCACCGTCAGACGCGCCTTCCAAGGGGGGCGGCGGCTTCGGTAATCTCTCATGATCTGTTTGATCCTGGGGGCCAATTCGGCCAGGTCCTTTCCCCTGAGTATAACCTGCAGGCGATATTGATCTTTCAGGCGGTACAGCGGCGCCGGAGCCGGTCCCAGCAACAGCCCGGCATCAAGCTCTTCCACCCGTTTGGTTATGGAACCCGCCGCCTCCCACACCGGCTTCTCCTCTTCCCCCGCCAATAAAAATCGGACCAGATCCCCGAAGGGGGGGTATTCGAGGCTTTGCCTCCGTTCCATTTCCTGCCGGTAAAAGGCCGTATAGTCGTGTCGGGAAGCGGCCTTGATACAGTACTGCTGAGGATGGTAGGTCTGGATAATAACCTTTCCTTCCACTGGGCCCCGGCCGGACCGCCCGGAAACCTGGGTTAGAAGCTGGAAGGTCCGTTCCCCCGCCCGGAAATCCGGCAGGTTCAGGGCCGTATCCGCCGTGATCACCCCCACCAGGGTAACCGCCGGAAAATCCAGCCCCTTGGCAATCATCTGGGTACCGATCAGGATACTGGCCTTTCTGTCCCGAAACTGGCGGTAGAGGAGCCCATGAGAACCTCGCCGGGAGGTGGTGTCACTGTCCATGCGGATCACCGTCTGCCCGGGATAGAGCAACCTTACCTCCTTCTCTACCCGTTCCGTCCCCACCCCCTGGTAGCGGATATAGATGCCGCCGCAGTTGGGGCAGGCATGTGGGATATCGGCCTCATAGGAACAATAATGACAAATCATCTTGCGCCGGCTCAGGTGAATGGTCAGCGAAATCTGACAGCGGGGACAGCGGACTACAAACCCGCATTCACGGCACAGAATAAAGCTGGCAAAGCCGCGGCGATTGAGAAATAAAATAGCCTGTTCGCCTCTGGAAAGAACCTGCTTCAACTCCGCCTGCAACGGGCGGCTGAATATATGGCGGTGACCTTCCAGAATTTCGGTACGCATATCCACGATCTGTACCGGAGGCAGATCCGCCTTGACCCGGAAAGGAAGACTTAACCGGACAGAGTGTCCCTGTTCGGTCTCGTAATAGCTTTCCAGAGAGGGGGTGGCGCTTCCCAGCACCAGAACCGCCCGATGGTAGCGGGCTCTCCACCAGGCCACCTCCCGGGCATGATACCGGGGAGCCTCTTCTTGTTTGTAACTGTTCTCATGCTCCTCATCGATGATGATCAGGCCGATGTCGGACAGGGGGGCAAATATCGCCGAACGGGCCCCCAGCACCACCGTTGCCTGCCCGGCTTTGATCCGCTCCCACTCCCGGGATCTGGCCGCCGGAGTCAGGCGGCTGTGGAGCACCGCCAGTTGTCCGGAAAATTGTTCCTGAAACCGCTCGATCATCTGGGGAGTCAGGGAAATTTCAGGAATCAACACCACCGCCTTGCGTCCGCGGTCAAGCCCATATCTGATTGCCCGTAAATAAACCTCAGTTTTCCCGCTTCCGGTAACCCCGTGCAGCAAAACCTTCCGGGCAACAAGACCGTCTGCCGAACTGCAAATATATTCAATCGCCTTTTGCTGGTGGAGAGTTAACCTCAAATGCGGTTTACTGTTTTCCCCCGGTTCCGGCAGCCCTTTTTTTTCTTTCTCCGGAATACGAACCGCTTCTCCCCGACGATTTCCAGCAGGGATAATTGCCCGCAGCGCTTCGATTGTCCGGCAATAGTAGCGCTCGGCCAGCCAGAAAATGAGAGCCAGCTGTTCAGAGCTGAGCAGACCCGGACTGAGCAGCGCCTCTACCGGGCGGACTCGTTCCACCTCCGGTTCATCCAGCAGGGCGGTCACATAGCCATACTGCTGCCGCCGCCCAAAGGGAACCGCCACCAGAGAACCGGGGATAATTTTGCCCTCCAGTTCGGCAGGTATCAGATAATGAAAAGGGCGATCTGCGGCGTCGGTAATCAAATCCACCAGCACTTCTGCATATTTAATGTTTCATCCCTCCCGAAATCCCTGATTGATGACTGTTGTTATTGTTGTTTTTCGGCACTTCCCCAATTACCCGGAATTTCATATAATAGTTACAGCAACAATTGGAGGAAAGGCGGAGAAACAGTGTCCCTGATCTGCAGGTTTATCAAACACAATAAAAATTGGGTTATTATCGCCATGTTGATCTATTTTGGAGGAATGGCTGCCGTCATCCTGTCTTTCCCCGCCGGTCCCGCCCAGGCCGTCAGCCTGGATCACCTGATCAGCAATCAATTCGAAGGCCTGGAGAGCCTTCTGAAGATTATTGAAAATCTTTCACCTTTGATGATGGTCCTGGTAATCTTTATCAACAACCTGATCTCCATGACCCAGATGCTGCTGCTGGGTTTCCTGGCCGGGCTGTCACCCCTGTTTACCCTTTTTGTCAACGGAGCACTGCTGGGAGCCGTCACCGACGCCATTGTCCAGGGGGGCCAGCCGCTCTGGCTTTTCCTCTGCCTGGGGATCCTCCCTCACGGGATATTTGAACTGTCGGCTTTTTTTGTCTGCGGGGCGTTGGGACTAAAAATGGGTTATCATTGTGTGGCCGCTCCGTTACCCGGCCTGTCCAGAATTCAGAGTTTTTTTCAGATCTGGAAAGAAACAACCCCCTTGATTCTCCCGATCATAACCCTGCTGGGGATAGGGGCGGTAATAGAAGTATGCGTCAGCACATTACTGATCTCCAAGTACCTGATATGACGTGATCACGTGCTGATAATATAATACCGCCCGGGAGTTAACGGCTTTGTTCCGGCCGCAGAAGCGCAACACGATCCACTATCCGGTCGGCCAGAACCTGTTTATCCATCATCGGTAGCTCTTCCACCTTGCCGGAAGCATCAACAATCATCACCTGATTGGTGGTGGAGGCAAACCCCGCTCCCGGCACGGTCAAATCATTGACCACGATCAGATCAAGGTTTTTCTGCTCCAGCTTTTGCCGGGCCTTCGGCACCGGCTGACCGGTTTCGGCGGCAAAACCCACCAGAATTCGATCCTCCTTGAGCTCCCCCAGTTTCCGGAGAATATCGGGATTGGGAACCAGCTGCAGGGTCAGCCCGGCCGTTTCTTTTTTGATCTTTTCGAGAGATGTGTTTACCGGCCGGAAATCTGAAACCGCCGCTGCTTTTACCACTACCCGGCAATCCCGGTAACGTTCCATCACTGCATTGAACATTTCCTCTGCAGTAATCACCTGTATCAGATCCACCCCCGGCGGGCAGGGCAGGTTGACCGGGCCGCTGATCAAACTCACCTCCGCTCCCCGCCCGGCAAAAGCCCGGGCCAGACTGTAGCCCATTAGCCCGGTGGAAGGGTTGCTTAAAAACCGGGTCGGGTCCAGGGGCTCCCGGGTCGGACCGGCTGTAACCAGCACCTTTACCCCTAAAAAATCTTTTTTGCCGATAATATGGCGGGTAAAATTGTAAATTTCGGCCGGTTCGGGCATCCGTCCCCGCCCGACCGTACCACAGGCCAGTTCCCCCGAAGCGGGTTCCATCAGATAATAGCCCCGGGAGCGCAGCAATTGCAGGTTGTGTCGGACCGCCGGACTGCGGTACATCTGCTCGTTCATGGAAGGAACTATTACCGCCGGGCATTTGAGAGCCATAAATATGGTGGTCAACAGATTGTCGGCAATACCGGCCGAAAATTTGGCCAGCGTATTGGCAGTGGTGGGAGCCACTACCATCACCTGTGCCCGTGAAGCCAGATCCACATGTTCAACCCGGTTCGGTCGTTCACCGTCAAACAAGTCTACAAGCACTTTCCGGCGGGTGAGGGTCCTGAGCGTAAGGGGAGCGACGAACCGGGTTGCCGCCGGGGTCATCACAGCCTGAACCCGGTAATGGTTATGTACAAACATCCGAACAAGTTCAACTGTTTTGTAAGCGGCAATTCCTCCGGTAACTCCCAAAATAACCATAATGACCGACCCCCTTACTTGATGCCGTCTTTGGTTCGCTCGTATTCAATATGCCCGCAGCTGATTTCCTTCAGGGCAATGCTTACTTCTTTCCGGGAGGGGATATCAATGGTAGGCTTGCTGCCGTCCCTGATCTGGCGGGCCCTTTTGGCGGTGGTAATAACCAAAGAGTACTTGCTGTCCACCTTGTTCAACAGATCATCTATAGAGGGGTAAATCATCATTTCACCTCCCACCCCAGGGGTTTTGCGCCGCGTGAAACCTTGCATCTCTCCGCAGTAATTATGGCCGCCAGGCGGCAGGCGGCCATTTCCACCCGATCATTGATCACCAGATAATCATATTCCCGGTAAGCCTCCATCTCCCGACAGGACTCGGTCAGACGCCTGCACAGCGCGGCCTCATCCTCCGTACCGCGCCCGTCAATCCTTTCCTGCAATATCTTTCGCGAGGGGGGAGCAAGAAATATGGACACTGACGAAACAGTATGTTGGCGAATTTGACGGGCCCCCTGGACATCGATTTCCAACAACAGGCTGGTCCCCCGATCCAGGGCCTTGATTACCGGTTCGGCCAATGTCCCGTAATAATGACCATAAACCATAGCCCATTCCAGAAAAGCACCCTTTTTGATCAGGTTTTGGAAATCCTGCACCGAGGCAAACAAATAATCGATCCCGTCTTTTTCTCCGGTACGCCGAGGTCTGGTGGTCATGGAAATGGAAAGTGCCAGCTCGGGACAGATATTCAGCAATTGCCGGCAGACAGTTCCCTTGCCCACCCCGGAAGGGCCGGAAAAAACCACGAGCAGACCCTGGCTCATCTTGGCACCCCTTCCCAAATATTACCGTTCGGGTTCAGCCGCTCCGACAGTATCCCTGGCGTAAAGACGATGTTTAACCGTCTCCGGCTGTACCGCCGAAAGTATTACATGCCCGCTGTCGGCAACAATTACCGCCCGGGTTCTCCGCCCGTAGGTGGCATCAATAAGCATCCCCCGGTCCCTGGCTTCACTGATTATCCTCTTTATAGGGGCGGATTCAGGGCTGACTATGGTTATAATCCGCCCTGCGGATATGATATTTCCAAATCCGATATTTATCAGTTTGATATCCAAGCGCGCACCCTCCTCAGATTTGTTTTATTCTATGTTTTGAATCTGCTCCCTGATCTTTTCCAGTTCGGTCTTGACCTCCACCACCAGGCCGGTCAACTGAGAGTCAATGGACTTGGCCCCAATGGTATTTGATTCCCTGAACATTTCCTGAGCTATAAAATCCAGCCTGCGGCCTGTCGCCCCCTGTGCCGAAAGTGCTTCCCGGAAAGCCTGCAGATGGCTGCGCAGGCGGGTTGTTTCCTCGTCAATACCGGCTTTTTCCACCATCAAAGCACATTCCATGAGTATCCGATTTTCATCTATCTCGGAGAGTTTGAATGCCTCCCGCAATTTCCTTTCCAAACGCAGGTGGTAATCACCATATATCACCGGCGCCCGGGATGAGATTTCCTCCAGCAGTTCCTCCAGACGGTGACAGCGCCCTTCCAGATCCCTGAACAGCGACGCCCCTTCCCTGTTCCGCCGGGCTACCAGTTCATCCAGGGCCTGCTGAAGAGACACTTGCAGCAAATTCCAGACTGTCTCTTCATCGGCATCGGCGTGCTCTATCTGCACTATCTCCGGAAGAAATCCTGCAAAAAGCGAGTTTGCATCCAGGTTGAAAGCCAGGCGCTGCGCAAGTATGGTCAGCTCCCGGTTTAATTCTTCGGCCAACAGATAATCGATCTTTACCGTCCGCGTCCCGGGGGGCGAGCCTTCCAGGATGACCGTAACCTCTACCCGGCCCCGCTCAATTATTTGCTTGAGGAAAGTGCGGATTTTATCTTCCCATTGATATAACTCCCTGGGAAGGCGTAAATTAAAATCGGCATAACGATGGTTCACCGATCTCATTTCCACGGTTATCCCAAAATCATGTTGAACGCAACTCCCCCGGCCAAAACCGGTCATGCTTTTTATCAAGCGTTTCTCTCCTGAAAGAAAAATACAGTCAATTTGTTACTGTTGCCTTATTTTATCACCTCCCACCGGGGTATTCAAGATCGGGGTAAAAATCGAATGCGGACAGATCGGGGCAAGGGGGCCGGCGGTTCTTCAGGTTTTCCCGACGGGATATTGATTTTGCTCACTTGGCAAGGGGGCTGCGGCGAAACCGGGTAATCTTGTAACCGCGCTCTAGGACCGAACAAAATTGATCGACCAATGTAGGCAGCAGCCCTGTACCCAGCACCAATTGCCAGTCGGCCGGGCCCAGGGGGACTGTATGGAAAACCGGATTCAAGGAAGGCAGGTAGATTACCAGGCACATCAATAGGAACGAGGAAACAACCGCCGCCTGCAAGGGCCGGTTGGGAGGCCTGGATTTATCCCACAATACCCGCCCCTCCCCGCTCCGGCATTCAAATACATAGGCCAGCTGAGAGGTAATCAGCGTGGCAAAGGCCACTGTCTGTGCCAGGGGCATATCCCCGGTGCCCAGGGCATAGCTGAAGGACAGTGTAGTGACCAGGGAAATGAACAGGCCCCTGACAACCAACCGGATCCAAAGCCCCCGGCCGAAAACCCCTTCGCCCCGGTTCCGGGGCGGTTGTTCCATCAGTTCGGGTTCGGGCTGATCAATTCCCAACGCCAGGGCCGGAAAACCATCCGTGACCAGGTTTATCCACAGGATCTGAATCGGTTTCAGGGGCAGCGGCAGATTTAACAGAATCGCCAGCAACATAGTTAATATCTCCCCCAGATTACACCCCAGCAAAAACCGAATAAATTTGCGGATATTGTTGTAAATATGGCGCCCTTCTTCGATGGCACTGACAATTGTACTGAAATTGTCATCACTTAATACCAGATCCGCCGCCTCCCTGGCCACATCGGTTCCGGACAGTCCCATGGCAATCCCAATATCGGCCTCCTTGATCGCCGGGGCATCGTTCACCCCATCCCCGGTCATGGCCACAATCCCTTTCTGTTTTCTGAGGGCCCTTACAATACGCAGCTTGTGGATGGGGCTCACCCGGGCAAATACCGCTACCTTCCGGATCACCCTCCATAATTCCCGATCATCCATTTTCTCCAGTTGGCTGCCCGTCAATACCTCATCCCCGGGCCCCATCATGCCCAGCCTTCCGGCGATGGCCACCGCCGTGGTCTGATGATCTCCGGTGATCATGATCACCCTTATGCCTGCTTTCCGGCAAAGTCGAATCGCCGGCAGGGCCTCCCGGCGGGGAGGATCTTCAAGACCCAGTAAGGCCACCCAGACCAGATCCTGTTCCAATTTTTCGGGCGGGAGCTGGGGGGAAACAGTAACCGGATCGAGATCCCGGTAAGCCACAGCCAGGCTGCGCAATGCCAGGGAAGCCATCTGCTCCAAAGCAGAGATTATTTCCCGGCGATCTCCGGTAGTCAGTAGAACAGCTTTCCCCCCCGACCAGCGGTAACGGCACCGGGCCAGCAACGTTTCGGGGGCCCCTTTGGCCAGCAATTGACGCCGGGATCCGCCCCAGATCACGCTCATCATTTTTCGCTCCGGGGAAAACGGCACCTCCACCTGCCGATCCTGGGGGTGAACCCTGATCCCGGCGGCCCGGGCAGCTTCCGCCAGCCCCACCTCGGTAGGATCGCCAAAAAAGGAACCGGCTTCGTTATAGGCATTGTTGCAGCGGGCAGCAATGGTCATAGCCAGCTCTGTCAGGGAATTTCCCGCCAGAGACTCCTCTGGGACGCCTCCCTGCCGGGGGAGACAATGTTCCTCCCCCACCATGTACAGTTTTCCATCTCCGTAGATCTGTTGAAGGCTCATTTTGTTTTGGGTTAGGGTCCCGGTCTTGTCGGAACAAATTACGGAAGCGGAGCCCAGGGTCTCTACCGCCGGCAGCCGGCGGACTATCGCCCGGCGGCGGATCATCCGCTGAACCCCCAGGGCCAGAGAGATGGTCACTATGGCCGGCAGCCCCTCGGGGATGGCCGCTACCGCCAGGCTGATCCCGGACATAAACATCTGATAGACAGGTTCGCCCCGTCGGCAGCCCAAAAAAATTACCGCGCCGCATATGCCCAGGCAGAGCAGCACCAATAACCGGCCCAGGCTGCTCAACTGCCTCTGAAGGGGGGTCTGGGGAGGGGTCATCCTGCTGATCAGATGGGCAATTTGTCCCAGCTGGGTATTCATGGCGGTAGCCACCACCACCCCCCGGGCTCTTCCGGCCACCACGGTAGTCCCGCTGAATGCCATGTTCGAGGCATCACCGGGTGATCCGACCGGCTCCGGCAGGGCGGCTGCATTTTTGCTGACCGCTGCCGATTCCCCGGTCAGCGCCGCCTCGTTTATAGACAGGGCCTGCACCGACAACAGCCGTACATCGGCGCCCACCAGATCCCCCGACTCCAACAGCAAAATATCACCCGGAACCAGCTCCTTGGCGGGTAGAACAGATATGCTTCCATCCCGCTGAACGGCTGCCCTGGGCGCGCTCAGTTTCTGCAAAGCCTCCAGGGATCGTTCCGCTCGGTATTCCTGGATCAGCCCCATGAATGCATTACAGACCACAATGATCAATATGGTGATGGCATCAGTATACTCTCCCAGCAGCGCGGAAAGAAAGGTAGCGCCCAACAGCACCAAAACCATGAAGTCCTTGAACTGGTTGATGAAAATGGCCAGAGCTGAAATCCGGGACGCCCCGGCAATGGCATTATCACCATATAGTTTTCTGCGGGAGGCCGCCTCGGCGACAGCCAGTCCCTGAAATATGTCAACCTTCAGTGCCCGGCATGTTTCCTCGCCTGTAAAATTTGCCCATTTGAGTGACAACAAAAACCTCCATCCCTGCCCGGTTGATGATCATAATAAATGTTATGCCCTGCCGGCCGATTTATGTCAGAGGTATGGGGACAGGCCTGCCAGATAGGTCCGTCCCCTTAGAAGGTATGGGGACAGGTCTGCCAGATAGATCTGTCCCCTTAGAAGGTATGGGGACAGGTCTGCCAGATAGATCTGTCCCCATCGAATGGGGCCGGGGGATCCAACCCCCTTTGAAAAAGGGAAACCGGGGATCGAAAGCCCCCCCTTGGAAAAGGGGGCCGGGGAATCCAACCCCTCTTTGGAAAAGGGAAACCGGGGATCGAAAGCCCCCCTTGGAAAAGAGAAGCCGGGGAATCCAAAACTCCCCTTGGAAAAGGGGCCGGGGAATCCAAAACTCCCCCCCTTTAGAAAAGGGGGGCCGGGGGGGATTTATTTGAACCTCCAGGGAATTGCGTTTATAATAATTCTGCGGGGGTGAGGCTATTGATGGCAGATCTATTGACCATAACGGCGGTGGTGGCCGAGATCGGTGCGTTCACCGGGGCGAGGATCGATCGTATTTACCAGCCTTCTCGCTACGAGGTGCTGATCTACCTGTATATGCACGGAGAGCATCACCCCGGGGGGAAAACCCGCCTGTTGTTGTCGGCCCATCCCCAGCACTCCAGAATTCACCTCACCGCCGGTTTCTACCGGCATCCGGAACAACCCTCGCCGTTTTGCATGCTGCTCCGAAAATACCTGACCGGAGGAGTGATTCAAGCAATCCGTCAGCCGCCTCTGGAGAGAATCGTGGTATTTACGGTCAGTTCGAGGGAAGGGTTGTTTACAGTGGACCTGATCGCCGAGATCAT
This sequence comes from uncultured Syntrophomonadaceae bacterium, assembly GCA_964585925.1. GTDB lineage: Bacteria > Bacillota > Dethiobacteria > DTU022 > DTU022 > JAAZLS01. The sequence continues at coordinate 5,170 of CAZPFS010000022.1, read as the reverse complement.
GGGGCGGAGAAGCAATTTTATCCTGACCAATGAGAGGGGACAGATCCTGGGAGCGCTAAAAAGAAGCAGCCTGGAACAAAATCGCTGCCGGGCTACCCTCAATGAAGAGATATATCTGCCGCCCCCCGTACCCGAAAAGCTGGATCCCCACCATCCTGGCCCGGATTCCCTGAAAGAACAACTGGTGGAATTAAGTGTAGCCGGAAAACCACCGCAGAAGGCTCTGCTGGAATTGGTACACGGGGTATCCCCCCTGGCGGCCGAAGAACTGGTTTACCGGGGGCGCTGGGACCCGGAACAACCGGCAGAATCCGCCCGCCGCCTGGTGGAGGAACTGCAGTTAATGTTCCAGAATTCCCGAAACGGCCGGACACAGCCGTGTTGGGCTCTATCCGCGAACAAATATGCCCCCTACCGGCTTACCCATCTTGGTTCGCCCCAAAAGAATTACCGCACCATGAACGAGCTGTTGGATGACTATTACCGTCACCACATCGAGCAGGAAAATACCGGCAGCCTGCGCCGGCAACTGCAATTAAAAGCCGGCAAAAAGTTGGCCAGGGCAGAACGCAAGCTCTCCGAACAACAGCAGGATCTAAAACGGGTGGAAAATAAGGAGCGGTTCCGTCTTTACGGAGAAACCCTGCTGTCCTTTGCCCGGCAGATACCTTCCAAATCCGAACAGGTGGAACTCCCGGATCTTTACCATCCGGAAAGATCGATCCTGATCCCTCTAGACCCCCGGCTGTCGGCTTCCGGGAACGCTCAAAAATATTTCAAACTTTACCGGAAAGCAAAACTGACCGGCGAGAAGACCCTTGAACATCTGAAATTAACCCGATCGGAAATAGCTTACTGGAAACAGCTATTAAACGAAATAGAAGAGGCTGATCAGAACCTGCTGCAGGTGATCCGGCAGCTGCTTGAAGACCCCTCCCGAAAAACTGCCGCCGCCGGAAAACAGATAATTTCCCTGCCCCTGGCATTTCGCGCCGCAGAAGGGAATACCATCCTGGTTGGGCGTAATCAACGTCAAAACGATCTGCTGACCTTTAAACTTGCCTCCCGGCAGGATACCTGGCTGCACGCCCGGGGGCTGCCCGGAAGCCATGTTCTGATCAAGGACTCCCCTTATCCGCCTCCTGCGGATCTGCTGGAGGAAGCCGCCCTACTGGCTGCTTACTTCAGCAAAGGAAGGGAAAGCACGGCCGTGGAGGTGGACTATACCGCCATAAAATTTGTCCGTCGTTCACCCGGCAGAAAGCCCGGCCAGGTTCTGTACACCAACTACCGGACAATCACCGTCAGGCCTGATTCCGGAAAGCTGCGTCAATTAATAGATCAATCCCGGGATTCCCTCTCCCCTGGCGAAAAAGGAACAGGCTGAGGAGAGTGCACCCCCCTCAGCCCAACCCTCCCCCATACGTCTACCGGTCCTCATTTCTACGGTTAGTAGACATAATCGCCAAACCATAGGTTGCTTTGTCCCTCTCTCGGTCATAGAATTGATACAATGTTGTTGGTCATACGGTAAAACAAGGGAGAGAGTCGGTAATGGAAAGAAAGACAATCGGAAGTTTTATCGCCGCCTTGAGGAAATCCCGGGGGATGACCCAGCAGGAGGTGGCCGAACGGCTGAACGTCTCCAACAAAACGATCAGCAAGTGGGAGCGGGATGACGGTTATCCGGAAATTACCATTATTCCCGCACTGGCGGAACTTTTCGAAGTAACCAGTGATGAAATTCTGCGGGGGAAACGCCTCCCCTCTCCTGACCGGGAACCGGAAAAATCGGCGGTCAAGACCGAAAAACAGATCCGGCGCATCGTGAACAGCCAGATCGTCCGGTTTCAGAATTTCTCCTGTTTGGCGGGGGCTCTGGCTTTAATCGGTTTGATCTGCCTTTTCACCACCGCTTATGCCTTTTACCGCCCCCTTATCGGCTTCGGAATCATGCTTATCCTCAGCACGGCCAGTATTACGGTGGAACTCTTCCTGACCAATGCGGTTCGGATCTCCACCAGGGATCATGAAATCATTGAGGAAAACACCGAAATGCTTAATCCATTACGAAAAACAGCCAATCGGCATTCATTTGCCGTTTATATGATCAACATGGCGGTGATCGTACTGTCGCTGCCGTTTGTCCTTATCCGGGACCGCTACTATGTTGACAGTGTGATCAGCATGGGCTCATATTTGGCTATACTGCCCCTTCTGCTGGCCACAATCGCTTTGCTCGTCACACTGCTGTTGAATGCGTTCAGGGATAAACTTTATTTAAGTAATCCCCGACCGGTGTACCCGGTATGCAATTTGCGCCGGATGAACCTGGTTCAGGGCTTTCTGCTTTTTCTTTTTCCCGCTTTCGCCCTGATCGATCGCTTTCATCCCCGTTTCTCTTTCTTCAATATCCCCTGCTCCCTTGTTATGCTGGCGCCGGCCATGGCCGCCATGGCGGTACCGATCTATAAAAGCAGGATTAAGATTGAACGTCTTCTATTGCTGGCGGCAGGGATCAGAAACCTGCTTTATGCTTTTGCCTCGCTGTACTTTATCGGCGCAGGTTTAACCACCGGCGATATAAACGGAGTAAGTTTTTACCACTTCCAATTCAAACCGGGTCCCTTTCTGGTTGTCCTCGGCGCCACGATCGCCTACATGCTGGCCCGCCATTATATACCGGATCAATCTCCGCGAAGGGAACGCAAGCCTCTTTGAAAATAGTCGGGCAGGGGGGCGGTGAAGGTCATGGTTTCCAAGCTGCGGGGGTGAACGAATTTGATCCGCCGGGCATGAAGGGCCTGCCCGTCCTGAAATTCCAGGGGCAGCTTCTGCCTGTTTTTGGGGCCGTACACCGGGTCGCCCACCACGGGATGCCCCAAGAAAGCCATATGTACCCGCACCTGGTGTGTCCTTCCGGTATGCAGAAACACCCGCAGCAAAGTGAAGTTGCCCCGGTAGGCCCATACCCGGTAACGGGTGATCGCCTCCCTTCCTCCCGACACCACCGCCATTTTCTGCCGGTGGCGGGGGTGACGCCCCAGAGGCGCGCTGATCCGGCCCCCCGGCGCGGGCATTTTACCGTGAACCAAGGCCAGATACTCCCGCCCCACCAGGCGGGCCTTGAATTGCCTTGAAAGTTCCTGATGGGTGAAATTGTTTTTGGCCGCCACCAGCAGGCCGGAAGTATCTTTATCCAGGCGGTGCACAATTCCGGGCCGAAGCGGCCCTCCCAGGGTGGACAGCTCCCGGCAATGGTGAAGAAGAGCATTGACCAGGGTTCCGGAACAATGACCGGGGCCGGGGTGAACCACCATCCCCCGGGGCTTGTTTATCACCAGCAAATTTTCGTCTTCAAAAAGAATATCCAGGGAGACCGGCTCCGGGTTTAACTCAGGGGGCTCGCCGCAAGGGGGTAGGCTAAAGGTTACCCGATCCCCGGAAGCCAGGCGGGAGCTTTTGTTCAGACAGGTTTCCCCGTTGACAGCAGCCTGGCCGCGGGTAATCAGATCCTGGATTTTAGATCGGGACAAATCCGCAAAATGGTTGGAGATGAAGGTATCCAGGCGGCTTCCTTTTTCGGCAGGGGGCACGGAAAATTCCTGTTTCACTTACTGATCACGCCTTGCTTCCCCGGTAACCCCTGACTCCAAATATTATCAGCAACAGGAGCAGGGAAAATATCGCCAGCCCCAGGCTGAAGATCTGAGCCTGGGTCAAACCAAACCTGACCACCGGCACATCCCTGAAAAATTCAGTGGTAAATCGTAAGACACCGTATAACAGTCCCAACATGATCAACTGGAATCCCTCAAAAGGCCGCCCGGGCCTGATCTTGTACAAAATAAGAAATATAATCAGCCCTCCCAAAGAAGCGTAAAGCTGAACCGGGTGGCGCAAAACATTGTCAACCGAAGCGGCCGGAAACGCCCAGGGCACGGAGCTTATCTTGCCGTAGCAGCAACCGTTCAGAAAGCAGCCCACCCTTCCGAAGGCATAACCCAGCGCCAGGTAAGGAGCCATCAAATCTGCCAGTTCAAGGATCTTTAACTTCCGGAAACGGCACCAGATAAACAGGGCAATCAACCCCCCCAGGAATGCCCCGTAAAAGGAAAGTCCCCCCCTGCGGGTAAACAATATGGTGATCGGATCATCCCTGTAGTCCCCCCAGTTCAAAAATACATACAATAGCCGGGAGCCGATCAGGCCGGCCACCGAAGCGGCGATCACCGCCTCCAGAACATGATCCGGATTGAATTTTTCCCGGGAAGCCTGTCTCAACAGCGCCAAGGTAGATACCAGCAGGGCCAGGGCAAGCATGAATCCGTACGAATAGATGGCAAAATTCCCGATTTCAATCAATACCGGTTTCAACAGAAATCATCTCCCGCATTTAAAATATTAACAGTAAGTATCCGGGTTCACGAGGATCGTTCCAGGTGGGGGGAAAAACGCCAGAAGGCAATTACAAATATGCCCACGCCGATCACAATCGCCATATCAGCCAGATTAAACACCGGGGGAAAGAATTTGACATCAATAAAATCAATAACCTGACCATAGCGCAATCGGTCTACCAGATTGCCCAGTGCTCCCCCCAGTTGCAGGGCCAGACCCAGCCGCATCAGGTAAAAACCCTTGGGCAGGGCACGGTAATAGATGAACATGAACACCATGACAACCAAAGTAATCGCAATAAATAATATAGTCCGGTAGGGCAAAAGGCCAAAAGCCGCCCCGGGATTTTTAATATAGGTCAGATGCAACAACCGGGGAATAACCGCCACTGTTTGCCCGGCGCTCATAAAAGAGACAATAAGATACTTGGACAGCTGATCCAGACCAACCACTACCGCCACCACCGCAAATAATCGCAAAATGTCCCCTCCACCGCATACCCTTTTAAGCATTCTAACACAGGGCAAAACCCGAGCACAAGCCTAGTCGGAGGATTGATCCTTATGGCGCCGGTTGCTTTCCCGGTCCACCTCCTGCACTATTCCCGTTTCCTCGTCCTCCACCCCATCCGTGTATATGCGCGGCCGCTTATTGAACCGGGCAACCCCCTGCCAGATATCCTCCTGATCTATACCCGGATCACCGGCCGGACCATCCGGGAGTTTGACAGTTAGCAGCCGAGAATCAAGAACGAATAAGTCTGAAACCC
>CAZPFS010000021.1:0-36032 GCA_964585925.1 uncultured Syntrophomonadaceae bacterium | reverse complement strand
TCTTATATGAGTGATCGGGGTTATCTGGGTAACATTTTTATATGAGTTGACACGCCCGGGGCAACCAGTTTTCCAAAATCGGTACAGGCAAAATACAGCAGCCCGCTGTTTTATTCGCGGTTTTCGATCTCAGCTTCCTCTTCCAGCGGGAGGACAAACAGCTCTACCAGATCGGGGTCAAACTGGGTACCGGCGCACTTTTTAAGTTCGGCAATCGCTTCCGGGACGGTCCTGGTAGGGCGGTACGGGCGGCCGCCGGTCATGACCTCAAAGGCTTCGGCAATGGCAAAAATCCGGCATTCCATAGGAATTTTGTTTCCAGCCAATCCCAAGGGATAGCCGCCGCCGTCCCAGTGTTCATGATGGTATAAAATAAAGGTTGCCACCTGCAACAGTTCGGGCGAGATACGAGCGATGCGGTACCCCTTTTCGGGATGCTGCCTGACAATTTCCCATTCTTTGGCAGTGAGGGAACCGGCCTTGTACAGTATGTTTTCGGGAACACCTATTTTGCCCAGATCGTGAACCTGCGCCAGTAAAACCAGATGATTTAACTCGGAGGCAGAAAGTCCGGCTATCTGCCCCAGTATCCGGCAATACCGCTGCAGGCGGGCATCATGGCCCCGGTTGAAATAGTCCCTGTGATTCAAACTGGCCAGTATGGCATTCAAAATCTGGTTTACCGCTCCTGCACCGTGAATCAGTTTTTCCCTGTACATACAATCATCCGCCTCGATCAGCGTACGCTGCAATGGCGCTTCCGGACCGGAGCAGGTGGCGCTTCCCAGAGAAATGCTGACCTGTAAATCCGGGTGTACACGGTTGTGGCTTTCCACCGCCTGCCGGATCCGGGCGCAAACCTCTTCGGACTTTTCGCGGTCGGTGCGCGGCAGGATCACCCCAAATTCATCGCCGCCAATCCGGGCCAGGACGTCGGAGCGGCGCAACGGTTTTTTCAGCAGTCTGGCGCAGGCCCTTAACAGTTCATCCCCGCGCCCGTGGCCCAGGAGATCATTGGTGATTTTCAGGTTATCCACGTCAATGGACACAATGCTAATCGGATAGCTCCTCCCGCCTTCCAACCGGCAGAGCTCTTCTTCAAAATAGGCACGATTATACAGATCGGTAAGCTGATCGTGAAGGCACATATATCTCAATTTTTGTTCCATATTTATTCGGTTAGTATTGTCCCTGGCCACCACTTTGAACCCACTGATCCGGTTTTGCTTGTCCTTTACCAGCGAAATGGACATTTCAGCAACCCTCACGGAACCATCACGGTGAACTACCTCCAGCGTCACCTGTCGCCTGGGCTTGCCGGAAAGATAAACACGTTGGAATATCCGCTGCACAGCCATAGGGTTCTTGAGCAATTGTTTATGGCCAAGCCCGATCAATTCACTCATGGCATATCCCGACAGGACACAACCGGCGTTATTGCTAAAAGTTATATTGCCGACCAGATCTACCTCATAATAGCCTTCCTGTATTGATGAGATGATCTGGCGGTACCTTTCTTCCGAGCCCTTTAAATCCTGTTCAATTTTCCGGTGATGGGTGATATCCCTGATGGTTTCGATGGCCCCCAGGCGGTTTCCCTGCCGGTCGAAAAAGGGAGCGGCCATCGCCCACAGATAAGCGCCCTTTCCCCGGTAAACCATAGGCGCATAAACTTCACCGTACACTTTTAAATCTGTTCTTTTGAGGTTTTCGTACCGCTCGGTGATGTCCGGATTCTCCCAGTCCCTTTCGCAGATCAGATCAATGATAATCGGCTTGGCCTCACCGAAAAACGGCACAGCATAGGCATAGTCTCCCTTGCCTAACATTTCGGCAGCGGTAGCCCCGGTCATTTCTTCCAGGGCCTTATTCCATACTATGATCTGCTTGTTTTGATTGATCAGGAAGGTGGCGTCGGGAAACAGGTCGATAATATCTTGAAGAACCAAGATATTGATCCCTTCCTTAGGATCTTCCCCGGCAAGTTTTGATAGATCGACTATTTGCCTCTTTTTTACATTGCCCTGTTCCATGGTTACCATACCGATCCTCATCTCAAACCGGTTTTCCCTTTATATTTTATCCGTACACACCACAGGCAGGGTAAAACAAACGGCGGCTTCGGGGAAACCACCATTTCTCAAACAACTCAGGGATAAACATTTCTAGGATCTTACCACATCTTTTTTACCGGTGTAAACAATATGGGCGGATATTTGCCAATTTGCCCGGCTTTCGATCAATTGATTATTTATACCACAAATCAATCATTTTTTGAATTTGTTTTTAACCCCTAGAACAGTTCTTCCACCCAGGAAGCCTCCAGACGCCCCCCCTGAAATTTAATGCGCAATGATTGATCAAAGTAATTCTGGACAATATGACTGGTGCACGGCAGGCATCCAAAATATTTATCATCCCGGGTATTGATATTCATAGTGGGATCCACTGGCAGCCAGCCGAGGCCCTCCAGATAAAATTCAGCCCAACTGTGACGGTAACCTTTCAGGGAAATAACCGAACCGGATTGATTCCAGGATTGCCCTGTTCCCTTGGGATCGGCATATCCGTTCACCTGGCGGGCAGGAATGTTAACCGCCCGGCAAAGGGCAACAAATAACGCTGCATAATCCTCACACACCCCGACTTTTTGCCGCAAAGCGGACAGCGCCCCCTGGTTTCGACAGGCGGCATTTGAATCATAGCGCATGTGCTGCCGTACGAACTGATAAATTGCCCTTGCTTTTTCCAGATCATTACCGGCCCCGCCGGTGATCTGCACCGCCCTGGAGGTAATTTCAGGATGATCACTTTCAATGCGGGCGGACGGCTGCAAATAGGCAGTTTCCAAGAGACGGCTGCTGTCACCTGTATAGGTGGAATAATTGGCGGTAATGGGGTATACCGTCAACTCGTAGGTAATGCCAATGCTGATGCTTTCACCGGCGGGCAGTCCGGGAATAAGAAAATGAGCGCAACGGCTGTTGCCTTCACCCCCGGAAATCTCTACCGGTTCCAAACTGAACTGTTCACTTTTGATCGTTTGATAAGGTGAATTCAGGCGCCCCAGGACCGGCACTTGCAGACGGATGTTCTCTGCTTCTGTACCCCCCAGGTTTTCGATCCTCAGCCGGATTCCGAACCGGCGGCAATCGGGTTTCCCCAGGAAATAGGGTGGCAGGTCTTCCCTGGCGGGAATTTCAGCCGGTATATTTTCGGAAGAAGGCGCCGGTTCGGGCGAAGCAGGCGCGGTATCCTGCTGGCATTCCGCTGCCGGAAGGCCAGCCTCACCACTGGCGGCAGCCAGACTTTGGGTAGTTCCCCCGGCAGCAGCGCTTCCCGATGGCTTGGCGGATTCGGCACCCGAAGCGGTGGAGTTTGCATCGTTTTCGGGAGTACTGTTTTCGGGAGCCCCGTTTTCATCGGCAGGCAGAGTGGAGCATGTGCTGTCATTATCCCCGCAATCCACCGGTTTATGGTCAGGGGTGGATAAACAGGGAGCACCGCCTCCCGTATTTATCGGGTTACCGTTTTCTCCCCTGCTATTTTCCGGGGGAGGCAATGACACCGCAGGGCCCGGATTAAATGTACCTCCCCCCAAAGTGCTGCCGGATACAATTGTCCCGGCAGCCAGCCAAACCATTAACAACATTACCAGCATCAGAAAACCGGCGACGTAACGACGACGAAACCAGTTAAGCATCACGATCCCTCCTGAGGGACCGATAGCCGAAATATAAAAAATCTGCTTCGGCAACCTGGCAATCATGGCCCGCCGGCGGGCTTTAGACCCATGGTTTTGCGTCCCTTCCTTTCGAAAGGTTTGCTATTATCGGTCAGATATTTTTTGTATTTACATTATATCCGATTTGTCCAAAAAAGAGAAGAGGTTTTGAAAAATCTTTTTACTTCACCCTAGCAAAGCTAAACCGACCTTGACTTTTAAAACCGTCTGCTTTAATATTTGGATAGCAAAAGAAAGCAGAGTCGTTTGAAATAAAATACACGGGGCGTAGCGCAGTTTGGTAGCGCACTTGGTTTGGGACCAAGGGGTCGCCGGTTCAAATCCGGCCGCCCCGACCACTACTGAATGCTGGAGGCCGGATGTTGGGGGTTGGTAAAAATCTGTATCATAAACCAATTCCCTTGGCAACATAAGCTGGTTTTTCCTGCCTCTTGCTTCTAACTTCCAGCCTCCAGCCTGTATGCGGGTGTAGCTCAATGGTAGAGCCCTAGCCTTCCAAGCTAGTCACGTGGGTTCGATTCCCATCACCCGCTCCATTCCTTTAGAAACTCCGCAATCAGAGGATGGACCGATGGAAGAAGAACAAAACCTATCAGCAATCATGGAATGTCCCGCCAGCTATTCCAGTTACAATAAAAACTGAATATTATCCAAGGAAGGGGAAGTACTTGTCCGTTTGTGCCCTCAGCGAAATGCTGATCCGGAACATGCTCACGCAGGAGGCGGTTTATAAGAAGGGCCTCAAAGGAGAGTATGCCTGCTTTGAACCTGCCGGCCAGGAACTGCATCGGGGCGTCTGTGAACCCCGCCTGTACAAAACCTCCCTGGTGGTGATCCCCGAACAAAACGATCCCTTGCGTATTCCCTACAGCGAAATAAAAGATATTGTGGAGGGGGCTTATGATCTTTCTGTTATAATGGAAGATGGCTCAAGGATCCTGCTTTCCATGATGGGATCTGATCTTGATCCATTCAAACAGGTCCTGCAAGCAAGCTTTTGATCACCCGGCAGGCCCGGCGCAGGGCCTGCCCACGGTGGCTGATCCGGCTTTTGGCCCGCGGCTCCATCTCAGCCAAAGTCAGTCCCGACGGTTCATGGATAAACAGGGGATCATATCCGAAACCACCGCAGCCCCGGGGTTCTTCGGCGATCTTTCCCGGACAACTCCCCCTGACCAGATAGATTTTATCCCCGGGAACAAAGATGGCAATCACACACCTGAATACGGCCCCACGTTCCTTGGGGGGCCTGCCCGCCAGCAATTTTAACAGCAGCCGGTTGTTGGCCTCGTCACCCGCTCCCGGTCCGGCAAAACGAGCGGAATGAATCCCCGGCTGCCCGCCCAATGCATTCACCTCCAGGCCTGAATCATCGGCCAGGGTGATCTCCGCACATGCCCTGGAGATGGTGTACGCCTTTTTCACGGCATTGCCGGCAAAGGTTTTCTGATCTTCCACCACCTCTGGGAGATGGCCAAAATCGGCAAGGGTCAATATGTCAAGCGGCAGTCCCCTGAGCAGGGATTTAATCTCTTTTTCCTTTCCGGGGTTGCGTGTAGCCAGCACCAGCCTAATCATATTATCTGCCGGTTTGTGGCAATGGGTTGGGCGTAATAATCCCGGGACTGATCAACATCGGCGCGATCGCTTCCCAGTACCTTTTTCTGCTCCCGGATCAGCATCTCTATCCCCTCCGCACCCAGATCAAGTATGGATTCCAGCCGGCGGCGGCTGAAAGGTTTCTCTTCGGCGGTTCCCTGGATCTCCACCAGTTCCCCGGAACCGGTCATAGCCAGGTTGAGATCCACCTCCGCGGCCGAATCTTCTTCGAAACACAGATCAAGGCGCACCTCTCCTTCAACCACCCCCACGCTGACCGCCGCCAGATAATCCTTGATCGGCATCCGGTTAATCCTCCCTTCCCTCTTCAGACAAAGCAGGGCATCCACCAGAGCCACAAACGAACCGGTAATGGCTGCCGTGCGCGTGCCGCCGTCCGCCTGGATTACATCACAGTCCAGCCAAATCGTGTGTTCGCCCAGGGAACCGAGATCGACCACCGATCTGAGGGATCGCCCGATCAATCGTTGAATCTCCTGGCTCCGGCTGCCGGCCTTCCCCCGGGTAGCATCGCGGATCATCCTGATCCCCGTAGAACGAGGCAACATTCCGTATTCTGCGGTTACCCACCCTTTCCCGGTACCTTTCAGGAACAGAGGCACTTTGTCTTCTACAGAAGCGGTGCAGATCACCTTTGTTTCACCCATCGCAATCAATACCGATCCCTCGGGATGTTTCAGGTAGGGACGGGTCATACAGATCGCTCTCAACTCCTGATTTTTTCTGCCCTGAGGGCGCATGAGATCACCTCCCGCCTTTTTACCCGATCATTTTCAACCTGCGTTGCTCCCGGGTGGTGGCCGGTATTTCTAAACATAATTATTATAACATGCCCGGCCTATCTGCATTACAAGCCTCGGCACCATTTGTGCCGGGTTCTTCCTGTTTATCTACTCTTGGCAAACGGTATCCCCATGATTTGACTGGTAAAACAGGATTACCTTGTGGGGCTGGGAAATAGCAGGAATTAGTACCTCCGAGGCAGAATATTAAGCCATTAACCAATTTGCCGACAGTTGGGAGGCTTGCCAGACCATGCAAGGATATGTGATCCCCGGCATTATTATTGTGGCCGCAGCCCTGTTTGTATATACCATCAACAACCTGTCATCGATGAAAGAAGTGGTGGACGGAACCTGGGCCGATACGGCGGCCCTGATCCGAGAAAGGGTGAATTTGATCCCCGATCTGGAAGCAATGGTTGAAGGTTGCCTGGAAACCGAGTTGGGGACGCTAAAAAATGCAGCCGCGACCTTCACCACCGGCCCGGGCGGCCCCGCCGTAGGAGAGAGCGCCGAAGTTGATCAGTCGGTGGCCAGAGCTTTGGAAAAACTGTTTACGGCATCCGAAAATTACCCGGTACTGAAAGACAGTCCGGATTTTCAAAAATTGCAGCAGGAATTTTCCAGGCTGGAAAACGACATCGCTTTTGCCGGAAAACGCTACAACCGCACTGTAAAGATTTATAACAGCGCCCTCGGGCGTTTCCCCAACAACTTATTGGCGGGCCCCTTGAAATTCATTCCCAGGGGGCTGTTTCCTGTCACTGGCAATCAGGATCTGGGCAGGGCCAATAATCCGGGAGGCAGTTTACCGGGCCCGGAGGAAGCAGGGGAGCTCTAAAATCAAGTTCACCGGGTATTTCCACCGGTTGTCCCTCCACCAGTATTTGAACCTGTTCCACCCCGGGCATGGCGGTGGCCGTAAGCACAAGCTGGTTAATTATATTGCTCGCGCCGGTTTTCCCCCCCCGGTAGATCAGCAGCTGTTTGGAAAAATCCAGGGTCATAAGTGTTCCCTCTACGGTCAATTGCAAAAGTTTCGTGCCCCATGGAATTTCGCTGAACAGGCCGCTGCCGGGCCTGGGCCCGGCCAGTAGTTCCCTGAACGCCGCCGCTTCAGGCTGTTCATCGGGAGAGAGTATTCGGGTTACCGGAACATAAAATATGTTTCCGTCAGAGCATAAATAACAAAAATATACCCTCACCGCGCTGTAGCGGCGGTAATCTTCCAGATCGTCATCTACTTCCAGGTTGATCCAGCATTCAGGACCCAGGGGGATCAGGCCGGGGGTGCCCCCCGGGAACCGATCCACTTCAGCCCCCTCAACCAGTATCTGCAGGCGTTCAATTTCGGGAAACTGGCGCAGTGTACAGAGGATGCTGCCCAAAACCAGCCGTTCGTCCTCCGGAGGATAGTTCAAAACCGGAGCGCTGAAATCCACCCTGGTCAGATCCTCCTTGACAGATATCCCGAGTATGGAAGACTGCTCTGGAAGCACGTATTGCAAACCCCGGAGCTGAAGCTCGTGAGCCGTTTCGGGCGAGGGAATCAGCCGGCTTAAAGTATCGCGGATAATCGTCTCCGAGTGGGAAATCGGCGGGCAAGCTGGAATTAAATATCGTTTACTGGAATCGGCAAAATAAAGCAAACCCCGACGGATCTGTTCCGGATCACAAACATTACTTTCAACCGGCGGTTCCGGAAGCTCCAGTTTTATAAATGGCCCATCGCCGGAAATTTGATTCAGCCGGGAAAAGAGATCACACCCCCCCAGTGCACACAGCAGCGCCGCCCAGACCAGCAACCCCATTAGAGCTCCCGGTATACATCCCCAATTGATCCGTTTTCCAATGATCAGCAAAACCACCTTCTTCCGGCGCAGGTATAAAAGGTACAGGCCTATCTATATTTATCATCCAACCACCCGAATTATGATTGCCCACAACATAAAAAAACCGCTGAAAGCGGCGCGGCTTTGGATTCCCGGTTTCCGAAAGGCAGGCAATTTTAACCCCGCCCATTTTTAGGTCAGGATAAAAAAACCTGATAAGCCTTGATTTTCCGCTTGAGCAGTGTTGACCCCACCTCTTCAAAACCGGAAGGTGTCCCGCTGACAAAAAAACGATGGCGCGGCTGCCCGGTGGGAAGCGGATTAAGCAACTGCCGAGAATCTAAAATTTGTTTGACCCGATCGGCCGTCTCTTCCGCCGAACTGACCAGGCGAACCTGCGGGCCGACAACCTGTTGAATGAGGTTGTTCATCAGGGGATAGTGGGTGCATCCCATAATAAGGGTGTCGATATCCGCCTCCCGCAAAGGGCCAAGGTATTCTTCTGCCACCTTTTCCGCCTCCGGTGTATCCACCAGATCATTTTCTACCAGTAAAACAAACAGGGGACATGCCCGGCTGACAATATTCAAATTCGGATCATGGATTTTCAGGGCGCTCTGGTAAGATGAACTGCTGATAGTGCCGGTAGTGCCGATAACTCCGATCCGGCGGTTTCGGGTATAGTTCAGCGCCGCCCTCACCCCCGGCTCGATCACCCCCACCACCGGCAGATCGGTCTTTTGCTGGTAATGGGACAGCCCGGCGGCAGTGGCCGAGTTGCAGGCTATCACCAGTAATTTGATCTCCTGAGTCTGGAGAAAATCGATAATTTCCAGAACAAATTGCCGCACCTCCTCCGGCGAACGCGGCCCGTAAGGCATTCTGGCCGTATCGCCAAAATAAACCATGCTTTCATTGGGTAATCGGCGATAAACCTCCTGCAACACGGTCAGCCCCCCCACTCCCGAATCAAGGATCCCGATAGCCCTGTAAGCAGCGGGATCCGGCGGGTGACCGCCCCGTACATTACTTCCCCTTTCCAGCGGCAAAATAGCCCCCCCTGATAGCCCGGGTATCCATTACCGATATCAGAGCCTGATGATCCAACTGTTGAACAGCTTTAAAAAAATGATCAAGTCGACGACGGCGCATCAGAATATGCAGAATTCGGTGAGGCCCGTCCCGGCCGCAGCAGTCGATTACAGTTACTCCGTAATCCTTTTCCCGCAACTCTTCTTCCAGCTCGCCTCCGGCTTTCATGGTCACCACCTGCACGGTTACATATCCCAACGCTATCTTTTCTTCAATAAAACCGCCCACCAGGTTGCCGGCCGCAAAACCCAGGGCATAGATCACCACGTTCAAAGGGTGGTCCTGCAGGGTTTCGATTACCATTCCCAGGGCCACCACGTAGACGGCTATTTCTACAAAACCAATCCCGGCAGAAATTTTGCTTTTCCCCCGGGAAAGGTAGATGATCCGCAAAGTGCCCAGACTGACGTCAAGCACCCTGGATAAAAATATGTAGATATAATAAAATATTGGCAACACGGGCTTGCTCCTCCGCCGGCAGGAGATTGCAGACCGCCTGCCGGTAAAAATATTATAACAACTGCCCTTTTAACCGTCAATTTGCCCCTTTGGCTGCCGGCGCCTGATCTGACATCACCAACAACACAAACCGCGGCCCCAGATCACCACATTCAAATTTATGGAAGGTGCCTCACGGGGAACGCCGCCGACAATAATGTTCCGCTTAAACCACCGGATGACAAGGCCAGATTGCCTTCTCCGGATTACTGCTTCGGGAATTGCTTCTCCGGCAGCTCTATAAACCGGGCCTGATCAACTACATTTAGCCGCTGCAATTTTCCCACCACTTCCGCCGATACCGGGCTGTCCATCTGCAGGATCATCATCGCCTGGCCGCCCACGGTAGCCCGGCCAAGCTGCATGCTGGCGATGTTGATCCCCTCCCCACCCAGGAGAGTTCCCACCTTGCCCACCACCCCCGGCCGGTCGTTGTGGGTGGTCACCAGCATGTAGCGCGAGGGAACTACCTCGATCCGGAAATCGCCGATTTGGACCAGGCGCAGATCGTCCCGGTTAAGCAGTGTTCCCGCCAGTCGCTCGGTTTTTTGCCCGTCGCGGACCGACAAAACAATCATGTGGCGATAATTTCTACTCGCGGCAGTGAAAATCTCTTTCACTTTTATGCCCCTTTTCCGGGCAATATGTAGGGCGTTGATCTGATTTACCGGAGACTCCACCACTCCCTGCAGAAGGCCGGCCAGGCAGGAGGCAGTCAGGGGGAACAGAGGCCGGGAGAAAATTTCCCCGCAATAGGTTATCTCAACTTCGCTGATGGAACCGCCGAACATCTGCAGGTAAAAATAGCCCAAAAGCCAGGTCAGGGGCCGAAACGGTTCCAGGGCGTAAGCGTCTTCGGGGAGCAGGGCGGGCAGATTTACCGCCGATGCCACCGGCCTTCCTTTCAGGGCGTTGATCACCTGCTGGGCCACCTGCAGGGCCACACCGGTCTGGGCCTCCCGGGTGAAAGCCCCCAGGTGGGGGGTGACAATCACCTGCTCCAGCTTGAGAAGGGGGCTCTCGCCGGGCGGTTCCTGCTCAAACACATCCAGGGCAGCCCCGGCCAACCGGCCCTCCTGCAGAGCGCTATAGAGGGCCCCCTCATCCACCACCCCTCCTCGGGCGCAGTTGATCAGACGGGCTTCCGGCTTCATCAGAGCCAACTCCTTGGTCCCAATCAGATAACGGGTGCTTGGACTCAAGGGCACATGCAGGGAGATAAAATCCCCCTGTTCAAGAAGGACCGGCAGATCTACCAGTTCCACTCCGATTTTTGCAGCATGGCTTTCAGAAACGTAGGGATCGCAGCCCAGAACATTCATCCCAAAAGCCCTGGCCCGGCGGCAGACCTCACTTCCCACATGACCCAATCCGATCAGACCCAGGGTCTTTTGATTCAGCTCCACTCCCAGATACTTCTGCCTGTTCCATTCACCCGCTTTGACCGAAGCATTTGCCCCGGGGATGCTCCTGGCCAGAGAGACCAGCAGAGCCAGGGTCAACTCCGCCGCAGAAACGGTGTTCGCCGAGGGGACATTGACCACCATGATTCCCCGGGCGGTGGCTCGGGAAACATCGATATTGTCCACTCCCACCCCTGCCCGGCCGATCACCTTTAACCGTCGTCCGGCTTCAATAACCTGATCGGTAACCAGGGTATGACTGCGTACAATCAATGCGTCATACCCCTCAATTATCCCCAGTAGTTCCTGCGGATCAAGGTCGGGTTTAAGATCAACCTGGGAATGTTGCTGAAGAAGCTCTATTCCCTCCGGAGAAAGGGGATCACTGACCAGTATTTTCATTTTATTCACCTCTACTGACTGCTGGATATATTGACTGCAAACAGCTCGATTATAATTAATGGCAAATAATTGTGGGGTACCGGTTTACGCTTCAAGGCCGGAACCCCAGCAATATCCCGGCCAAAACCCCTAAAATTATACCCAAAGTAGCCGAGTGCCCCTTGGCAAAATTATGGGCATCGGGTATCATCTCATCACAGGTTATGTAAAGCATAGCCCCGCCGGCAAAGCTCAGGGCCAGGCTCAACATGTAAGGGGAAAGGCTACCCACAACCGCCCCCAGCAGGGCGCCGATCCCCATGGGGACACCGGCCAGTGTGGCCAATAATACCACCCGGCGGCCGCTGAGCCCCCCGATGCACATGGCGGTAGCCATGGCCATTCCTTCGGGTATATTTTGAATGGTCATCACCAGGGTAATTCCCGCCCCCAAAGAGGCGCTGGAGGCATAACCCGCCCCAATAGCCAGACCTTCGGGAATATTGTGCAAAGCAATCCCTATCCCCAGCAGAACCCCTACCCGGCGGAACCTGAACCGGCCCTCCTCCTCCGAACAGTGATGATAGTGGGGAAATATCATATCCAGCAACAGCAACATCCCGATCCCGGCCAGCAAACCGGCTACCGCGTACCAATAGTTGGCAATCCGTATGGATTCGGGCAACAGATCCATGAATACCACCGCCAGCATTACCCCGGCCGAAAAACCCAAAACAGCGCTGAGCAATGAGGCGCCCGGTTTTCTCAACAGGCAGTAGGATACAAAGCCCCCTCCTCCGGTGCCTGCAGCACCCGCTATTAGGCCTATGGCGGTGACTTTGAGCACGAGTTCAGCGTCCAAACTATTCCTCCCTGCCCGATGAATTGCATGTTTTATTAATAGCCCTATACCGAAAGCCTAGCCGCGGCACCGCCTGAGGAACAGGAGCTCCACCTCACGATAGATTTCCTTTAGGGGCCATCCAGTCCGGAGGGCAATTTCCCGGCAATCCTCATATTCCGGCGAGAATTGAGGGAATTCCGGGCCGTTTACACCGGCCGGGGCCAGCTTCCCCCTGATCGGGCCCCAGCGGGTATCAACAGTTACCGTTTCCCGCGGACGCATAATTTTCCTGGATCCGGCAACCCTCAGCCCGAGGGTTGAAGTTTCATCGAAAATGATTTTGATAACCTGTTGCAGAGAGGCGGGCTGAACCAACACCGTGAGCATCACCGCCGGGCGGTTTTTTTTCATCTGAATGGGTGAAAAAAACACATCCAGCGCCCCGGCTTTGAACAGCTTCTCCATCAGGTAACCGTAAATTTCCGGATTCAGATCGTCAATATTGGCCTCGATCTGGTTTATCTGCTGCTCCGTTTGTGAAGCCTTTTCCGGCAGGTTTCCTACCATCACCCTCAAAAAATTGGGATATCCGGGATCGAGCTTTCCGGCGCCATAACCCACATGCTCCACCGTAAATGCCGGCGGCTCTCCGAATTGTTCGGCCAGGGCGGTAACCAGGGCGGCTCCGGTAGGGGTCACCAGCTCCATTTCCACTTTGCTGCCATAAACCGGAACCCCGCGTCGGCGCATCAGTTCCAGAGCAGCCGGGGCCGGTAGGGGGATCAGGCCGTGCATGGATTCTACCATGCCTGAACTCAGGGGAAGGGGTGAGCAAAACAGGTGTTCGATCTCCAGAAGATAAAGGGCGGAGATGGTACCGACAATATCCACAATCGCATCTACCGCCCCCACCTCATGAAAGTGAACCTGCTGTTC
The DNA here is from genome assembly GCA_964585925.1 of uncultured Syntrophomonadaceae bacterium. Taxonomy (GTDB): domain Bacteria; phylum Bacillota; class Dethiobacteria; order DTU022; family DTU022; genus JAAZLS01. The sequence goes on along the minus strand of CAZPFS010000021.1, from coordinate 22,899 downwards.
GGAAACTCCATGCACCGTCGCTTCGGCCCGGGCCAGATTCCGGAATACCCGTATGCTTTTCTCCCGCACAGGAGCCGGCAGGCTGCTGCTTTCTATAAGCTGTTCAATATCGGACCATGTGCGGGAAACCGGTTCCGACCCGGCAGCGACCACCTCCAGATCGATTCCGGTAAGCCCGTACAGTTTAACCTGCTTGGTGGAAAGAATGTAGCCGGTCAGTTTCAATCCGGAGAGTAGATCCTCCAAGGATTTAAGTTCCAAGCCGCAATCCAGGAGGGCTCCCAGGGTCATATCCCCGCTGATCCCGCTGTAACAATCGAAATAGGCAATTTTTTTGCCGCTGCTCACCCGATTTCCCCCCCAAATTGGCGGTTGATCAGTGCTGCCATGTACCCTGCCCCAAAACCGTTATCAATATTGACCACCGCCACCCCGGGAGCACAGCAGTTGAGCATGGTTAAAAGCGGAGCCAATCCGTTAAAATTTGCACCGTAACCGGTGCTGGTAGGGACAGCCACCACCGGACAAGATACCAGTCCCCCCACCACCGCCGCCAGCACTCCGTCCATTCCGGCCACCACCACCAGTGCCCGAGCCCTTTCCAACAACTCCTGATTTCTTAGCAGGCGGTGCAGACCGGCCACCCCCACATCAAACAGGCGTTCTACCCGGCACCCCATCAAGCCGGCCGTCAGGGCCGCCTCTTCGGCCACCGGCAGATCCGCCGTTCCCGCCGAAATGACCCCCACGCAGCCGACAGCCGGCGGCAGATGTGCAGAGCTTTCGGGCGGCACTACCACCGCCCGGGCCTGGTCATGAAATACCGCCCGGGGGGCAATATTTAGCACAGCTTTGTATATTTCCGGATTGGCCCGGGTGGCCAGAACGCAGGACCGGGAATGTAAGAGGTGCCGGACAATGGAGACAATCTGATCGGTGGTTTTTCCCGGGCAATAGATCACCTCCGGAAAACCCTTCCTTAGCCGGCGGTGATGATCTATTTTAGCGAACCCCAGATCTTCATAGGGATAGCGGCGCAATTCCTGCAGAGTCTGTTCGGTCGACAGATCCCCGAGTTTGACCTTTTGTAACAACTCGGCCAGATAAGCATCAGTCACCGCAGGACATCCCCCTTAACAGCGATTTTAAAGGTATTATATCATACCTGAATCCCTGACTGCCCCCAAAAAAAAAGGCCGGACATGGCCCGGCCCTCAAAAATACCTCCGAAGTACTCAAAAATATGAAGAAATATCAATATTCCTCCGGCATCTGTTTGAGCTGGGCCAGGGTAAATACCGGCCCGTCTTTGCAGACATAGTGCGAACCGATATTGCACCTCCCGCATTTCCCGACTCCGCATTTCATGCGCATCTCCAGGGTGGTGATCACCTGATCCGGACCATATTGAAGTTCTTCCAGCGCCTTAAGCACAAATTTGATCATAATCGGCGGGCCGCAAGTTACAGCTATTCGGTTCTGTGGCGGGAAAGCCAGCTCCGAGACATAGGAAGGAACAAAACCCACATGACCCTGCCATCCCTCAAACTTGGCGTCCACCGTCAGGTAGACCTTGGTGTGGGGACAGGAAGGCCAACGCCGGTTTAGTTCTTCTTTCTGAATCAGATCCGCCGGGCTGCGAGCCCCGTAAACAATATCTATCTTCCCGAACTCGGACCTTTTTTCCAGACAGTAATTGATCAGCGAGCGCAGAGGGGCCAAACCGATCCCCCCGCCAATAAAGAGCAAATCCCTGCCTTTGAGGGTATCCACCGGAAAGGGGTTCCCATAAGGCCCCCTGATACCCAACTGCTGACCTTCGGATATGCGGTGCAGGGCTCGGGTGACGATACCCGCTTCTTTAATACTAAATTCCATAAACTCGCGGCAGGTAGGCGAAGAGGTAATGGAAAATATGGCCTCCCCCACCGGAGGCAGTGAAATCATGGCACACTGGCCCGGTTGAAAATCAAAGGGCAACCCTTTTTCCCCCACAACCCGCAAAGTTTTAATATCCGGGGTTTCGGTGACAATTTCCTTCACCGTAACCACATGGGGCATCAAAAAATTACCCGGCAACGGTCTCACCTCCCAGATCACGGATCACACGTACAATATCCAACCCCACCGGGCAGCTTCGGAGGCACCGTCCGCAACCTACGCAGCCAAACTGCGCGTAAAGTTCCGGAAAAAATTGCAGCTTGTGCAGAAACCGGTTACGCACCCTTTCCTTGCGGGTGGGACGGGGGTTGTTTCCGCCGGCAGTCAGGGTATAGTGGCTGAACTGGCAGCTGTCCCAGCAGCGAAACCGCTCGCCCTGATCATGGTGCCCGTAATCCTGAATATCAAAGCAGTAACAGGTAGGGCATATATAAGTGCAAGCCCCACAGCCCAGGCAGCTGCGGCAGATCTGATCCCAGATCGGATCCTCGAACCGGCTGCCCAGATTTTCCGGGAGCCCTTCCAGAGACAGCGAAAAATCCGCGGTCTCCACCTTTGGAGGCTTCTGTGCGCCGGGTTCATCCTGAAGCAGGTCACCATTACCGGCAAGCCAGCGCTCCCCTTTGGCGGATCGGGCTTCCATAATCAGTTTTTCCCCCTGCCGCCAGGCCATCACATCCGCTCCGGGCGCTTCGGTGGGATCTATTCCCAAAGCGCTGCAGAAACAGAATGGATCCGGCTGTGAACAGGCCAGGGCCACCACGATGGTATTTTCACGACGCCGGGTGTAAAGCTCATCGGGGGGATCCGCCTCTGCAAACACCAGATCCAATAACCGGAGAGCATGAACATCGCAGGATCGAAGGCCAAAGGCGGTAACCGGCCCTTCCGGGCTCTGCCCGCCCGCAGGGGTCAGCGCCAGATCGTTTCCCTTCCTTTGATATTTCAGGTATGTTTCCCAGGAGGGAAGGAAAATGTCCTTGGGAGAAACCGTGCTGTTAACCGCCTCCAGGTTAACCTCACTTCCCTCTTCCCATGCCCGAAAGGCAACCGCTGTTCCTTCATTGACCGGAAGGTACAGCCTGCCGCCCGAGGCCAGCCGAGCCCACAACTCGGGCAACCGATCACTTTTTATATATTTACTCATGACCTTCACCTCACGTTTCCACAAACGCTGCCGGGTCATCCGGCCGGTAGGTCAGCAGGGGAGGTTCCTTTTCTGTGTCCATCCCGGCATGGTATTCGCCGTACAGCTCATTGATATCTTTGACTATTTTTGAACTCAACTCCATTAGGGGAAGGTCCACCGGACAAACCCGCTGGCATTCCCCGCACTCGATACACCGCCCGGCGCTGTGATAGGCCCGAATAATATGGTAAATGAAATTTTCGCTGGTCTCCAAAGCCTTTCCCAGCCACCGCGGTTGTTCCTGCTCCACAAAGCACTCTCGGCAACTGCAGCAGGGGCATGCTTCACGGCAGGCATAACAGCGCAGGCAACGTTTGAACTGTTCCGACCAGTAGGCAAAACGTTCCGCTGCGGAACCTTGCTCCAGACGGGTTATCTCCTGAAAACGCATCCGCTCCTCCCGGGAACCCACTGCGGGCAATAAAAGTTGATCACACCCCACCGGATCGGGATAAACACAGCGCCGGCATTTTTCCAGCAACAGATCCTCCCGTTTGAATGTTTTTCCATCCTTACCGGTTATGGTTACCCGATCATTGTCCTCTTTCATGTCTGCGCCCATAAGGTCTTTCAATCCCGACTGCTGCTGCAAAAGCCGGTGATCAAGTATCCCCGGGCAGGGAAGCCCGTAGGCTATCACCCGTTCCCGGTCAACCATCCGATCCTGCACCAGTCGGTTAAGAGCCCTGGCATCACATCCCTTTAACAGCACCCCCACCTTTTTGTTGACTGCCAGCTCCTCCTGCAGATAACCGCTCAGGTTTGCCGCACAAAATGAATCCCATATCAGCCGCCCCAGATCCTCACTGTTTCGGGCAAACAGGGGACGGGATTGCCACCAGTAATGTCCCTTCTCCCAACCCAGAAGCAGGTCTATCCTGCCGCTGAGGAGATCCTGGGCCACCGCGGCGCGAATTTTGTCCATATCATTTACTCCACACTCCGCCATCGGCTATCCCTCCATTTCCCGTTGGGCCCCAGGGCCTTGATTTTTTCAGTCATGGACTGCATCACTTCCGCAAACCGGTCTCCTTCAGAGGCGGAGATCCAGCGAACTTCAAAGCGCTCCGGTTCCAGACCGGAAAATTCCAGCAGCCGGCAAAACGCCGACAGACGCCGGCGAACATAGTAATTGCCGCTGGTGTAATGGCAGTCTCCGGGATGGCAGCCCGCCACCAGCACCCCATCCGCCCCGCGCTGAAAAGCCCGCAGAATATATAACGGGTTGATCCTGCTCGAACAGGGGACCCGGATCACCTTTATATTGGCGGGGTAACTCATGCGGCTGGTGCCGGCCAGATCTCCCCCCGCATAGCTGCACCAGTTACAGCAAAACGCCACAATCAGGGGATTCCAGTTTTCTTTTCCGGGGGAGTCGCTGATCGCCTGCGCTTCCCGGGTTTTGTCTAGCGCTGCAGACATATGGCATCCACCTCCGCTAACATCTGTTCATCGGTATAACCCTGAAGGGTCAAAGAGCCGGAGCGGCAGGCCACCGTACAGGAACCGCAGCCCTGGCAAAGAGCCGGATTTACCTCCGCTACCAAGCGCGACTTGATCTCGCCTTGAATACGTTCCTGAATTTCCACCGCCGAAATAGCCCCGTACGGGCAGACCGCTTCGCAATGCAAACAACCGGCACATCTGGCCCGGTCCACCGTAGACACACAGGCCTCCCCCTGCAACTTGGTTTTGGACAGGAGTGCCACCGCTTTGGCAGCGGCCGCGCCGGCCTGAGCCACCGTATCGGGAATATCCTTGGGGGCCTGGCAGGCTCCTGCAATAAACACACCGGCGGTATGGGTCTCCACCGGCCGGAGCTTGGGGTGGGCCTCGTTGAAAAAATGGTAACTGTCGCTGTTTATGCCTATTATTCGACCAAGCTCCGGAGCATCGTGCCTGGCCACGGAGGCGGCGGCCAGCACCACCATATCGGCTTCAATCTCCACCGGCCGTCCGCTGAGCGAGTCTACCCCCCGCACCAGGAGATGGTCGCCTTCCGGGAAAACCTTTCCGGCGATCCCGCGCAGATAAAGCACATCATATTCCTCGGCGGCGCGCCGCTGGAACTCCTCGTAACCCTTTCCGGCAGTGCGCAGATCAATATAAAACACATAGCTTTCCACATCCGGAAGTTTCTCTTTTAGCAAAATGGCCTGCTTGGCGGTAAACATACAGCAGATCTTGGAACAGTAATTTTTACCGCGGGCTATATCCCGTGAGCCCACACACTGAATAAAGACCACTTTTCTAGGCGGCCGGCCGTCGGAGAGGCGGACCACTTTCCCTCCGGTAGGCCCGGAGGCATTGAACAACCGTTCGAACTGCAAGGCGGTAAGCACGTCGGGGTGCTGCCCGTAGCCGTACTCACCGTAACCCTTAAGATCCATGGAATCAAACCCGGTAGCCACCACAATCGCCCCGTAGCGGCGTTCTATGATTTCGTCCTGTTGATCGAAATTTACCGCTTCCGCCGGGCAATTTTTCTGGCAAATTTGGCAGCGTCCCCTTTTGAAATAAAGGCAGTTATCGCGGTCGATAACCGGAATATTGGGCACGGCCTGCGGAAAAGGCACGTAGATTGCTTTACGCTTGGCCAAACCCATTTCGAATTCCGAAGGAGCTTTGGCCGGACATTTTTCATAGCAGATCCCGCAGCCGGTACACTTGGTGGAGTCTATGCTCCGGGCGCGGCTGCGGATGCGGACCTCGAACTGGCCCACGAAACCTTTAACCTCTTCCACCTCGGAGTATGTAAGCAAATTGATCCCGGGATGCTGGGCCGCCTCCACCATCTTGGGGGTAAGGATGCAGGCGGCACAATCCAGGGTGGGAAAAGTTTTTTCCAGTTGGGCCATCCGGCCGCCAATACTGGGTTCCCTCTCCACCAGATCCACCGTGTACCCCGAATCCGCTATATCCAGCGCCACCTGGATCCCGGCAATTCCTCCGCCGATCACCAGGGCCCTTTTTTCCACGTCCATCAAGGGGACATCCAGCGGCTCGTTCAAGCCAGCCTTGCTGACCGCGGCCCTGATCAGGGCAATCGCCTTGGGGGTAGCTTCCCGGGGATCTTTGTGAACCCACGAGCAATGTTCTCTGAGGTTGGCCACTTCCAGCAGGTAGGGATTCAAACCTGCCTCTGCCACCACTTTGCGGAAGGTAACCTCATGCATACGGGGAGAACAGGTTCCCACCACTACCCGGTCCAGGTTTTCTTTCTTTATAGTATCTTTGATCAAGGTCTGGCCAACTTCTGAGCAAAGATAGCGGTAATCGCCGGTGTAGACCACGCCCGGAAAATCGCGGGCGGCGTTAACTACCTGCTCTATATCTACCGTCCCGGCGATGTTTGTGCCACACCAGCAGATAAAAACTCCAATTCTGGGCAAAGCCCTCCCTCCCTTTCGTTAACCTGAATATTTGAAATCCGGTGACAGCCCGCAAGCCTGCGGCAACAGGGCAATGGTCAAAAAACATCTGGCCTTCCAGACCCCGGCGGTAAGAACAATAAATATCAGACCTGTAGTTAAAGGGCCGCTACTTGGCATGCTTGCGAAAACCACTGACCAGGGCTTGTGCGGGCAATTTTTCCAGCTTTTCCGGGGCGAGGTCGAGATCAGCGGGGGAGAGAAGGTTGCCTTCCCGGCGGCGCAGCACAGCCAGCCGAACCCCTTCCATCATCCTTGCCAGATCCAGATCCCGGGGACAGCGGGCGGCACAGGTAAAACAGGAGGCGCAGATCCAGGGGGTACAACTATCCAGCAGCTCCTCCAGCAGGCCCAACTGCAGATAGCGGATCACCTGGTGCGGCAGCAGATCCATGGCAGATACCACCGGGCAGCCCGCGCTGCACTTGGCACACTGGTAACACCGGTTGGGGTTCTGCTCGGTGTGCTCCACCAATTCATCAATAAATGTGCGGCAGCTTTCCGAAACCTTCACCTCTAAACCACCTCCTCGCTCTTGATTACGCCCATCGCCTCGGCCAGCAACTCGCTGAAATAGTAGACCGGCATGACCTCTCCCGGCAGACTTTCCAGATTGTAGCGGCAAAGGGGACAGGCAGTGATCAGGGCGTCTGCTCCGGCCTGCCGGGCAGATTGGATGATCTTTTGGGCAGTGGTGGCAGCCACATTCTCCTTGGTAATGGAAAGATAAGCACCACAGCATTCGGTACGGTAGGGGGTTACCACTGCCTCCGCCCCCAAGCTGCGGATTAGATCTTCCATGATAGTCGGATTTTCAGGATCATCAAATTGCATCACCTTTCCGGGGCGCAGGAGCAAACAGCCGTAATAGGCGGCAAGTTTGCGCCCCGAAAGAGGATTGGCAACCTTTTCCGCAAGGCGGTCAAACCCCAGATCATCGCGCAGCACTTCCAGAAAATGCAATACCCGACCTTCACCGGAATAATCTACCTCCAGGAAATCGGTTACCTTGCTGCGGATATCAGGGTTGCGTTTAATTGCCTCCTGAGCCCTTTTCAAAACATGGTGGCAGGCCGAACATAGGGAAACAAGCGGTTCACCTCCTGCCGCGGCCAGGGTGCGCACCGGTGAAAGAAGAGTGATCAGTTCATCGTCGGAAAGCGGATATACCGCCCCGCAACATTGCCACTCGGGAAGCTCAATCAGCTGAATTCCCAAAGCAGAGGCCGCAGCCAGTGCGGTGTCTTCCATGTTCTTGGCCTGGGTTTTTAATGTACACCCGGGAAAATAGTGATAACGCAATCAGGACACCTCCCTTAACGGAAATATAAATATTAAAACTCCTCAGATTATATTCGACATGGGGAGTTTTTATCCTCTTCCGTCTTTTAATAATTGTAACAGAAGTTTTAAATATTATTATCCTGCCACAAGTCGGAATTTGACAAAGCTGTTCGAAATTTATTGTGAAATCCAGAATAACGGCGGGATATACCGGCCACCAGATCTTTCATCTCCCGGCGGCAGGTATGGCCGCTGACCGGGCAAGGATTTATCAAAACCGGCAACTGTTCCCGCCGGGCCAGAGCGGCTACTGTTTCTCCTGGAAGTTGAATTAATGGCCTGATAGTGGTTATCCCGGTGCGATCCAAAAATACGGAGGGTTTAAAGGTACCCATCCGGCCGGTATAGATTAGATTAAGAAAAAATGTTTCAATGGCATCATCAAGGTGGTGTCCCAGGGCCACCTTGCGGCTTCCCAACCCCAGCGCGGCTTGGTTTAATGCTCCCCGCCTCAAATTGGCACATAGGCTGCAGGGGTTTTTTTCCTTTCTACGCTCAAACACAATTCGGGCAATGGCGGTCCGCTCAATCTTCAAAGGAACATGCAGAGCACCGGTCAGTTCATACAGGGGTGAGAGATCTGTATCCCGGCCAAGATCTATATACACTGCCTGTAGGTTGAACGGCACCGGGGAAACGCGGCGGAACCAATTTAACAGATAGAGCAGTACGCTGCTGTCCTGCCCTCCAGAGTAACCAACAATCACCGAATCCCCACAGGAGATCATCTTGTAGCGGTAAATGGTTTTCTTGAATCTGGTAAGAAACCATTTGCCATCACTTCTATGCAAACCGCCTGCCACCTTTGTTTATAAAAAAAGGGTTTGATTATCAAGATCCGTTTTCCACGGACCCCCCCATATACTTGGTTAAGATGTTATCTATAACTGCGGAAGAATGCAACTGTTTTATAGCGGTGTTTAAATTATGGATCAGATTCCGGTTATTTTTATGGGATAGAATCACCACTTCCATCTCCCCGACTGTCTCGCTGGCCACTTGAAAGCTTCCTTGAAAATAATTACGGCTCAGGCTCTGCCCTACCGCTATCTCCGCCAGCACCGCCTCCGTCTTTCCCCAGAAATGGTTCAAAAAACTCAAAGAATCATTGTCATATTCTTCGGTAACCGCTCCGGCCTGCTCCAGTTGGGCTACCGCCAGACCGGCATGTTGGACGCCAATTCTTTTCCCCTTCAGATCGGCCAACCTTACCTCTTTGCCGGCATCCCTTGAAAACAGGCAGGTTCTAAACTTAGCATAGGGATGGGAGGCAATAACCGGAAAATTGTCAAAATACTTGTTGGGCCAGCCGGCATTTAAAATCAACTGGATTTGTCCCTCCGCCAGCAGAGGAAAAATATTAGCCCAGGTGGCGCCGAACAACTTGAAGGAAAGCCCCAGCATTTGGGCAATCTGTTTGAATACTTCCACGCTTATACCTCTTGATTCCCCGCCTTCTACATATGCCCAGGGAGCATGCGAGTCGTCGTGAGCCACCAGGATCTCTTGACCCAGGCGAGCAATTTTTCTTACCGGGGGGTAGTTTTGAAGGCCCATCACCGCTTTGAATTGAGAAGCGCAAAAATCATTCAGCAAGCGGGAACGATCCGCGACCTGATCCAGCCCAACATCAATGCCCTTGGAGCGGTGGATCACTGCATCCACCCGTCCGGCAGCCTCCGATACAAAATCCAACAGTTGCTTGGTGGACAGGGATTGTTTTTCCACCAGGTCGGCTATTTCATTCAGCCCCCGGCCGGCACCCACAAGCTCTTTCATGGTTTGTTTGAGATCCCGTTCCTCTTCTGTAATTTTCACCGTAGCTACGTCTTTCTTGTCCCGAAATTCTGCTATCGCCTCCGTGGCCTGCTCCATCCTTTGATCCAGGTTTTTCAACAGAGATCCGATCTGACGGGTAATCTGCCTGCTGGCATCAGCCAGGGTCTTTATTTCCCCCGCCACCACGGCGAAGCCCCGTCCATGTTCCCCGGCCTTGGCCGCTTCAATGGCTGCATTTAGTGACAGCAGATTGGTTTGAGAGGCAATCTTGTCAATACTCGACACACCTTCCACCACCTGCCGGGTGGCGGTTTGCAGCTCGGCAAACAAAATATTGACCTGTTGAAACGAACCTTCCATATCATCAATAGAGCCCACCACCTCCTCTACGGTAGCAATACTTTTTTTGGTTTTACAAGATGTCAATTCCACAATTTCCTCTAACTTTGATGAACCGGCAATAATATGATCGGCATGTTGCAACACTTCGTTAACTTCCTGTCGCGCTTTGTTCAGGGAATGTTCAAATTCCTCCATCTCAGCAACAATAACCTTGTTAGTAGTCGTTGAAAAGGCCCCACATAAATTGATGATCATGTAGAGCTCCCTGACCAAAGACCGGACTTTCGATTCGCCCTCCGACAGCAACCTGTAGACTGTGCCAAATATCTCCTGATCCTTGCCAAAAATCAATAGTATCCCCCCCTTTTCCAAGCGCCGGAAAAACGGTACACCCAATACCTTTATCGGCAGTTCCTCATAGTTATAAATACCGGCACACCTGCCGGGGCCTTGGGAGATCGACTAAGCGATGGCCCGCCAGGTCAATTTATTGATCATGGACAAACCGACCAACACCAGAATATCGAGTTACGGGAAGCAATGAAAAGTGCCAATCGCGAATTTATAGAGCTGCGCCGAATACTGCAAAAACTAAGGTACGGCAACTATTCGTCCGGCCTGGTTCCAATTACAATAAAAGTTGGTGCTGTAACAGGACCGCCGGCTCTTCGGACATAAAAGCATCGGGCATTTCTCTGCTCCCCGGCACCGCCAAAAAATCCCGGATGAACAGGGGATAGCCTTATGATAGAATGTGGTTACATAACCTAAGGGGTGAGTTTATGGCCAGAAAAAAGAGGGGCCAAAGGAAAATCTGGATGGTGATCGTTATTCTTCTCCTGGCAGCGGCCGCAACCGGCTATGCGGCTTCAAGGGGAGCTTTGGGGCTTGGCGCCTGCAACCTTATGCAGACGATCTTTCATCTTGCCGAACCGGCACCCCCGCCGGAAAATTTACCGAAGGACCCCGCAGATCGAGATATTGATCCAGCTGATCCAACCCCGGAAAATCCCGGCGATCCCGACCCTCCCGGCCAAAGCCCGGAGGATCCCCAACCAGATAAGGATCCTACGGAACAGCCCGGCAGTCGTCCGCCAGATCCTCCCGCCGGCGACTCAATCCCACCGGCCGCCACCCCTGTGATTTTTGTGGGCCAATCGCTGGTAATTCCCGTTCCCGGGGAGGCGGTCGGAAACAGCGCCTCCCAGATAATCGGCAAGGGCACCCTCTCTCCGGGGACCAAGCAAGTTGCCCTGACTTTTGATTCGGGCTGGCTTTTTGATCAGACCATCTCATTGCTGGATACCCTGGATCAGTACGGGGTTACCGCCACATTTTTTCCGCGGGCTCTCTGGGTAAAAGAGCATCCCGATCTGGCCTGGGAAATTGCCTCCCGGGGCCATACCATAGGCAATCACTCCCTGACCCACCCCCACATGAAGGGGTTGAACGCCGATCAGATCCGTCAGGAAATGCGCGAGTCTACGGAAATTATTCAAAGCACGACCGGAGTGCGGCCCTATCTTTTTCGCCCGCCTTTCGGGGAATATAACCAGTTGATGCTGGATATTTTGGGCCAGGAGGGTTATCCCTACAGTATCATGTGGACCGTGGACACCCATGACTGGGCCGACGAGCTCAACGGGAAAACGATTACCGTTGATTATGTGGTCAACCGAGTGCTGGACAATGTGGAGCCCAACGCCATCATGCTGATGCATGTGGGCGGGCCGAAGACCGTGCAGGCCCTGCCGCGGATCATCACCGGGCTCAGAGATAAAGGCTACACCTTCAACACGGTGGACAAAATGTTGCCTGCCCCCAATTTTAGCCGGACCGTGCACATGGTTGTAAAGGGTGAAACCCTTTACAGCATTTCTAAAAAATACGGGGTGAGTGTGCAGCAGATCATCGATGCCAACGGTCTGAACTCCTGACACGGGAACTTTTTCACTGTCTCCAGAAAGACACACTGTATATGGGCAACAAGATTTTGCCATTTTTGTAGAAATGAGTGGCAGTACTCCCCCCCCGTGTCACAAGTCAACTTTTTCGGTTGCTCAGGGCCTGGCGCAGAGGTCGGATCAAGAGCAGAGCGGCTACACCGCCGATCAGGGCATTGATCAACTGCGGGGCCAGCAAAACTTGCACCAGTGGCGGGGGAAGCCGAAGCAGGTAGGTTGCCGGGGCTGCAATCAGGCCAAATTTGATTAGAGAGCCCGCGCCCACCCCCACCAGATCAGAGCCTTTAAACCTCCTGTTCAACAGACCGAAAAACAGACAGTAGAAAGCATTGCCGGCCATAATGAAGGGCACTGCCGGAGCCAATGCCGGCGGTAGTATTCCCAGCAACAAGGCAACCCAGGGAGTCAATAGCCCGATCAGCACTCCCCCCGCGGTCCCCACCACGGCTGCAGACAGAATCAACATCATGTTAACCAGCGGACCGGTTACCGGTGTGGGCAGACGCAGTACCTGAACGGCCAGAGTTATTGCCAGCAGCAGAGCCATCCGTACCAGCAGACGTATCGAATTGGCAGATCGCATTATATTCACCCCTTTATTGGTTCTCGTAAGATTGACCCCGGCATCATTTCCACCCAATGGAAAGTGCCGCCGGGACGATATATATATTCCCTGTACACCTTATTCATCTCGGAATAAAAATAGACCCGGGTATATTTCCCATGTATGTTCCTGGTTGTCGGTAACAGGCTAATGTTGTCCCACCAAATTCCTGATTATATGATATATGGTGATGAGTTGTGACTGTCAGATCCGCACGGGACCGGGAATTGAAGACCAATCTGCTGCCTGTTCTGGAACGCTACCGGGGAAAAAGAGGGGCTTTGATCCCCCTGCTTCAGGAAACTCAGGATATACTTGGATTTCTCCCCCGGGAGGCACTGATCTGTATTGCCAATGAACTGTCTATCCCCCTGGCCGAAATATACAGCGTGGTTAGTTTTTACTCTCAGTTTACAACCGTACCGGTCGGCCGGAACCGCTTGGAAATATGTACCGGCACCGCCTGCTATGTAAAAGGCAGCCAGAGATTGTTGGAGGAACTAAAAGACAGACTCGATCTGGAGCCGGGCCGGGTATCGGCAGACGGACGGTTCAGCCTGGCTACCACCCGCTGTGTAGGAGCTTGCAGCGCCGCCCCGGTGCTCAAGATTGGAGAAGAGTTGTATGGAGAGTTTACCTTAGAAAAGATTGACCCTCTTCTGGATGAGCTGTCCCGGCAGGGCGGCCCCGACGTTTCCGGCTGCTACCCTGAACAAAGTAAATAATCCCGGGATATATCCCCGGTCAATGAATCACCCAATTAATTGAGTCTTAAGCCGGGCAGGCTGTTTACGGGCGATCAAGACCAACATTTACTGGCGCTTTCAAATTGTGATAAAGGAGTTGTTTCCAGTGAGTGCCCTGTGGGAGGAACTGGCACGGGAACGCGTTTCGTCCGGGAAAAAACATTCCATCTTGCTCTGTGGGGGTACTCCCTGTATTTCGATGGGGTGCCGCGCCGTAAAGGAAGCCATATTGGATGTGCTGACTGAAAACCATCTGCAAATAGAAATAAAAGAAGTGGGCTGTATCGGTAACTGCAGCCAAGGCCCCAGTATAATCATCTACCCGGAGGGAATCATTTACCGCAAACTCGACCCCGACCAGGCCCGGGAAATTATCCGGGAACATATAATCAACGGAAAGATTGTTGAACGTCTCCTGGATCGAGATCCCCATACCGGCAATGAGCAGCGCCGCAAGGAAGAAATGCCCTTCTACCGGAGACAATCCCGGCTGGTGCTTCGGAATTGCGGAATAATCGGAACTGATATCGAGGATTACATGAAGTACCGGGGGTATGCCGCTTTGTCTAGGGTGCTGGCCGAGATGATCCCAGAACAGGTGATTGAGCAGGTAAAACTTTCGGAGTTGCGGGGGAGAGGTGGCGGCGGCTTCCCCACAGGCTCAAAGTGGGAACAGGTCCACCGTTCGCCCGGTGAACAAAAGTACGTAATCTGCAATGCCGATGAAGGAGATCCCGGCGCGTTTATGGATCGCAGTATCCTGGAGGGCGATCCCCACAGCATACTGGAAGGAATGATCATCGCCGGCTATGCTACCGGGGCCGGACAGGGATTTATCTATGTGCGGTCGGAATATCCGCTGGCGGTTAAACGATCCAGGCTGGCTGTAGATCAGGCCAGGGAAAACAATTTTTTGGGCGATAATATCCTGCAGTCGGGCTTTAATTTCGAGGTGGAGATCCGCACCGGGGCCGGCGCGTTTGTTTGCGGAGAAGAAACCGCCCTCATCTCGTCAATTCAGGGTTCACGGGGGGATCCCGAGTTCAAGCCTCCTTTCCCTGCGGAGCGGGGGCTGTGGAACCAGCCTACATTGATCAACAATGTGGAGACCCTGGCCAATATACCGCTGATTTTACTTCATGGAGCCGGACGGTTTACAGAAATCGGCACCGCCGGCAGCAGGGGGACCAAGGTGTTTGCCCTGGCCGGAAAGGTGCGCCATACCGGCCTGGTAGAGGTTCCTCTGGGCACCACCTTACGGGAAATTATCTACGAGATCGGCGGCGGTATTCCGGGCAACAAAGCCTTCAAGGCAGCCCAGACCGGCGGGCCCTCCGGAGGCTGTCTGGGAAGGGAACATCTGGACATTCCCCTGGACTACGATCACCTGCTGGAAATAGGCTCCATGATCGGTTCCGGGGGCCTGATCATCATGGATGAGGACACCTGCATGGTGGATATTGCACGCTACTATCTGGATTTTACCCAGGACGAATCCTGCGGCAAATGCACCCCCTGCCGGATCGGCACCAAGCGCCTGCTGGAAATTTTAACCCGCATTACCCGCGGCGAGGGACAGGAAGATGATCTAAAAAGGCTGGAGTACTGGGGACAACTTATAAAAAACACCTCCCTGTGCGGGCTGGGCAGATCCGCTCCCAATCCGGTGTCAAGCACCCTGCGCTATTTCAAATCCGAATACCTGGCCCATATCAGGGAACGCTGCTGCCCGGCCGGAGCTTGTACTCGTCTGACCCGTCCCCGGATAAACCCGGAAAAATGCAGATCCTGCGGGTTGTGTGCCCGGATCTGCCCCGCGGCAGCCATTGCCGGAGAAAAAGGCGCCATATACCGGATAGATCCGGCCAAATGTACCGATTGCCGGCAATGTGTGGAAGAATGCCCGTTTGAAGCCATCACCGGAGGAGAAAAAATTCATGCCGGAACTCTGGATTGATCATCAAAAAATTCAAGTTGAAGGGGGGACCTCCGTGCTGGAAGCAGCCCGGCAAATAGGAATAGATATTCCCACCCTTTGCTATTTGAAAGATCTCAACGCTCCCGCCGCCTGCCGGGTTTGCCTGGTACAGGTGGAAGGCAGGCCTACCCTGGACGCCTCCTGTGTACTGCCGGCCCGGGAGGGAATGCAAGTATATACCCATACCCCCCAGGTCATTGCCGCCCGCAAACAGATCATTGAGCTGCTTCTGTCGGATCACCCCTTTGAATGCCTTACCTGTGACCGCAATCTGAACTGCGAGCTGCAGCGCCTGGCCAAACGTTACGGGATCAGGGATCTGACGGTGGCCGGAAGCCGGAACCATTTTGCCACAGACGACCTTTCCCCCTCTGTAGTGCGCGAACCGGATAAATGCATTCGCTGCCGACGCTGCGCGGCCGTATGCGAGTACTTTCAATCGGTGGGAATTTACCGGATGGTAGAAAGATCATTTAAGTCGGTGGTAGGGCCGGCCTATAATGGCTCGCTGATGGAAACACCCTGTATCTATTGCGGCCAGTGTATAACCGTTTGTCCAACCGGAGCTCTCAAGGAGCAGGATTCCACATTTGCAGTCTGGGAGGCGCTGCAAAACCCGGATCTGCATGTGATCGTGCAGACCGCCCCCGCGGTGCGCGTCTCCATCGGGGAAGAATTCGGCTATCCGGTGGGCACCCTGGTTACCGGCCAAATGGTGGCCGCGCTGAGAAGGCTGGGTTTCGACCGGGTTTTTGACGATTGTTTCGGAGCAGACGTGACCGTGATGGAGGAGGCTAAGGAGCTGCTGGAGAGGCTGGAAAGCGGCGGGCCCTTCCCTCAATTTACCTCTTGCTGCCCCAGCTGGGTCCGCTTCTGTGAAAGCTTTTACCCCCAATTTATAAACAATCTCTCCGAGGTAAAATCGCCTCAGCAGATCTTCGGCGCCTTGGCCAAAACCTACTATGCCCGGCAGGCCGGGATTGATCCGAAAAGTATTTACTGTGTATCGATCATGCCCTGCACCTCTAAAAAATATGAACTGCTCCGTCCGGAGATGAATGCCAGCGGGCAGCAGGATGTGAATGCTGAATTGACCACCCGGGAATTTGCCCAGATGCTCTTCCAGGCCGGGATTGATTTGAGGCAGATGCCGGAAGAAGATTTTGATTCTCCCCTGGGGTACGCCAGCGGAGCGGGGGTTATCTTCGGAACCACCGGAGGGGTAATGGAAGCGGCCCTGAGAACAGTTTATGAATGGGTAACCGGAAAAGAGCTGCGAGATGTCGAGTTTCGGGAGGTCAGATCCTTGGAATACAAGGATGCCGAGATAGAAATGGGCCGGCAACGGCTCAAAGTAGCTGTTGCCAGAGGGACCGGTGCCGCCCGCAGACTGATCGAGGCGGTGCTCGGGGGACAGAAGGAATATCATTTTGTAGAGGTCATGGCCTGCCCGGGCGGATGTGTGGGCGGGGGAGGCCAACCCATATATATTGAAACCAACGACTGGAACGAGCAGGTGTGCCATCGCTCAAGACGCGCCAAAGGCCTTCATCTGCAGGACCGGCTGAAGGAACACCGCAAATCCCATGAAAATCCAGCTGTAATCAAAGTCTATGAAGATTTTCTGGGCTACCCGGGGAGCCCAGAAGCCCACCGCCTGCTTCATACCGGCTACAATGCCCGTAGGCTCTATTCACCCGAACCCTTTCTGACCAAAGCAAAAACCTAGGGATTTCCCATAGGTTCGGGGACAGTCCTGCAAGATAGGACTGATTTCCCATAGGTTCGGGGACAGTCCTGCAAGATAGGACTGATTTCCCATAGGTTCGGGGACAGTCCTGCAAGATAGGACTGTCCCCTATGTCTGTTCCTCGTTTAGCGCTTGCTCAACAACACTTCAAACCGGGGAAGTTTGGAACGGCGGCTTTTCTTTACACAGGGGAGTATGTTTTCCTCTTTGCGGGCAACTACCTGCAGACGGCGCACATGTTCTCCCAATTTTCCCAGATAGCCGCCAAACAGTTTGACCGCCCTTTCGGAAGCAAAAGACAGTCCTTCCATATTGAGCACAACGTGAAAACTGTTCCTGGGAACAAGCTTGCCAATAGTGCGCTTCAACTCCTGTAAGGCCAGGCGATCCAAAAGTCCCCTGAGCCTGAGATAAATGACCCCTTTTCTTTCCGAGATAAAAATCAACAGTGATTTATCGGCAGCCGGGGCCGTCTTCTGCCCTAACAGGGGAATGCGCTTGTAGAACAGGGGCACAGAAAGCGGGCTGCTGTGGCCAAGTTTTTTCAGCACCGGATCAAACCAGCGATCCTTGTGTTCAAACCGGCGCACCGCCCACCAGCCAATCCCCCGGAATATTGCAGAACCAAAACCGGTAAGTGCCACATTTTTAAATATATTGTTCAGGGAATAGAACCGCTTGTAACCCTGTATGGTTACCTCGGTTAACTGTTCCGGCGACATTTGGGCCGGTTGAAAAACCACGTGATGGCCATCGTAGAGTTCCCAGTCCTTTGTCAACAGACGTCCTTCCGACTCCAGCCCCCTGTAGAGCGGGGTTCCGGGAAGCGGGGTCAGAATCATATACTGAACACTGTCGATCCGTGATTCCAGACTAAAATCCACCGTGTCCCGGAGAGTCTGAACGGTGTCGGTATCTGCACCAAAAATAAACATACCGTGCACCTTAATCCCGTAATCATGACAGCGGCGGATCAAACCTTCGATATCTTCCACACTCTGATTTTTTTGGTAGGCTTCCAGGGTAGCCGGGTTGGTCGATTCCAACCCTACGTAAACAATCCGGCAACCGGAGCGGTACATCAGATCAAGCAGTTCATCATCACGAACCGCCTCCGCCCTTATCTGGGCTCCCCAGCTTCTGAGATTGATTTTACGATCGATCATCTCCTGAAACAATTCTTTGCTGTGGCGGCGGTTGGCCGTAAAATTATCATCACAGAAAAAGACATTCCGACCCCGGTAGCCGGCAAGTTCTTCCAGCACTTTTTCCTTGTTTCGAAACCGGTAGCCCCGTCCAAACATGAGCGTTACGCAGCAGAAGGTGCAGTTGTGGGGACAACCTCTGGAAGCAAGAACCGGCAGGGTGCGGCCGGTAAATTGGGGGCAATATAACGACAGATCCGGGCTGGGAAGTTGATCTACATCTACCCATCCCTGCTGATCCGGGTTGTGTATAGCCTGACCATGTTCCCAATAGGAAATTCCGGGAATGCCCTCCGGCAAGCAGCTTGCCTCCAGCGAACGGACAAGTTCAAGGAAATTGTGCTCGCCTTCACCCCTGACCACATAATCGGCATAGGTCAGCGCTTCTTCAGGCATAAGAGTGGCGTGAATTCCGCCGATCACGGCCGGCAATCCGTGGGAACGCACATATCCGGCCATACAATACGCCTCGCTGCTGGTAGAAGTGGTGGTGGAAATACCCACCAGATCGTGCTGCAGTATTTCCGGCCAAGGCAGCCGGTCTCCCCGCCCCAGGTAAATATCAACCTCATAACCCTCAGCTTTCAACAACGCGCCAAGCAGGGGAAGGCCCAACCGGGGCATCTTCACAAAACTGTATACATGGTCCGCCTTTGACTGTGGTTCAATTAACGCGATCTTTTTCAACTGATCCCCTCCTGTATAATATCTTACCCCTGAAAGAACCAAACAATAATAGCTTTTAACCTGGCCGACAGGCATCCATACGGCCGGGAGAAAGATCTTATACAGTAAAGGGTTTGGAACCCTTTTTATTACTATATCACAATTTCCGGGTGTACAGTTTGGATCTTAAATAAAACAGCAGGATGATACCTCCTGCTGTGTAAAGACAATATTGGTTTTACCAGAACCGGCGGGCTACTAAGAGCTGCAGACAGAAAAAGGTGCTCAAGATTTAATGTACCCATCCGCCAGGTCCAGACTTTCATCCACCACATCCAGACCCAGGTTTAGCTCCTGTTCGTTGATGGCAATCGGCGGCGCAATGAACATATAGTTCCAGCGCAAATAAATATAGATCCCCTTTTCATCCAAAAATTTGCCGATCCGGCCCATAATTCCAGGATCGGGACCGTTCCAGGGGGATAGCGGCTCCTTGGTGTGGATATCTTTTACCAGCTCAACCGCCGAAAACAGCCCAATGGATCGCACGTCGCCCACAGAGGGATGTTTTCCCTTCAACTCATTTAGTCGTTTCGTCAGAAGCTGACCCATCCGGGCCGCATTGCCGATCAGGTCTTCGTCTTCATAAACCTGAACGGTGGCCACGCCGGTGGCACAGGCCAGGGGATGGCCGCTGTAGGTCAAGCCACACCAGAGCATGTGATTTTCAAAATGATCGGCAATTTTGTCATTGACCACCACCGCCCCCAGGGGAACATATCCCTGGGTTATTCCCTTGGCCATGGTCATAATGTCGGGAATCACATTCCAGTTGTCCACCCCGAACCACTTTCCAGTCCGCCCCCATCCGGTCATTACCTCATCGGCGATCAACAGCACCTCAAATTCGTCGCAAATCTCCCTGATCCGGGGCAGGTATTCGGGCGGCGGGACAAAAATGCCGTTGGTGCCTGTTACCGGCTCCAGGATAAAGGCCGCCACGCTTTTTGGGTCCTCATACAGAATAATTTCGCGAACATGTTCCGCACATTCCAGACCGCAACCGGGGTAGGTGTGTCCGAAGCTGCAGCGGTAGCAATAGGGCTCGAACACATGGACTACTCCGGGGATTCCCGGTTCTACCGGCGGGCGACGCGGATCGCCGGTGAGGGTAATCGCCCCGAAAGTCGCCCCGTGGTAAGAGCGGTAGCGAGCCAGAATTTTAAATTTTCCGGAATACAAGCGAGATATTTTTATGGCATTATCATTAGATTCCGCCCCCCCCAAGGTAAACAGAACTTTGTTTAAATCACCCGGGGTGTGTTCCGCTACCTTCTGAGCCAGCCTGGCCCGGGGTTCACTGGCATAAGAGGGGCTGATGTAACACAGCTTGTCAGCCTGCTCCTTTATAGCCTCGATTATCCGGGGATGTTGGTGCCCGATGTTGGTGTTTACCAACTGGGAGGAAAGGTCCAGGTACTTTTTGCCTTCCTGGTTCCAGAACCAGCACCCCCGACCACCTACAATCTCTTCGTATACATTTTTGTTTTGCACCGCCCAAGATCGCAATACATATTTCCGCTCCAGCTCCCCGATGGAATTCATCTGTGCCTGCCTCCTTGATATTTGATCTTTTTTAACCCCCGGCGATAAAGGGGATTATGGTAATAACGTCGCCGTCGTTTATCCGGTAATCGGGCCGGGTATAACTGCCGTTGACGATAAACTCCACGTTCAGGTACCCCTGCCGATCCACTAGATCCAGAACCAGTACATCCTTCCATTCCCGGTTGATCTTCTCCGCCAACTGTTGCAACGTCAGTGTTTCCTCTATTCCCAGCGTGCGCTCAATAGAACCGGGCATAACCCTTATTCTGATCTTTTTTTCAGCCATTGCTCCAATATATCCTCCCTCAGTCAGTCCATTCCAGTTTC
This sequence comes from uncultured Syntrophomonadaceae bacterium, assembly GCA_964585925.1. GTDB lineage: Bacteria > Bacillota > Dethiobacteria > DTU022 > DTU022 > JAAZLS01. The sequence continues at coordinate 2,025 of CAZPFS010000021.1, read as the reverse complement.
AATCTTTGCAGGGTTTCCGGGCGGGGTATGCCTTCAGCGGTCCAACCCCTCAGATGATAATAATCAAACAACATTCGACCCAGATGAGGCAGGCTGCCGGCGGCAGCCCCTTCCAGGCGGTCGTGCACCAGCAGGCGAGGAGGCAGGGTATCATCTTTACGGCTGATGCCGAGTTTGACATTGATTTTACGTTTCAGGTTAAACAACCGTTCCCCGGTAGACTGCAGCTCGCGATCATCTATCTCCCAACCGGTAACCCTTGACAGCCAGCCGGCTATTTCGCCGGGAGTTACATGCCCTCTGATCAGAAATTTGCATAACCCGAGGGCATTAAACAAAATCATATAATCCTGCATAGTTTTGGCCAGAAGGGGCTTTCCCTCGCTGCCATGAGGATCATATTCTGCCGGAAGCCCGATCAGGGTGGCCGGAAAGCTCAGGTTTTCATTAAAATAGGTAAGACCCTCCAGGTGGCAGGCTCCCCGGTTACAGGTGGCATAAACAACAGCCATGCTGGTAAAAGCCCGGGGGTCGTGGAACGGAAATTCCAGACCCTTGCTTTCAATAGCAAATTCTTTTGCCAGCGGCCCAAAATGAGCTGCCGCCCGTTTGACACCCTCCCCCAGAATCCGACCCAGTTTTTTTCGATAGGCAATCTGCTGTATCAGGGCCAGTATTGCCTCCCCATTTCCCCAGGACAGATCCAGCTTCCCGGTATCAGTATCCTCCAAAAGCCCGTGCTCGTTTAATTCCATGGCAAATGCAACCGCGGAGGCAGTGGAGATTATATCCACCCCCAGGCGGTTGCAGAGATCATGGGCGGCGATAATAATATTGGGATCGTCGTTTAAACAAAGCGCGCCGAAACCGGCCACGGTTTCGTATTCCGGCCCGTGAGCAATGGTGCCTTTATGAGGTCCCGCCAGGACCTTCATATCTTTGCCGCAACGGATGGGGCAGCCGGAACAGGTTACATGTTTTACCCGCAAACCTTCTGCGGCCATGGACTGGCCGGATATCTTTGCCGCCCCTTCGGTCCAACTGCCGGCAGTCCAGTTGCGGATAGGCAAATCACCCAGCTTTTCCACCGCCGCTACTCCGCCGGCAGTACCAAAGTCTGTCAGTCCCCTGGCTCTTTCTCTGATCTTCGACAGGGATTCCCGCCTGGCTTCGGCCAGGCCCTGGCTGTCAAATATTGCCGGAACAGGACCGGAAGGCAGGACCGCGATCGCCTTCAGGTTCTTGGAACCCATTACCGCCCCCAGGCCGCAGCGGCCGGCCGCCCGGGCGTCTTTGCCGTCGATGATGATGGAGGCAATCAGCACCTGGTTTTCACCGGCGGGTCCTATGGAGGCGGTGTTTACCTTTTCCCCCAGTTCCTGCCGTATTTTTTCCTGCGCAGCGTAGGTTTCCTCGCCCCACAAGGCAACGGCATCCCTGAATTCCAGACCCTGTACTCCAAAATAAAGGTAAACCGGAAAATCCGATCTGCCGGTTATGATCAGGCCATCATAGCCGATAGTTTTAAACTCCGCCGGCCAGCGGCCCCCCACAATGGCTTCCGCCCAGATCCCCGTAGCCGGGGATTTTCCGCAAAATGACGCCTTGCTGGCAGCAGGCACATTATAACCGGTGAGTATTCCCGAAAAAACCAGCAGGGCCGCCTGTTCGCTCAGGGGATCATGCCTGTAAAAACCCCGTTCGCAGAACAGCCTGGCGGACAGACCGCTTCCCCCGAGATAATCACGGTAGTCCTGCTCCGGAATAATCGTTTCGGCTGTTTTGCGGGAACGCAGATCAATCTCCAGTATTTTCCCATAATAACCGTATCCCGTGGCTCTCACCCCTTCGGCAGATATGCGGAAACCAACGCTAAGAATTGAAACAATAGCTTCATCCGCCATTATTCTGACTATATAGTTATTTTAATATAAATATGTTCCCGGCGCAAGAGATAAACCAAAGGGGTAAAACGGGAGTTTGACAGTTAGCAGCCGAGAATCAAGAATGAATAAGTCTGAAACC